>NZ_VTHL01000001.1:0-561490 GCF_008271285.1 Hymenobacter lutimineralis | reverse complement strand
GTGCCCCCACCCGTACCCGGACGACCCAAAGTGTGCGGTTCGACCAATTTCCATTCCCGTTCGCTTAATTCATGGCGGCGTAGCATGCCGCTAAGCTACGACCACTGTCCACACTCCCTAGTAGGCCGCTCCCGCCTCGACACCTTTATTAAGGAGTACTTCACGCGCCACAGCTTTCAAGCCATGGATACGGAGTCGTTTGTGGCTTACCTGCGACATGAGCTGTTGGACGCGGAGCCGGGGCTGGAAGAGAAACTAAACCTGCAGGCTTGGTTAAACAAGCCGGGTATTCCGGCGGGCGCACCCCCGGTACACTCCACCCGCTTTGAAGCCGTGGAGGCCGCGCGCCAGGCGTGGCTGGCCGGCACCCCGGCCGCCGACCTCAGCACAGCCGCTTGGAGCAGTCATGAGTGGGTGCATTTTCTGCAGGGCCTGCCAGCTCTCCTTTCCTCGGTGCAACTAGCCGAGCTGGATGCGGCCTTCGGCTTTACGCACTCCGGCAACAACGAAATACTGGCTGCCTGGTTTCCGCACGCACTAGCCGGCAACTCCCCCAGCGTGACCGAAGCCCTGGAAAAATTTCTGACCCACGTTGGGCGACGTAAGTTTCTGGTGCCACTTTACAAGGCGTTACTTGCAGCACCCAATGGCCGCCACCGTGCCCAGGCCGTATACGCGCAAGCTCGGCCTAACTACCATTCCGTAGCGCGGGGTACGCTGGATGAGTTGGTGGGGCCGCCCCGGTAACCTCCTCTGAGATGGCGCGAACCTTGCTTGAGCGCCGGTTCTTTTCTCGATTCTGAAAATTATAGTACGACAGTTGAAAACAGTAAAACCCCTCGGTAAGCTGATTGCCATCGGCGGCAACGAAGATAAAGGCACCTACTCCAGCGCCCGGGTGCGCAAGAAATACTACCTCAACTTTTTTGAGTTGGGAATTCTGAAGCGGGTCGTCACGGAATCGGGCAAGGTCGACCCGCGCATAGAGGTAGTGACCACGGCCTCCATGATTCCAGAGGAAGTGGGCGAAATCTACCGGTCGTCCTTTACCATGCTCAATTGCCACAACGTGGGCGTGATGGACATTCGTACCCCCGAGGACGCCCGGCAGCCGGAATACCTGGAACGCCTGCGGTCCTGTGACCTGATTATGTTCAGCGGCGGCAACCAGTCCCGGCTCAAGGAAATGTTCGGGGAAAGTGAATTCCTCGACCTGCTCACCACCCGCTACCAGACGGAGCCCAGCTTCGTAATGGCCGGCACCAGCGCGGGCGCCATGGCCATGTCGCACATGATGATCCGGGGCGGCAGCGTGCCCGATGCACTATTGAAAGGCGCCGTGAAAATGGGCCACGGTCTGGGACTGCTCAACAATGTGGTTATCGATACGCACTTCGTGAAACGCGGCCGTTTCGGGCGCCTGATCGAAGCCGTCAGCCTGTACCCCAAGCTGATTGGCATTGGCCTGGGCGAGGACACCGGCATCCTCATCACCGATGGCAACGTCATCGAAACCATCGGCTCGAACCTGGTTATCATTATGGATGGCAAAAGCATCCAGCACAACAACGCCCCGGCCGCGAAGAAAGGCACGGCCCTTTCAGTAGAGCACATGACCATGCACGTGCTGGCCAAAGGCAATGTATACAACATGCAGCAGCGGCAGTTTTACGTAGACCGCGCCACCCACGACGCCGCCTTGGCGGCGCCCACCGAAGCCAGCCCTTCTCCGGCCCCGGGCTCACCTCCCAGCCCGGCCACAACTTAAGCCAAGCAAGCGGGCTTCCCAATGGGAAGCCCGCTTGCTTTTGGTCGTTTTCGTGTGCCTATATATATAAGGAGTAGCTAGTCGCGGTAAATACCCACGTACAGAGGAGAGGTAGCTGTCTGGCTGGCGCGGTACATGCCTTCAGAATTGAAGGGCAAAGCCACATTGCCGGCGGCATCCACGGCTACCAGTCCCCCTTCCCCGCCCATGGGAGCCAGCTTGTCGTGCACCACCACGCGGCAGGCCTCGGCCAAACTCAGGCCCCGGTACTCCATCAGGCAGCTGATGTCGTGGGCCACAACGGCGCGCAGGAAAAATTCCCCGTGCCCGGTGCAGCTGATGGCGCAGGTCCGGTCGTCGGCAAAGGTGCCCGAGCCGATGATGGGCGAGTCGCCGATGCGGGAGTAGCGCTTGTTGGTCATGCCCCCGGTGCTGGTGGCGGCGGCCAGGTGGCCGTGCGCGTCGCGGGCTACGGCTCCTACCGTCCCCATTTTCTTTTTGGGGTCTTCGCCCACAAAGGCCGCGGGCTCGGCCAGAGGTGCATCTACGGCGGGCAATACGGTTTCGGGCTTTTTGGCTGCGCTGTGGTCGAGGCGCATGCGCCCTTCCTGCAGAGCTTCCTGAAGCTGGTCGTAGCGGTGCTGGGTGAAAAAGTACGCAGCCGGCTGCGTAGGCAGGCCATGTTCCCGGGCCAGCTCATCGGCCCCGGGATAAGCCAGCAGCACGTGGTCGGTTTTTTCCATCACCAGCCGGGCCGCCCGGATGGGGTTCTGCACGGTGCGCACCCCGGCCACGGCCCCGGCCGCCCGGGTCCGGCCATCCATCAGGGCGGCATCCATCTCGTGGTGCCCTTCGTGGGTAAACACCGCGCCCCGGCCGGCATTAAAAAGTGGGCAATCCTCCAGGCTGCGCACGGCCAGCTCTACGGCATCAAGGGCCGAGCCGCCCCGCGCCAGCACGGCGTAGCCGATTTCCGTGGCCTCACGCAGGGCGAGTTGGTAAGCTTGCTCTTTTTCCGGCGTCATGAGGGCGGGGGAAATGGTACCGGCTCCTCCGTGCAGGGCCAGGGCAATGGGTGGGTTCATCAGCAAGGAAAAAACTTGGGGAAAGAAGAAAACGCAAAGCTAAGAAAGGCAGCCGACTGGCTGTTGGGCTCCCCTACGCAGCTAGCCTAAGCGCGTTTTTTTTCGTAGGTTTGATTGACTGTTTTCACTTCCCCAAACTATTCTTTCTTATGGCTTACGATGCTACCGGCCGCCTGCACGAAATCTTCGACGAACAGCAGGTGAGCGAGAAATTCCGCAAGCGCGAATTCGTGCTGGAGGTTGTAGATGGCCAGTACCCTGAGCATATCAAATTCCAACTGGTACAGGATAAAACGGCCCTCATCGACCAGTACCGCGTGGGCGACGAGGTTAAAGTAACCTTTAACCTGCGTGGCCGCGGCTTCAACAAGAATGGCCAGATGCTGTACTTCACGAACCTGGAAGCCTGGAAAATTGATGCCGCCGCTGGTGGAGCCGCTGCTCCTCAGGGCGGAGGCAACTACCAGCAAGCTGCTCCCCGGCCAGCCGCCAATCAGAATCCGAACCTGCGGGCCCAGCCGGCAGCCCCCATTGCCTCGGACGACGACAACGACCTGCCTTTCTAAGCACCGCGCCTTGCTGCGTGCTACCCAAAGTGCCGCCCATCCCGGGCGGCACTTTTGTTTTCTCGGGTTTGACGTAGAAACTACAACGGCCGGGCCTGGTTTTATCGTTTAAACCCGGGCGCCCTGCCCCTGGCCTGCCTTGGCCAGGCTTTTTTCACGAGCAAGTACCTAGTATGGCAGTTCCTGCGTCAGAAGTTTCAATGCGTGGCAAGACCGTGCTCCTAACCGGCGCCACGGGCGGCCTTGGCACGGCTACGGCCCTGGCACTGGCCCGCCGCGGCGCCCACCTGCTTTTGGTAGGCCGCAACCAGCTGAAGCTGGAAGCACTGCTCGCGCAAGTGCAACAGGCCGGAGCCACAATGGGCGGCAGCGCCGAAATCTTGGTGGCTGATTTGTCGTTGCTGGCGCAGGTACAGGAGCTAGCCGAGGAAGTAACGCGCCGCCACTCGCAGCTGGACGTGTTAATTAACAATGCCGGCATTATGGGCGGGCCGCACACCATCACCAGCGAAGGCCACGAGCTGAGCTGGGTGACCAATCATTTGGCGCCCTTTGTGCTTACCAACCTCCTGCTCCCGCTGCTGCTGGCAGCGCCCCAAGGCCGCATCATCAACGTAGCGTCGGAGGCGCACTGGCTGGGGCAGATTGAAGCCTCCCGGGAAGTGCGCAACGCCCGCGGCCGCTACAGCGGCATTACGGCGTACTGCGACTCCAAGCTGGCCAATATTCTTTTTACAAATGAGTTGGCTCACCGCCTCGACCTGACGGCCATTACGGCCAACAGCCTGCACCCGGGCGTGGTGAATACCGACTTGGTAAACGGAGAAAAGCCCCCACTGATGCGGGCGCTCTGGTGGCTGGCGAAGCCCATCATGGTAACGCCGGAGCGGGGTGCCCGCACTACGGTATACCTGGCCAGCTCACCGGAAGTGGCCCGCGTAAGTGGCCGTTACTTTAAAAACAGCCGGCCGGGCCGCTGCGCCGAGCGGGCCAGCAACCGGGCTGAGGCCAACCGACTGTGGCGCATTTCGGCCGAGGAGACGGGAATCGAGTAAGGGTCAGCTTCAAGTACCATTCTTCATACTTAATGTGTAGCTGCAAGCCATGACAGAGTTGCAGGAACTGATTCGGCAGGGCGAAGGCGAACAGCTGGAATTTAAGAAGCGGACCACGCACCCCACGCGCATTGCCCGTACCCTGGCGTCGCTGGCCAACACGCACGGCGGACGGGTGTTGGTTGGGGTTGATGATGATGGCCGCATTGTGGGTGTGCGCGATGCGGAAGAGGAAATGTATCAGCTACGCGAAGCCGCAGCGCACTACATCGATCCGCCTTTGCAGCTGCGGTTTCGGGAAGTTGAGGAAGATGCGCGGGTGGTGGTGGTGGTAACGGTTCCCGAAAGCTCCCACAAGCCGCACCGTGCCCAGGTGGCGGAGGGCGACTGGCGGGCCTACGTGCGCGTGCGCGACGAAAGCGTGCAAACTAGCCAGCTCACCGAAAAAGCCTTGGAACGCCAGGAGCCCGAAGCTCCCCGCCTGGAAAGGCTACCACTGAACAAAGAGGAACTAGCCGTGCTAGAATACTTGCGGCAGCACCCGCGCATCACGCTCTCCCAGTACATGAAGCTGCTCAACATCGGGAAGCGCCGGGCCTTCCGCACCCTCATCAAGCTTACCCTGCACGGCTACATTAAGCACCACGACAAGGAGAAAGAAGTGTATTATACGCTGTGAGTGGAACGGCGAAGAAGAAAACCGACTAGTGATATACGGGCATGTAGTGCACCAAGCCAGCGTTGAAGCAATCAAGCCGGTACAACTTTACTCTGCACATAAAACGTGAAAGCCCCTGACGCTAGCATAGAAATCAGGGGCTTTCACGTTTTATGTGCAGGGCGGCCCCCGATGATGAGCATTGGTTTGCTCAGAACAGCTTATAAAAAAGCAGCCCGAGTATCTTTCATTACCCAGGCTTCTTGGGGCTATTCCTGCTTGCGGGCGCGGGCGGCTTTTTTCTCGTCTTTTGCGGCTTTTTTCTCTTTTTCCGTCTTCGTCGACTCTTTCTTTTTCTCTTTTCGGGCGTCTTGCGCTTTGGCCATAGTGGTAGGAATGAAAAGGAAGGTGTATGCTGTTTTAACGTGGGGGAATACGCCCGTGTTGTGGGGCGCTAGTTGCTTCTCTTAAGCCAATAGGGGCAGATACCGCTCCCGCAATATTTGCAGGTGATGCGCTTCGTGGCCGGCTAGCATGTATGCAAGGGCCCGCACGCTCACTGGATTGTTGCTGGCAGTACCGAGACGGTCAAAGTCTTCCGGGCGCAACGACTCCAGCAAGCACAGCGTAGCGGCCCGCACCGTATCGTATTCATGTAGGATACTTTCCAGGGTACGGGCATCGGCCGCGGAAGCCGGCACGTAGTCGTTCTGCTCAAAACCAGGCAAAGCTGTGGTGTCTCCCCGGGCGATGCGCAGGGCGCGGTAGGCAAAAATACGCTCCGTATCCATAATATGGACCAAACTTTCCTTGATGCTCCACTTGCCGGGGGCGTAGCGCAAGCGGGCTTGTTCGTCGGAAAGGGTTTGTACTAGCTGGCGCAACTGACCGAGCTGATCCCGCAACTGTTGCAGCGGATCGGTGACAAGTCGAACGTAGGTTTCGTAGTACGGCGCGTACTCGTTGCTGGCCGGACGGGAAAGTGGAGTGCTCATGGAGCGAAAGTACAGGAAAGCCGTAATTTTCAATGCTCGCGCCGAAAAACCCTGGCTTTGCCGAGGCAGGGAAGCTACTCCCGCTCTCCGGGAAGGGCTGGCCAATCAAGGCCCCAACGAAGGCACCGCCGGGTAGCGGAAGTTGCCAGTGTAGTCAGGGCTGTTGCTCGTCCGGCTCGAATGAGGGCCGGGCGCAGGTACGGAGGCACGGTTTCTTTTGCGCTTACGACACTTTCCGGCTAAGATGAATGCTTAGCCCCACAACACCAGCCGAGCTTAAAACGTACACCGGGCTCATCCCTAACTTCCTTACGCATGGCTTCCCTGGTTGAAAAAGGCCTTTCTATTTCCAAAAACGCACTGTTCAGCGTATTTCTTAATCGCGCCGGCAAACTACTGGGGCGTCCCTTCAAGGCCGTGCTGGTACTGAATGAAGTTGCCAACAAGCTGGCCAGCAAAGACAGCGGCAACAACAAATTCAGGCAGCTATTCGACGTAGCCCGCACCGTGGTGCGCCTCGTGCGCAACTACATCAGCGGCGACTACCGGCAGATTGAGACAGGCACGATTGTCTCGGCGCTGGGCGTGCTGCTCTACACCCTCTCCCCCGTGGACTTGGTGCCGGACTTTATCCCGGTGGTAGGCTTTCTGGACGACCTGGCCTTGCTGAGCTGGTTTGTGGAGAAATTCCAGGGCGAAATCACCCGCTTCCGGGAGTGGGAACAAACCCACGCCGCCGAGGAAGCAGACGATATTCCGGCCGCTTCCCGCATCCCCAAAGCCTCGAATACCAACGCCCAGAACGGCCCCGCCGTGGCCGAGCTTGGCCATTCGTAAACTAATCTTTCGTTTTCAAGGATATTCATCCAAATCACAAAAACGAAAAACAGACAACGCAAAGCGCCCGACCAATAGTGGTCGGGCGCTTTGCGTTGAACCACCCGGCGAGACACCGCCCCTTTCCGCGAAACACTGCGGGAAAGATCATTACCCAGCTGCTCTCTGCGTATTTTTACCGCCTGCTTTCCACCCATTCCCCTTTTCACGTCCCCAATGCCCATTCGCACCCGGCTGGCTCTGCTGGCCCTTACGCTCTTCACTGCCTTTTCCGACGCCCGCGCCGACGAGGGCATGTGGCTGCCGCTGCTGCTCAAGCAGCTCAACGAGGCCGACATGCAGAAAAAAGGCCTCACGCTCACCGCCGAGCAGATTTACTCCGTCAACCAGGGCAGCCTGAAAGACGCCGTGGTGCAGTTTGGCGGCGGCTGCACCGGCGAAATCATCAGCGCCGAAGGGCTGCTGCTCACCAACCACCACTGCGGCTACGGCCAGATTCAGAGCCATTCGTCGGTGGAAAAAGACTACCTTACCAACGGCTACTGGGCCATGTCGCGGGAGCAGGAACTGCCCAACCCCGGCCTCACG
The DNA here is from genome assembly GCF_008271285.1 of Hymenobacter lutimineralis. NCBI lineage: Bacteria > Pseudomonadati > Bacteroidota > Cytophagia > Cytophagales > Hymenobacteraceae > Hymenobacter > Hymenobacter lutimineralis. The sequence continues at coordinate 553,938 of NZ_VTHL01000001.1, read as the reverse complement.
GCCACTTTCATTGTGCGCATGGAAGACGTGACGGCGCAGGTGCTTACCGGCGTGCCTAGCACCGGCATTCTGGAAGCCCAGCGCGAACTGCTGGTGCAGCAGAACATGCAGCGCGTGGGCCAGGCGGCCGTGCAGGGCACGCACTACCAGAGCTTTGTGCGGCCCATGTTTAACGGTAACGAGTACTACCTGTTTATTACGGAAGTATTTCAGGACGTGCGGCTGGTGGGCGCGCCGCCGAGCAGCATCGGCAAGTTCGGTGGCGACACCGACAACTGGGCCTGGCCCCGCCACACCGGCGACTTCAGCTTGTTCCGCATCTACGCCGGGCCCGACAACCGGCCGGCACCCTATTCCCCGGCAAATAAGCCCTTCAAGCCCCGCCACCACCTGCCCATTTCCCTGGCCGGCGTGCAGCCCGGTGACTTCACGCTGGTGTTCGGGTTTCCCGGCCGCACCAACGAGTACCTCACCAGCTGGGGTGTGGATGAAACCTACTCCGTGTCGAACCCGGCTAAAATAAAGGTGCGCGACGCCAAGCTGAAGGTGCTGGCCGCCGATATGCAGGCCTCCGATAAAATACGCATTCAATACGCGGCCAAGTACGCCAGCCTGGCCAACTACTGGAAGAAATGGATAGGTGAAAACCGGGGTCTGCGCAAGCTGGATGCCGTGCGCGTGAAGCAACAGCAGGAACAGCAGTTTCAGCAGTGGGCCGAAGGGGGCGACGCCGCGCGTAAAGCCGCCTTTGCGGGTCTGCTGCCCGAGCTGCAACAGCACTACGCCACCGGCCGCGACTACACCCTGGCCCGCGACTACGTAACCGAGGCAGCCTTGGGCGTGGAGTTGCTCAGCTACGCCAACTCCCTGCTGCCGCTGCTGGACCTTATCGACAAGAAAGTCCCCACCACCGAGTTGACGGCAGCTGTGGAGAAAGCCCAGAAGGGCTCTACCGGCTTCTTCCGCAACTACAGCGCCCCCACCGACCAGAAAGTAGCCGCGGCCCTGCTCCCGCTCTACGCCGAGGGCACGCCTTCTGCCCTGCTGCCGCCCACCGTGCAGACTTTGCGCCAGCAGCACACCACCCCAGCCAGCTGGGCCGGGTACGTGGCCCAGCTCTACGGAAAGTCGCGTCTGACTTCGGAGGCCGGGGCCCAGGCCGTGCTGGCCGAAGTAGCCCAGGGCAAAGCCGACGCCCTACGCCAGGATCCGGCCGTGCAGCTGGCCTTGGCCATCATCACCACCTACCGCCAGCAGGTGCTGCCTACGTATAATAAGGCCGCCGAAAATATTGCGCTGCTCCAGCGCACCTACGTGGCGGGCCTGCGCCTGCAGCAGCCCCAGCGCAAGTTCTACCCCGATGCCAACTCCACCCTGCGCGTGGCCTACGGACAAGTAGCTGGCTACCAGCCTGCCGACGGTATGCGCTACGAGTTCTATACCACCCTCGACGGCATCATGGAAAAAGCCGACCCCACCAACCCCGAGTTTGAGGTGCCAGCCCGCCTGGCGGAGCTCTACCGCAACAAGGATTTCGGCCCCTACGCCTACAAGGGCACCGTGCCCGTGGCCTTTATTGCCACCAACCACACCACGGGCGGCAACAGCGGCTCCCCCGTCATCAATGGCCGCGGGGAGCTGATTGGCACCAACTTCGACCGCAACTGGGAGGGCACGATGTCCGACATCATGTACGACCCCGACCGGGTGCGCAACATCACCCTCGACGTGCGCTACATGCTGTTCGTGGTGGACAAGTTCGCCGGCGCCGGCCACTTGGTCAAGGAAATGACGCTGGTCGGCAGCACCGCCGAATCCTCCTCCCCGGCCTCTGAAGGCAAAGTGAAGAAGATGAAAGTAAAGCAGAAACGCACCAAGGCTGAGAAAATAGAGGCATAGATGCTCTTAACATATTAATCGAGTACTAAGCCTGAGTTACAGCAATGGCCCAGGATTTTCTCTACTTGAACAAAAAAGGGAGCCCCGAAAAGGACTCCCTTTTTTTGCATGTACAGTTGGTTAGTTATTCACGATTTTCTGGGTGAAGGTGCTGCCACCAGCTTTTACTTTCAGCAGCAGCAACCCTTTCGGCAGATTGGGCAGCACCAGTTGCAGGCGCTTATCCCCTTTATAGAAATACGTTGAGGTCTGCCCGCTGGTGTTTACTACCTCCACCGTTACCTCGGGGTAATAGCCATCCAGCTCAAGCGTCAGGCGGCCACCCTGGGCGGGGTTGGGGTAGATGGAAACGCCCAGAGCGGTTTTGGTGGTAGCAGTTATGGTACGGGCACTGGCGCAGGGGCCCACCAGCTGCCAGACGCAGTACTGACAGCTCTGGGCGAGCGGGTCCTCGTTCTGGGTCCACCACTTGGCCTGGTACACATTGCCCCCGCGGCTGGCCTGCATGCCCACCGTGTACACCCCGCTGGCCGTCCACGCTGCCACACTGCACGTGCCCGTGCCGCTGGTTACCGTTACACTCACAGCCGAAGAAGTCGTCACAGCGCCGGCATTATCAGTGGCCCGAGCGGTAATAGAATAGGTGCCCGCAGCCACGCCACTCCAGCTAAAGCTGTAGGGTGCCGTCAGGTCCTCGCCCAGCTTCGTGGCGCCCTGAAAGAACTCCACCTTGTTGACCGTCCCGTTGGCATCGGCGGCATTGGCAGTGATGGTGATGCTGGCTGGGGCCGTGAAGCTGGCCCCGCTGCTGGGCGAGGTCAGGCTGACTGTGGGCGGGGTATTGGTCGTCGTTACCGTCGAGAAGGTGAGCCAGTTCACGTTTGTGCCGGTGGAGGCTGAGGCGTACAGGCGCAGCGTCTGCGGGCCCGCCGGCAAGCTCACGTTGGTGCTCAGCGTCTGCCAGTTCTGCCAGCCGCCCGTGTTACCCACGTTCACTGAGCCCAAGACCGTGCCGGCACTGGTGCGCAGCTGCAGCGTGGCTCCGCCGTTGGCTGAGGCTACCCGCAGCTCCAGCTTGTAGGTGCCGGACGAAGCTACGCTCACGTAATAGTCGAGCCAGTCACTGGTCTCGTACCAGGCCACATTGGTCCCCCCGCCCGCGTCCGTGGTAGTTTCGGTCTGGATGCCCTGCTGGGCTGTGTAAGCTTCGGCTTCGATCTTGCCCGGTATGGCTTGGGCCACGGGCGTCGTGCCCGTTACCGTCACGCTCACGGCCCCGGAAGTTGTTACCGCTCCTTGGTTGTCCGTGGCTTTAGCGGTGAGCGAATACGTGCCCGCGGCCACGCCCGTCCAGCTGTAAGAATAAGGCGAAGACGTATCCGTACCGAGCAGGGTCGTGCCATTATAGAACGCTACGGAGCTCACGGTGCCATTGGCATCTGCTGCATTCGCATTAATCGTGATGCTGGCCGGCGCCGTAAAGCTCGCCCCAGCAGCCGGCGAAGTCAAACTCACCGTCGGTGGTGTGTTTGTTGTTGTACCGGAGGCAAATACTTCGTTTAGCTTGTTTACCAGCGGGGCTTTGGTGCTGGCGCTGTACACGAGCTTGCCGCCGTAGGTCACCGGGTTTACGGCCAAGTCCAGCCAGTCGCCGCTGGCTGTCCAGACGATGACGCCGGCCAGCTGCTGGTCCTTCACGTACTGGGCCTTCAACCCTACTGACCGCTCGTTGTCGTAGCTCAGAAAGTACGTACCATTGGTTTTGTAGGGCACTTTCGCGTTATCGTCCCAGTACTCCGTCCAGCTAGCCGTTTGAGCCACAATGGCTTGGTAGTTGGGCGTGCCGTCCCACACATCTTTAGGCCAGTTGGCGAAGTCGGCGCTGGTCATCACCGGGCCGTCGGGGCTCACGGTTTCGGCGCGCTTTACGGTGGGCGCGTTCAGGGCGGCCGGGCCGTTGGTTACTACGCCGCGGCCGTAAAAGGCCACGCCCAGGTTCACCTTATTCAGTGGAATACCGGCGGCTTTGATGCCCTGGGTGGTAGCAGCCAGGGAGAAGCTGGCGTACTCGGCATTGGGATAATCATACAGCGGCGAGTTGTGCCCGGCCTTGTTCGACCAGCCGCCATTGTAGTCGTAGGTCATGAAGTTGAAGTAGTCCATCGAGCGGCTCAGGCGCGCCCAGTCGAACTGCACAAACTTGGAAGGCACCGCCGAAAAAGCCGCCGTAATGAGCTTGCCGGGGCCAATAGCTGCCCGAATATCTTCCACCAGCACGGCGAAATTTGGGTAGTCCTGGGGCTGGCCGGTGAAGTTCATGCCGGCCTGCCCGGGGTATTCCCAGTCCAGGTCGATGCCATCGAAACCCAGGGCAATCAGCTTCTGGCAGTCGCTCACGAAGCGGGCCCGCTTGGCCGGATCGGCGGCCATTTCACCAAAGTGCTTGCTTATGCTCCAGCCCCCAATGGAGGCCATCACCTTCACGCCCTGCTGGTGAGCCAGATCAATCAGCCCCAACTTGCCATTTTGCTTGTGAATAGCCAGCGGAAACGTGCCCGTGGCGCCGGTGTTTACGTTCGACCAGCCCCCGGCGGCGTTGCGGTAGCCCAGGGAGTAGGCGTAGCTGCCATCGGAAATGTACTGGATGAGGTTCAGCTCGCCCTGTAGCAGGTACAGGTCCCAGCTGCTGTAGGTATCGGTGTTTACTAGTGGGGCAGGTTGCTGCACGGCCCCGGGTTGCGCAATGTTAGCATTGCGGTAGTCGCCGCTGTGAATGGAGCCATCCACAGCCACCCCAAAAAAGGAGAAGTTCAGAATCGTGTACTGGGAGTAGTCCACGTTCAGCTGGTTGAGGCTGCCCTTGGGAATCAGGCCCGGAATATCCTTCCACGGCCCCCACTGGGTGAGGTAGCCAATAATCTGCTTGTTGTGGTCGGTGCGCTTCTTAAGCACCGGGGGGCTCACCTGGGCCGGACTAGGGCCGGGCAGCAGCACGAGTAGCAGGGCCAGCAACGAGAGCAGGCGCTTTTTTTTGACGCGGGCAGCTAAAAGGCGGCGCCGGGCTTCTGCGTGCAGAAGCAAGGAAAGGTGTTTCATAGCTGTGAATTGGTTAATGGTGAAACCAAAAAGTTCAGCAGCAGTGAAGGCAGGCGGCGGGAGTTTCCCCTTTGCTGTCACACTGAGCAATTACGCGTGAGTGGGCCGGTTGCGGAAGGGCAACAGAATGCCGGGATACCGCATGGAAGCGGTATCGGGGAGGCAACCGGGAAAGATGCAAAGGGGGTGCGGGGCGACTATGGGAGCCGCGGGCTAACAACGTTGGGCGTTAGCGCTGAGGTAAAGCGGTTGTGGAAAAGGCGGACGGTGAACGAAAGAATTGTAAGTGCACGGCAGCTAGCGGTTATGAGCCACTAGCTACTTGATTAGCAACTCGGCGGGTGGGCTTTTGCGCCCGTTGGGCGTGACGGTAACCGCCCGCACCAGCAGGCGCTTATTGAGCGGCACGGCCAGGGGCTTGGTGTAGAGCTTGGTGGTTTCGTCGGGCAGGTGGCCGTCGAGGGTGTAGCGGATCTGGGCGCCGGGCACCAGCGTGCGGAGCGTGAGCAGGGCTTTGTCGCCCTGCTTCACCACGCTGGCGCTGTCGAGACCCAGGGGCTCGGGCACGCGGTAGTTGACTTTCTTGGCGTCGAGGCGGGCAAACTGCTGGCCCATGCGCGGGAGGAAATCGGCGTAGCTTTTGCGGGCCGCGGGCCGCCACGCTACCTCCGAAACGGCCAGCAGGCGCGGAAACAGCATGTACTCGGCGGCGGCCGGCGTGGTAATGTACTCGGTCCACATGTTGGCCTGGGGCCCCAGCACGTGCTTCTGCTGCTCGGGCGTGAGTTCCTTGGGCAGCGGGTTGTAGTTGTAGATGACGTCCAGCGGGATGTAGCCCCCAATCATCAGCGGCTCGTAGGGGCTGTGGGGCTGCGGGCTATGCCCGTAGTTGATGTACAAATGGGTGGTGGGCGACATGACCACGTCGTGGCCCATTTTGGCGGCTTCAATCCCGCCTTTTTCGCCTCGCCAGCTCATCACGGTGGCGCTGGGCGCAATGCCGCCTTCCAGGATTTCGTCCCAGCCGATGAGCTTTTTGCCCTTGCTGGCCAGGAACTTCTCGATGCGGCGGTTAAACCAGCCCTGCACCTTTTCTACATCCGTAAAGCCCTCCTTCTTCATGATTTCCTGCACAGCCGGGCTTTCCTTCCAACGGGTTTTGGGCGCTTCGTCGCCGCCGATATGCACGTAGGGACCGGGAAACAGTGTTACCACTTCCGCCAGCACGTCCTCAAAAAAGCGAAACGTAGGCTCGGTGGGGCATACAATGTCTTCGTTCACGCCCCACATCGTCCAGGTTTCGTAGGGTCCGGGCTTGCAGGCCAGCTCGGGATATGCCGCCAGGATGGCTACCGAGTGGCCTGGCATCTCAATTTCCGGCACAATGGTTACGTAGCGTTTCTGGGCGTAGGCCACCACGTCGCGGATCTGCTCCTGGGTGTAGAAGCCGCCGTAGGGCGTGGCGTCGTACTTGAACTCGGCGGGAGTCTTAAACAGCTGCTGAGCACCGATAAGCGTTTCCTTGCGGAAGGCGCTTACCTGCGTGAGCTTGGGGTATTTCTTGATTTCGATGCGCCAGCCTTGGTCGTCGGTCAGGTGCCAGTGAAAGGTATTAAGCTTATAAGTAGCCAGAAAGTCGATGTACTTCTTCACAAATGATACCGGGAAGAAGTGCCGGCTTACGTCGAGCATGGCTCCACGCCAGCGGAAGGCCGGCTCATCGGTGATGCGCACGTAGGGCACATTGGCAGTGGCTGCGGGCCGCGCCGGTAGCAGCTGCAGAAAAGTTTGGGCGCCGTAGAACAGCCCCGGCCCACCGGCGGCCGCAATGCGCACTCCGGCTTTATCTACGTTCAGCTGGTAGCCCTCGGGTACTAATCCGGGCGTCGTTGTTAGGGCAATGTGGGCTCCTGCCTTATTGGTAGTAAGGGTTACCGTTTTGCCTGCACTCGTGAGCATGTCCTTCAGCAACCGAGCCACGTTCAGCGCTTCCTTGCCCGTCGCGTAGATGCTTACTTTCTGGGGTAGGCTGTAGGTAGCAGCGTAGGCCTTCACCTCACGGGGCATCGGCACCAGGCCCAAACTTTGGACCGGAACTTCCGCCAGCTGAGCCTGAACCGGGGCACCCAGGAAAATCTGAAGGGCGAGGATGCCGCTGAGCCAGCTGGTACAGGAAATGTTGAAGCGCATAAAGGGTGGGTTGGGGTAAAAGGAAACAAGTAAGGAAAAAGTAGGGGCGGTAACGCATCATGCCAAGCACAGCCGGGTAGTGTCTCCGAGGCCGGCCTCCGCGAAATCCCCATTTCGCGGAACGTACCCCTTACCTTACCGCCGGCCAGGAAACCCCGGCTGCGCCCAGCATGATATTCTTTTGGTGTAAAGCAGGAGGGCTACGGTCACTCAGCCGCCGCCTCAAGCGGCGCTGCTGTTGCAGCAGCAGCGCCGCTTGCCTGCATAGCTCAGAAGGCAGAACGGTTACTTATCCCACCACACCCGGCCAATCAGGTTGTCGCCACCTGGCACGGCAGTGCTGGCCGCCTTATAGTTGGCGGGGTTGCTGGTGATTTCCGAAGTGGGGTACGGGAAGCGACGTGGAATCTGGCCGTTGGTGGCGTTGTTGGGGTACACCACCGGCGTCAACTCGGGGTAGCCGCTGCGGCGCCAGTTGGCCCACGACTCGTAGAAGTCAAACATGGTGTTGGTGTGCAGCCAGTACTGGGTGTTTATCATCTCCAGCCCGTTGCCAGCCTCATAGGGGTGAGCCGTGAGGTAGTTAGCTGCCTCAGTAGGGTCTACGGCCAGCTTCGCGTCGTACTGCGTGAGGTAGGTCATGGCAGCCGTTACGCCGGCGTTGTAGTGCTCCTGGGCACTGCCCAGGCCCCAGCGCTGGGCCGCTTCGGCCAGTAGCAGCTCCGATTCCGCGTACGTTAGCACGAACGTTGGGCCGTCGCGCTTGATCATGCCGGGGTTAGGCGAAGAGTAGTCCGTAAACTTAGTGAAGGTGGGGTCGGCCGAAATGTCATAGGTTGCGCGCCCGCTCAGGTCCTTGCCATTGGGCATGCCCTTCTGCTCCGAGGCCGTGGAAACAGCAGCAGCATTCTGCTCCTTGGTTACGTCGGTGAGGTAGAGCTGGGTAACGGCTACTTTGGACAGGCGCGGGTCGTTGGTGCTCTTCAACTCGTCAATGAAGGTTTTCGACCACTTCACGTAGTAGTTTTCCTGCCCCCCGTCGCCGAGAAGCACCTGGCTGTTGCGGTTCTGCGTTACGCGGGCCCCTCCTATGTCGTGCACCACGTAGGCATTGTCGGCGTTACTTTGCAGGGTTTTGCCCTGCACTTTGGTGGCGTAGGCTTTGGCTTTCTCGGGGTCTACTTTCGTCAGGCGCATGGCCATGCGCAGTAGCAAGGTATTGCCCAGGCGCTGCCACTGCGCGATGTTGCCTTTGTAGAACACGTCGCCCGAGGGAATGTCGGCGCCGGGGTCGAGGGCGGCCGTAGCCTCCTCTACTTCCTTCAGCAGGTCATTATAAATATCCTGCTGCTTGTCGTATTTGGGCGTGATAATGCCTTTGTAGTAGCCCATGCCCGCCTCGCTGTAGGGTACGTCACCGTAGAGGTCGGTGATGCGCTCCATAATGAGGGCGCGCATGATCCGGCCTACTTGGTGCAGGTTTTTATACTTGTCCTTGCCGCGGGTCGACTCTACCAGGTCAGTTATGGGCTTCACCTGCTCCACGTAGGCGCCCACGGTAGTGCCGCCCCAGTAAGCCGCGGTGTAGCCTTCGTTGAGCAGGTATTTATCCCCGGCCCAATAGCTTACTACCGTAGAGAGGCCCTGCACCAGCGTGGAGGAGTAAATCAGGTTGGCCCGCCAGGTGTCGTAGGCAAAGTCGGTGCTGCCGGTATAGCCCAGCTGGGAGGTAGTGAGCAGGTAGTTGGGGTTGAAGTTGGCCTGGCTGTAGGTGGAGGGGTTGGTGTTGATGTCTTCGAAGTCATCGGTACAGCTGGTAGCCAGCAGCAGGCCGAGGAAGCTTAAGGCAGTGTATTTAGCGAGGGTGCTTTTCATGACGGACAGGTTGAAATAAACCAGGGGGAAATCCTTAGAATTTGGCGTTCAGGTTCAGGCCGAACGTGCGGACCGGCGGAATGCCGCCCAGCTCCAAGCCCTGCGTGAAGGCGTTGTAGCTGCTTTCGGGGTCGATGTTGTCGGTTTTGCGCATCAGGATGGCCAGGTTGCGGGCCACCAAACTCAGGGTGAGGCGCTGTACTTTGCTGCCCAGCAGCTTGGTGGGGAACGAGTAGCCCAGCGTCACCTGGCGGAGCTTGATAAAGCTGGCGTTCTGCACAAACTCCTTGGACACGTTGTCGGCCAGGGTGCTGTAGTAGGTAGCCGCGTCGAGGTTATCGGAGCCGAAGGTGCCTTCGCGGTTCACCAGCGTTTGCTTACGCAGCCCGAAAACGGTGCCGTAGTAGTCGGTGGCCGAGAAGATCTTACCGCCAAACTTGCCATCAACTAATACCCCGAAGTTGAAGCCCGCAAAGGTGAAGTCATTGCTCCAGCCGCCGGTCCAGGGATGGAAGGCCGAGCCAAAGGCTCTCAGGTCGCCGCGGGCGGGCACGCCATTAGGCGTCAGGGCAATGGTGCCGTCGGCGTTGTACTTGTTGTCGTAGGCCATTACCTGGCCGAAGGGCTTGTCGACAATCTGCCCCAGGAAACCGGCATTGGAGCGGGAAGTGGCATACACCGACTGCTCCTGGCCGGCAGCCAGGGAAAGCACCGTGTTTTTGTTGTAGGCCGCATTGAAGGAGGACGTCCAGGAGAAGGCGGCCGTTTTCACCGGCTGCACCGTTAGCAGCATTTCCACGCCCTTGTTCTCCATTTTACCGGCATTCAGCACGGCCCCCTGGTAGCCCGAAGTAATAGAAGCCGGCGTGAATACAATTTCCTTATCAGAGTTCTTCTTGTAGAACGTCAGATCTAACCGTACGCGGTTCTGGGCAACAGCCAGTTCGGTTCCGATTTCAAATTCTGTCGCACTAGAAGCTTTTAAGTTGCTGTTTGGAATATTGACGTTTTCAATTGTACCTAATGGATTGCCATTAAGCCCTACAGGCAAGAAAGCGTAGTTCAACTGCGTCTGGTAAGGTAAAGTAGCTTGACCCACACGCGAGTAGCCTGCCCGTAGTTTACCAAAGGCTAAGAATTCAGGCCGCCACAACTCGGAGAAGACAAATGACCCACTTACGCCCGGATAGGTAATACCCAACTCCTGATTGGCTGTAGAACTAGGGCCGGCCAGCGTTGAGAACCAGTCACGGCGCAACGTACCGGTCAAAAACAGATATTCCTTATAGGAGAGGTCCAACGAACCATACACGGATTGGATTTCCTGGTCGGTTGGGAACATTTGGCTGGACTTATTTTTGGCATTGTTGATATTGTTAAGCCCAAATACAGCCAAGTCGTTACCAATATTCTGGAATGCTTCCGTCTTAATGCGGCGGTAGCTGGCACCCAGATTAGGAGCAAATGTGAAGTTAGACCCAAACTCAAAGCTCTTTCCCACCAGACCATCGGTGTTCAGATCCGAAAACCGCGTTGTTACTTCCGTAATGCGGCCGGTAGGCAGGTAAGCCGTGCCCGAGGGCGTTACACTAGTGAAGCGGTTTGTATACCCATCTCGCCCAACACGACCTTGCAGAAAGAGGCCATTATCGAACGTATAACGTGCATTTACTGATGAGAGCAGCCGGTCACGCTCCGTATCGTTCACAAACTTGTTGGCGGCGAAGTAAGGGTTCGTGTTGTAAGGGTTGCCCGTGTTGTACATCAGCTCCGAGCCATCGGGGTTGGTGCCCGCCGACAGGCTGCGCACGTCCAGGCTGGTGGGCAGAAACAGCACGTTGAAGTTGGCGTTGCCGGCCCCGTCGGCCAGGATGGCGCGGTTTTTTGCCTGCTCCAGGATATAGTTGGCGCGGGCGTCAATCGTCAGCCGCTTGAAGGGCTCAAACGTGCCAGCCAGGTTGAAGGTCTGCCGGTCGAGGCCGGAGTTGGGCACTACGCCTTTATTGGTCAGGTTGCTGGCCGAAAGGCGCACCGAGCCGCCCGTGAAGCTTTTATTGAAGGCCAGGGTGTTGGTCCAGCTGCTACCCGTGCGGTAGAAGTTCTTCACGTTGTCTTTCTGGGCCACGTAGGGTCGTGAGGTACCATCGAACTGCACCACACTGGAGCCATCGAGCTTGCCGCCCCAGCTGGAGTTGCCCACCTGCGCGGCGCCAGTAGCCGTAGTAGGCTTTTGGTTGTTGGCGCCTTGGCCGTACACGTACTGCCAGTCGGTGAGGGTGTAGACTTTCTCGGCTACGTAGTTGCTGTTGAACTCCACCCCATCGTTGCCTTTGGCGCTTTTGGTGGTGATGAGAATAACCCCGGCCTTGGCGCGGTAGCCGTACAGAGCCGAAGCTGCAGCCCCCTTCAAGACCGAAATCGACTCGATATCGTCGGGGTTGATGTTGGAAATGGCGTCACCCAGGTCAGGCGAGTTGTCCCAGCGGCTACCGGTGTTGGCCGAGCTAGGCTGGCTTTCCACGGGTATACCATTGATAACGTAGAGCGGCTGATTGGTCTGGCTTAGGCTGGATACACCCCGAATGATGACGTTGCTCGACGAGCCCGCCCCGCCGGAGGTGGAGTTGACGTTCAAACCGGCCACTTTCCCCACCAAAGAGTTAGTTACGTTGGTTTCCCGGGCCTGGGTGAGCGAAGTACCCTGGATTTCCGTAACGGAGTAACCCAGCGTTTTCCGCTCCCGGGCCACGTTCAACGCTGTTACTACAACCTCACCCAAGGCCTGCACATTTTCACTGAGGGTGATGTTAATGGTTGTTCGGCCGCGAACTGCAACCGTTTGCGGGTTGTATCCAATAGAGGAAAAGACCAAGGACGCTGTGTCGGCTACGGCCAGCGTATAGCCTCCATCGGAGTTAGTGCTGGTTCCTTGGTTTGTACCGCGGGCGAGTACCGTTACTCCGGGCAGCGCACTGCCTTGGGAGTCGGTTACCTTACCGGATATGGTTACTTGCGCGTATCCCAAGCCATGCAGGCTTAGTAGCAGCAAAAATGTAAGCCAGGTAAATCTTTTCATAGCCTTGAAGGGGTTTGGTAGGAAAAAAGGTGAGAGAACAATGACAAAGCAGCATTTCAAACACACGCGCAACCAGCCGTAACCGGCAACCAAAGCCTTTTCTCGGGGAGTGAGCCTACTCGTGCGCAACTGCTGCCATACGCTTACTACACACTGGTTAAGCACGCAATAGCAGGTATGCAACCAGCCTTCTCAGCTGGGAAATATCCCAACGAAAGCCACGATTATACCAGGCCGTAGCCTGCCAAAAGCAGAGCCGAAACCCAAGCGAAAAAAGGAAACAGGGAAGATCTATAGAGCAGATTCTGGGTGCTCAGAATTTGCTGAAGTGCGGTGTGGCGAGGGAAGATTCGCTATTCAAGAGCCAGAAAGTGGCTTCTTCGTACACAAGCATTTTTTAGGATATGCCTAAGGCTGCTACTCTCAGCGCCTACTTATTTCGGAAGCCGAAACAGGCATTTCCAACCTTCGGAGGTTCTATTAATCCAAACTTAACGCTCTATATTTCACAAAGCAAGCGTCTAACAAAAAAAATGTGCGCGCACACGCGTTTTTGTTTAGACACCGTGTCCGCACACACAAACATTTATTTCCTAAATAGTACAATAATACTATTTTCCGGTCCTTTGTCTCCCCGGATAAGTAGCCAGTAGCTTCCGCAAACTACCCAAATGGTAATTTACCATGATTCATTGCCAGACCCTATGTAAGGGCCTTCCTGGTGTCCGGGCTTGGTTAGCTTACAGCGTATGTCACCCGTTTTATTGCTTTGGGCTGGTAGGCGTGGCCTTTCAATCCAAAGAACAGTATGTAGCCGTAGCAGGGAATCAGCATTAGGTAAGCGTGCTGCAGGCCCAGCAGTTCGCTGAGCTTGCCGTAGCCATAGGGCAGCACCGCTCCGCCCCCAATGCCCATGATAAGCAGGGCCGAGCCTCGCTCAGTTAGCGCCCCCAGCCCTTTAATACCCAGCGGAAAAATTGCGGGCCACATCAGCGAGTTAGCCAACCCCAGCAGCGCCACCAGCAGCACCGACGTATAGCCCGCAGTAAACACGATGCCCAGCGTGAACACCATCCCCAGCAGGGCGCAGAGGCTAAGCGCGGTCTGCTGATTCAGCCGGCGGGGAATCAGCCAGACGCCGACGAAATAACCTACCAGCATGGCTATCAGCGTCATAGACGTGAAGTTGCGCGCTACATCCAGGCTGATGCCCTGGGCCCGGCCATACTGCGTGATGGTGTCGCCGGCAATAACTTCCACCCCTACGCAGCAGAAAATGGCTAAAACGCCCAGCAGCAAATGCGGGAACTGCCAGATGCGCTGCGCTGGTTCCCCAGGGCCGGCCGACGCTTCTTCCGGTTGCAAATTGATTTCGGGTAAGCGCGAAAGGCGAATTAGCCCGGCGAGTACCACCAGCACGGCCGCCATAATCAGGTAGGGCCCCACCACGCGGCTAGCCAGTTGCTGGAGCAGTTCGGCTTTGGCTGCTGGCGAAGTTGTCGCCGCTAGCTGGTTTTCCAGCGCCGTAGCGCCTTTCAGCACTACGGCCCCAATAATCACCGGGCTCAGGGCGCCGGCTACCTTGCTGCAAATTCCCATAATGCTAATGCGCCGGGCCGCGCTTTCCAGCGGCCCCAGAATGCTGGCATACGGGTTGGAAGCGGTTTGCAGCAGAGCCAAACCGGCACCCTGCACGAAAAGCCCGAGCAGAAAAAGGCTGAATGAGCGCGCCCCGGCCGCTGGCACAAACACCAGTGCTCCGGCTGCCATGACCACCAACCCAAGGGCCATTCCGTTTCGCAAACCGGTTTTCTGCAGAATCAGCGCCGAGGGAAAAGCCAGAAAGACGTAGGCAATGTAGAAGGCAAACGTTACGAGCAGGGCCTGTGCGTAGGTTAGCTCACAGGCCAGTTTCAGAAACGGAATGAGCGTGCCATTGAGCCAGGTGATGAAACCGAAAATAAAGAACAGCGCCCCGATAATAGCCAGTGGCGGCACGACGCTTCGTTGGGGGTGTTGCATGGGAGTCAGGAACTGAAGGGTGCGGCTGGGCAATACAAGTGAGCGGCCGCTCCCAGTGCAGCGACCTATCTTCCTTACAAACGCTGTTGTTGGCTGATTTTCAGCCCTCGGCCATGCCGGGATAATTATCTAGAATCGATACCGCACGAAGGCTTCCATGGCCTCGTACTCGGCCAGGCCTAGCTGATCGTAGAGTTGGGCGGTGGTATGGTTGCGGTCTTCGGAACGCTGCCAGAACTCGCGCTTGTCGTTGCCGGGGAACACGGCGCTATCTTTCTGCGACTGGTGCTTGAAGATGGCCTTGCGCTTGCGCATCAGCTCTTCCGGGCTGATGGGCACCGCCATTTCGATTTCTTCAACATCCCACTCCTGCCAGGCACCGCGGTATAGCCAGAGGTGGCAGTCGGCTACCCAGGCCTCCTGCCCTTTCAGGCGGGCCAGGGCTTCGAAAATGGCATCCAGGCACACGCGGTGCGTCCCGTGCGGGTCACGCAGGTCGCCGGCCGCAAAAATCTGGTGGGGCTGAATTTCCTGCAGAATGGCTATGACTGCCTGGATATCAGCCTCGCCCAAGGGCTTTTTCTTTACCTGGCCGGTTTCGTAAAAGGGCATGTTCATGAAGTGCACGTTCGGCTCTTTCACGCCGCAAAACCGGCAGGCCGCGGCCGCTTCGCCTTTGCGGATCAGGGCTTTGATATCCTGCACCAGTGCACTGTCTTCCTCCCCCAGCTTTTTATGTTTGAGAAACTCCACAACCTCCGCGTGCTTCTGCCGCGTGTCGTCCACGCCCACGTTCATTTTCTCGGCAAAGTCCAGGGCGAAATCAGCAAAGCGGCGGGCATCGTCGTCGAAGACGGCAATGTTGCCCGACGTCTGGTAGGCCACGTGCACATCGTGCCCCTGGTCTACCAGCCGCAGCAGGGTCCCTCCCATGGAAATTACGTCGTCGTCGGGGTGCGGGCTGAAAATCAGGGCGCGTTTGATGGCGGGCAGGGCCCGCTCGGGCCGCTGGGCGTCGTTGGAATTGGGCTTACCACCCGGCCAACCCGTAATGGTGCGCTGGATGGTATTGAACACGCGCAGGTTCAGGTTGTAAGCACTGCCGGCTTCCACCAGCAGGTCGCTCAGGCTCCCGTCTTTGTAGTCTTCGTCGGTCAGCTTCAGGATGGGTTTGCGCGTGCGCAGGCTCAACCAGATAACGGCCCGCCGAATCAGGCTGTCGTCCCAGGCGCACATACCCACCAGCCAGGGCGTTTTCACGCGCGTCAGCTCCAGAGCGGCCCAGCGGTCTACTACCACTGCTACTTGTGGGTGCAGTTGCAGGAAGGAAGCAGGCACTTCGTCCGAAACCCGGCCTTCCACCATCTCCTTCAGGATTTTAGCCTTGCCCTCGCCCCAGGCCAGCAAGATTATCTTGCGGGCTTTCATGATGGTGCCTACTCCCATGGTCAGGGCCCGCAATGGCACAAACTCTTCCTTGATAAAGTCCTTGGCCGCATCGGTAATCGTAAGGGGGTCGAGCTTGACCA
Organism: Hymenobacter lutimineralis; assembly: GCF_008271285.1. Classification (NCBI taxonomy): domain Bacteria; kingdom Pseudomonadati; phylum Bacteroidota; class Cytophagia; order Cytophagales; family Hymenobacteraceae; genus Hymenobacter; species Hymenobacter lutimineralis. The sequence goes on along the minus strand of NZ_VTHL01000001.1, from coordinate 538,251 downwards.
GCCGGGTAGTGGAGTTGATGGACGAGCCGGGCTCATTAAAGCCAATGTGCCCGGTGCGGCCAATTCCCAGCAGCTGCATGTCCAGCCCGCCGCACTCGTCAATCTGCTTTTCGTAGTGCTGGCAATACTCCTTCACTCTATCGATGGGCAATGTGCCATCCGGAATGTGGATGTTTTCGGGCAGAATGTCGATATGGTTGAAGAGTTGCTCGTGCATGAAGTACACGTAGCTCTGGAGCTCGTCGGGCTCCATCGGGTAGTACTCGTCCAGATTAAACGTAACCACGTTGCGGAAGCTCAGGCTCTCCTGCCGGTGCAGGCGGATTAGCTCCTGGTACACGCCAATAGGCGAAGAGCCCGTGGCCAGCCCAAGCACAGCCTGCTCGCCCAGTCGCTGCTTGCGGCGGATCAGCTCGGCAATTTCGTGGGCTACGCGCACTGCTCCTTCCGCTGCTTCTTCGAAGATGGTTACGGGCAGTTTTTCAAAGGTGGTTTCGGGGTAATTCAGGACTTCCATAGCTGGCTTTTCTAGGTTGTTGGTTGATGGGCCTCAGGAACGCAATGAGCAGAAACACGTAATCGGGAGCAGAATCTTTCGAGTATATACTTGCACTAAATCCATAAGAAGTGCCATTTAATGGCCACGACGCTCCCCCATCCACTTTGGGCCAGCGGAGCCGGCTCAAAGTGAAGTCAATATGATTTTATCCGCTATAAATTACTTGGGATGGTTCAAACGTAAACAAGTTGAAGCGCCAATGCAAACGTTTTCGAAAAAAAATGTGTGCGCACACGCAAACTTTTTCTTGCAATGTGCACGCACACGCATTAGAAATACGCTAGCTTTACTACCTGACAACAATACCGCTTATTATATAACGAAAATAATATGTATTTTTATCTATATTTAGCAGCCCACCCAAATGCTTCCCTGGCCTTATTGCTTAATAGTTAGGTGCCCGCCGGCTTTTTGCGTATCAGGCTGCATTCCCCCGGTTTTATCGGCAGCCAGTAAGCCGAAAAGCGCCATCAGGCAATTTGCAATTCCTCCCCGCATGCCTACCGGGTGCGGCAGGCATGGTATCTTTGAAAAGTTTAAGAAAGAGTAACGTCTGATTATGAAGAAAAATGCGGTGCGCATCAAGGACATAGCGGCCAAAGCCAACGTTTCGGTGGGAACGGTGGACCGGGTCTTGCACAATCGGGGGCGGGTTGCGGAGGAGGTGCGCCAGAAAGTTCTGCAGATGATGCAGGAACTGGAGTATGAGCCCAACATGATTGCGCGTACCCTCGGCTCCAACAATACCTATCAGCTAGCCGTGCTGCAGCCCGACCATACCCTGGACCCCTACTGGGATGCGCCCTGGAATGGCATTCGCAAAGCCGGTAAGGAACTCAAGCAGTATGGCTTGGACATCACCGTGTATTCCTACAGCCTCACCGAAGTTGATTCCTTTCGCGAACAGGCCGAGGCAGCCACCCAAGCCAAGCCCGACGGTATCCTAATTGCCCCGCTGTTTTACCGCGAGTCGCTGGCCTTTTTTGCCCAGTGGCACGAGCAGGGCATTCCCTACGTGCTGTTCAACACCTACATTGCCGAGCTGCAGTCGCTGAGCTACATTGGGCAGGATTCCTACCAGAGTGGTTTCCTGGCCGGCAAGCTGGCCCAGTTTGGCCAAAGCCAGCCGGGCACGTTTCTTATCGCGCACATTGCCGAAGACATAGCCAACTCGGTACACATCACGCAAAAGGAGCGAGGATTTCGGGACTACTTCGCCCAGCTAGCCCCCGAGCCGGACAGCGCCAGCCCGGACCGGCCGAAAAACACCTTTAAGGTTATTAGCGTCGACCTGCCTCAGCCGGCTGATCCGTCGTTTGCCCGGCAGCTGAACCGTTTGCTGGATGAGGAGCAAAGCCAGCTCAAAGGCATTTTCGTGAGTACGTCGAAAGCGTTTGAAATTGCGCCCTACCTGCAGGCCAACCAGCGCGAAGATGTGCGCCTGATTGGCTACGACCTGCTGGAAAGAAATATTCACTTCCTGAACGAGGGCATCATCGATTTTCTCATCAACCAGAACCCCAAGGAACAAGGCTACCGGGGCGTGTACGCGCTGGCCGACCTGCTCATCTTTAAGAAAGACGTGAAGCCAGTGAAATACCTGCCCCTCGATATTATCACCAAGGAAAACCTGCAGTACTATCTGTAGGATTGCCCGTGTACCAGTAAAGCCACCGCCCTAATTCGACCCTTCAGCGCCAGCTGCTTGTGCTGATCGAGACGCTCTGTAAGATAAAAGTGCCGCTTCCCGGCGTGGGAAGCGGCACTTTTCGTTTTCTTCGTGGCTATATGCTTTTTCTGCTTTCTTACCGTCTCCGGCTGCGGATCCTACTGTTGGTGCTGGCTGCGCTGACGGGCACCAGCTTCGCCCAGGCCCAACCGCCGCCCTCTCTCCTACTGCTTCGCCCGGCCGCCGTGTTCGACGGCGAGACCCTGCACCCCGGCTGGGTGGTACTGGTAGACCAGAACCGCATCAAGGCTGTGGGGCCAGCGGCCCAATTGCCGGCCCCGGCGGGAGCCCGCACCCTGGAGCTACCGGGGCTTACGCTGCTGCCCGGCCTCATCGAGGGCCACGCCCACCTGCTGCTACACCCCTACAACGAAACCACCTGGAACGACCAGGTGCTGACGGAATCAGTGGCATTGCGGGTAGCCAGGGCTACTACCCACGCGCGCCGCACGCTGGAAGCTGGTTTTACCACAGTGCGCGACCTAGGCTCGGAGGGGGCCGGCTACGCCGATGTAGGCCTTAAACAGGCCATCGACCAAGGCATCATCCCCGGCCCGCGCCTGCTCATTGCCACTCGGGCGCTGGTAGCCAGCGGCTCCTACGGCCCCAAGCTCAACTCCGACCTCGATTTGCCCCAGGGTGCCCAGGAGGCCGATGGGCCCGAGGGCCTGATGCGAGCCGTCCGTGAGCAGATCGGGAAAGGGGCCGACATCATCAAGGTGTACGCCGACTACCGCTGGGGCCCGGATGAGCCCGCGCGGCCCACCTTCTCGCAGGAAGAGCTAACCCTGGCCGTGCAAACAGCTCGGGCCGCCGGCCGGCCGGTAGTAGCCCACGCCAGCACGCCGGAAGGCATGCGCCGCGCCACGCTGGCCGGGGTACAAACCATTGAGCACGGCGACGGCGGCACCCTAGAAATCTTTAAGCTGATGCAGCAGCGTGGCGTGGCCCTCTGTCCGACCGTGGCCGCTGGTGATGCCGTTTCTCAGTACCGGGGCTGGCAAAAGGGTCAGCAGCCCGAGCCGGAGCGCCTGCTGCAGAAGCGCCAGAGTATGAAAGCGGCCCTGCAAAGCGGCGTACCGCTGGCTTTTGGCGGCGACGTGGGCGTATTCGCGCACGGCGACAACGTGCGCGAGGCTGAGCTGCTGGTGCAGGAATACGGCCTCTCGCCCCTGGCTGTCGTGCGGGGCTTCACCAGTCAAAACGCCCGCATCTTTCAGCTCAACGACCGGGGCCGCATCCAGCCCGGCCTGCTGGCCGACCTCATTGCCGTATCCGGTGACCCTACCCAGGACATTGCAGCCTTACGCCGGGTGCAGTGGGTGATGAAAGACGGAAAAATAGTGAAAGAGTAAACCACCGATTTCGGGCGGATTTTGCGGATTACCGGGATTTTGGGGACGTTACCCTTACCTAGTTTATCAGCCGGCGCAAGCGCCGGCTGACCACAAAAAAGAAGGCTTCCCACTGTACGAAGCCTTCTTTTTTTGGTAGATCAGTCGACTCCACAATCCGTGGAATCCGGAAAATTCGCCCGAATCCGTGGTTTCTACGGGCGCTCAATACCCAGCTTTTGAAGCTGGTCGGCATATTTATCGTAAATCACCTGCAAGTCGGCGCCGTGCTTGGCGGCATCCACGCCAATGCTCACGTTGGCCCGGTGAAAGCGGTGCAGGTGGCTGATGTGGGGGCAAATGACGGGCAGGTGCCCAGCCAGCAGGAAGCGCACGTACAAGTCCAGGTCCTCGGCCATGCGCAATTCCTCGTCGTAGCCGCCCACCTCATCAAACAGCTGGCGTGAGTAGCACACGTTGCCCTGAATGAAGTGCTCGGCCCGGAAAATAGCGCGTAGCATATCCGTGGGCGTTTCAAACTGCCAGGCATAGTAATCTTCGGAGGGCAGGTAGCGCCGTTCCTCATCTACACGCAGGAAATCGGCTACCAGCCAGGGGCGGCCGGGGTTGGCTTGCACTTGGGCCGCGTAGTGGTAGATGGCGCGTTGCAGCAGCAGGTCGTCATCGTCGAGGGGCACCAGCCAGGCGTCGGGCGCGGTAGTGCGCACCAGCAGGTTGCGGGCCGGGCCCGGTAGCAGCTTAGTGGCGCTGCTTTCGTAACGGAGGCGCTCCTGGGGGTGAGCCGTCAGCCAGGCCGGGGTGCCATCGGTGCAGGCATTCTCGCAAATGAGGTGGTCGAAGGTAATATCGAGCGGAGCTGTAACGCTGGCTTGTACGCTGGCAATGGCCTCCGGCAGGAACTGCTCGCGGTTGTGCGTGGGAGTGATAACGGTAAAGTGCATGGCCTCTCTTTCGCAAAAAGGGCAAAAAAGTTGCTTGGTGTGCAGTCCCCGCGTAAACATTCCCTCCTTTTCTGGCGTTACCGCCACAGGCAGTTCGCTTGTTTTATGGCCAGATTTGTCGTGACCTTACGCCTTCCCGAGTATTTCGACGAAGGATTTATGGCGCTTATTCCCGCGCACCGCACCTTCGTCAACCAGCTTATGGAGGAAGGCGCGGTGGAAGTGTACGCCATCAGCGCCGACCGTTCCCGGGGCTGGATTACCATGAATGGCGCCTCGAGCGAGGAAGTGCGGGCCGTGGTAGAGCTGCTGCCGCTATACCGCTACTTCCGCCAGGTTGAGATTGATGAGCTGTTTTTGTTTGACAGTACAGCGTCGCGGTTTCCCCGCATCAGCCTCAATTAGTTTTACGCGCTACTTGGTACCCGCATCCGGCCCGATTTATGCAGGCTGCGCCTCTACCTATTGCTCTATGCTACTTCCGCTGATGAACCGCTTGCTTTGCTTTGTTACCGGTGCCGCCTTCGTGGGCATTGCGTTGGGCGCCGCCCCGCCGGAGAAAATGACCACCGCCGTACTGGTTTCGCGCCTCAGCAGCGCCATCGACCACCTCAAAACGCTGCGTTGTACCGTGCGGGCGCAGGAGCGTATGGAAGGCGGCTACCAGCAGGCCCGCACCCAGATGAAAATAGCCTACAACCCGCTGCGGCTGTATTTACGCAACCAGAAGGGCGTGGAGGTACTCTATACGGCGGGCCAGAACGACAACGAAGCTTTTGTCTACCCCAACAGCTTCCCCTACGTCACCGTCAGCCTCGACCCCAATGGCACGCTGATGCGCCGTAATCAGCACCACAGCATCTTTCAGGCGGGCTTCGGCACTATTGCGGGTTTGCTTCACGGCTCCCCCCAGCGCACCGACCACAGCTACGAACGTTCCTTCCGCTACGCCGGCGACACCACGGTAGCGGGCCGCCCCAGCTACATTCTGCGCTCCGATTTCCCGCAGTTCCGCTACGTCACTTACAAGCCCGCCAAGGCCGAAACCATAGCCCAGATTGCTGATAAGTTTGGCTGCGGCGAGTACCGCATTCTGGAGCGCAACAACCTCTCCTACGGCGCCACGGTGCCGGCCGGCAAAGCCGTGCAGGTACCCAACGCCTACGGCCGCCGCACCATAGTGTGTGTGGACCAGACCACTTTTTTGCCCCTGGTGGTACAGGTCCACGACGACAAAGGGTTGTTTGAGAAGTTCGAGTTCTCGGAGGTTGTTCCCAATCAGCCCATTGCCCCCGCCGAGTTCCAGAAAGGCTACAAAGGGTACAAGATCTGAACCACGGATTCGGGCGGATTTTTCGGATTTCACGGATTTTGTGGCCGATTAAAAAGGGCTTGCCGAAAGGCAAGCCCTTTTGTTTTGCAAGCCAAGATTACTGGCGCCAACTACAAAATCCGCGAAATCCGAAAAATCCGCGCGAATCCGTGGTTCAGAACTCGTAGTTAGCGGCGCATGGTTTTTTCGATGTGGTCCCACATGTCGGAGGTGAGGAGTTCGAGCTTGTTGAACTCGCCGGCGCCGTTCAGCCACTCGCCCCCGTCCAAGGTTACCACTTCACCGTTCATGTAGGCCGCGAAGTCCGACACCATGTAGGCGGCCAGGTTGGCCAGCTCCTGGTGGTTGCCCACGCGCTTGAGGGGTACGTTGGCGGCGGGGTCGAGTTTGGAGGCCAGCGGCTCAGGGAACAGGCGGCTCCAGGCGCCTTCCGTCGGGAACGGGCCGGGGGCAATGGCGTTGGAGCGGATGCCGTATTTGGCCCACTCCACGGCCAAGGACCGCGTCATGGCCAACACACCGGCTTTGGCGGCCGCCGAGGGCACCACGAAAGCCGAGCCCACGGAGGCGTACGTAGTAACGATGTTGAGAATGGTGCCGGGCTTTTTCTCCGCAATCCAGTGCTTGCCAAAGGCCAGGGTGCAGTTGTAGGAGCCTTTCAGGACGATGTCCACAATCACGTCAAACGCTTTGTGGCTGAGGCGTTCCGTGGGGCTGATGAAGTTGCCGGCCGCGTTGTTGAGCAGCACGTCTACGCCCCCAAACTCCGCAATGGTGCGCTGGAGCATGGCCTCCACTTCGTCGTACTTGCGCACGTCGCACTGCACGGCCAGCACATTGGCGTTGCCGGTTAGCTCCCGAAGCTCGGCGGCCGTTTTTTCCAGCACGTCCAGCTTGCGCGAGCTAATGGTGACGTTGGCGCCAAGCTGCAGGAAGTAGGTAGTCATGGCGCGGCCGAGGCCGGTACCGCCACCGGTTACCACAATGGTTTTGCCCTGCAGGGCGTTGTCGCGGAGCATGGGCTGGGCGTAGGGATGGGAAGAGGACATCGGAAAAACAGGTTTAGAAGAACAGAATGGATGGGGTAGCCGCAAGAACGGCAATTGTTTCTAGTTAGTCGGCATACATACCATCTGAGTTTTTCGGACTTTCGCCCCATCATGACGTCATCCTCTTCCTCACCTACCCTTGCCGTACTGGGCTGCGGCTGGCTGGGCTTACCCCTTGCGCAGGCCCTGGTGGCCGCTGGCTACGCAGTGCGTGGCTCAACTACTTCCCCCGATAAGCTTCCTACGCTGGCAGCGGCTGGCATTCAGCCTACGCTTCTGCAACTCACGCCAGAACTGTCCGACGATGATCCAGCGCTGGCGGCATTGCTAAGTGGCACCGAAACGCTGGTGCTGAACGTACCCCCGCGCGCCAGCTCCGGTATACCTTACTTAGCCGTGTTGCGGCCCGTAGCAGCCGCCGTGCAGCGGCACGGGGTGCGCCAGGTGCTGTTTGTGAGTTCTACCGGCGTATATCCGGATGTAAACCAGCCCTTGACGGAAGCCGATGCCCTGGCCAGCGCTGAGGCAACTTCTCCCCTGCTGCAGGCAGAATACCTATTTGCCACGTTGCCAGGTGTGCGCGCTACGGTAGTCCGAATGGCCGGCCTCATTGGCCCGGGCCGCCCGCCCGGCCGCTTTCTGGCGGGCCGCCAGGCGGTGGCTCAGGGCAGCGCGCCCGTCAACCTTATTCATCTCACCGACTGCGTGGGCACTTTGCTGTCTATTCTGCAGCAGCAGCTTTGGGGATTTACCCTGAACGCCAGCGCCGCCCAGCACCCGTTGCGGCGCGAGTTTTACCCTGTTGCGGCTCGTTTCCTGGGTTTAGAGCCCCCTACTTTTCTGCCCGAAGAAGCAGGCGGCAAAACCATCGACAGCACTCAACTGCGGCAGCTCACGGGCTACTCCTTTCAGCACGATGACTTGCTGGCCGCCCTGGCGTATTGTTGAATTGCTTGTTACTAGCGGTGTCAGCTGCTGGGCGAGCTGCTTTATCAGCTTGATAACCGACAACTAATACCGAACAACCAGCAACAGAAAGCACGGCGTATCTTTGCATTGTGAATGATATTTCTTCGACGGTGGCGGTGCTGGGTGGGGGCGCGGCAGGTTTTTTTGGGGCCATTGCCTGCGCCGAGGCCAATCCGCACCTGACTGTTTACCTGCTCGAGAAAACCGGCAAAGTGCTGAGCAAAGTGCGCATTTCGGGTGGGGGCCGCTGCAACGTGACGCACGCCGCCGACACCCCCGCCCAGCTCGTGCAGCACTACCCGCGCGGCGCCCGGCAGCTGAAGGAGCCGTTCAAGCAATTCGGAGCCGTAGACACCGTGCGCTGGTTTGAGCGCCGGGGCGTCCGCCTCAAGACGGAAGCCGACGGCCGCATGTTCCCGACCACCGATTCGTCGGAAACTATTGCGCAATGTTTGCTGGATGCCGCCCGCAAAGCCGGCGTGCAGGTTCTCACGCACACGGCGGCCGAGCAAATTGCGCCGCTGCCCGAAGGTGGTTTCCAACTTATGCTTTCCAACCCGCAGCTGCCTACGCTGAACGTAGCGCGGCTACTCATTGCCACCGGCGGCGCCCCCAAGAGCGCGCAGTACGACTGGCTCCGGCAACTGGGCCACTCCATTCAGGAGCCCGTGCCCAGTCTGTTCACCTTCAACGTGCCCGACTCGCCGCTGCAGGAGCTGCCAGGCGTAAGCGTGCCCCGCGCCCGGGTGCGCATTGCGGGGGAAAAGCTGGAATACGAGGGCCCAGTGCTCGTTACGCACTGGGGTGTGAGCGGCCCGGCCGTACTCAAGCTCTCGGCCTGGGGAGCCCGCCGACTGCACGACCTCGATTACCAAAGCACGGCCCTCGTCAGCTGGCTGCCGGATTTTACGGAAGACACCCTGCGCCAGCACCTGCAGGACTACCGGGCCCAGCACGGCAAAAAGACCGTACTCACGAACCCACTGTTCGGACTGCCCCAACGCCTGTGGCGGACGCTGGCGGAGCAGGCCGGCGTAGGCACCGAGACCCGTTGGAACGAGCTACCCGCCAAGCTGCAAAACCGGCTGATTGAAAACCTGCTGCGCACCTCGCTACCCATGCACGGCAAAACCACTTACAAGGAAGAGTTTGTGACGTGCGGGGGCATCACGCTGGGCGAGGTAAACATGCAAACCATGGAAAGCCGCGTGGTGCCAGGCCTGCACTTCGCCGGTGAGGTCCTGGACATCGACGGCATCACTGGGGGCTTCAACTTCCAGGCAGCCTGGACGACCGGCTACCTCGCTGGCCGGGCTATGGGTGAGCTGGTGAAATAGAGAGATGCTGCGTTGGCATTGCGAGGCGGAACCGCAACAAGTCCCCGAACAATGCATAAAGCTCCGCCATGTAACAAACCTGTGACTCGCGCGCTACTATTAAGCGTAGCAAGCAGAAAACGGGGCTGATGTTGCTCCGGACAGATGGCTACGCTTCGCTCGGCCTGACTGCGTTGTCCCACCTCGCAAAAGCACCAGCTTCCAATTCTACCCGTTCATTGCTCGCAACCCTGCGCAAGTTTTGGGAGTAAAGAAACCTGTAGTTTCTCTTTCCCACACCCAAAACTATTCTCAGATAATGGAAGCTAAAGTCACCCAAGCCCTCGTAAACGAACTCCTTGAAACCCTGAAAGATGGGCAAAAAGGCTACGCCGAAGCAATGACCGACGTAGAAGACCCCCAGTTGAAGGAAACCTTCAAAAAGTACGCCGCTCAGCGCTCCGAGTTCATTACCGAGCTGGAAGACCAGATGTTCAAGCTGAACCTGAAGCCCGAAGAAGAATCTTCGGTAACCGGAACGGTACACCGCGCCTGGATTAACCTGAAAGGCGCCCTCACCAGCAAGGACAACAAAAGCATTCTGAACGAGTGCGAGCGGGGCGAAGACTACGCCAAAGCCGCCTACAACAAAGCCGCCGAAGCCCAGGACCTGCCCGCCGACCTGAAATCGGTTATCCAGAAGCAGGCCAGCGGCATCCGCGAAGCCCACGACACCATTCGTGCCCTGCGCGACTCGGCTAAGTAAGAACCACGGATTCGCGCGGATTTTTCGGATTGCCCGGATTTCGGGGACGATTTGATAAGTAACAGAAAAGCCTCTATGAATGGAGGCTTTTCTGTTTCTGCTAATTCCGGGTGCTGGCTGGTTTCCTTTCATGTGTCATCCTGAGCAGAGCGAAGGACCTTGCCACGCCCAAATGAGTTGTTGCAACGTGCTATGGTCCTTCGCTCTGCTCAGGATGACACATGAAACAAGAAAAAGGCTTCGCGCAATGCGAAGCCTTTTTCTTGAACAGTAGAATCGTCCCCGAAATCCGGGCAATCCGAAAAATCCGCGCGAATCCGTGGTTCTACTCGTCGAAGTTGTTGTCTTCGCGCTTGCCTTTGTAGCCACCACCGTAGGAGCCGCCACCACGGTTGCCACCGTAGGAGCTACCACCTTCACGACGGTCGCCGCCATAGGAGCCGCCACCGCGGTTGCCGCCGTAAGAGCCACCACCGCGGTTGCCGCCGTAGGAGCTGCCGCCTTCGCGACGGTCACCGTAGGAGCCACCGCCACGGTTGCCGCCGTAGCTTCCGCCACCGCGGTTGCCACCGAAGCCGCCTTCACGACGCTCGCCACCGCCGAACCCACCCGGGCCCCGACGAGGACGCTCACCGCCGCCGAAGCCGCCGCGGTTGCCACCTTCCTGCTGCGCATCACCTTCCTGGCGGGGCGTAGCAATGTTGAAGGCTACCGGCCGGCCCTGAATGGTGCTACGGCCTAGCTGGCTGATAACTTCCTCTACAAACTCATTCGGCACTTCCACGAAGCTGAACTTGTCGTAGAGGGCAATGTCACCGACTTTACCGGCCGTGAGGCTGGTGTTTTCGGCAATCAGGTCCACGATGTCGCGGGGGTGCAGACGGTCTTTCTTACCCATCGTGACGAAGAGGCGCGTGAAGCCGGGGCGGGCAGCACCTTGGGTGCGGCTGGCGTCGAGGCTTTCCTGGGCGCGCTTGTCTTCCTTCATCGTCATTTTCAGCAGGGCAGCCGCTACGTCGAGGGACGTAACGCCATCTTCCTGGTCCTGATCGATGAGGCGCTGCACGCGGGCAATGTATTTGTCGAGGTTGCCCTTCTCAATTACCTCCTTGATGGAGTTCAGCATCAGCGTGGTTTTCACCTCCGACACATCTTCGAAGCTGGGCACGCGCTCCTGCTTGATGGTGGCCTTGGTGAAGCGCATGATGTCGCGCAGCTTGTAGATGTCGCGGCCGCTCACGAAGGTGAAGGCCTTGCCGGTTTTGCCGGCGCGGCCTGTGCGGCCGATGCGGTGCACGTAGTATTCCTCGTCGGCGGGCAGGTCGTAGTTTACTACTACTTCCACGTTCTCCACGTCGATGCCGCGGGCGGCTACGTCGGTGGCTACGAGGATTTCCAGGGTGCCTTTGCGGAATTTATCGAGGGTGTTTTGACGCTGCTGCTGGCCCATGTCGCCGTGCAGACCTTCGGCGAAGTAGCCTTCGGCTTGCAGGTCGCCCACAATCTCATCCACCATGCGCTTCGTGTTGGCGAAGACGATGCCCGACTTGATGTTGTACATGTCGATGAGGCGCGTCAGCACGTCTTTCTTCTGGGGGCCGCGCACCTCGAAGTAGCTCTGCTCGATGTTGGTCACCGTCATTTCCTGATGGTTGACCTTCACGATCTGCGGATCCTTCTGGTAGCGCTTGGTCATCTCCATGATCGGCTTGCTCATGGTAGCCGAGAAGAACACCGTCTGGCGCTGCTCGGGCATTTTCTTGAGCACCGTCTCGATGTCGTCGCGGAAGCCCATGTCGAGCATTTCGTCGGCTTCGTCGAGGATGATCATCTTACAGGCATCCAGCTTGAGGGTACCCCGCTCGATGTGGTCCATCACGCGGCCGGGCGTACCAATCACGATCTGCACACCGCGCTCCAAGGCGCGGAACTGCCGGTCGTAGGAGCTACCGCCGTAAATCGGCACTACGGCCAGGCCACGTTTGTATTTGCCTAGCTTCTGGATTTCGCCGGAAACCTGCACGGCTAGCTCGCGGGTGGGGCAGAGCACAATAGCCTGCACCTCGCGGGAGTCGGTGTCGATAAGTTCGATGGCGGGGATGGAGAAGGCGGCGGTTTTGCCGGTGCCCGTCTGGGCCTGGCCGATAACGTCGCGGCCTTGCAGCATCACGGGAATAGCGGCTTCCTGAATGGGCGAAGCTTCTTCATACCCAACCTCAGCAATGGCGCGCTGCATTTCTTCAGAGAGGGTCAGCTCGCTGAATTTCATTTTTACCTTTTCTTGTTCCATGTCGGTGATAATGGAGTGGAGACTATAGCTCTGAAAACAGCGGATTCAGCGACGCTCTTCTCCCACTCTACACAACGACAAGTGACGGAAGCAACGGACGGAAGACAAAGCCGGCCCAACAGGTTTTTTTAAAGGCAGCTCACAAGCTGCGCAGAACGTGGCCGTTCTCAAATGCGGCTGCAAAGGTACGGATAATTTATGGCAATGGCTATCGGCAGTCTATATTATCTGGCAGATAACTGAGGCTTTGGTAGTTGATGAAGGCATCCGAACCGCGCTGCGGACTATAGTCCGGCTACCCTGCGAAACCTGTTAGCTTTGGGCTGGTATTCTGGCTACTTTATGGATGCACTCGCCCCTTTCCGCTTTACGCACTTTATCACGGTACAGCCCGATGATATCGACGCGCTAAACCACGCCAACAACGTGCGCTACGTGCAGTGGGTGCAGGACACGGCCGGGGCGCACTGGCTGGCAGCTACGCCCGCCGAGGAGCAGCCGAACTACGTGTGGGTAGTGCGCGAACATCATATCCGCTACCTCGCTCCTGCCCTGCTCGGCGACGAGCTGCGCTGCACTACCTGGGTAGCGAAAATGGAAGGCGTGACCTCGCAGCGGCACGTGCGCATTGAGCGGACTGCGGATGGCAAGCTGCTCTGCGAGGCCGAAACCCAGTGGGTGCTGCTCGACCCCAAGACCATGCGGCCTATGCGCATCACGCCGGAGGTGGCTGCGCGGGTGTGGGAGGCGGTGTAGTGGGAGCTTGTAGTTGTATTAGTTTAAAAATGCTCCTGATTCATCTCCTCAATCAACCTTGCCTGAATCCTGCCGTTTTGCAACGTCACCCGCTCCCTACGCCACACCATATAGTTAAACACTTCTGGCTTGGGCATATCAGCTACCTTGGCTGGATCCGTCTTGCGGTAAATCAAGGCTTCTGTTGTTTTGCCGGAGCGTGACAATCCATCCAAGTAGGTGCTGTCGGACTGATAGTAATCAGACGCAGCACGAATAAAAACAGCTTCACGTCGCGGGTCAAGGCCAACTAGCCTAAGCAGGCGTTCATAGCGTTGCCGGCTCCATTGGTAATTGATGCCGACAACAAAGGTGTTAGCAAAATTATAGTCCTCTTCGACAGTACCGGGTGCCTGCATAGCCACAGCCATACCATTGGCATAGGTGAAGGCTGCATATTTTCTATCGATGAATAGTCGGTCGTGTGCTATTGCAAATTCCTCCCACAGCAACTGCCGCCGGTGGTATTCTAGCGCTCCGCCAGTAACGATCAATATTAACCCTGTTATAATCAGCAGCTCTCTTTTCATATACCATTGCAAGATTAATAGGAGAGTAAATTTGAGCTTAATTTAAACTGATTCGCCTTTACACCACTCGATGCCCGCTACCTTCCGCATCTATTCCGCTTCTGCCGGTTCCGGCAAAACCTACCAGCTTACCAAAGAATACCTGCGCCTGGCTTTGGGCGCCGATGAGGCGGGCTATTTCAAAAGCATTCTGGCCATTACCTTCACCAACGCGGCCGCGGCCGAAATGAAGGAGCGCATCATCGGTGCCCTGCGCGGTTTTGCCCGCCCCGGCACCGATGCCAAAGCCGAAGCGTTGCTGGCTGAGCTGGCCGAGGAGCTGTACGCGGAAGGCCTGCTGCCCCGCACACTGGACACACCCGAGCAGCGCCAGCAACAGCTACGCCGCCGGGCCCAGCAAACCTTCCGCCTAGTCCTCTACCACTACGCCGACTTCGGGGTGAGCACCATCGACTCGTTTGTGCAGCGAGTGGTGCAGGCTTTCACGCGGGATTTGGGACTGCCGGCCGCTTTCGAGGTAGAACTGGATGACGAATCGGTGCTGCACGCGGCGGTGGCCTTGCTGCTGGACAAAGTAAACCGGGGGGCCGAGCACGCCCTGCTCACGCGCACCCTGCAGGAGTATGCCCTGAGCAAGGCCGAGGAAGGCCGCAGCTGGAACCAGCTCCCCGACGAGATGATGCGCTTCGGCAAGTTTCTGCTGAATGAATCGGTGCACGAAGCGGTGGGCCAGCTGCAGCAGATGGAGCTGAAGGAATTCCGCACCCTGCACAAAACGCTCAAGCAGCGTCGGAAGCAAATTCAGGCCGACATGCAGGCCCTCGGCGACCGGGCCATGGCCGCCTTGGCCCAACACGGCCTGGTGCCGGACCAGCTGGCGGGCGGCAGTCGGGGCATCCATTCCCACTTCACCAAGCCCCTGCGCTGGCTCGAAGACCCCGTGGGCACGCCCACCAGCACGGCCCGCAAGGCGGCCGAGACAGGCAAGTGGGGCAGCGCCGACGCCATGAAAGGCCTGCTGAAACCCGCGCTGGAGGCCGTAGCCGGGGAGCTGACCGAGGTATTTCAGGAGCTGGAGCAGCGCCGCGACCAGTACCTGAGCCAGTACCTGCTGATTGAGGGCATGCTGCCGCAGCTGTTTCATATTTCGCTGCTCAGTGAGTTGAGCAAGGCCGTGCAGCAGGTAAGCCAGGACCGCAACGTGGTGCTGATTGGGGAGTTTAACCGACGGCTGGCGCAGATTGTGCTGCGGGAGCCGGTGCCGTTTCTCTACGAGCGGCTGGGTGAGAAATACCAGCACCTGCTCATCGACGAGTTTCAGGACACCTCGGAGCTTCAGTGGAACAACCTGCTGCCGCTGGTGGAAAACGCCGTAGCTAACGGCAACCTTTCCCTGGCCGTGGGCGACGCCAAGCAGGCCATTTACCGCTGGCGCGGGGGCGAGATGGAGCAGATTCTGCGTCTTTACCAGGGCCACACGCTGCCGCTCATCAACCGCGCCCAGGACGAGGAAACCCGCGACATTCTGGAAGCGCGCTACATCGGGCTGGAAGGCGCCTTGGAGCCGGCCTCCCTGCAAACCAACTACCGCTCGGGCCCGCAGATTATCCAGTTCAACAACGACTTTTTCGCGCACGTTTCGCAGAGCCACCCTCAGTTGGAGCTGGTGCAGCAGATTTACGACGAGCATTTTGGTCAGCAGGCGCCCGAATCGGCCAGCGCCACCTCGCCGGCCCACGTCGAAATCCTGCTTATCCAGCCCGATGCCCCAGCCCGTCTGTACCGCCCTGCCGAGGGCCGCTACACCGATGAGCCCCTGCCCGGCCATACCGGCGCTGAATCCCTCGATTACGACGAAAGCACGCTCTACCTCACCCTGGCCCTAGTAGAGCAGGCCCTGGCCGATGGCTTTCGGCTGGAAGATATGGCCGTGCTGTGCCGCCGCCGCGACCAAAGCCGGCGGGTAGCCAAGTTTCTGAAGGAGCGCGGCTACGATATCATCTCGGCCGATTCGCTTTCCCTGGAGTTTGCCGAGGTGGTGAACTTGCTGGTGGCTATTCTGCGGGTGCTGCACCAGCCCGCCAACTCCCTGGCCCGGGTGGAAGCCCTGCTGCTGGTCGATAAAGTGGTGCGCGGGGTGCCGCCCACTCCTACCCGAGCCCGGCGCATCGGCGAAATTGCCAAGGAGGAACGCAGCAAGCCGTTCTTCGACGAGCTGCGCCGCCTGGGCTACGACGTGCAGGAAAAACAAACCGGTAACCTGGACCTCTATGAGCTCAGTGAGAAGCTGATGGGCTTGTTTGGTCTGCTGCATCGCCGCGAGGAAAGCGAGTACCTGTTCCGCTTTCTGGATCTGACCCTGGAATATTCCCTACGCTACGGCAACAACCTGGGCAACTTCCTGGCCTACTGGGACCAGCGCAAAAGCAACCTGAGCATCAACGCCCCGGCCGGACGCAGCGGGGCCGTCACCATCACCACGGTGCACAAGGCCAAGGGTTTGGCCTACGGCGTGGTCATCGTGCCCTGGGCCGACTGGAGCCTGGAGCCCAGTTCATCTTTCGGGGGCTCTTACCTCTGGGGACGGTTGGAGGCTGATGACAAGCCCGTGGCCGAAATGCCGCCGGTAGCCGTGGTCAAGCAGCGCAAGGAGCTGGCCCAAACGGTGCTGGCCGAGCAGTACGCCGAGGAGCGCGAAAAAACCTTCGTAGAGGCCCTGAACCTGCTATACGTAGCCTTTACTCGCCCCCGCCACCGCCTCTACATCATTACCCGCCGCCCCGATGCCGGCAAGTCTTCGAAGGACGAATTTGCCCCGGCCACCAATATCGCCCAGCTGCTGCACCGCTACCTCCTAAACCTTGGCCAGTGGAACGAAGAGCAGCTCACCTACGTGCTCAGCCACGGCAGCCTGGCGCCTACTCAAACGAGCAACCAACAACCAGCAACGAACAACCAATTCGCCCTGACTAACCTGAGCACCGCCGACTGGGAGCAGCGCCTGCGGCTGCGGCGGCACGCCAGCACCGTATTCGACTTCTCGGAGCAGCAACAGCAGCGCGAGTGGAGCCGAAAGCTGCACTTTGCCCTGCGCCGCGTCATCATAGCCCCGGATGTAGACCGTGTAGCGGGGCAGCTCACCGCTGAAGGCTTGGTAAGCCGCCGCGAACAACCCGAGCTGCTCCAGCGCCTGCGCCAAGTGGTGCAGCACCCGCAGTTGGCTTCCTACTTCCGCCCCGGCGTCATTGCCGAAACGGAGAGGGAAATTCTGGTGGGCGGTGCACCCCGCGAAGATTACAAGCCCGACCGGGTAGTGTTTGAACCCGGGCTAGGCCAAGGTCGGGGCCGCGTCACGCTTCTTGATTTCCGGGTACCACCGCCCGAAGACCGGCACCAGCAGCTCGTGCGCCAGTACGGGCAGCTATTTAAGCGTCTGGGCTTTACCGACGTACGCGGGCTGCTGTACTACTTCGAGACAGAGGAAGTGGTGGAGTTTAGCTGTTAGGAAAAAGCTGGCAGGCTTTCTCTAGCCCTGATGTTGAATTGAGCCGCTACCAAAGGCCTGTTTAGCGGCCCGCACTACTTCCGGCACGGCCAGGGCCAGCGAGTCTACCGACAGCACGTTGGCCGTTTGGCAGTAGAAACATAAGGCTTTGTTTTCCTGCCACTCTTCGCGGGCAAGGGTTAGGTTCGTTAGGACGTCACTGAGGACTTTGCCGCCCATGAGCAGGGGAACCCAGGGCTTTACAAGGGCGCGGTCTTTGCCCCCGGCCGAGGCCAAAGCCGTGGTGAAGGCGTAGGTAATGAGCATGCCGGCCGCATCGGGCGTGTCGAGGCGCTTGTAGCCGTAGTCGGAGGCGTCTACCTTGTCGGAATCGAAGGGGCCAATAGGTGGGTCGGGCAGGTGGCGGATAATGCCGGTCTGGTACAAAGTCACGATCTGGCCCATAGCAGCCCCTAGGAGGGAGAGGCCAATAATCCAGCGGCGGCGTTTGAGGTCGGGGGTTTGGGCAGTGCGCAGTTCGCGGCTGAGTTGCGTTGGGTTCATGGCAGCGTTTCGGATGAAGAAGGATAGTTCTTCGGTACGGTCTGCCGGCTAAAAAGGGAGGTACAGGATTCGGCTATGCCTCGGTCAGTTGTACCGTCAGCTCGTCGCCGTTCAGACGGTAGCCTTTCACCAAATCAGGCAGCGGCGGATTAGCCTCATGTAGCGCGTACAAACCTATTTCCCGCAGCTTGTGCCAGGAAAGCGTGCGGCCATCTACGTAGATCAGCCAGGACGTAACGCCTGCTTCGGAGCCGGGCGCGGCTTCCAGTAGTTGGAGCAACACCCCGTCGGCCCAGGGATGCACGAAATCCGATACCGGCACTTGGTGCAGACTAGCAATAGGGGGCTCAATAAGGAGTTGACGAGTTAAATCCTCTTCATAAGAAACTTCATACAACCAAGCATCCAGCCATGCCTCGTTCTGTTGATAAAACTCATCTTTATAGTCATAATCCTGCATGAGAACGGCTAGGTGCTCATTCTGCCAGACAACCGTTGGCTCGCTTGGTGGGGATGGGGCTGGAGTGGGTTCAGCACCGCTTAGTTTTTCCTGCAGTAGTACGTAGCTAAAGAACAATGCAAATCCCAGCAGCACCAACAGAGCTAACGGCAGCCAGATGGGTATCAGCACCAATGCCGCTACCTTCAACAAGCCTTGCTTGAGCCGATTTTCCGGCTCGGCGAGTTGCTCTTGGAGTGTGACGCGAATAGGCATAAGTAATTAATAAGTAGAACTCTATAAATCACGCTGTTTAATGCATACACCCTATATACAGCCGGGTTTTGATCAGAAACGCCTTGGGCACGACGCTGTGCAGTGCAGTCAGGGCGCTGTCGGCCCGGCTGGGGTCTTCGTAGATGCCCGTTACCAGCGCCATGCTTTTTGCACTTGCGCTCCGATAAAGCGTGGTGTATTCGATGCTTAAGCTAGCTGTAGGTTCTCGGCGTGGGTAATATTCCCCCGCGTACATTTCATCTTCGTCATTTTCCGGCACCTTTATCAGGTTCTTGCGGGCATCGTATTCTCTTCCCAGCGTATCAATGGGCAGGCGGGTCGCCTTCTGTATAGCAGTCATGCGGGCCCGGAGCGGGTAATAGTGCAGGCTGGTATCCGCCACAACCACATACCGGGTAGCATATTCACTTGCCGAGTCCGATGCAGGCACGTCTGCTGTTTCCTCGACGGCTGCCGTCGTCGGTTCCGGCTCCGTCGATTCAGTCTTGGGAGTGGTGTCCGTCAGCGCCGTGGGTGCCGACGGCTGCGGCGGGTTCAGGGCTCTGGTTGGCTCATTCGGTGAAGACGAACACGCCGCAAGCAAACACATGGCCACCAGCGAAGGAATGATGAAGGAATGCATAGCGAAAGGTAAGACGCCGCGTGCTAAAAGCCGTGAATTGCTGGTGGCACTGTAACGGCCGCCGTATCTTTACTCAGTATGACGCTCCGCCCCGCCCCCGCTGCCCTACCCCTCGCCGAACCCGCTGACCCTACCGTTGCCCTGCAACCCTTTCTGCGCCAGGCCGCCCAGGATCTGCTGAGCCGATTTTCGGGCGCGGAGCTGTCGGACCTGGTGGTGGTGGTGCCTACGCGCCGGGCAGTGGTCTACCTCAAAAACGAGCTGGCCATGGCTGCGCCCAAGGGCGAGGCGCTGTGGAGCCCCCGCGTGGCGGCCATGGAAGACTACATGGTGGAGCTGGCCGGCGTGCAGGTGGAAGAGCCCATTGCCCTGCAGCTGCTGCTCTTCGACATCCTGCGGGAAATCGACCCCAAGCTGGATTTTGACTTGTTCACGGGCTGGTCACGGCTGCTCCTCGACGACTTCTCAGCCCTCGACCAGAACCTGGCCGACGCCAGCAACCTCTTCGAGTACCTGTCCGAAGCCAAAGCCCTGGAACGCTGGGACCTTAGCGACTCGCCGGCCCCGGCCTCGGCCACGGCCGCCTGGTTCCGCTTCTGGGACGACCTCGAAAAAGTATACCGCCGCCTGCGCCGCCGCCTGAAAGAGCAGCACCTGGCCTACCCGGGCTTGGCCTACCGCCTGGCTGTGGATGCCATGCAAAAGCGCCTGCAGGCCGCCCCCGAGCAGGTGCCCCAGCACGTCTTCCTGGGCCTGGGCGTGCTGTCGAAGGCGGAGCGCCGGCTGCTCAAGCTGCTACTGAAGGAGCGCAAGGCCGAAGTGCGCTTCGACACCGACCGGTTTTACCTCGATGGCGACTCGCCCAACCGCGCCGGGCAGCCCTTCCGCCAGCTGGCCGACTCCCTCGACTTACCGCCCACGGCGTTTGGATTTGGGGAGATGGGCGCAGAGGAACTGCTGCGCACCCTACCCCGCCGCGTCCGGTTTATTGGGGTGGCCAACAACTCCATGCAGGGCAAAGTGGCCGGGCAACTGGTGATGGAAGGCCTGCACACCGCCCCCCGGGCCTCGGTGGCCGTAGTGCTGCCCGACGAAACCCTGCTATTGCCGGTGCTGCACGGCCTGCCGCCCGAGCAGGTGCCCCAGTTCAACGTGACGATGGGCCTGAGCTTCCGCAGCACACCCTTGTTCAACCTGATTGATTTGTTGTTTGAGGTGCACCTGACCGGCATTCGGGAGGGCGAAACCAGCTCCGACTACGGCATCCGGCGCTACCACCACCTCACCGTCACGAAGCTGCTGGCCCACCCCTTCCTGCGCCGCTACGAAAACTGGCTTGACACTCAGCCTGAGCAGGCCGCGTTTCACGGCGTGCTCGATGATATCTGCCGGCAGATTGTCAAGCGCAACGCCGTGCTGCTCACCGAAGCCGAGTTGCGCGAGCTAGGCCGCCACCATCCGCTGGTAGAAGCCCTGTTCCGCCCCTGGCGCAACTGCGACGACGTGGTGCAAGCCTGCTACGAGGTAATTGAGCTGCTGCGCGACGTGTATCAGCAGGAGCACACGGCCATCGAAGCCGAGTACCTGTACCTGTTCTACACCCTGGTGCGCCAGCTCGATTCCGCCTTTGACTGCCGCACCCAGCGGCCTTCGGTGCGCTCCTTCCGGCGGTTCTTGTACGAGCAGATGACGCGCACCCGCCTGCCCTTTGCCGGCGAGCCTATTGCCCAGGTGCAGGTAATGGGACTGCTCGAAACCCGCGCCCTCGACTTCGACCACATCATCATCCTGAGCTGCAACGAGCAGATTCTGCCCGCGCCCAAGCGCAACACCTCCCTGTTCCCGTACGACGTGCTCACCAAGTACGGCATGCCCACCTACGCCGAGCACGAGGCCGCCACCAGTCACCAGTTCTGGCGCCTGCTCCAGCGCGCCCAGCGGGTAGACCTAGTATACATTCTGCCCGGTGCCGAGGGCGTACAGGCTGGGGAACGAAGCCGCTTTCTGCTCCAGATTGAGCACGATCTGGCTGCTCAGAACCCAGGCTTGGAGCTGCTGGATCTGACGGCTTCTGCCACGGTACTAACCAACGGGCAGCAGGTTAGTGGCGAAATAGCGCGCGGCTCCGAGGGGTACCAGAAATACGAGGGCGACTTGGTGCTAGAAAAGGACTACGAGATGCGTGGGGCCATTCGGGGGTTGCTGGAGCGGGGCTTGTCGGCCTCGGCGCTCAATGAGTTTCTAACCTGCTCGCTGCGGTTTTACTTCTCGCGCATTGCCCGGTTTCAGGAGCAGGAAGGCGTGGCCGAAGACCTGGGGGCCGATGTGTTTGGCACGGCCGTGCACTACGTGCTGGAGCAGCTGATGACGCCCTTTGTGCGCGAAAAGCGGCCTATCACCGCCGAGGACATTACGAGTTGGCTGCCCCAGGTGCCCGAGCTGCTGGAGCGCGGCCTGGCGTTGGAGGATGGGGAGGAAACCGCTACCCCGCGCCAGCAACTGCCCGACGAAGGCCTCAACCACGTGTTGCGCGGCGTGGGTGTGCATCTACTGGAACGCTACCTGAATTCCCTGTCCGAGCAGATTGCCACGAATGGTCCCTTGCGCGTGGTGGGGCTGGAAGAGGGCCTGACCGGCGACGTAACTGTGGAAACTCCGGAAGGGGAGCGGGTAACGGTGCACCTTATTGGCTTTGCTGACCGCGTGGATGAGCTACCGGACGGCCGCCGCCGCATCATTGACTACAAAACCGGGGCAGTGCACGGCAGCGGCCTCAACCTGCTGGGCAGTGCCCGCAAAAAGTACACGCCTGCCGAAGCCCTGGAACGCTTGGTGACGGAGCCCGGCGGCGGGGCCGAAAAGGTGCGTCAGCTCTGGCTCTACCGCCTCATGCTGGCCCAGCGCGGCTACGCGGCCGCCGAAGCCGCCATTGTGCCCCTGCGCAGCCCCGACCCCGCCCCGCTGGAAGCCGACTTGTCCTTCCTCACCGCCGAAGACATGTCTTTTGAGCAGGCCAGCGCCGAAGCCCTGCGCCGCCTCGTGAGCCGCATGCTGGACCCACAGGAGCCTATCCGCAAAACCGACGACCTGGACGTGTGCCAGTGGTGCCCGTACAAGGGCATTTGCGCCCGGTAACCTGCTGCTATGTTTGCCGGAATTACCATCCCTTTAGCCGTACTATTTTTTGACAGCATTTTTCTGCTGTTGTTTAAGGGTATCTACCTATTGCTCACGCGTTCTGCTCAGCGGCACGAGCCTTTTGGCTTCAAGAAGCAGCTGCTTGTAACGGCCGGGGTGCAGATGGGGCTGCTACTTTTACTACTGGCCCTCGAAATCATCCTGAACCCGCACGGCAAAAGCTGGGAGGATTTTGTATTGGGTATTGCTTTCACCAGCACCTTTGCCGTGCCGCTTTTCCTTTTTATTCGTCATCATTGGCGAACTTCTGTCTAACCTTCAAATTCCCTTTTCTCATGGACGAATTCATGCAAGCTGCCATCGACGAAGCCCGGCTGGGCCGGTCTCAGGGTGGTATTCCCATTGGCTCGGTGCTGGTGCGCGACGGTAAGCTGGTGGCCCGCGGCCACAACAAGCGCGTACAGGAGCTGAACCCTATTCTGCACGGCGAAATGGACTGCCTCAACAATGCCGGCCGCCAGGCCGAGGGCTACCGCAACACCGTCATCTACAGCACCCTGATGCCCTGCTTTATGTGCGCCGGCACCATCGTGCAGTTCAAAATCCCGAAAGTAGTGGTGGGCGAGTCGCGCACCTTCGACGGGGCCCGCGAGTTCATGGAAAGCCACGGGGTGGAAGTGGTAGACCTAGACCTGCCCGAGTGCGTGCAGATGATGGAGGAATTTATTGCCGCCGAGCCCGCTCTCTGGAACGAGGACATCATGGAAGAATAACTGCCTAGGCAGCGGCGGCTCACATCATTATGTAGGCCTATTTAGCCGAGTGGCCGGCATCTGCGGCGTACTTTTGGGTCATGGATACCTCCTTGCTTTCTTCCTCCAAAAAATGCCCGCACTGTAGTCACTGGTCGGCTTGGCAACAGCAAAGCGACGACCGGTGTGAGCGGTGCGGGCAGCTGCTGGACCCGCAACTGCGGCGCAACGAGCAGCAGCGGGAAGAGCTGGTTAATGCGAAAATGTCCTCGGTGATGCTCATTGAGATAAAGCCCGAAGACAGCGCCTTCGTTCGGTTCTTTAAATACATCATCCGGGGCGGCCAACTAGCATTTGCCGGCCTGCTTGCTTTCATAATATGGGTGGTAACGGCATTGGCTGGTTAAGACTTCCGCAGGAACTACGGCACCCGCTGTTTCTGGTGGGTGCCGTGCTTTACCTCTTTTCCAGCGTCAACCGCTACTGGGCGCCGTGGCCGCCGCTGCCCGCCTTTATCAACTCCCACCTGGGCGACCTGTTAACGCTGCCCCTGGAGCTTACCCTTCTGCTGTGGGTGATGCGGCGCTACTACTTTCGCTGCCCAAGCTTCGTGCTGCCCGGAGCCTGGATTATCAGCACTTGGGTAGTCATTGCCGTTTGGTTTGAACTGCTGCTGCCCCATTTCAATCCCAAGGTTATTGCCGACCCCCTCGACGTAGTCGCCTACACCGTGGGGGGGCTTATTTTCTGGCGCTGGATGAACCAATCCGCCCAGGAATGAGCCTGGCTCCTCGCTGAACCTAGAACAAAGCTCCTGCCGTACAACGGCTCGTCTGCCTCGGCGCCAATGGGTGGCCGGGGCATCTAAGCTTTATCTCCTTTGTACTTCTGCTATGCTGCTTCACGACCTCTACGAGGTGCTCACGACCTACTGGGCCCACTTTCTGTTTTTGCTGCCCAAGCTGGCCGTAGCCCTGGTGTTGCTGGTTATTGCTGTGTTTGTGGCCGGGCGGCTGAGCCGCCTGCTGGGCGGGCGCCTGCAGGCCCGCTCCCACGACCCGCTCCTGGCCGAGTTTCTGACCCGGCTGAGCAAGTGGGCGTTTATTGGCCTGGGGCTGCTGCTGGCCATGCAGGTGATAGGCGCAGCCGGCGTGGTGACGGGCGTGCTGGGCGCAGCGGGGCTTACGGCGTTTGTGGTGGGCTTTGCCCTCAAGGACATTGCTGAGAACTTCCTGGCCGGCGTGGTGCTGGCCTTCAACCGTCCCTTCCGCATCCACGACACCATTCAGATTCGCGACAACCAAGCCCTGATGGGCCGCGTGGAGGCCCTCAACCTGCGCACCACCCTCATCAAGACCTTCGACGGCAAGCACATCTACCTGCCCAATGCCCTGGTGCTGCGCGAGCCGCTCATCAACTACACCCGCGACGGGCATATTCGGCAGGATTTTCTGGTAGCCATTGACATTGAGCAGGATAAAGGACCGGGCCGGGTGCAGCAGCTTGTGCTGGACTTTGTGCGCCAGTACCGGGATGTGGAAAATGAAGAACCCCACACCCCCTACCTGATTCTGGAAAAAACCGAGGGCAACGTTGCCACCCTGCACGTGTACTTCTGGACGTACTCCGAAGATTACCGACGCGGCACCCAGCGCCTGAAAAGTGAGCTGATGCAGGGAATCCGGGAATTGCTGGCCGAGCAGGGCTACCCCCACCCGGCAACAGTGCAGTAATTCCACTTTTTTCTGTGGAAAGCAGCCCAACTTTCCCATCTTACCCGTTAGTGCAGATGCGCGGCCAGCTCCGAGGCAGAGTGTGGACTTTTCCGCGGCCCTGTTTCCGTGGCTGTGCCGCCTGAGTACCCGTTCCTACCTTGCTGCCGGCAGCGCCCACCCACTGCTGGCTTTTCCCGTTACTATGCCCAAAAACGTTATCCACCGGCTGCTGGGCCCCTTATTGCTGTGGCGGCTGCGCTACGTCAACGACCGGGTGTACCTGATTGTGCTCAGCATTGTGGTGGGGCTGCTGGCGGGCTTGGCGGCAGTACTGCTCAAGAACTCCGTGCACATCAGCCAGGAGC
Organism: Hymenobacter lutimineralis; assembly: GCF_008271285.1. Classification (NCBI taxonomy): domain Bacteria; kingdom Pseudomonadati; phylum Bacteroidota; class Cytophagia; order Cytophagales; family Hymenobacteraceae; genus Hymenobacter; species Hymenobacter lutimineralis. The sequence continues at coordinate 513,243 of NZ_VTHL01000001.1, read as the reverse complement.
TGATCTTTGCCTGGGTGCCCGAGCAGTACCGGGTGTTTGCCCTGTCGCTTTATCCCATCATTGGCATTTCCCTCTCGGTGCTGTTTACGCGCTACGTGCTGGGGGGCAAGCTCAGCCGCGGCGTCGGGCCTATTGTCTACAACATTGCCCGCCAGGGCAGTATTGTGCCACGCAGCAAGCTGTACTCGCAGATGGTTACCTCATTTCTGACCGTCACTTTTGGGGGGTCAGCAGGTCTGGAGGCCCCTATTTCCGTGACGGGCTCGGCCATTGGCTCCAACGTGGGCCGCATCCTGCGGGTGGGGCGGCGGGAGCGGCGCCTGCTGGTGGGCTGCGGGGCGGCGGCGGGCGTGGCGGCCATCTTCAACTCGCCCATTGCAGGCGTGCTGTTCGCGGTAGAGGCCATTCTTTCCGAGCTGTCGGCCCCGTTTTTCATTCCCCTGCTTATTTCTTCGGCCACGGCTACGGTGGTATCCAAGCTGCTGTACGCCGGGCAGCCCTTCGTGCTCATCACCACGGCCTGGCCCGTAGAAGCTATACCGTTCTACCTCATGCTGGCCTTGTTCACGGCCCTGCTGTCGGTATACATGATTCGCGTATACTTCCTGGCGGAGCGCCTGTATGAGCGGTGGCCTAACCCCTTTCGCAAGATTGTGGTGGGCGGCGTAGCGCTGGGGCTGCTGGTGTTCATCTTTCCACCCCTCTACGGTGAAGGGTACAACATCGTGCAGCTGCTGCTCAGCGGGCAGTCGGAGCGGCTGGTGGATGGCTCTTTGTTTGCCGTGTACCGCGACGACAGCGTGCTGCTGGTGCTGCTGGTAGCCATTGGCAGTATGCTGCTGAAAGTGGTGGCTACCACCATCACCGTGGGCTCGGGCGGCAACGGGGGCATGTTCGGCTCGTCCTTGTTTGTGGGGGCGCTGGCGGGGTTTGTGTATGCGCGCGTCATCAACCTAAGTGGCATGGCCCCGGTACCGGAAGTGCACTTCATTGTGCTGGGCATGGCCGGCATGCTGGCCGGCGTGGTGCACGCCCCGCTCACGGCCATCTTCCTGATTGCCGAAATTACGGGCGGCTATGCCCTGTTTGTGCCGCTGATGGCCGTTACGTCCTGCTCCTACCTGGTGACCAAATACTTCGAGCCGTATTCGGTGTACACCCGCAAGCTGGCCAAGCAAGGCATCTACATGCACCAGGACCGCGACCGGGGCCTGCTCTCCCAGCTGGATTTGCACCACCTGATTCAGAACGACTTTGTGCCGGTGCGGCCCGAAAACACCCTGGGTGAGCTGGTCGACATTTTCCGCCACGCTACCCGCAACCTGTTTCCGGTGGTGAATGAGCAGGGGGAGCTGCTGGGCATCGTGAGCCTGGACACCGTGCGCGACGCCCTCTTCGACGACGACCACTACACCACCACCCTCGTGGCTGACCTGATGACCCAGCCCCCCGCCATCGTCAACCCCGACGACATGATGCTGGATACGCTGCGCTGCATGGAGCAGGTAGGCGCCTGGGCCCTGCCCGTGGTCGAAAACGGCCGCTATGCCGGCTTCCTGCTCAAGTCCGCCATTCTGGCGGCCTACCGCCGCCAGCTCCTCAAGGAATCAGACTAGCGGTGGATGACGCACGAATTGAGCATTCACCTATTAACCCATTGCTAATACTCGCCTAGCTGGGGTTGTTTCGGGGCCAGCATCAGGCCGACCATCATCATGATGCCGGTGAGCAGGATGACGACGAACAAGATGTTTTCGCTGATTTCGCCGATGAGGTGCTCCCGCGGGATGCTGTAGAACAGCAGCACGCTGATCAGGCCTTTGGGCGCAATAAACAGCTCGGGCACCAGGTCGGTGCGGGCCACGTAGCGCAGATAGAAAAACCGAATGAGCGTGAGTACAGCCACAATCAGCACGCCCTGTAGCAGCAGGCCGCCATTGAGCACGTTGCCGATAGTGATGGAAAAGCCGAACAGCAAAAAGAAAAACGTGCGAATCAGAAAGGCCGACTCGGCGGTGATGCTCTTGAGCTGGTGCAGCTCCTCGCTAAGGCGCTCGGGCCGGAACCAGCGCGCCAGTGGCCCCTGTAGAAACAGCTTGGCGTTGTTCACCACCAGCCCAAACACCAGCACCACAATCAGCGAGGACAGGTGCAGCTTCTTGGACAGCGAATACACGAGCACCAGAAAGGCAATGATGAGGAAAAACTTGACGTGCAGCCGGATCCGGTCGAGCAGAAACGCCAGCGCGGCGGTACTGAGTACGGCCACCACCAGCACGGCCACCACGTCGCGTGCAAAGGTGACCACCGATACGCCTTGGGCAAAGTTGTCCTGCACCGCGAAGTTGAAGAGCATGATGCCCAGAATGTCGGAAAACGTGCTTTCGTACACGATAAACTCCTGTTTTTCGCCGCCCAGATTGGCCACGCTGGGAATGGCAATGGCCGAGCTGATGACGGCCAGCGGCACGGCATTGATCAGGCAGCTTTGAAACGAAGCCCCCACGTACAGGTGCAGCAGCCAGGCAATGGCCCCCGCCTGCACCACCAGAATCAGCAGGGCCGCCACGAAGGAGCGCCGGATGAGCGGAGCCTTTTCGCGGCGCAGCTCCAGGTCCAGGGCCCCTTCCAGCACAATCATGATCAGCCCGATGATGCCGAACAGCTCCAGCATGAGTTGGGGTACGCGCACGGCCACGTCGAAGTAATCGGCCGTTTGGCGCAGGGCAATACCCGTGGCCAGCAGCATCAGTACGGAGGGAATGCGGGTGGCACGGGCCGCCAGATCAAACAGATATGAGAGAATAATGGCCAGGCTCAGCCCGATCAGGATAGAGTAAGGACCCATACGCAAGTCAGCAAAGAGGAGCTCCGGATACGCAGGAAAACGGCGCATGGTCGATTTTTGGCGGCTCCCTCCTGCGGCCATCTGCTTGTTCACTTATCCGCAACTGCCGCGCGGCTGCGTACTTTTGCCGAGTGCAGCCTGCGTTTTCATTTCCCGAAATAGCCATTATTGGCGGTGGCCCGGCGGCGTTGCTGGCGGCTCAGCGCCTGGCCGAGGCGGGCCGGCGCGTGGCCGTCGTTGAGGCGCAGAATACCGTGGGCCGCAAGTTTCTGGTTGCCGGGCACGGGGGCTTCAACCTGACCAATGCCGAACCAGCTGAAGCATTTGCGGACCGCTACGGGCCTCACGCAGCCGAATTCCGCCGGTTTCTGGCGCACTTCTCCCCCACCGACCTGCGTGCCTGGGCCCTGGACCTGGGCATCGACACCTTCGTAGGTACCAGTGGGCGGGTGTTTCCGCGGCCCGAGCACAAACCCGCCGACCTGCTGCGCGCTTGGCTGCGGCGCCTGCACGAGCTGGGCGTGCAGCTCCACACGCGTCACCGCTGGCTGGGCTTTGCCGGCGCAACCGGGCTACGCCTGCTGAACGAAGTGACCGGCGAGGAAACCGAGTGGCACCCCACCGCTACCCTGCTGGCTTTGGGCGGCGCGAGCTGGTCTAAAACTGGCTCCGACGGCCGCTGGGTGCCCCTGCTGGAGCAGTTGGGCGTGCAATGCGTACCGTTTGCCCCCAGCAACTGCGGGGCTGAGGTGGCCTGGTCGGCCTTCTTCCGGGAAAAAGTAGGCAGGACTCCGCTCAAGAACGTGGCCCTGAGCTGCCAGGGCCGCCTTGTGCGCGGGGAAATCCTGCTCACCGATTACGGCCTGGAGGGTACGCCCGTGTACGCCCTGACCCCGCAGCTGCGCGCGGCCCTAGCTGCCGGCACCCCGGCGTACCTACACCTCAACCTCAAACCCGATGTGCCGCTGCCCCAGCTGGCGGAGAAGCTGCGGCAGCGGCGGGCAAGTCAGTCGTGGCCGAAGTTTCTGGCCGAGGTCCTGCGCCTGAAGCCGCCGGTGCCCACGCTGCTGCGGGAGCTGGTGCCCGAGCTGCCGGTCGACCCCGACACTCTGGCCCGGCTGCTGACCCAGCTGCCCATCCCCGTAGCCGGACTCCGCCCACTGGAAGAGGCCATCAGCTCGGCGGGAGGCGTGGCGTGGTCGGAGGTAACGGAAGGACTGATGCTGCGCCAGCGGCCGGGCACCTTCGTAGCGGGCGAAATGCTGGACTGGGAAGCGCCTACCGGCGGCTATCTGCTGCAGGGCTGCTTCAGCACCGGCGCCTGGGCCGCCCAGGCCATACGGAGGTACCTGGAAATGAAGAATGAGAAGGCGGGGTGGTGAGTGGAGCCGAATATTCCGGGCAGTCCTTAGGGTACTGCAACGTAAAAGCCCCTGCGGGCCGTGGTGGCGTCAGGGGCTTTCTGGTAGAAGAGCGTCTGGCTTTGTTCAGGACGAATGGCTTCGCGCCACTACCCAAATCCTTTCTTCACTCCTCATTCTTCATTAACTCCTTCTCCACCGCTTCGGCCAGAATGGCCCTGGCTTCTTCTACCAGGCGCTGGCCCGGGTCGGCGTGCTGGCGGTAAACCAAAGCACACAGCACGAAAAACGAGACAATCGGGAGAAAGCAGCCCAGGAAAAACCACAGCCAGAAAGACCGCCCGTGGCTATAGGCGCAATAGCCCGTCGTCAGCGGTAGAATTACCACCGAAAACAGCATAGCTAGCAGTAGATCGACGAACATAAGGCAAGGGGGGCTGGCTCGTATTCTAAGATACGGGAGTACGCTGAGAAAACCGCAAGGCGAGCAATGACTACTTTGCAGACTGCAAACCGGCAGGGGCCCTACTTGTTAAGGCAAATACGCAGCGGGGGCCACCTTTTGCCCCCATTTCTGCGTACACGACCCACCTGCCCCCTAAGTGCCGCCCGGCGGCTGCTCCTTGTTGCCCATGTGGGATTCCCAGAAAAGCCTCTTCCGCGTCTCCGCCCAACTCTTTGCCGAAGGAATTTTTAACCTGCTCGACCGCAACCTGCGCCCGGAGGTATTCCTGCTAGGCTTGGCCTCCGCCAAGGAACCCAACGAGCCCGCCGCGGTAGTCATCGAGCCGCCTACTCACCGCTACCGGCCTTCGCAGTTTCAGGAAGTGAAAAACCGGGCCTCCCAGCTGGAGCCCGAAGGTCCGCGCGAAGTGGTGTACCACCTGCACCCTACCGACCACGACCGGTTTGAAAAGATGCGCTGGTACAACCTGCTGCGGCGGGCCACCGAAGCCACCATTGCCGACCTGGAGGCGGCTTCCCCAACCGAGGCGCGGGTATCGTTCTGCTCGCAGCCGGTGAGCGTGAGCAACTACCAGATCCTGGTGGTGCTGCAAATGAGTGCCGAGGCTTACCACAGCCACTACGCCCTGCCGGCCGCCCCCAATGGCCGCGCCGGCTCCCTGCTGCAGGCCACGGTGCAGGAGTTTCTGCACGACTGCCTGCGGGCCCTGCGCGAGTCGGACCTGGATGAGGACCGCCCCATTCTCGACCGCGACTACAACGAGCTGCTGCGCGCCGCCGGCCGCCGCTTTATGCTGGCCGTTGGCAACGGCAACCACGGCCTTTACGACGCCTGTAACGGCATTGCGGCCCTGCGCCACGAGGGCGACGAGGGCGTGGGCCTGATGGCTCTTTCGCGCCGCCACCACCCGGCCGTGCGCCCCGTGCTACTGCTGGAAACGCCCATTGCCCTGCGCGACCATCGGTCGATGCGCAAGCTCCTGGAGCTCAGCGAGGAAAACGTGGCCCTGATGAGCGACGCGGCCAATCTGTTTGGCCTGGGCGAGGTCGTAGCACTCGACGACCCTAACTATGAGCCCCTGTTTATGGTGCATTTCACCAAGCACTACAGCTGGGACCTCAGCCACGCCGGGGAAGTGATGATGCGCGTCGTATCGAACACGCCGCGCCTGCCCCGCTCCCGGGTAGATGAGCGCAACTTTGAGCGGGCCATCCGCCGCAACTGGCCCGACATGGATGCAGCAGGCGTGGAGTACCTGTGGTCGTTGGCGCTCAGTGCTACTTCCCAGCCGACGGGCACCATCCTGCTTATTTCGGATGGGGCCGCCCAAGAGGCTCGCCGCCTGGCTACGCAGTGCTACCGCGTCACGCCCACGCGCATTACCCCGGCCATGGTGCGCCTGGTCACCAACATCGACGGGGCCGTGCTCATCGACCCGCAGGGTACCTGCTTCGGCATTGGCGCCATCCTCGACGGGCTGGCTACGGCCAAAGGTGACTCCTCGCGCGGGTCGCGCTTCAACTCCGCCGTGCGTTACGTGGAAACCAGCCGCTACCCCTGCCTGGCCATCGTGGTAAGCGAAGATGGGTGGATTGATCTGCTCCCGCCCCTGGGGAAATAAGGCGCCGGTTTCCGGCAATACGTCATGCTGAGCTTGTCGAAGCATCTCTATCGAACGGTCCAAGGAAGCGGTAGAGATGCTTCGACAAGCTCAGCATGACGTTGATTTTCCTGCCGTAATCCGGAATAGTTACCCGTTCACCGATTTCATCATTTCGGCGGGGTAGCGCAAGCCGGCTGCCTGAGGCGCGAGTTCGTCGAGCCGCTGCAGCTCTTCGGCAGTGAGTGACACGCCCAGGGCGCCCACATTTTCTTCCAGGTACTTCACGCGCTTGGTGCCGGGAATGGGGGCCACATCTGTGCCTTGGGCCAGCACCCAGGCCAACGCCAACTGACCGGGCGTACAGTTCTTCTGCTCGGCCATTTCGCGGATGCGGGCTACCAGATCCAGATTCTTCTGAAAATTCTCTCCCTGGAAGCGCGGCGTGAAGCGGCGGTAGTCGTCGGCGGCCAGATCTTCGAACCGCTGAATCTGCCCCGTGAGGAAGCCCCGGCCCAGGGGCGAGTAGGGCACAAACCCAATGCCCAGCTCGCGGCAGGTCTGCAACACACCGTCTTCCGGGTCGCGGCTCCAGAGGGAGTATTCACTTTGCAGGGCCGTGATGGGGTGCACGGCGTGGGCCCGGCGGATGGTTTCGGCCGAGGCTTCGGAAAGACCCAGGTAGCGCACTTTGCCCGCCTGCACCAGCTCGGCCATGGCGCCCACGGTTTCTTCAATGGGCGTATTGGGGTCAACGCGGTGCTGGTAGTACAGGTCGATGTAGTCGGTGCCGAGGCGGCGTAGGCTACCCTCACAGGCCTCGCGCACGTATTCCGGCCGCCCGCTGATGCCACGTCGGGTGGGGTCGTTGGGGTCGCGCTGAATACCGAATTTGGTAGCCAGCACCACGTTTTGGCGCTGCTCACGCAAGGCGCGACCTACCAGTTCTTCATTGGTGTAGGGGCCGTACATATCGGCTGTGTCGAAGAATGTGATGCCCAGTTCCAGGGCGCGGTGCAGGGTGCGGGTACTTTCGGCATCGTCGCGGCCGGCGTAGAAATCCGACATGCCCATGCAGCCCAGGCCCAGGGCCGATACCGTGAGGCCTTGCCGGCCCAGTGTGCGTTGTTCCATCGTGGTGAGTTGGTAAGTGAGTAGAATGCGTAGGGTGCTAAGCTATAACTGCCGGTCGGCGCAATAGGTTAGTTTATCATTTTACGCGGAGTTGCGTTAGAAGGCGCATAACCTCTCCCTTATGGCCTCCTCTCCTGTTTCCCCGGCTTCTCCCACTTCCTTCGACCAGGATGAGCGCCTGCGCTGGGTGTCGCACATTTCCCGGCTCATGGACAGCCAGTTCCGCGTACCCGGCACCACCTGGCGCTTCGGCCTCGACCCCATCATGGGCCTAATTCCGGTAGTGGGCAATCTGCCGTCGATGGCCATTTCCGGGGTGCTGATTATGACCATGTTCCGCCACGGAGCCAGCGGCAGCCTCATTATTCGCATGGTTATCAACGTGATACTGGATTCTTTGATTGGCTCCATTCCCATCCTGGGCAACATCTTTGACTTCGCCTACAAGGCCAACGACCGAAACGTGCAGCTGCTGCGCCGCCACTACCAGGAAGGGCGCTACCAGGGCAGCGGGAAAGGACTGATGGCCGTGGTAGCCATTGTGTTGCTGCTGGGCTTTGGGCTCCTGCTCTGGGGCACCTGGACGCTGGCTTCCTGGCTCTGGCACTACGCCGAGCTGCATTCCAACTGGTAGACCGGCCAATGGTTGAGCATGGTTGCCAATCGTGCTGTACCTTTGCCGCGTGCGTACGTTTTCGATTGTTGTTGCCCTCCTGATTGGCCTGAGCGGTCTGCTCCCCGCCTGCACTTCCTCGCCCAACCCTGCCGAGCAGGTAGCGGCCGCCGAGCAGCGCGTGCTGGCCTCCCACGACTCACTGATGGCGCGGATGGACCAGCTCTACTCCCGCCGCCAGCAGCTCCAGGCCCTGCCCGCCGCCGACTCCGCGGGCGCGGCTGCCCGTAGGCGCGCCCTGCTGGCCGCCGAAAGCGCCATGATGGGCTGGATGCACCAGTACCGCAAGCCCGCCGACACGGTAGCGCCGGCCCGGCAGCTGGCTTACTTTGCCCGGCAGCAGCAGCGCATCGATTCCGTGGGCCTTCTCATGAACAGCAGCCTCGACTCCGCGCAGGCGCTATTGCCCGCGGCCCCGGCGGCCGCTACTCCTTCTTCTCTATGATGCGTTTTCTCCTCCGCCAGGCTTTGCGCAGCAGCGCACTGGCCTGGTCGGCCGGCCTGCTTCTGGCTTCCTGCTCGCTCGATTCTAACCCCAATAAAGCGGCTACCCTACCTTACATTGGGGAGCGGGAAGTAAAGCCCCGCGCCGATGGTGGCCCGGCCGATACGGTGTTTGCCGTGGTGCCGACGTTCCACCTGACCAACCAGCAAGGTCAGCCGGTTACCAAGGCTACGTTTGCTGGCAAGGTGTATGTCACGGATTTCTTTTTTGCCACCTGCCCCAGCATCTGCCCCAAAATGCAGAGTGAGCTGCTGCGGGTGTATGAGCAGTACAAAGGCAACCCGCGCGTAGCCTTTCTCTCCCATACCATCGACCCGGACCACGACTCTATTCCGGTGCTGCGCGACTACGCCGAGCGGCTGGGTGTGAAAGACGCCAGCCAGTGGCACTTCGCCACGGCCCCGCGCGACACCATTTTTGGATTGGCACATGCCTACTTCACCGCGGCCCAGCCCGACAAGGAAGCCCCGGGCGGCGTAGCCCACAACGGCACCTTTGCGTTGGTTGACAGCAAAGGCCATGTGCGCGGCCTTTACGATGGCCTGGTGAAAGCCGAGGTAGACCGCCTTATCCGCGAGCTGCCCGTGCTGCTGAAAGAGGAAGAGCAAACCGCGGCCACCGCAGCCAACTGATGCGCTGGCTGCGCACTTGCCTGCAGGCGGCCGCGGTACTGGCGGCAGCTCTGAGCATAGGCGGCTGTTTTTCCAACCGCCAGAACGAAGGCGCCAAGCTCTACCAGACCCACTGCGCCAGCTGCCACGGCGAGCAGGGCGAAGGCCTGCGCCGCCTGATTCCGCCCGTGGCCGCCTCCGACTACGTCACCCGCAACCGGGCTAGTCTGCCCTGCCTGATCCGTAAGGGCCAGCGCGGGCCGGTAGTCGTCAACGGCGTGGAGTACAACCAGGTGATGCCCGGCCACACTGACCTGACTGACTCGCAGATTGCCAACCTGCTGAACTTCGTGCAGCAGAACTGGGGCAATAAGAACGAGCCCTATACCATCCGGGAAGTGTCGGAATTGCTGGGCCGCTGCAATGGCTCTGACGGTCAATGAAAAGTGAGAGCTGTGAAGTAGGGGTTGTATGACACCTACTTCACAGCTCTCACTTCCTCTATTTTAGCTACTTGCCGCTTGTGTGAGTTTTTAACCAGGACCCTACGGCCTCCAAGGCTGCCGGAGCAAAGGTTTCCTCCAGGCCCACGTACTCCTGCGGGGCGCCTGTATTGGCTGTTTGGAAGAGGTGGTTGAGGCCCGGTAAAGTCCGAACTGTAACGTCGCGGTTGTGGGCCGCTTTTAGCCCCTGCTCAATGGCTTGCAGATTCTCTGCGGCGGCCACCTGGGTATCTTTGGCGCCGTTGAGCGCCAGCACGGGCACTTTTACTTTCTGCAGATAAGTGGCCACGTCCGTGGTGAGGAAATAGCGCATCCACGGTCCCGTGAGCGGGGCTACTCCCTTCAGGGCTTCCTCCGCGCTTACCTGCGGCTGCAGCTGCTGTACGCGTGACGCCAATAGCTTAGTTAGCGCCTCGGTGCTGGTGCTGGCCGGCTGGCGGCGTAGCTCCGCGAACAATGCCCCATTTACGCGCCGCATCTCGCCCAGCGAGGCCGTATCCATACCTTGGGCCCGCCCAATGTCTTGCTGCTGACGTAGCAGCACGGCGTCGCCGGCCAGGCCGGGGCCGGCTAGGGTCACCACCAGGTTGGGCCCGCCGGGTTGGGCGGCCGTTTGCCAGGCTATCAGGCCGCCTTCGCTGTGCCCAATCAGGGCTACCTGGTCGGGCTTGATGTCGGGGCGGGTACGCAGGTAAGCCAGGGCCGCCTGCGCATCGGTGGTGAAGTCAGCAGTGGTGGCACCGGCAAACGTACCCCCGGACTGAGCCGTACCCCGGTCGTCGTAGCGCAGCACGGCAAAGCCCTGGCGGGTAAGGTAGTCGGCCAGCACGAGGAAGGGCTGGTGGCCGAGAATGGACTCGTTGCGGTCCTGGGGGCCGGAGCCGCTCACCAGCACCACCGCCGGGAAGCGGCCTTTGCCCTTGGGCAGGGTGAGCGTACCTGCCAGGTTTAGCTTAGCCTTTGCATTCGTGAAGCTGACCTCCTGGCTTTGGTAAGGAAACGGTGCCTGGGGTGTTTGCGGGCGGCGCAGGGCTGCCTTGGCCGGGGCCGCGCCGCGCGTCAGGGTCAGGGGCATTTCGGCGCCGCCCTGCTGCCACAAGCCTGACACCTGCTGTTGATCGGGCGAGAACCGACCAATAAACCGGGCTTCCAGGGGCGTGAGCGTCAGGTATAAACTATCGGCGCGCAGCTGGACACGCGTGATGGCCATGTCTTTCAGCCCTTGTTGAGGTACCGACAGGGTTCCGCTGAGCGCGGCTGGGGTGCCGGCCAGGGTGAACACCGTTTGCAGGTCTCCGGAAGGCAGCTTTAAGCTACCCTGCCAGGTGCCGGCCGGACCGCTGGGCGTTTGCGCCAGCGCGGCAGTAGCCGTGAGCAGACCACCGAAGGTGAGGGCAAGTAGAGAGGTAGTTTTCATAGGGTAAGGTTGGAAAAGTAAGACACGTTGCACGAAGTCCGCGAAAAGCCGCGCCCTTTCGATGCCCAAAACTGCCGGGCCGATGGCGGGAATAAAAACCGGCCGGACCAACCCGCCCGAAAAAGGGACCAACACCTTACCGGCCCGGATAACCCGCGTTCATCATGCGCAGTTGGTGGCCGCAGCCCTATCGCCTACTTTCGTTCTGAGCCTGGCCGGGTTGGTAAGGCCTCGACTACGTATGGCTACTTCTGCTTTTCCGACTCCCCGCGTGGGGCTGCCTTCCTGGCTTCGGCTTACGCTCCGCGACGCGCTGGTGTGGTCGTCCATGCTCGCGCTGTCGGTGGTGGCCGACCGCCGCTTTCTGACGGGTGATTTTCCCTGGGCGGTCTTTCACGAGTTTCTGGTGTACCTGCTGCTGCCTACTGTGGGCGCCGTGTACGTGAACCACTTGGTGCTGGTGCCCCGCCTGCTGGACCAGGGCCGCTACTTTCAGTACCTGGCCGCGCTCCTGATCTGGTCGCTGCTGCTGGGCGGGATACTCAAGCTCGTATTTACTCGGTTCTACGCCCAGGATTCGTGGGGGCACAGCAGCTTTAACGTGCTGTTTGTGCAGCTGCTGGCCATGGGGGTGCTCATGGTGTGGCGCTCTATCACGCAGCGTCGCACCCGCCTGCGCACCCAGCTGCTGGAGCGCGACCAGCAGCTGCGCCTTTTAGAAGCCCAGGTAAACCCCCACTTTCTCTTTAATACGCTCAACAGCCTCTACGCCCTCAGCCTCACCCAAAGCCCCCAAACGCCTGACATGCTCCTGGCGCTTTCCGGGCTGATGCGCTACCAGCTCGACAGCACCCAGCGTCCCCGCGTGCCCTTACAGGAAGAGCTGGACTACCTGCGCAGCTACACGGCCCTGCAGGCCCTGCGCCTGGGTGCACGCTGCCCGCTGGTGGTAGAGCTGCCAGAGCCCGAACAGGCGGCGGGCTTCACGGTGCCACCCCTGCTGTTTCTGGCCCTCATCGAAAATGCCTTCACCTACGGTACGCGCCGCGCCCAGGGCTCTTTTGTGACGATAAAACTGACGCTGGAAGCCGGAAAGCTGCACCTGAGCTTGCGCAACGCCCTGCCCCCGGCCACCGATGCCGGCGGTGGAGCAGGCACTGGCCTCGCCAATACCCGCCAGCGCCTGGCCCTTCTATACCCCGACCGGCATACCTTGCACGCCGAAGCCTCGGCCACCGAGTTCTGCACCGACCTCTACCTTGCCCTATGAACCCTGCTCCCCTGCGCGTGCTGATTGTGGACGATGAGCCCCTGGCCCACGAGGTGCTGCGCACCTACATTGGGCGGGTGGCCCACCTCGCCGTGGCCGGCCACTGCTACACCGCCGCCGAGGCCCTGGCGTTTCTGCACCAGCACCCGGTAGATGCCGTGCTGCTCGATATTCAGATGCCCGAAATGAGCGGCCTGGAGCTGCTGCAGGCCCTGCCCCAGCGCCCCCCCGTCATCCTCACCACGGCCCACAGCGAGTTTGCCCTCGAAAGCTACGAGCACGGCGTGATTGACTACCTGGTGAAGCCCGTGCCCTTTCCCCGGTTTCTGAAAGCCATAGGTCGCCTGGGTGCCGGAACGATGGCCCCGTCAGCTCCCACGCCGGCTTCCGCTGCCGAGCCCCCGGCCGCCCTGCTCCTGCGCGATGGGGCCACCACCCACCGGGTGGCTCTGGCCGATATTCAGCTGCTGGAAGCCTACGGCAACTACGTGAAGGTGCACACCGTGGCCGGCCGCCTGGTAGTGACGGATACATTGCGTCGCCTGCTCACGGAGCTGCCGGAAGCGGAGTTTGTGCGGGTGCATAAGTCATACGTGGTGCCGCTGCGGCGAGTGGAGCGGCTGGAAAGCCAGCAGCTGACGGTGGCCGGCCAGGTGCTGCCCCTGGGCGCCGCCTTCCGCCAGGATTTCTTGCGGCGCTGGCAGCAAACGGCCCAGTAGGCGCGCGGTTTTAGCGGCGGCAACGGGGTGCATCTTCCCCAAAACCTCCTTAGCTTGCAGCTTCACCCCGAATCTGACTCTGCAATGGGACTATTTGATTTCCTGAAAAAGAAAAACGACGAAGCTACCCCCGCGCCGACTACCCCGCCGGCCGCACCCGGCAAGCCTGAAGCTGGTACGCCTGAGACACCGGCAGCGGCTGAGCGCAAAGGCCCGCGCTACTCGCGCCCCCAATACACTTCGCCTACTGCTACGCCCGCCCCGGTAATGCCGCCCATGCCGGTTTCGCCCGTGCCTCCCATGCCACCGCAGCCTGCCTTTGAGCCGCAGAATGCCCTGGAAGAAGCCCTGATGCGCGCGGCCAACGAGCCGCAGTTCCGCCCTATCTTCTACCAGGAGCTGCTGGGCCACGAGCTGATTATCCTGCCTTTGCCCTCCGAAGGCCGCGACTCCGGCGAAATCACCATTGAGCCCGGCTCGGAAGTGAAGCTGCAAATGCTCAACGACAACAAGCTGCCCGTGTTTAGCTCCCTGGAGCGGGTGTTTGAGGGCGGCATCGTGCCCGAGGGCGTGCCCTACCTGCGCATGCGTGGGTTCGACTTCTTCAACATGGTGCGCGGGGCCGAGTGCGTGCTCAACCCCTTCTCCCCGGTGGGCAAGCTGCTCACCAACCAGGAGCTGGAAGATCTGCTGTCGGGTACCCTGAACGAGGAAGGCCCGCAGGGTCTGGCTCCCGATACGCGCGTGCAGCTCAGCCAGCCTGCCGAATACCCCACGGCCCTGGCCGAGTCGATCCGGAAGTTCAGTGCGGCCCAGCCCCTGGTGCAGGCCGTATATCTGGCGCAAATGCAGGTAGAAGGCACCCCGGAGCCTTCGCGCCTGCTGCTGGGCTTTCAGATTGAGGGCGAAGATGCCAGCTTCCTCCAGGAAATGGGCCCCTTCGTGCAGCCCTACCTGCAGGAAGGCCAGCTGGTAGACATGATGGTCCTCAACCCCGACCCCAACGACCCGCTGGCGGGCTACTTCCGCCAGACCGAGCCGGTTTACCAGAAGGCCTAAGCCACCGACCTTTCTTATGTTGATGGCTCCCGCGGCGCGCCGCGGGAGCCATCTTTTTTATTCTGGCCTAATTTCTTCTTCTGCCTGCTGCGCGTTGCTTACGGCCGCCGGCTGCCGGGCAGCCAGGCGCTTGAATACCGGCTGCAGCCCCAGGTAAAGGAAGAGGCCCAGAGGTACCGAAAGCCCGGCCCACAGCAGCAGCGCCCCCAGCTCGGCCCGCCAAAGCAGCTGCAGCCCGCCGGCCCAGTCGTGGGCGAAGTAGTACTGCAGTCGACTCAGCGTGAGTTGGGGGGCGTGGCCTCCGCTGAGCAGGCGCCCACCCCATTGCAGCAGCGGAATCATCACCAGCAGCTGCAGGGGGCTCATTAAGTGGCTGACGAGCAGCATGGCCGCCACGTTCAGGCGCAACCGCAGGGCCACGAAGGAGGACAGCAGGGTAGTAACGCCCAGCAAAGGCACCAGCCCAAATGACACGCCCAAGGCCACGGTAAGGGCCAGTTGGTTGGGGGAAAGGCCCTGCCGCAGGATGGCCAGCGCGGGCTGAATGACTTTACGCCGCAGCCAGCCATCCGGCGAAGCGGACGGCGCGGAGGCATCGGGAGGAGGAAGCGGCTGGGGCACGAAATCGGGCGAAAGTAGATACGGAAGATGCAGGGGCGCTGCGTATCTTCGCGCAATGCACCCGCGGCCGTTCGCCCACAGGGTGGGTGAGCGACCAATGGCAAAAGTACGAGCCCCCGGCCAGCCCCGGCCCAAAGTCTGGACGGATTTCTTTTGGCTGCTCCGCAAAGCAGCCCAGGAGCTGGCCGCCAACGACCCGTTGCGCCTGGGCGCCGCCACCGCGTTTTTCACGTCGTTTGCCCTGCCCCCTATTCTCATCATTCTGGTGCAGCTGCTGGGCTCCTTGTACTCTACCAGCCTGGTGCGGGGGCTGCTGCTTACCAAGCTGGCCAATCTGCTGGGCTCCTCGGCGGCCGAGCTGGTGCAGCAGATCCTGAAGAACGTGACCAACGTGGAGCGCAGCCGACTGGTGTCGTGGCTGGGGTTTGGGTTTCTGCTCTTTATTGCCACCACGCTGTTCGTAGTCATCCAGAACTCGCTCAACCAGCTCTGGAACATGCGGCCCCGGCGCACCACGAAGCAGCTGGCGAAGATGCTGAAGGAGCGGGCCCGCTCCCTGGGCGCCCTGCTGGCCACGGCCCTGCTTTCGGTGCTGGCCTTCACCTCCGATACTATTCTGGCTTTGTTTGCCGACTATATCAAGGACTTTGATGCCACCTTCGGCTATTATCTGGTGCAGATACTCAACCAGGTAGTTTCTCTGCTGATACTGGCGGCCTGGTTTGCGGCCACGTTTCGCAACCTGAGTTTGGCCAAAGTACCCTGGCGGGCTGTGCTGCGCGGGGCCGTGCTCACCGCCGTGTTCATCGATATCGGCGAGTTTATTCTGGGGCACTTGCTGGTGCAGCGCAACCTGGGGCCCATTTACGGGCCGGCGTCCAGCCTGGTGTTGGTGCTGCTGTTCGTGTTCTACTCCGCCATGATTTTCTACTTCGGCGCCTGCTTCACCAAGGTCTATGCTCACTATATCGGCATTGATATCCGCCCGAAGAAATCCGCCGTGCGTTACCGCCTGGTGGATGTGACGGAGGAGTAAAGGGCTGAATGGCCAGCTAGCGGCAAACTCAGGCCAGCTAAGTCTGCTGCTTCACCACCCAGGCAGTCAACAATAGTTACCTTTGCCCCATGAGTACCCTTACCTTCGCCGACCTCGGCCTCGCGCCCACCTTGCTGCAAGCTCTCGAAGAGCTGACTTTCGCGGCCCCCACCCCCGTCCAAGAACAAGTTATTCCGATGGCGCTGGCCGGGCAGGACGTGGTAGGGCAGGCGCCTACTGGCTCCGGCAAAACCGCCGCCTACGGCCTGTCGGTGCTGCAGCAGCTGGATGTGAAGGTGGACGCCGTGCAGGTGATTGTGCTGGTACCCGCCCGGGAGCTGGCCTTGCAGGTGCGCGACGCCCTCAAGAAACTCGGTAAGTACCTGCCCAACCTGCGCGTAGCGGCCTTCTACGGAGGCCACGCGTTCCGCGAGGAAACAGCCTCGCTCAAGCAGGCTCCGCACGTGGTAGTGGCCACGCCCGGCCGTCTGCTCGACCACTTCGAGCGGCGCAGCATCATTCCCAACCAGCTGAAGGTGCTGGTGCTGGATGAGGCCGATAAGCTGTTGGAGCTGGGCTTCCAGGACGAGCTGGTGGAGATAATCAAGCGCCTGCCGCGCCGTCGCCAGACCCTGCTGTTCTCGGCTACGATGTCGGACAAAGTACTGGAGCTGATTCGCAAGAACCTGACGCGGCCCCGCGTGGTGAATGCTGGTGAAGACACCGACGAGCTGCCCGAAAACCTTACGCTCCTGGGCCACGTGGGGACGCTGGAGCAAAAGCCCGCGGCCCTGCTGCACCTGCTTAACCAGCCCGAAACCGGCCGCGCCCTCATCTTTTGCAACACCCGTGAGCGGTGCGCCGAGCTGGCGCGCTTCCTGCACGGGCGCGGGGTGGCCGCCGAAATGCTGCACGGCAAAATGCCCCAGCCTGAGCGCGACAAAGCCCTGATGAAGCTGCGCAACAACTCGGCCCAGGTGCTGGTAGCCACCGACGTAGCCGCCCGCGGCCTCGACGTGACCCTGCTCGACACGGTGGTGCAGTACGACGCCCCCGACAAAGCCGATGGGTTCCAGCACCGCGCCGGCCGCACGGCCCGCGCCGGTGCCGCCGGCACGGCTCACCTGCTGGCCACGCCCAAGGAGCAAGCCCACGTGCAGAAGTGGCCCATTGCCGAAGGCATCAAGTGGACGCCCATGCACGCGCCCAAGCTGCCGCCCGCCGCCCCCAAAGCGCCCCGCCCCGAAAACGTGACCCTGCACGTGTCGGCCGGCAAGAAGGACAAAGTAAGCGCCCACGATTTGGTGGGGGCCTTCGTGAACGTGGGCGGCGTGGGCCGTGACCAGGTGGGCCACATCGAAGTATTCGACTACTACAGCTACGTGGCCGTGCCCCGCCAGCTGGCCCCGGAAGTGGTGGAGCGCCTGCTGGGTGCCAAGGTGAAAGGCAAGAAAGTGCGCGTGTCGGTGGTGGAGTAGCTTTTCCTCGTTCTTGCACGAAAGCGGCGCTATGTTGCCCCGGCCTCTCGCTCATAATGCTATGCGAAGGCTGGCTATGAAGGAATAAAGTGCGACAGAGAACGTAGCCACAGCTCTCTGCTTATCTTGGGCTCCATTACGAATTATCAAAGTGGGCCGGGTTCTTTCGTTGTTTATAATGCTGCTTGTGCTGGGCCAAACCGCTGGCCAGGCGCAACGACTGTCTGCGGCCACGCGCAAAGCGGTGATAAAGCTACGCCACTCACGTCCGGGGCGCGACAACATCGTTAGCTTCGGTATGGGCAGTTCCTGTCCGGCAGACAGCCTTGGTCGTCATGGTTTATGCCAGGCAACCAACGCCGAGCTGACGTATCTGGCCAACCATCTGAAACCCAGCCTGCGGACCTATGCTTTCTCGATATTGGTGCGAAGAAGGGCGCCTGAAGTTTTCCCGCTTCTCTTGACTCACCTGCGCGACCAGCAGAAGACGTGGGCAAGATGGTCACCACATGGCCGTTCCAGCGTAATGGTCGGCGACTTTTGGCTGGCGCTTGTTGACCCCAACGAATCCGATCCAGGAGATTTTACGCTTACCCCGGCGCAGCAAGTCATTATCGACAGCTTGCTGCTATTTCAGCCGGGCGTACGCTTGGAAGCCCAGGCCCAACTGCTTTCAACGCTGCCAGCAAACCCGCGCTACTACCGGCGGGTGCGGCACTTGGCCCACCGGCCTTGGGGTACGCCCACAGCCCTGCTGCCATTGGCCCGCTATCAGCGCGCCGCAGACCGGCCGCTAATCCGGCGTAGCTTGGGCTATCGGGCCGGGCATCACAACAGCCGGGGCCGCCGGGGTCGGCTTGCCCTCGAAGCTGTGCAAGCTTTTCCACACCAAGACTACTACTACCCGAAGCTGCGGCGCTTGTTCAGCCGTAACCTGACCTGGAAATACTACAACGAAGATACCTGGCGCTGGCTTTGCCTGGCGCTGGCCCGGTACCCTCGCGCCGAAACCGTACAGCTGTTCCAGCAGATTTTCAGCACCGATACGTGGCGGCGGCAGCAGTTACAGGTGCCACTACAAGCCGCCCTGCTCCGGTACCCCAGCCCACAATGGCAGCCCTTGCAGGAGCAGCTGCACCTGACGAAGTACGACCAGGAAAAGGTGCAGAAATATCTGGCCCAGCCGGAGTAAGCTACTCTGTCCAGCCTGGCTTCGTAGTTTACCAAGTAGGCATTATGTGGAGGTAGCACTACCGGAACACGGGGATATTGTAAGTTACGGCCCCCAACAACTCCCTGCCGTGACGTACCCCGTCCAACTTACCCTCGGTCCGCTGGTGCTGCCGGTTCACCTCTTGTTTGAGGTGCTGGCCTACTCCGTGGGCTACCGGTTCTACCAGCGCCAGCGCGCCCGCACCCTCGACCCCATTTCCGATGAGCACCGCCTCTGGATTTTTGTGGGCTGCGCGGCCGGCGCCCTGCTGGGCTCCCGGGTGCTGGGGCTGCTGGAGCACCCGGCGCTGCTGGCCCACCCGCCCGGCGGCTGGCTGTACTACTTCACCAACAAAACCATTGTGGGGGGCCTGCTCGGCGGGCTCATCGGCGTGGAGCTGACCAAGAAGCTCCTCGGCGTAACGGCCTCTAGCGGCGACCTGATGGTGTACCCCATTTTGCTAGGCATGTGCCTGGGTCGCCTGGGCTGCCACTTCGCCGGCCTCACCGACGGCACCTTCGGCACCGCCACTGCCCTACCCTGGGGCATCGACTTCGGCGACGGAACCGCGCGCCACCCTACCAACCTCTACGAAATCGGGTGGCTGGCCTTGCTGGGCGCGGGCATCTGGCTGGCGGAGCGGTGCCGGCCGCTGCCCGCGGGCTGGCGGTTCCGGTTTTTTATGGTAGGTTACCTGCTGTTCCGCCTGCTGGTCGAGTTTATCAAGCCCACGCCCGCCCCGAGCGGATGGGGCCTCACGGCTATTCAGTGGGCCTGCGTGGCGGGGCTGGGGTATTATGGGTGGCTGTGGATAAGCCAACAGGCAGCTACCAACTTACCTAGTAACGCATCTTAAGATATTAATGCGCTTGAGGTTACAATCCTAGTCAGTACCACTATTACATTTCTTCTTAAAATCAATTAATAAAACACCATGAAAGGAGTTTTAATACTCTCATTCTTTTTTATCTGCTTTTGTTCTAACAGCGCATTAGGACAAAGAACAGATTGTCACAATTTCAGAAACGGCAAATTCAAGCTCACTGATAGAGGTAACACAACAATTATTACTCGCTCAGGTGGCGAACAAACTGAGGTTCATAATAACTCGACTAAACCAACGTCATACAAGGTTAAATGGCTCGATGACTGCACCTATGTACTAATACCAAATCAAGATGTATTCGATAAATACCCCAACATGCCAAAAGATGCAATGCTGACGGTAAGAATAAGCAGCACCACCGACAGTTCTTATACGCAAACTTCTACTTCAAATTTCTCAGAACTTGTATTCACTTCAAAGATGGTTAAAATCAAATAATCGTTTACTTACACTAATAAATTACCATACCCGAACGTCTCTACACCTACTGCGACTTCACCTTGCGCCTTTGCCTGCGGCCTCTTCTATCTGAATAGAGTAATCCTACATTTTTAATGGAGAAGTTCTGCGTTTGTCTATGCTTCCTGCTGCTATTGATTGGGCGAGTCGGACAGTGTCAAATTGTGATTCCGGA
The DNA here is from genome assembly GCF_008271285.1 of Hymenobacter lutimineralis. NCBI lineage: Bacteria > Pseudomonadati > Bacteroidota > Cytophagia > Cytophagales > Hymenobacteraceae > Hymenobacter > Hymenobacter lutimineralis. Next base: position 493,209 of record NZ_VTHL01000001.1, on the reverse strand, counting down.
AGCTAAGCTAAAAGTCACACTGCCGAATTCATCTTGGTCGGCCTTGAGCCGTCAGGAGCTTGGAGAGCGGCTGCTATACAGTTCAAAGCGTCTTCCCATCGTTGATAAGGCGGGCCGGAGCATTATCCCGAACATGGCATTTCTGCTGGAAGAAATACCTAGTACAGTCGACTTACAAACGTTCAGCGCGGAGTTGCAGCGCGGTCTAACTGAGGAGCAGCCAGACGGTGTTCATGATGCCAGGGTCGTGAATATGTATAAACCCGACGAAAAGAACGGGGTAATCCGGCTGAAAAACATGCTTGGCTACCAGCTGACTTATTTGGATAAAGCGTCGCTCAGTCACACTGTTTACGTTGTTTACCTCGTGCACAATGATGTGGGCGTGCAGGCAATATTTGACTCTACTTCGGACGTGTTTGCACAGTGTGAACCCGAGTTTCTGCGGACTATTCACTCTATCGTCAACCTTCCCTAAGCATCTCTGTCTGCCCATGCCCGAACGTCCCTATACTTACTACGACTTCACCCTGAGTTTGTGCCCGCACTGCTTGCGGCGCGTGGAGGCCAAAATTGTCTTCGAGGACGGGCAGGTGTTCATGCTCAAGCGCTGCCCCACCCACGGCCGGCAAAAAGTGCGCATCGCCACCGACGTGGAGTACTACAAGAGCATCCGCAACTACGTGAAGCCCAGCGAAACCCCACGCCGCTTCAACACCGCCACCCACTACGGCTGCCCCTACGACTGTGGCCTGTGCACCGACCACGAGCAGCACAGCTGCCTGACCGTCATTGAAATAACGGACCGCTGCAACCTGACCTGCCCCACCTGCTACGCCGAAAGCAGCCCCCACCACGGTCGGCACCGCACCCTGGAGGAAGTGGAGGCCATGATTGACGTGCTTGTTCTCAACGAAGGGGAGCCCGACGTAGTGCAGATTTCGGGCGGGGAGCCCACCCTGCACCCGCAGTTCTGGGAAATACTGGACATGTGCAAGCGCAAGCCCATCAAGCACCTGATGGTGAACACCAACGGCGTGCGTCTGGCCAAGGATGAGGAGTTTGTGGCCCGGCTGGCTACCTACGCCGGGGCTTTCGAGGTGTACCTGCAGTTCGACTCCTTCCGCGAAAACGTGCTGCTCACCATGCGCGGCCGCGACCTGCGCGAAGTCAGGATGAAAGCCCTGGAGCACCTGAACAAGTACAATCTGAGCACCACCCTCGTCGTGACCCTACAAAAGGGCCTCAACGACGACGAGATGGGCGAAATCATTGACTTTGCGCTAAAGCAGCGGTGCGTGCGCGGGGTCACGTTTCAGCCCACCCAGGCGGCCGGGCGGCTAGAAAACTTCAACCCCGAAACCGACGCGTTTTCCCTGACGGAAGTGCGCCAGGGCATCATCGACCAGAGCCCCGTATTTACGGTTCAGGACCTGCTGCCCGTGCCCTGCAACCCCGATGCGCTGGCCATGGCCTACGCCCTCAAGCTCGAAGGCGAAGTCTACCCGCTTACCCGCTACATCGACCCGGCCGAGCTGCTCACCAACAGTAGCAACACCATCGTGTACGAGCGGGACCCGCGCCTGCGCCAGCACATGCTGCGCCTGTTCAGCACCGCCAACACCGTGGATACCGTGGTGCCCGAGCTCAACCAGTTGCTCTGCTGCCTGCCCCAGGTATCGGCACCCAACCTGAGCTACGAAAACCTGTTCCGGGTCATCATCCTGCAGTTCATGGACGCTTGGAACTTCGACGTGCGGGCCGTGAAAAAGTCCTGCGTCCACATCGTGAGCAAGGACCTGAAAATCATTCCCTTCGAAACCATGAATATCTTCTACCGCGACCCGGAAAAGCTGGCCCGCCTGGCCGAGCTGCGCGAAGCCTCCGTTTTATAGTATGGAAACGCCGCCCCCTGAGAAAGGCCGTGTGGGCCTAGTCCTGCTCATCAATCTGGGCATTATTGTGGTTTTGCACGTGGGGCGGCAACTGCTCGACAGCAACGAGAGTATCTTCTTGATTCTGTTTGGTATGTCCTTTCTCAACAGCATGCTGTTTTTGCTGATGCTCGTGACGGGGAAGCGGAAAACCAGCCTGGGTTTCTTCCTGGCGGCCCTGCTGGTTTTCATCATTGGCTTCGGCGACTGCGCCACCCACCTCAATCTTGGCAACATGCACTAACCTCAACCGCTATGGAACCAACCCCAACACCCCGCCCTAACCATGTGTTGCGCAACAACCTGCTGCTCGTGCTGGTAGCGGCCGTAGTGCTGGGCTTGCTGGGGCGGTTTGTAGCGGTGGGCGCCGCTTTTCTGTTTGCGGGCGGCTACCTGGTACAAGTGCTGGTGAATGTGGTGCTGGGTGTGGTGCGGCTGGTGAAGGCCGAGCCGGGTCGAAGCGCCGCCCCCTACTTCCTGAGTGCCCTGCTGGTGCTCATCATCGGCTTCGGGGCCTGCAGCGTCATGGTGCTGGCCGGCCTGGACACCATGAATTAATAGCCCAAAGCCAGCACTTTCTGATGCAGACTCTAAGCTGACTTCCTGGGTGAACTTACCGAGAATCTACCCCTTAGCCTAGGGCAGGGTAAAGGAAAGGTCGGCGCTGATTAGGTTGGCCGTGAGGCCGGTGCTCTGCCGATAATGCGCGTAGCGCAAATCCAGGGCTTTGAACTTGGCCACCTGGCCCCCAAACGGCGTTTTGAAGCGTCCAATGCCATACACCGGAGAGTAGCGCAGCCCCAGCCCCAGCTTGTTAGCGGAGAAGTTAGCCAGATCGTAATCGGAGGTATAGTATTCATCCGTGACGCTGTGCTCCAGATAGGGCGCGAAGTATGTGGCGGCGGTTTGGGTGTGGTAGCGGTAGAAAGGGTACAGCACAAAAAAGGGCGTCACCTTCAGCGGCGTTTCCAGCTCCAGGGTGTGCGCCCTGATGCCAAAGTTGTCGTTGTAGAACCGGTAGTAGCCGCGCAGCTGCACTAGGTCGGTGGCGTAGTAGTTCAGGCGCAAACCCACCGGATACTTCAGGCGCTGCCGGGGCAGCAGCTCGGTTTTGGCCGTACCCAGCGCCCCGCCGGTTTCCCGGAAGTATACGCGGTGAAAAGGCGTGCTCAGCAGTCCGTTCTGGGCTACCAGCTCGGTGCTCACGGCCGCCTGCAGGCGCTGGGTGAGTACCTGCGAGTACACCAGGTTCAGGTTGTAGCTCTGGCGCGTATCGAAGCCGGAGCCATGGTCGCCGCCCCGCCCCTGGCGCAGTTCCGCGGGCAGGATCAGCGTAGCCCGGTCAAAGAACACCTGCGCGGCTGCGCTCAGCTCGCGGTTGCCATCGGCGGAGGCACGCGCCCAGGAGGCGGTGATATTCCCCGAGAGGTAGTCGTATTCCTTGGAAAAGCCCCCACCCACGCCCACAATCGTGCGCTTATCGGCCAGCTGCCGCGAGTAGCCCAGGTCCAGGTGGTAGCGCGTATCCGATGACGAAGGCGTGGACAGCACCTGGTCAATCCGGTCGGTGGAAGCGGAGGCGTAATAATCCACCCCCAGGTTGGCTGATACCCGCGTGGCGGAGTCCAGCGGCACGTTCAGGATAATGGTCGGGGTGAAGTCGGTGAGCTGCTGGGTGCCGCGGCCGCCTTCTACCGCCCCGTGGTCCCCCTCCTGGGCATAGTAGCTGGACAGAATGTTGATTTCCGTTTCGCCGTGGTTGCTGGGGTTGGGCGGACTCGGAGCCGTGGTAGCCGGGGTGCCGTAGCCGTCTACCCGGTTGGGGGTGGGCGTGGCCTGGGCGCAGGCCAGCGTAGGCGCGGCCAGCAACGTCAGAACCTGAAAAACTGTGGTAAGTGCAGAGCGGAGCATGGCAGAAGAAAAGCGCGGATGTGTCATCGGTTAGTTGCAGCCGCAGCCCCCGCCTACTTTGCCGCCGTTAGCGCCGCCGGCGCCTTCCCGGTAGCTTTCAAAGTTGGTTTCGTATACTTCGATGCGCTTGTTGGCCAGTTTCATATCCTCATCGTTGAGGTACATTTTCTGGTAGGCGGCTACCGATACACAGCTGGTGAAGCCGCTGCCGACCAGCAGCAGCAACCCTCCCAGCAAGAGCCGAAGCGTGGAAAAATAAGTCATGGTGTAACAGGGGTGGAGGTGGCCGCTGGTAGCGTGGCCGCACTGTGATAGTAGTTTACCTGCATGCCTTTGGAGGCCAGGGTACGCCCGTCGTTGGTGATGAGGGTGCAGTCCACACCCTTCAGCTGGTTGATGAAGGCCAGCCCTTCTTCCGGGCCTTTCACGAACACCACTTCGTCGAGGCCGTCGGCCAGCTCCACATCGGGGCAGATAATAGTGACGGAGCGAAGTCCCGTGGCCGGGTAGCCCGTGTGCGGATTAATGATGTGCCCGTAGTACTGGCCGTCCACCGTAAAATACTGTTCGTAGTTGCCGGCCGTCACCACGGCCACATCCGTTACCGTCAGCCACGACGACACCGACTGCGGGTAGGCCGGGTCACCGATGGCAATGCGCCAGAGGGAGCCATCGGCCTGCCGGCCCCAGCACGAAACGTCGCCCGAGCCGTTGATTAAGCCACCCTGAATACCCATCTGTTTCATCAACGCCTGGGCGCGCCGCACCCCGTAGCCCTGCAGAATGCCCGCCAAGTTCAGGCGCATGCCTTTGTCTTGCAGCATCACGGAGTGCGTCGCCGGGTCCAGCAGGACTTTGTGGTAGTCGATGCGGGCCACCGAGGCTTTTACCACCTCGGGAGCAGGCAAAGCGGCATGCGCCTGCCGGTCGAACTGGTAGATTTTCTCCCCCCCGGCGAAGGTGATGTCGAAGGCACCGCCGCTCAGCTCCGACAGCTTGAGCGTCCGCTGAATCAGGTCGTACACTTCGCGGTCAACTTTCACTGGCCGGATGCCCGCCTGGCGGTTCACCTGCGTTATCTGGGAAGTTGAGTCCCAATAGGAGAACAGCCGGTCGATGCGCCGGGCTTCGCGGATGCCGGCCCGAATGGCGCGCCACGCCAGCGTATCATCAGCTGCAACGGCCGTGAATGTGAAATGGGAACCCATCAGGTGGGCCGAGCGGGTGAAGTTGCGGGACCTAGCCGACGGGGTTTGGGCCCCCGCAGTGCTCATGCTCAGCAGCAGGCCCAGCAGCAGGCCCAGCGGTTGACGAATTGTGCGGAGCATCATCCTTAGCGCTTGGCCAGCAGCTGATTCAGGTAGGCATCGTAGGCAGCGGGGCCGCCGGGCCGGTAGCCCGTTTTGGCCAGCACCTTTCCCTCGGGCGAAAGCAAGACTACCAGCGGGAAGGAGCCTTCCTTATTGAGTTGGGCCGCGGCCTGCTCGTTTATCTTGGTTTGGGCGGCCGGCAGCTTGTTTTTCTTGCTGCGCGGAAAGTCGAAGCGGGCTAATACCAACTTGTCTTTGGCAAACTGCTGAAACTCGGGTTGGTCGAACACCTCCTGCTTCAGCATAATGCAGGGCTTGCACCAGTCGGAGCCCGAGAAAACAACCAACACAGGCTTATTACTGGCCTTAGCCTGTTGCAGGGCCTGCGCGAGGTCGGTATTCCAGCCCTCGGCTGGTGCCTGGGCTTGCACGCCCACACAGGGCAGCAGCAACAGCAGGAGAATGTTCAGAAAACGCATAAGAAGAAACCCTGGGTTAGATTAAAAACAGATTAAAACATAAACCGTGCTACTCTACGCAGCAGCTGCCAGGAAGGTCTATTCGCGAACTGCTTTTGACAGCAGGTTCCATGCTTGCCCCTCTCCTTCTGATGGCCTTCTCCTTCCGGAAAGCGCTGTGTGCTTGTTAGGTGGGTATTGCAACCGCGTCATGCTGGTACTCAACTCAACCAGAAAACCCCAATAAAAGATTAAAATAAAATTAAAATATCAGCTGATTTCCGCAATCCTAACGGACCTAGCTTCGTATCGGAGGGAGAAATACGCCCTTTTCAGTTCACTTACCTGCCCTGCTTATGTCGGAAACCCGCAATGCTATTCAGGATATTTGGGGGCCCCGCACGCCGTATCACGGAACGTGGCCCCTGCGCGAAGATGAACGGGTAACCGCAACGCCCGACCACTGGGTGCAGTCGGCCTGCGTGCTGTGCTCCAATGGCTGCGGCCTCGATATTGGCGTGAAACATGGCCGCATCGTGGGCGTGCGGGGCCGCGCCAATGACCGGGTAAACCACGGCCGGCTGGGGCCCAAAGGGCTGCACGGCTGGGAGGCCAATCATAGTCCCGACCGCCTCACCAAACCCCTGATCCGACGCAACGGGCAACTGGAAGAAGTTAGCTGGGAGGAGGCCATGCGCCTGATTGTGGAACGCTCCCAAGAGCTGATCCGTCAGCACACGGCCAGCGCCATTGGCTTCTACACCTCCGGGCAGCTTTTTATCGAGGAGTATTACACCTTGGGCGTGCTGGGCAAAGCCGGCCTGGGCACCCCGCACATGGACGGCAACACCCGCCTGTGCACCGCCACGGCCGGCGCGGCCCTGAAGATTTCCTTTGGCACCGACGGGCAGCCCGGTTCCTACAACGACCTCAACACCACCGAGGCCGTGCTGCTGGTGGGCCACAACATGGCTTCCCAGCAAACAGTGCTTTGGACACGCATTCTCGACCGGCTGGCCGGGCCCAACCCACCGCAGCTAGTCGTTATTGACCCACGCCGCACCTACACCGCCGAAAAAGCCACCCTGCACCTGGCTCCGCGCGCAGGCACCAACCTGGCGGTGCTCAACGGGCTAATCAACCTACTTATCGAAGCCGACCAGATAGACCATGAATTCATTAAGGCGCACACGGTAGGCTTTGCGGAGCTGCGCCAGACGGTGGAGAAATGGACGCCGGAGCGGGTAGAGCACCTCACGGGCGTACCGGCCGACAAGCTGCTGGCGGCGGCGCGCATCCTGGGCACCAGCAAAACCTTGGTTTCTACGGCCCTGCAGGGCGTGTACCAGTCGATGCAGGCTACGGCCGCCGCGGTGCAGATCAACAATATTCACCTTATTCGCGGGCTTATTGGCACGCCCGGTAACGCCATTCTGCAAATGAACGGGCAGCCCACCTCCCAGAACACCCGCGAGTGCGGAGCCGACGGCGACCTGCCGGGCTTCCGCAACTGGGACAATCCTGACCACATGGAGGAGCTGGCCCGGCTCTGGAACGTGCACCCCGACAAGATTCCGCACTGGGCGCCGCCCACGCACGCCATGCAAATCTGGCGCTACTGCGAAACGGGCTCCATCAAGCTGCTCTGGATTCAGGCTACCAACCCGGCCGTGAGCATGCCGGAGCTGGCCCGTATCCGGCGCATTCTGCAGCAAAAAGACTTGCTGGTGGTCGTGCAGGACGCCTTTCTGACGGAAACCGCGAAGCTGGCCGACGTGGTGCTGCCTACGGCTATCTGGGGCGAGAAAACCGGCACTTTTACCAACACCGACCGCACCGTCCATATTTCCTACCAGGCCATCAATCCGCCCGGGGAGGCCCGGGCCGACTTCGACATTTTCCTGGATTATGCCCGGCGCATGGACTTCCGGGATAAAGACGGGCAGCCGCTCATCAAGTGGAGCACGCCGGAAGAGGCCTTTGAAGCCTGGAAAGCCTGCAGCAAAGGCCGCCCCTGCGACTACTCAGGCCTGAGCTACGAGAAGCTCACCGGGGGCTCCGGCATCCAGTGGCCCTGCAACGAGCAGCACCCCGACGGGGCCGAGCACCTCTACACCGACCACCAGTTCAACACCCACGCCGACTACTGCGAAACCTACGGCTACGACCTAGTAACGGGCGCCGAAAAGCAGCCCGAAGAATACAAGGCCAATGACCCCAAGGGCAAGGCCATCATCCTGGCCGCCGACTACGAGCCGCCCCACGAAGAACCCGATGCGGAGTATCCGCTCTGGTTTACAACGGGCCGCGTTGTTTACCACTTTCATACCCGCACCAAAACCGGCCGGGCCCGCGCCCTGCAGGAAGCGGCACCGGCAGGCTTTGTGCAGCTCTCGGCCGAGGATGCGGCCCGCCACGGCATAGCGGAAGGCGACCTAGTGACCGTAGAATCCCGGCGGGGCAAAGTAACTGAGCCAGCCCGCATCGGCGATATTGAGCCGGGGCTGGTGTTCATGCCCTTCCACTACGGCTACTGGGACCACGACGAACACGACAAGCGCGCCGCCAACGAGCTAACCCTGACCGAATGGGACCCGATCAGCAAGCAGCCCCACTTCAAGTATGCGGCCGTGCGCATCCGCAAAGCGTAGCTGCCCCACGCCCATCCTGTTTCCTTACTTAACGGCTTCTTCTACTATGCACCTCGGCAACTACCTCGGCCTGCTCGACAACAGCGAAAAGCAAATCACAAAAGCTTTTGCGCAAGTAAGCCGGCACCACAAGGACGAGCCCGACATCGAGCAGATGTGCCAGAAGCTGTCGGCCTGGTCGCGGGAGCACCGCGGCAAGCTGGTGCCTTACCTGCAGCGCTACTCCACGCAGCAGAGCACCGAGCCGGCCCGGCTAAAGCACGAGCTGTTCAGCGCGCCGCGGAGCGGCAGCCTGGGCCTCATCCGCGACCTGCACGACTTGTGGCTGCTAACCCAGGAAGTGCAGCTTAGCTGGACCGTCATTCAGCAAGCAGCTCTGGCCCTGCGCGACGAGGAGATGAAAGCTACCTGTGCATTTTGCAGCGCACGCACCAAGCGCCAGACTGACTGGCTGCTGGGCCGCATCAAGCAGGCGGCTCCCCAGGCTCTGGTAGTGGCTGGCTAATGTCCTGCCTCAGCTGCTGCTCAATTCTCCTGTTTTTCTTTGTTACCCGGGTAAGCAGCTTGCTGCCCGGTCATCTTACTTGCACTGAATGAAACATTCGTCCCCTGCTCACGCCGGTATTCCTATCTCCCCGTCGCTGGAGCCCACCCTCGCCAACGAAGGGGCGCCACCCCGCGTGGCGCCGGATAAGCGCCGCCTGCTTCGGATTTCGCTGCTGGCCGTGCTTGTGGCCGTTACCATTAGCGGGGTGGCCCGCTTGCTGGTATCGTTGATCAACTTGGTGACCAACCTGGTTTTCTTCGGCAACGTGTCCGTGGCCTACCACTCTCCTGCCGACAACCACCTGGGTTTGTGGGTAATCCTCATGCCAGCCCTGGGTGGGCTGGTGGTCAGCCTGATGGCTATTTATGGGTCCAAAGCCATTCGAGGGCACGGCATTCCGGAGGCCATGGAGCAGGTTCTCACCAACCAGAGCCGCATCAAGCCCTCCATCATGTACCTGAAGCCGGTTTCGGCGGCTATTTCCATTGGCACGGGCGGGCCATTCGGGGCTGAGGGACCGATTATTGCTACCGGCGGGGCCCTGGGCTCCACGCTGGGCCAGCTTATTCACATCACCCACCACGAGCGGAAAGTGCTATTGGCGGCGGGGGCCACGGCGGGTATGTCGGCCATCTTTGGCACCCCCATTGCGGCGGTGTTTCTGGCTATTGAGCTGCTGCTGTTTGAGTTTTCGCCCCGCTCCCTGGTGCCCGTAGCCTTGGCCTGCATTACCGGGGCAGCGGGCCACCACTTGCTGTTTGAGCAGAGGCCCGTGTTCGAAATGCCAGCGTTGGCAGCTCCGAGCAATGTGGCGCTGGCCACGTACAGTGCCATTGGCTTGGTGGTGGGCCTGGCTTCGGTGGGCATCACCAAGCTGGTGTACTGGATTGAGGATGCCTTCGAGAAGCTGCCCATTCACTGGGCCTGGTGGCCGGCCTTGGGCGGGCTGGCCGTAGGCGGCATTGGCTATTTCGCGCCGCGCACCCTGGGCGTGGGCTACGAAAACATTTCGGCAGTGCTATCGGGCACCGCTCCGCTGGCGCTGCTGCTGACGCTTTGCTTCCTTAAGTTTGCCTCCTGGGCTATTTCCCTGGGGAGCGGTACCTCGGGGGGCACACTGGCCCCGTTGCTTACCATTGGCGGCGCTATGGGGGCGTTGCTTGGGGTGGCCATTCAACATTTCTTACCGGCTTCGGACATTGCCTTGCCCTTGGCGGCGCTAGTGGGCATGGCGGCTATGTTTGCCGGGGCCTCACGGGCGCTGCTCACGTCCATCGTGTTTGCGGTGGAATCTACCGGGCAGGCCCAGGCCCTTCTGCCTCTGCTGGGCGCCTGCACCGGGGCCTATTTGGTGTCGTTCTTGCTGATGGGCAACACCATCATGACCGAGAAAATAGCCCGCCGCGGCGTCAAAACTCCCGTCGACTATGAGCCGGATTTGCTGGACAAGGTGCCGGTAAGCCAGATTTTGCAGAACGAACTGGTCACCATCAGCACCAACAACAGCATCGGGGAAGTGCGTGCCTGGACTGGCCGGGAGCCCGCGCGCGTAGGCTCGCACCTGATTGTAGTGGACGTGGAAGGCACCTTTGCCGGCCTGCTCAGCACCGTGGCCCTCACCAGCTGGCAGGCCGATGAGCATGTGCCCATCAGCACCTTGCTGCAGCCCCAATCGGCTAGGGCAACGGTACTAACTACCGACACCCTGCGCACGGTGGTGGAACGCATGGCCCGCGAAAATGTGGACGTACTACCGGTGCTCCTACCCGGTAAGGATGCCCGGGTTACGGGCGTGGTTTCCTACCGCGACATCCTGGCGGCCTATAACACCCGCCTGCAGGACCACGGCAACACAGCCCCAAACATCCTGCTCAAGCGCAAAGGCTTACGCGTGCTGCTCCGGGGTAAAACACTGTTTCAATCGTCTGGCCAGGCTAACTCTTAGCCTCGTTGCCCTCCTGAGCAGCGCGCAGGATGGTAGGCGAAATTAGATAGACCCGTTACTTTCCAGCGGCTGGCTCCTTGGGCCACAACTGGTACTGGTTGAGCAACCTTAGCAGCACGCCGTTGGTCCAGCCGAAGCCGTCCTGGGTGGGGTACTCCCCGCCCCCGGCCGTGAGCTGGGTGTTCTCAACGTTGTATTTCTCCAGCAGCTTCCCGGTCTGCTGAAACACGCGCACATTCAGCCCCACCCAGCGGGTGGCAATGGTGCGGGCCAGTTCCTGCTGCTTGTAGTGGTTCAGGCCTTCGATGGCCACGTACTGCAGGGGTGCCCAGCCATTGGGCGCGTCCCACTGCTGGCCGCTGTGGTTGAGCGTGGTTACCAGGCCGCCATCTTTCAGGAAGTCGCGCTGCAAACCAGCGGCCACCTGGCGGGCTTCGCCGGTCGATGCTACTTGAAAGAACAGCGGGAATGCGCCGGCCAGGGTACGCAGGCGCATTGGTTGCCGGGCCACGAAATCATAATCGACAAACCAGCCCGCCGAATTATCCCAGCAGTAGCGGCGGATGGCGTTGCGTCGGGCCCGGGCTTTCTGCTCGAAGGCACGGGCTAAGGTAGCTTGGCCCTGCTGGCGGTAGCCGCTGGCAATAGTTTGCTCCAGCCCGTAGAGCAGGCAGTTCAGATCCACGGGCACCAGCTCCAGGGTGCGGATGGAAGCCAGGGTCTTCTCGTCGCGAAACCAGCGGGTGCTGAAGTCCCAGCCCGAAGCCGCGGCGGCGCGCACGTGCCGGTAGAACTCAGGCTGGGGCTGGGTGGTTTGGCGGGCGGTGGCGACGTCCTCGGCGTAGGATTCCTCGCGGGCATAATCACCGGCGTCGTAGTAGCGGTTGAGGATTTCGCCCGCGGGCAGGCGCACGGCGCGGCGGGTGGCGGTACCGGGCTGAAGGGAGTCGGCGCCGGCCATCCAGTACTGGTACTCGCGTAGCAGCTGGGGCTGGTAGCGTGGGCGCACGGTGTCGCTCTGGGTCTGGGCCAGCAATTCTACCATCAAAGCAAAAAACGGGGGCTGGGAGCGGGTGAGGTAGTAGGTGCGGTTGCCGTTGGGGATGAAGCCCTGGCGGTTTATCAGGCTGGCGAAATTATCCACCATGCCGCGCAGCAAAGCCGTGCGCCCACTTTCGCGCAAGCCCAGCATGGTGAAGTAGGAGTCCCAGTAGTACACTTCCCGGAAACGCCCACCCGGCACCACGTAAGGCTTGGGCAGCGGCAGCAGAGAACCGTAGCGCCCCACCGAGTCTTGGGGCTGGCGCTGCAGCACCGTCCAGAGGGTATCGAGGTGGTGGCGTAGGCCGGCGGCTACGCGGCTTTGGTAGGCGTCCGTGGGCACGGCGGGCAACTCGAAGTATTGCCTCACAAACTGCTTCAGCGAAAAGCCGGGTTGATTTTTCTGCTGCTGATAGGCCGCCTCAATAACTGCTGGGTCGGCTTTGGGGCGGGCATCCACGAAGGTTTTGCTGTCGGGAAACACGCCGCCGAGCTGCACGGCTTCGAAGACGACAGGAAACAGCTGGCGGGGTGAAGGCTGGGCCCACCCCGCAGGCACCAGCATCAACCACAGGCAGATACTCAGAACAACGCGTCTTAAAGAGAAAATCGTCATGCCCCAAAGTACGTAAGTCAAGGCGCAAAGACTACCTTACAGGCATCCGGCCACAGCGGGTGCACCAGCAACCAGCAGAAGCCCACGCCGCCGGTACCGGGGCTATGCCGATGGAAGCAGCCAGGCTTACTCCCGGCCTTCGGCGGAAATGGGCTGACCGTCCTCCGCGAAATACTGAAGGTGTGTGGTGCTTTTGCCGGCCTCGTCGCTGAGGCATTCCACCCGGTATTCCACCCGATTTGCTTCCTGATGGTAGACGGTTTTCGTTACGCGGCCAAGACGGGCAGCCCCAAGGCGCTGGGGCGCGAGGGCGGCCTGCAACGCCTCGGGCAAGGTTTCTACCGCCACCTCCGTGGCAGACTCTGTCAGTTCGCCCCGCTCGTTGAAGTTGGCTTCCAGGACGCGGTTTACTCGGTGGGTAAAAAAGCTGTAGGACTCCTCGCCCTTGTCGGCGTTGCCGAACACGTAACACGAATCGACGGGCGCCCCCGGAAAGGCCTGGCTGAACTTTTTCACCACGTAAGGCGGAATCTTCACTTTGCGGGCGGGGTCGGCATTCTGGGCGTAGTAGGTTTGAGCAAGCGCCGAACCGGGGCCCCCAACGGCCAGGAGAAGGATGAGTAACGCTTTATGCATAGTCGGCAACGAAGGAAGGGCATGTGGATAGCTTTCCCTTCCAAGATACAATCTAGCGGAATGTTACGCCCCTACGCAATTATGCCCGAAACCAGCCGCAAACGGGCAGTTTCGGGCATGGCAGATGGCGTGACCTACCTGGGAAGCCAGCTTACTTCAGCAGCTCAAACTTGCTATCCAGCCGAATGTCGTCGGAGGCGCTGCCAAGCATGAGGCGGAACTCGCCGGGCTCGGTGGTCCACTGCATGTCCTGGTTGTAGAAGGAAAGCTTGTCGGAGGTGATGGTGAAGGTGAGGGTCTTGGTTTCGCCGGGCTTGAGTTGCACTTTCTGGAAGTCCTTGAGCTCCATGATGGGGCGCGTCACGCTGGCCACCAGGTCGCGCAGGTAGAGCTGCACCACTTCCTCCCCGGCCGTTTTGCCCGCGTTGGTAAGCGTGCAGGAAACCGTGAGCGACTGGCCCGCGCCCAGCTGCGTAGTGCTGAGCTTAAGGTTGCCGTAGGTGAACTTGGTGTAGCTCAGGCCGTGCCCGAAGGCGTACTGCGGCCGGTTGGTCTGGTCGATGTAGGCCGATTTGTACAGCACGTCCTTATCCCCGCTGGAGGGGCGGCCGGTGTTTTTGGCGGCGTAGAAAATGGGTACCTGACCCAGGCTGCGCGGAAACGTCATGGGCAGCTTGCCGGCGGGGTTATAGTCTCCGGTCAGCACGTCGGCAATGGCGTTGCCGGCCTCGGAGCCCAGCCACCAGGTGTAGAGAATGGCCGGGGCGTGCTCGGCCGTCCAGTTGAAGGTGAGCGGGCGGCCGGCCATCATCAGCACCACTACGGGCTTGCCGGTGGCTACCACGGCTTTGATGAGGGCTTCCTGCTGACCGGGCAGACCGATATCCGTGCGCGACTTGGCCTCGCCGCTCATGTCGTAGGCCTCACCCACGGCCATTACTACCACGTCGGCATCCTGGGCGGTTTTCACGGCTTCGGCAAAGCCCGCCTGCGACTCGCCTTTGATGCCGCATCCGCGAGCGTACTGGATATTGGCTTGCTTGCCGAACTTGTTCTGCAGGCCCTCCAGCACGCTCACGTAGCCGGTGGAGTCGTAGTTCACGGCCCAGAAGCCGGCGTGGTTGAGCTTGCTGCTGCCCAGGGGGCCAATGAGGGCAATGCGCTTGGTCTTTTTATCCAGCGGCAGCACGTTGCCTTCGTTCTTGAGCAGCACAATGGATTTGCGGGCCACGTCGCGGGCAATCTGCCGGTGCTCGGGCGCGCCCACCAGCTTTTTCTCGCGGGCCACGTCGCTGAAGCGGTTGGGATTCTGGAACAAACCCAGCTCAAACTTCTTGCGCAGGATGCGGCGCACGGCGTCGTTTACCAGCTCCTCGGGCACCTGGCCGCTCTTCACCAAGGCAGGCAGGCTGTTCACGTACGAGCGGCTTTCCATGTCCATATCGGAGCCGGCCAGCAGGGCCAGGCGGCCGGCGTCGGCGTTGTCCTTGGCGAAGCCGTGATTGACCATCTCCCCTATCGAGCCCCAGTCGCTCACCACAAAGCCCTGGAACTTCCACTGGCCTTTGAGGATGTCGCGCTGCAGGTAGCGGTTGCCCGTGGAAGGAATGCCGTCCAGCTCATTAAAGGCATTCATGAAGGTAGCCGCGCCGGCATCAAGGGCCGCCTTGAACGGGGGCAGATACACTTCCCAGAGCAGGCGGCGGCTCAGGTCCACGGTGTGGTAGTCGCGGCCGGCCTGGGCGGCGCCGTAGCCCGCAAAGTGCTTGGCGCAGGCCAGCACGGCATCAGTGGCGCCTATTTTTTCACCCTGAAAGCCCAGTACCCGGGCCCGCGCAATCTGGGAGCCCAGGTAGGGGTCTTCGCCAGCCCCTTCCATCACCCGGCCCCAGCGCGGGTCGCGGGCAATATCGACCATGGGCGCAAACGTCCAGTGCTGACCGGCGGCGGCCGCCTCCACGGCCGCAATGTGCGCTGACTGCCGGATGGCCGTCATGTCCCAGCTGGCGGCCTCGCCCAAGGGAATAGGAAAGGTAGTCTGGTAGCCGTGGATGACGTCGAGGCCGAAAAGCAGCGGGATTTTCAGGCGCGACTTGAGGGCTTCGGCCTGCAGCTCGCGGGTGCGCTGGGCCCCGCGGATGTTGAGCATGGAGCCCACCCGGCCCGAACGAATCTGCTCCAGCTTGGTGGGGTCGTTGACGGCGGGGCCCGTGACGGCGTCGCCGGTGTATTGGTTGAGCTGGCCGGCTTTTTCCTCCAGCGTCATCAGCTGGAGTACGGAATCAACCTTTTGTTCGAGGGTTTTGCGCTGGGCAAGCAGCGGCGTGGTGCTGCCCACTACAAGGCAGGCTCCCACCGTGGCAGTGGCCACGGCTTTGCAAAATGGACGGCGCATGATACGGCGTGTAGGAAATGGTGCAGGGGAGCAACACGAACTTACGGCATCTTTGCGAGACTTATGCCGACTTCCCCTCCTGCCGCCGCCAACTCCGCTGACTTTCAGCCCCAAAAATTGCTGTTCATCTGCAGTCAGAACCGCTGGCGCAGCCTCACCGCCGAGCGTCTCTTCGACCAGCACCCCCACTACGAGGCCCGCTCGGCCGGCACCGAGCCTGGCGCCCGGGTGCGCGTGACGGCCGGCCACCTGGGCTGGGCCGATGTGGTGCTGGTGATGGAGCGCAAGCACGCCGATATCCTCCGCCAGAAATTCGCCGAGGCGCTAACCGGCAAGCGCATCGTTACCCTCCGCATTCCCGACAAGTTCCAATTTATGGACCACATCCTGCAGGATTTACTGCGCGAGCGGCTGCGCGAGCATCTGGGCGAGGAGGTGCCTTAAGAGGATGCTTCCTCTATAACCGGAAATAGACCGTCCTGCTGAGCGGAGTCGAAGCATCTCTACCGCTTCGTTGGATTACTACTGCAACGAAGCGGTAGAGATGCTTCGACTCCGCTCAGCAGGACAATAGCATTACAACGTCAGCACGCAAGATTCCTCGGCTTCGCTCGGAATGACATTCGATTACACTAACTGATAGCCCTCCCCGAAAAATATTTTCTCATTCGGTGGTAACCTTCCCGAAAAGGCGCAGTTTCCACGTCCGAATTCGCCACCAACCTACCAGCCAACGCCTTGAACTCGCTTACCGACAACTCGCTTATGCTCCAGGTGAAGGCTGGCCAAGTGGAGAAGATGGGCCTGTTGTTTGAACGCTACCACCGGCCGTTGCTGGCGTTCTTCTACCACTCCAACGGCAATGCCACGGCCAGCGAAGACCTGGTGCAGAACGTGTTTTACCGCATGCTCAAGTACCGGCACACCTTCACTGGGGAGGGCGAGTTCCGGACCTGGATGTACCACCTGGCGCGCAACGTGCTGGCTGATGCCGCCAAGAAAAACAAGCCCTCGGCCCACCACCAGGACATTGCCGACTGGGCCGAGAAAATTGCGGGAGGCACGTCGGCCGACGCCCACTTGCAGCGCACCCAGGAAGAAGCGCAGCTCCACCGGGCCCTGGCCCGCCTCAGCCCCGACCAGCGCGAGGTACTGGTGCTGAGCCGCTTTCAGGAGTTGAAATACGAGCAGATAGCGCAGCTGCTCAACATCACGGAGGGGGCCGTAAAGGTGCGCGCGCACCGGGCCCTCTGCCAATTGAAGGACATCTATTTGCAAATGGATAATGGAAGCAAGATTCAGAAACTGTGAGGAAGTGCAGCAGGAGCTGATGAGCTGGCTGGCGGGCGAATTGCCCGAAACGGACAAGCAAATCCTGGCCGCTCACCTGGCCCAGTGCCCCGACTGCCAGCACGAGCTGGAAGGGGTGCAGCAGCTCTGGACGGCCATGGGCAACCTGCCCGTACCGGCACCCAGCGAAGAGCTGCGGCCCAACTTCTACGCCATGCTGGCCGAGTTCAAGGCTGAGGAGCAGCAACGGCAGCGCTGGTCGGTGGCGGGGCTGCTGGAGCGGCTGCGCCAGTGGTGGCAGCCGGCTTTTGCCCAGCGCCTGGCCTACAGCCTGGTACTCGTGCTGGCGGGCCTGGGCATCGGCTACGGGCTAAGAGGCCACGAAACCAGCGCAGGAGCTGAAGAGCCCCTGGCCCAGGTTTCAACGGAAAGCCCGGCTTCCACGGCCCGGCAGGTGGGGCTGATTTCGCGTCTCAACAACCCCTCGGCTGTGCAGCGCCTGCAGGCCGTGAGTGAGGCCGAAGCCGTAGCGCCTACCAACGAGCGGGTCCTGGCGGCCCTGCTCAGTACCCTCAACCAGGACCCCAACGTGAACGTGCGCCTCGCAACCCTGGACGCCCTGGGCAGCATGGCCGACGACCCCACCGTGCGCCAGGGGCTGGTTCGCTCCCTCACCTACCAGGAGTCCCCCTTAGTGCAGTCGGCGCTGGCCGATTTGATGGTGCAGCTCCAGGAGCGGCGCTCGGTGCGCCCCCTGCGCAAGCTGCTCCAGCAGGACAACCTCAACGAGCAAGTGAAAACCAAAATCGAGCAAAGCATTCAGTCTTTGTCCCACGACCGCGCCCCCGCGGCCCCCTCAACCCCCTCGAACTCCAATGAAACCACACATTATAACTCTGCTACTCTGGACACTTCTGTGGCTGCCTAGCTGCTCGCTCCAAGCCCAGGACCGTGAAGTCACGGAAAAAGTAAGCCGCGAATTCACCCTCACCGCCGATGCCGGCCGCAGCACCCTGGCCCTGTACAACATCTTCGGTTCGGTGCGAGTGGAAGGCACCAGCGGCAACAAGGTGGTAGTGGAAGTCACCAAAACCCTGAAAGGCGACGACGCCACGGCCCTGGCCGAAGCCAAAAAAGATGTGCAGATAGGCTTTCTGCAGCGCAACGACAGCGTGGTGGTGTACCAACAGGGCCCCTTCGACTCGCGCCCCCGCCGCAACCAGCACTGGAGCAGCGACGAGCGGCACTACCAGTTCAGCCTCGACTTCACCGTGAAAGTGCCCCGCGACATGAAAGTAACGGTGTCGACGGTGAACGGCGGCGAGGTGCGGGTGGAAAACGTGAACGGGCTGCTGCAAGCCAGCAATGTAAACGGCGGCATCAGTATCAAGAACGCCCGCGAGGTATCGAAAGCCCACACCGTGAACGGCCCAGTGGAAGTTGGCCTCACGGCAGCGCCCACGGCAGCCGCGTCCTACAAGACCATCAACGGTGATATTACGGTAAGCTACCCGCCCACGGCCTCGGCTGACCTCTACTTCAAGAGCATGCACGGGGAAATGTACACCGACTTCCCGCAGACGGAAAACCTGCCTGCCCAAATCACCCAGAACACCGAGCGTGAAGGCGCCGGCACCAAGTACAAACTTCGCAAGGAAACGGCCGTGCGGCTGGGCAAAGGCGGCCCCAACATTCGCCTGGAAACCCTGAACGGCGACGTGACCATCAAACAGCAAACCCGATGAACCAGCACATATTTCGCATTCTTTTCGCTCTAACCGCTCTCTTTTGGCTAAGTCCGGCCCAGGCTCAGCAGGCCGGCAAGGAGCAGATGACGGTGGCCCTGAGCTCCCCGGGTAAGCCCGGCACCCTCCACCTCAAGCTGGTGGGCGGCGGCATCAAAGTAATGGGCTACGCCGGCAAGGAAGTGGTTATCGAAGTAGCCACGCGGGGCGGACGGCGCGAGTCGGGCAGCAACGAAAATTCCTCGGGCATGCGCCGCATTTCGCAGGCCCAAGGCCTTGACGTAACGGCCCAGGAGCGCGACAACCAGGTGTACGTAAAGACCCAGTCCTGGCAAAACCCGGTGGACTTCGTCATCAAAGTGCCCCGTCAGTTTTCCCTGAAGCTGGCTACCGTGCAGAATGGCGACATTGTGGTGGATAACGTGGAGGGTGAGCTGGAAATATCCAACGTGAACGGTTCCATCCGCCTGAATGACGTGGCTGGCTCGGCGGTGCTGAACACGGTGAACGGCGAGGTCATTGCCGACTTCAAGCAGATAACGGCGGGCGCGCCCATGGCCTTTTCCACCATCAATGGCAAGGTAGACGTGACGCTGCCGGCGCGGGCCAACGTGTCGGTGAAGCTCAAATCCGACCACGGCGACATCTACAGCGACTTCGACCTGAGCGTGGACAGCAGCCCCTCGAAGGTGACGCGCACGGCCAAGGACGGCACCTACCGCGTAGCCCAGGACACCTGGACCTACGGCAAGATCAACAGCGGCGGCCCCGAGTTCATGATGAAAACCCTGAACGGCGACATCTACATCCGCCGGGCCAAGTAGCCTTGTCTTTCTCTGCGCTCAGCCCCGGCCGTGCCCTTGGTGGTTTGCTGTGGTGAGTGACTCCTGCCGGCCGGGCTGGGCGCAGCAGAAGGGCGCTTGATGATAGCACCTAAACAAGCCAGCGGTTTTCCTTCCCGGGAGAGCCGCTGGCTTTTCTCGTTTTCGGCGCGGCATCGGCCTGTCTGAAAATTCCAGAACGTCATGCTGAGCGAAGCCGAAGCATCTCTACCGCTTCGTTGAATGATGCAGGCGAAGCGGTAGAGATGCTTCGGCTTCGCTCAGCATGACACTGCTTTTGCTGGTCATCGAAAAAATATTTCACTACCGCTGTAACGAATACAACTTCGGCCGGTACTCCTTGCACAACCCTCCTACACCCTTTCTCCGTGACTACCGCCCGCCCGAGCGACGAAGACCTGATGGCTGCTGTAAAGGCCGACGACCTCGACCAGCTCGTGCCCTTGTTTGAGCGCTACCACGGGCCCTTGTTCAACTACCTCTACCGCCTCTGCAACGACCGGGAAACCAGCGAAGACCTGGCCCAAAGCGTGTTTGAGCGGGTGCTGAAATACCGGGCCAGCTACCAACCCGGCCAGCCTTTCAAAGCCTGGGTGTTTCAGATGGCCCGCAACGCCTACGCCGACCACTGGCACCGCCAGGAAAAGCTGCGTACCGCCGATGTGGAAGAAGTGGAGCGCCACGGCGGCCTACGCGGCGCAGCTTTTTCCCAGATGCGCGTCAACCACCACCACGACGACCTCCACGAAGCCCTGGCCCAATTGCCTACCAACCAGCGTGAAATCCTCTTGCTCAACCGCTTCCAGGGCTTTGGCTACGACGAAATAGGCCAGCTCCTGGGCTGCACCGCCGAAGCTGCCCGCGTGAAAGCCCACCGCGCCCTGCAGGCCCTGCGCAAAGTGTATTTCTCCGACTAGTAACTCTCCACCACCCATGCATACCTTCACTTCCTGCGACGACTACGAAGCCCTGCTGCCGGCCTACGCTGATGGTAGCCTGCCGACCGCTGAGACCGAGCAAGTAGCCGCTCATATTACCGCTTGTCCTACCTGTCAGCTTCACCTTCGCCAGCTCCGGACGCTGAGCAACGAGCTGGACGCGGCTCTGCCCGAAGTGCCCCGCACGGCCATGCGCACCAACTTTCTGGCCATGCTGGAAGAACAAAAGGCCCTGCTGACCCCAGCGGCAGCGGCAGCCCCAACTCCTGCCCGGGTAGTACCAATTTGGGCCGCAGCAGTAGCTAGCCAGTGGCTGCGCGTGGCCGCAGCCGTGTTGCTGGTAGCCGGCGGAGTACTGCTAGGCCGCTTCCTGCCTGGTCCCTCCGGGCAAAATGCCGACCTAGCCGCTACCGCTACTGACAGCCCGGCCCCAGCCCAGCAACTGGCCGCCAACCTGGCTGGCACGGCTTCCCAGCCCGCCTCCGCCAGCGACCGGATTCAGTTGGTAACGGCTTCAGGGCAGAATTTAGCTCCCGGCGACCCAACTGTGCAGGTGCTCATCAATACCCTCAACTTCGACCCCAACCCCAACGTGCGCGTGGCCGCCTGCGAGGCCCTGTTCCACCTCCGCGCCGACCCCCGCGTAGCCGAAGCCTTTGTGCACTCCCTGCCCATCCAGACGGATCCGAATGTACAGATTACGCTCATCGAATATATGGTAGCCCTGCGCGACCCGCGGGCTGTGCCGCCGCTGCAGCGCCTGGCCCGCCGCAAGGACGCCCTACCGGTGGTGCGTGACCAGGCTCAGGCCGGCCTTGGCAAACTGATTTGACCAAGCAGGTGGGGCGGTTCAGTTGACATCTCCCTTGCTGCTTCCTTTTCCTTCTTTTCTCACTGCTTAGGCAGCCCCTGGCTATCGGAACGTGCGAGTCCGGCGGGCTGCTCCTTGCCCTCATTTTCCAACAAGCTCTTATGAAAAAGCCCCTGATTCTCACCTTCTGCGGCCTGCTGGCCGCCACTATTTCCCTGCACGCCCAGGAGTACAAAACCAAGCTCAGCAAAGACCGCAAGGTCATCATCGACATGCAGGGCTCCGACGTAACCGTGGAAGGCTATGACGGCAACGAGCTGGTGATTCGCGGCAACGGCTTCGAGCCGGCACCCAAGCGGGCCGAGGGCCTGAAGCCCGTATACAATACGGCCGTCGACAATACCAACCTCGGCCTTGCGGTGACCGAGCAAGACAACACCGTGCGCATTGCCCGAGCGTCCCGCAAAGAAGCTACCTACGTCATTCGGGTGCCGCGCGCTACGGCCGTGGAGTACAATCAAACCAACTGGAACGGTGGCGACCTGCAAATCCGGGACGTGAACGGCGACCTGGAAGTGAACATGAAAACCGGGGACGTGAAGCTGCTGAACGTAGCCGGCCCGGTGGTAGCCAACAGCGTGAGCGGTGACATTACGGTGCGCTACGCCACGATGCGGTCCGGGCCCAGCTCGATTTCGGCCGTGAGCGGCGACGTGGATGTGACCATGCCCGCCGCCAGCAAAGCCACCCTGCAGCTGCGCTCCATCTCGGGCGAAATCTACACCGACTTCGACATCACGCTGCCCAAAAGCCAGGGCGACCTGAACCACGTGGGCGGCCAGGTGGTGAACGGTACCGTGAACGGCGGCGGCAACCCGGTTTCGCTCAAGTCGGTGAGCGGCAACATCTACGTGCGCAAGGCCAAATAAGACGCTACCTGTCTGCTTGCTTCCCAACCCATCAACCTCAACTCCTGAAAACCATGTACCGGATTCTAGTCCTCCTGCTTTGCCTGATTGCCGGTTTCTGCCAGCCCGCACAGGCCCAGAAAATCATTGAGAAATCCGTAGCCCTTAGCGCGGGGCAGCGGGTATTCCTCAACCTCAAGCACGCCACCAACATCCGCATCCGGGCGGGGGCGGCCGGCAAAATGACCCTGAAAGCTGCCGTGGATATCAACCAAAACCGGCTGAACGATGCTCTGCAGCTCACCCAGGACCAATCGGCGGAAGAAGTGCGCTTCAACTCCGAACTGGACATGACCATGCTGCGCAACGCCCCAGCCGGAGACTGCCCGGATGGGGGCACGCAGTGGGGCAACAACTACGTGGGCCGCAAGAAAGGCGCCGATGGCTCCGACGAAAACACCGGCTACCGGGTGTGCCTGAATGTGGAATATGACATTACCGTGCCGCCCGGCGTGACGCTGTGCGTGAAGACCATCAGCGGCAACATTGATATCCAGGGCCTCTCCGGCGCTATCGAGGCCAAGTCCATCAGCGGCTTCGTGGACGTCACCTGGGCCGCTTCCTCGGCGGAGCTGGCGCTGAAAACAATTACCGGCGAAGTGTATACCGACCACGATGTGGCCTTCAGCAACCGCAAAGACAACCCCATAGTAGGCTATCAGTTACGCGGCAATCTGGGCAGCAACGGCCCCCTCGTTCAGCTCGAATCCATCAGCAGCGACATTTATTTTCGCCGGCACAAGTAACCATTTCCCGAAGCAAGAGTTTCCACGCCCGATCAGACTTACACACTGATTTGTTGGCTTGCCAAGGCCTGCAGCCTCCGCCCTCTTTCTTCGTCAATACCCGCTGCCTCCACAACCTTTCTGCGCTATGAAAACCTGTACTATTCTTCTCCTTGCCCTGGCGCTGCTGGGGCTCGGGGCACCCCGGGCCGTGGCCCAAACCTCTCCATCGGCCCCGGCAGCTGCGGCTCCGGTAGCTGCCCCCAAGCGCCAGCTGCAGGCCGTGCGCATCAGCGAAGCCATTAAGCTGGATGGGGTGCTCGATGAAGCCCTGTGGCAACAGGCCCCGGTGGCTACCGACTTCATCCAGAACCGGCCCAAACCCGGCCCCCGCGAGCAGCACCCCACCGAGGTGCGCATTCTCTACGACGACGCGGCCATCTACGTGGGCGCCATTATGCACGACGTGGCCCCCGACTCCATCAAGCGGGAGCTGTCGGCCCGCGACAACCTGCCCAACACCGACTTCTTCGGAATTTTCCTCGACACCTACCACGACAAGCTCAACGGCTACGGCTTTATTGTGACGGCGGGCGGGGTGCAGGCCGATGCGCGTTACTCCCCGGCCAGTGGGGAGGACTTTGCCTGGAACGCCGTGTGGGACGCCCGCACCGCCCAGCGCGGCACCGACTGGGTAGCCGAAATGCGGATTCCGTATTCGGCCATTCGCTTCAGCACAGCCGAGGTGCAGGAATGGGGCCTGCAGTTTATGCGCCAGCGCCAGGCCTTGCGCCAAGGCTTTTTCTGGAGTGAGGTGAAGCCGGAAGTGGATGGTTTCGTAAACCAGTGGGGTGAGCTGACCGGGCTGAAGGGCCTGAAGCCCCCGCTGCGCCTCTCGCTCACGCCCTATATATCGGGCTACGTGAACCACAACCCGCTGAACGCCGAGGGCACCCGCCGCACGACGACTTCCTTCAATGGAGGCGCGGATGTAAAGTGGGGTATCAACGAAAGCTTCACGCTGGATGCCACGCTGGTGCCGGACTTCGGGCAAGTGCAGAGCGACAACCAGGTGCTCAACCTCTCCCCCTTCGAGGTGCAGTTTCAGGAAAACCGCCAGTTCTTCACTGAAGGCACGGAGCTGTTCAATAAAGGCAACCTGTTCTACTCCCGCCGCGTGGGTGCCACGCCCATTGGGTTCTACGGCGTGGGGCTGGCCGACAACGAGAAGCTCGTGCGCAACCCGGCCGAAACCCGCCTGCTGAACGCCACCAAGATTTCGGGGCGCACCAGCAAGGGCCTGGGCATCGGGCTGTTCAATGCCCTCAGCAACGACGTGTACGCCACGGTGCGCAACACCGAAAGCGGCGAGGAGCGGGAAGTGCTGACCCAGCCGTTCTCGAACTACAACATTGCGGTGCTGGACCAAAGCCTCAAAAACAACTCCTACGTCTCGCTGATCAACACCAACGTGACGCGCTGGGGCAGCACCTACGACGCCAACGTGACGGGCGGCCTGTTTCGCTTCGCCAACAAGAAGAACTCCTACGCCGTGGATGGCAGCCTCGTGTACTCGCGTCGGCGCGGCACCCAGTTCGGCTCTGATAAGCCCATTGACGACCAGAACGGTTTTAAATATACCGTAGGCGTGGGCAAAATCAGCGGCAACTTCACCTGGGGCTTCAACCACCGCATCGAGTCGGACCACTACAACCCCAACGACCTGGGCATCCTGTTCGGCAACAACAACATCACCCAGAGCGCCTACGCCAACTACCGCATCTTCAAGCCCTTCTGGAAGGTAAACAACATGAACTTCTACTCGGAAGTAGGCCACCAGCTGCTCTACCGGCCCACCCGCTACCAGAACATGTACTTCTACAACGGCTTCAACACCACGTTCACAAAGAACTTCCTGCAGGTAGGCTACGATTTTATGCACGTGCCCGTGTCGCACGACTTCTTCGAGCCGCGCACATTCCCGCTGGGCGACTACTACGTGCGGGTGCCGGCCAACACCGACTGGATTGGCTTCCTGAACTCCGACACGCGCAAGCGCCTCTCGGTGGGTGTGAATGCCGGGGCTACTTACTACAGCCAGGATGAGCGTCTGCCCGGTCCGCGCCCCCGCCGCCTGCGCTACCGCGCCGGGTTCTACCCACGCTTCCGCGTCAACGACCACCTCACCTTCCGCTACAGCCTCGACTGGAGTTTACAGCGCAACCAGATTGGCTACGTGAACGGGGGGCTCAGCGCCGACGAACCGCTGGATCTGCCCTTCCGGAGCCAGATTCTGCTGGGCCGCCGCAATGTGGCCACCGTCACGAACGTAGCCCAGGTGGCCTATACCTTCACCAACCGCATGTCGTTTACGCTGCGCCTGCGCCACTACACCAGCAACGTACGCTACCAGGATTTTGCCGTGCTGCAGGAAAAAGGGCAGGAATTCCTGGCCGACTACCGCCGCAACCGCGACAACACCTACAATGCCTTCAACGTGGACGCGGTGTACTCGTGGTGGTTTGCCCCTGGTTCGCAGGTGAACATTGTCTGGAAAAATGCCGGCAACACCTATCTGCTGGCCGAACAGGCCACGCCTCAGTACTTCGACAACTTCAACAATACCATCAACACCCCGCACAACAACTCCCTTTCGGTGAAGGTGCTCTACTACCTCGATTACCTGGCCCTGCGCCGGCGGCGGTAAGAGAAAACAGCATCATCGCGTTTTCACCTGTCATCCTGAGCGCAGCAAAGGACCTTATCACGCTCGAACAGCAGGCGTGATAAGGTCCTTTGCTACGCTCAGGATGACAGTGTTTATTCAGTAGAAAATCTTTCACCAACCTTCATTCCTTCCCTACGTTAAGGCGGCCCATGCAATACCTTGTTTTCGCGGCCTTCGTGGCGTTGGTTGTTTTTCTATTTTACCGATATGCCACCCGGGATGCCCGCACCAAAGAAGCTGCCCTGGCCGAAGCTTTCCCCGACGCCTGGCGCCAGATTCTGCTGGAGCGGGTAGCCTTCTATCTTTCGCTTTCCGACGTAGACAAGCCCCGTTTTGAGAAGCGCCTCCAGGTGTTTCTGGCTCAGACACGCGTAACGGGCATCCAGACCGAAATTGACGATGTGACGCGGGTGCTGGTGGCAGCTTCGGCCATTATTCCGGTGTTTGGCTTCCCCGACTGGGAGTACGGCAACCTGAGCGAGGTGCTGGTGGTACCCGATACCTGGCAGGAAAAGCAGGATCCGAACAAGGAACACGCCCCCCTGGCGGGCACCCTGCTGGGCTCGGTGCGCAATTTCCAAACCTCCCACTACATGCACCTCTCCAAATCCTCTTTGGAGCAGGGTTTCAAAGACTCCTTGGACCGTCAGAACGTGGGCATACACGAGTTTGCCCACCTGCTGGATGAGGCCGACGGAGTGATTGACGGGGTGCCGGCCCTCACCTTTCCGGCCGCCCTGCGCCCCGAGTGGGAGGCTGTGATGGCGCGGGAAATTGCCGCCATCCGGGCCGGAAACTCCGAAATCAACGACTACGCGGGCACCAACGAGGCCGAGTTCTTTGCCGTGGTCACGGAATACTTCTTCGAGAAGCCCGAGAAGCTGCAGCAGGAGCATCCTGAGCTGTACGGCTTGCTGCTGCTGGCTTTCCGCCAGAACCCGCGCAGCCGCTTCCGCCAGTGGGCCACCGACCCGCGCGAGTGGCTCAAGCGCCTCCGCTCCCGCAAGAAGTTTGGCCGCAACGACCCCTGCCCCTGCGGCAGCGGCAAAAAATACAAGGAGTGCCACTTACTAGAGCAGCAAGCTGCCTGAGTAACTTCGTTTCTCTTGAAAATCCCTGGTTCTTCGGTGAGCCAGGGGTTTTCTTTGCCGATGTGGGCCACTGCTATGCCCCAGTACCTTGGTGAGCGAAGCGACTTGAACCCAAAACCAGGCAACATCTGGCGGATATGTATCTTAGCGGTCCACCCGATTTACGATTCATTTCTTATTCCTGAATGAACAAGAACCTCCTTCCCATCCTCACGGCTACGCTGCTCGCTGCCTGCGCCCCCACGGCCAAAGCCCCGGTAGCCACCACTCCTGCCCCACCCGCCGAAACCGTAGCCACTCCGGCTGCGCCCAACTGGAGCCAGCAAGCTGATGAATTCCTGAAAGCCTACTCGGCCGAGTACCAGCGCCTCTACACGCAGTCGGCGGAGGCGGAGTGGCGCTCCAATACGCACATTGTGGCCGGCGATACGGCCAACTCCGGCGCTACGGCCCGCGCCAACGAGCGAATGGCTGCCTTCACGGGCTCGGTGCAGAACATTCAGCGCCTGCGCGAGCTGCTGGAACACAAAGCCGAGCTGAGCGACCTGCAGGTAAAGCAGCTGCAAACGGCCCTCTACAACGCTGCCAACTCGCCCCAGACCATTGCCGACGTGGTGAAGGCGCGTATCAAGGCCGAAACCCAGCAAACCGAAAAGCTCTACGGCTTCGACTATACGTACCAGGGCAAGTCCGTTACCACCAACGACCTGGACGAACTACTGCGCAAGGAGAATAACCCGCTCAAACGCCAGCAGATCTGGGAGGCCAGCAAGGCCATCGGCCCCACCCTCAAAGGCGGTCTGCTGAACCTGCGCGACCTGCGCAACCAAACCGTGCAGGCCCTGGGCTACCCCGACTACTTCAGCTACCAGGCCTCCGACTACGGCATGAGCCGGGAGGAGATGATGACGCTGGTGCGCCGCATCAACGAGGAGCTGCGCCCCCTTTACCGCGAGCTGCACACCTACGCCCGCTACGAGTTAGCCAAGAAATACAAGCAAAAGCAGGTGCCGGACTACCTGCCTGCCTCCTGGCTGCCCAACCGCTGGGGTCAGGACTGGAGTGCCATGGTCGATGTGAAAGGCCTAAACCTGGACCCCGTGCTGGCGAAGAAGGGCGCTGAGTGGCAGGTGCAGCAGGCCGAGCGGTTCTACCAGAGCCTGGGCTTCCCGGCACTGCCACCGGTGTTCTACGAGAAGTCGAGTTTGTACCCGCTGCCTAAGGGCGCCACGTACAAGAAGAACAACCACGCCTCGGCCTGGCATATGGACCTGCAAAACGACGTGCGCAGCCTTATGAGCGTAGAGGGTAACACCGAGTGGTACGAAACCACTCACCACGAGCTGGGCCACATCTACTACTACCTCACCTACACCAACCCCGATGTGCCCGTGCTCCTGCGCGGCGGCGCCAACCGCGCCTATCACGAGGCCATGGGCAGCCTGATGGGCCTCGCGGCCACCCAAAAGCCCTTCCTGGCCGGACTGGGTCTGGTAGACCCCAACGCCAAAACCGACCAGACCCAGACGTTGCTGAAGGAAGCCCTCAACTACGCCGTGTTCATCCCGTTTGCCTCGGGCGTGATGAGTGAGTGGGAAAACTCCTTCTACGCCGACAAGCTGCCCGCCGACAAGCTCAACGCCCGCTGGTGGGAGCTGGCCAAGCAGTACCAGGGCATTGTACCGCCGGCGGGCCGCGGCGAGCAGTACCTCGACCCCGCCACCAAAACCCACATCAACGACGACCCCGCCCAGTACTACGACTACGCCCTGAGCTACGTCATCCTGTTCCAGCTCCACGACCATATCAGCAAGAAAATCCTCAAGCAGGACCCGCACGCCACCAACTACTACGGCAGCAAGGAAGTAGGCGCTTTCCTGGCCGATATTATGCGCCCCGGCGCCAGCAAGGACTGGCGCACCGTGCTCAAGGAGAAAACCGGCGAAGACCTCTCGGCCCGCGCCATGGTCGAATACTTCCAGCCCCTGATGGCCTACCTGAAACAGCAGAACAAAGGCCGCAAGTACACGATGTAATCCGGCGGCCAGTGCAGTACTACAACAAAGCCTCTCCAGTTACGGGGAGGCTTTGTTGTAGTACTGCACTGGCTTAATGGGCGCAGCCGAGGTTGCTACACCGCTTGCGGCACGTCGCGCAGGCGGCGGGTCAGCACTTTCTCCATACCGTTGAGGCGGCGCACTACCAGGTCCAGCACTTCGTCGTCATCGAGGTTGATGCCGTGGTTGCGGGAGCTGAGGTAGCGTGTGAGGGCGGCGTTGTCGTCGAGGGTTTCAGACAGCTCGTCTTGCGCGGCTTCCCACTCGGCGGGCATCTGGGCCTGCAGATATTGAAAGCGCAGCTCCACGGTGCGGCTCACTAGGTCGGCCAAGCGTACCAGCACGCTTTCTTCGTCGGCGGAAAGGGTGCGGAACTCCCGGCCAATTACGGCCATCATGCCAATGCGGGCTCCGTCGGGCATACGCAGAGCTGAGCCCGCGTAGAAGTTCAGTCCCATAGCTTGCGCCACGTCAGGCTTAATGAGTTGGCAGCTTTCGGCTTTGTAGTCGGTCGTGACGACGGGTACGTCGGGCAGAATGGCGGCCGAGCACATGCTTTCCGTGCGGGGCAAGCCGGGCACTCCCTCGGCCCCCGCCACGGCCTTGAACGACACGTAGTCGTCGTCCACAAACGAGATGAGTGAAATTGGCGTGTTAAACAGCTGCGCGGCCCAGGCCACATAGTCATCAAAAATCTTTTCCGGGGCGGTGTTTACTATTTGGTACAGATGCAGGGTGCGCAGGCGCGCTGCCTCATCTTGGGGCACTAGTTGATTGGGGAATGCAGTAAGCATATGGGAAAAGAAACGGCGGGCTAACAGTAGAAATGCTTACTGTCAGCCCGCCGAAAGGTTGAGCTTATGCAGCTTAGTAGTTGGCTTCGCTGGCCGGCAAGTCGATGAGGATGAACTGAGCATCCTTGGAAGCGCGGATTTCCAGTACGTTTTCATCGGTGGATCGGATCTGGTCGTTGGTGCCCATATCCACTCCGTTGATGTACAGGGTGCCTTCTTTCACGTAGACAAACGTGTTGCGAATGGGAAACGTCTTGAACGTGACGGTCTTTTCGGCCGCCAGATTACACCAGTACACCGTACTGTTGGAGTTCATGTATACCACGTCTTCCAGTACCTTCTGCCCCGATACCAGCGGCACCAGCTCGTTTTTGGAGTCGAGGAAGTCCACATCCTTTTGCTCGTAGCTGGGCGCCAAGCCCTTCTGGTTGGGCAGAAACCACAGCTGGTAGATGTGGGCTGCGTCGTCCTTATCGTTCTGCTCAGAATGCGCCAGCCCCGTGCCGGCCGTCATCCGCTGCACCTCCCCTTTTTTGATGGTCGACTTGTTGCCCATCGTGTCGGCGTGGCAAAGCTCCCCTTCCAGCACCAGCGTTACAATCTCCATTTCGGAGTGTGGGTGCTGCGGAAAGCCCGATTTGCCCTGAATCACGTCGTCGTTGAACACGCGCAGGGGCCCAAAGTGAATATTTTGGGGGTCGTAGTAGTCGGCGAAGCTAAACAGAAAGTGGCTGCTGAGCCAGTGCACGGGCGCGGCGTGGTGGCGGTCGGTTGCGGGAATAAGCTTAAGCATCGAAGTCAGGAGTTGATAGTGATGCATAGGCTTACGCGGGTAAGCAGCGGGAGGTTAAGCATGACCTCGTATGCCCCGCCCTTGCAGCAGCATGAAGCAAGCCGGCTCGTTCTGTATCAAGCAAATTTATGGAAACAGAAAGCCCTTACCCGTTGCGCAACGGGTAAGGGCTTTTTAGCATTTCAGCGGAGGTGCGCCATCCGCAATTTTATCATCACCTTACGCCTTGCCGCGCCGCTTAGGCTTTCTTCATGGTGCTTACCTGCTGCTGCAGATCGAGCACGATGCTGGCCAGGCGGGTGAGCGAAAGGTCGGCAATGGGGAAAGTGCTGCTGATGTAAGCCTTGGCTTCCCAGATTTCCACCACGTCCTCCACGTCGATTTCGTAGGGCGAGTATAGGGGGTTGTCGGAGTGCAGGGAAAGCATGGCGCCATCCTTAAGACGGTTGAACACGCGCTTAAACACAATACCCTCCTTGGAGCTGACCACGATGCAGGGCGTGCCATCCTTCAGACTCAGCCAGTCGTCCACGTAGCGGCCCACAATGACGGTACCACTGGCAATGGGCAACATAGAGTCGCCGGCAATTTCAAAGGCGCGGTAGGTACCGGTATTGCCCAGCATGGGCAGGCGGAACTTGGGCAGCTCCTCCAGGTACTCGGGGTCGGCGTAGCCATTGAGGTAGCCAGCAGCAGCCTTCTGAGGCACCAGCTCAATGTTCTCGTTCTGCTCCTTGTCAACGGTGAGGGCCAGGATGCGCAGGTTGCCATTGGGCCGGCCAGAGGCCGCTGTTTCGGCCAGCGTAGTCGCCTGGGCTTGCTGCAGTTGCTGCGCGGCCTTGGCGTTCTTGCGCTTGCTAAAATCGGTGGTGACCAGCTGATCGAGGGAAATGCCAAACAGCCGGGCCATGTTCACCAGGGTGGTGAGCTTGGGCTCGGCGCGGCCTTCTTCGTAGGCGCCCACCAGGGAGCGTTTGATACCCAGTTTTTCGGCCATTTGAGCCTGGGTCAGGCTCAGTTCACGCCGCCAGAATTTTAGATTGGTATTAATCATTGCGCAGAAAGGAGCCGGGAAAACGCTGCAAAGACAAGCAAGTACCGGCTCACGAAGATACGAACCACACTACGCGAATACTAATTCAATTAGCTGAAATTTTTGCTAAAAATTTTATGGCAGCTACAGACTGTCGGTGCTGGCCAGTTCTGTTGCCTGTATACCTGCTTCTGCTGAGGCCTCCGCTTTTAGTGCGCCGGGCTCGGCCCACCACTCGTCGTTCTGCCAGTACGTGTTCCAGCCCAGCTTGGCATACTTCGGGTTAAAATCCGGGTCCCGCTCCCCTATCGTGAATTTGGCGAAGACGTCCTGTCGGAAGCTCATAATGTTGCTAACCCACACTACTGCTTTTTGCTGCTGGGTGTCGGGGTTCGTCCACTTCCCGTCAAACAATATTTCGCCGCCGCGAGAATTAAATTGCCGATTTCGGCAGAAGGCACTTAGCTCTCCTTCCTCCGATACTAAGAACTCAACTATCACGTCGCCGGAGAAAGTACCAGCCCCTTTGTGGCCGGCAGCCTCCGTGAAAGTAAACTTCCCAAGCGCCACGTAGGCATTTAGCTGATTCTGTTCATCTACGTATTTGCGCCAGCCCTTTCCCTTCTCGCCTTTGGGCACCGTCATCTTCGGCTGGTTGGTTAGCTGCGTGAGCATAATTTCACCCGAAAACGGCGTAACAACCTTTTTGTACCGGTTCTTGCCCTGCACAAAGTAGTGGGCTGGATTAACTGAATCCTGTCGCACCTTTAACATGGCAAACTCTATGCGGTAGTGGTCAGGGCCGTAGAAACCATTCATAATTTCATGGTCATCAGGCTCCTTGGCAATCAGGCTGGCAACGTTATACTCCTTCAAAAACTTCAGCTCACTGGTAGATAGACCTGAAGCGGCGCTGTTACTAACGTCTGACAGAGCCGCTGACGCGGTCTGTACAGTTTCGGTGGTAGCCGGTAAGGCGGTAGCGACTGGTGTAGTGGCAGGTTGCTGCTGGCAGGCAAGCAGGCCCAGCAGCGCGAAAGGCAGAATGCGCTTTGGCATAAGTCGATTAGATAAAACGTACGTAGAGCAATTATAAAACGGGTTCTTCGGCCTCGGCCCACCATTCCTCGTTTTCCCAGTACCGGTTCCAGCCTACCCGGGCGTATTTGGGGTTGATGTGCATGCCCCGGTCGCCAATGTAAAACCGGTCCATGACGGTATGGGCAATATCCATAAAGTTGCTGGCCCACACAATCTTTACGGGCTGCGGGTGCGCGGCACTGGCCCACTGGCTGGTGAACGTGGCTCCCTCACCAGGCGTCATGAAGCCAAACTCTTCGCCCCGAGCCGGCATGTACGCCAGCCCCGCCGCAGTGTGCGAAAAGGTCATAGCCAGCGTGCCAGTAAATACGCCCGCGCCTTCTTCGGCCGGGCTTTCTGTTAGCCGAAACCGGCCCGTAACCTTGTAGTGCGCCAGCGCTTTGAAGTCCGACGCCCTGACCTCCGGCTTGACTTTGCGAATGGATGTGAGGGTGATGGTGCCGCGAAAGGGCATAATCCGCTCCCGCTCCCGGCTTTTGCCTTCTACGTGGTAGACGGTTGGGTTCTTGCCGTCGCGGCGCACTTGTTTATACACGATGTCCAGGCGGCGGTATTGCGGGCCCATGCAGCCCAGCATTGTTTGGGCCTCAGCTTTTTTCGCGTGCAGGTGCCACAAGGGTGCCAGGTTGAATTGGCGGAACAGACTCTGGGAGCTGGCGGCCGTTTTGGTGCGGACCGGAGCGGCTTTCGGGGATTTGGCAGGCGGGGCAGCCGCCGTGGCAGCCACCAGGGCCACCAGCATCAGAAGCAGTTTCATGGTATAACTTGAAAAAGTGGATGCTAACCTGATGCGCTGCTTTTTACCCTGGTCAGCAACCAGTATGCACCAAAAGCAGCCGCCTACGGGCTACACAGCTACGGCCTCAGCCCGCGGGCCTACGGGAGTCGTAAACCGCGCCTTTCGCAGCAGCCGACGGGCCAGCCCAGCCTGCACCAGCACTTCGGCCAGCACCAGGTTGCCCGTCCAGGAAAGCCACGTAACGGTGAGGTAGGTTTCGATGGGCTTGGTGCCAAACAGGTAAAAGAGGCCGTAGCTTTCCAGGCGCAAACTCATGGCGGCCAAGGTCACGGCGAAGGAGCGAATCATCCACTCCGTGTGGGCTTCCCAGCGGCGCTGCCGGGCCAGACGGTAGGCCTGCCAGGTACTGAGCCACCACACCACGCACTGCAGCGTGAAGCCCACTTTGGCTACCAGCCCGCCATTGGCAAACCCCGCCAGCACCAATCCCGACGGCGCCGCCAGGGCCAGAATAGATGCCACGTATAGCTTGCCCAGCCGGCGGTGCCAGGCGGCCCGCCCCCGAAACCACTGCGGAAAGAACTGCATCAGTCCGGCCGCCAGCACCCACAGGCTGCTGGTGATGTGCACGTAAAAACCTACCCGAAACAGGATGCTTTCGTTGGTGGCGTCGGACTTAGTGGTGAGAAAGTGAATGCCCGGCTCCAAGGATAAATAGGGCCACACTTTGGTCGCCATCAGCACCGTGAAGGCCACCACGCCCGCGCCCGCCAGGAGCTGCATAACTCGCGCAACGGAAACGGGTGGCAACATAGATATAGGTGGCTAAGCCGGTATGCTGGTGCATAACGCAGCACGTATATTCTTATGATAGGATATAGCAAATATTTTTTGAGCATCGGTGCGGGCTGTTTACGCCCCGCGCCGACGCTCATTCTGCTGGTAGACTACTGCCTATTGGTGGTGAGGCCCGCGCCTAACTTAGCTGCTGGTGCCTACTCCCCGCGCAGCTTCTTAAAATACATCAAAGCTAAACGCAGGCGGAAATAGTCGTACTTCTCACGCAGGTGGTCGAACAGGTCCCGCAGCATGAGGTTGGCTCCCAACTGAGCCTGGGCTGTTTGAATTTCAGCCAGCTCCTGCGGCTTCAGAAAGTCCTCTATGCGCAGCTCATACCCACGGCTGTAAAGGGTGGAGAGATGAGTCTGGATAGTGCCCACGGCCAACCCGCGCCGCTCGGCAATGGCTTCTACGCTCAGGCCCATGCGGTGCAACTGAAACGTGGTTTCCATGGTGCCATTTACATCCGACGACGGTTCCTCGGGAGCGGGCTCTTTCTTGCGACGGGCACGCGGCGCTTTGGGCTGCTCAGCCTCAAATTCCTCAGCGTCTTCGTCCAGCTCGGCCAGGGCGGCGGGGTTTCCCCCGTGGGCCAGCACTTCCCGGATAAAGGCTTCCCCGTAGGTTTCAAACTTCTTCATACCCACGCCCGAAATAGCGAGCATAGCTGTGCGGTTGACGGGGCGCTCCACGGCCATTTCCTGCAAAGTGGAGTCGGTGAAGATAACGTAGGGGGGCACGCCCTGCTCGTCGGCAATGCGCTTGCGCAGGGCACGGAGAGCTTCAAACAGCTGGGCCTCGCGCGTGGCGGGAGCAGCTTTGGCCGCGGCAGCCGCAGCGCCTTTACGGCCTTTGGTGGGCTTCTCGGCTTTTTCGGTGGGTTGAAACTTCTTCATGGGCACGGGCCGCTGGGCTTGCAGCACTTCCCGGCCCAAGTCCGTAATTTTCAGCGCGTAGCCTTCCTCATACGCAATGTAGAGCAGGCCGTCGTTCAGCATCTGGTGGATGTAGCTGTACCAGTCCAGGTAAGGCAGGTCGCGGCCGGCGCCATAGGTTTTGATCTGGTCGTAGCCGCCGCTGAGCACGGCCTGGTTGCGCATGCCGCGCAGCACGTCGATGAGCAGGGTCAGGCTCATCCGCTCCCGGCCCCGCACCACGGCCGACAGCGCCTTCTGGGCCAGCTCGGTGCCATCGAAGGTAGTAGGCGGGTTGCGGCAAATGTCGCAGTTGCCGCAGTCCTGGGGCAGGGTTTCGCCGAAGTAGTTGAGCAGGATTTTGCGGCGGCAGCTGGCGGCCTCGGCAAACTGCTGCATACGCTCCAGCTTGGTGAGGTTAAGCTGGGTGAGCTTGGGGTCGTCCTTGGACAACATCTCCCGCAAGCTCATCACATCGGCAAAGGAGTAGAACAGCACGGCCGTGGCGGGGCTGCCGTCGCGCCCGGCCCGCCCGATTTCCTGGTAGTAGCCCTCAATGTTCTTGGGCAGGTTGTAGTGAATCACCCAGCGCACGTTGCTCTTGTCGATGCCCATACCGAAGGCAATGGTGGCCACAATCACCTGCAAATCATCCTTCAGAAAAGCTTCCTGCACGGCGCCACGCTGGTTGGGCGTCATGCCGGCGTGGTAGTACCCGGCCTTCACCCCCTTGGCCTGAATTTTCTGGGCCAGGGTTTCGCACTGCTTGCGCGAGAGGCAATAGATGATGCCGGCCTCGCCGGGGTGGCGCTCCAGAAACTCCAGGATGCCGCCCACGCGGTCCTGGCCCGGGCGCACAATCAGGTTGAGGTTGGGCCGGTCGAAGGAGGAAAGGAAAACGCGCGGCTCCTGCAGACGCAGCTGCGTCTGAATGTCGCGCTGGGTGAGGCGGTCGGCGGTGGCAGTGAGGGCAATGATGGGCACCCGCGGAAACTGCTCCCGCAACACCCGCAGCTGGGTGTACTCGGGCCGGAAGTCGTGGCCCCAACTGGAAATGCAGTGGGCCTCGTCGATGGCGAACATACTAATGCGCAGGCGCTTCATAAACGTCAAGAACCCTTCCGACAAGAGCTTCTCGGGGCTCACGTACAGCAGCTTGAGGTAGCCGTTGAGGGCCTCGCCGGTAATGGCCTGCTGCTCGCTCTGGCCCACGCTGCTGTTGATGTAGGCCGCCGCAATGCCGTTGGCTTTCAGGGCTTCCACCTGGTCTTTCATCAGGGCAATGAGCGGCGAAACCACCACGCAGAGGCCCTCCTGCACCACGGCCGGCACCTGGAAGCACACCGACTTGCCCCCGCCGGTGGGCATAAGCACCACCGTATCCTGCCCCGCCATGATGTGCCCGATGATATCCTCCTGCATAGGCCGGAACGTGTCGTAGCCGTAGTATTGCTTGAGGACGCGACGGGCAGAGTCGAGGGTTGGAGCGAGAGGTTCGGCAGCAAATAACATGGGGTAAAGATACGGCTAATCGAGGCGGAGTGAAAGACGTAAGATAACCACAGCCGGGCGGGAATGGTGCACCTTGGCGCGCAAATCCTGCACGGCCGGTTGGCTCTCAGCCCCGTACAACGGAGGAGGTATTCATTTCCCTAATTTTCACCTGCCTTATGACTACATCCCCTGCCTCCGCTCCCCAAAACCAAACCGTGCTCGATGCCCTAAGCCGCTGCGCGGCCGCCTGCGAGCAATGCGCCACTGCCTGCCTGCAAGAGGAGCACGTGCACATGATGGTGTCCTGTATTCGCCTCGACCGGGACTGCGCCGACATCTGCCGCCTCACCGCCGCTTTCATTGCCCGCGGCTCCGACCACGCCAAGCACGTGCTGAAAGAGTGCATCGAAATCTGCCAGAAGTGCGCCGACGAGTGCGGCCAGCACCAGCACGACCACTGCCAGCAATGCGCCGAAGCCTGCCGGGCCTGCGTGGCCGCCTGCCAGCATTACGCGGGGTAAGACACAGGTTGTCCCGGCGAGGACACATCCATCCATCCGGTAAGGCGCCCAGCCGCCTGGAAGTAAAAAGCCCTTTTCCGTTGCTCACGGAAAAGGGCTTTCTGGTAAAAGAACACTGAGACGTCGATCAGGCCGGCCACCGCGCCATGACGGCGCAGTTATTTACTACTTCAGCAGCTCCAGCACCACGGCCGTTTTGGCGGGCAGTTGCAGGGTTTTGATGTCGCTCAGGGTTTCGCCCGTCAGCACGTTGCGGGCCTTAGTGAAGCCTTTCATACGCTCCGAGAAGCGGGCCGTGGGCAGGGTAGCGGGTTTGTCGGTGCTATTGGTGGCCACCATCACCGTACCGGTGGCATCGTAGCGGAAGTAGGCGTAAAGGCCATTTTCGGGCAGGTACTGCATCAGCTTGCCCGAGCTAAGCGTCGGGTGGGTTTTGCGATAGGTGGCCAACGTGCGCACAAAGTTGAAGGCGTCGTTTTCGGCGGCGTTGCGGCCGGCGGCGGTGAACTTGTTTTCCTTGTCCTCGGGCCAGCCGCCGGGGAAGTCGCGGCGTACCTCGGCATCACTGGGGTCTTTGTAGTTCTTCATCAGAATCTCCGTGCCGTAGTACATGCTCGGGATGCCGCGGGTGGTCAGCAGCCAGGTAAGGCCCATCTTGAACTTGCTGATGTCCTCGCCTACTTCGGAGAGGAAGCGGTTGTGGTCGTGGTTATCGAGGAAGGTGACCAGCTTTTCGGGGGCTACGTACAGGCCGTCCTGGGCCAGGGCCTGGTAGAGGCGCTGGGTGCCGTTGTCCCAGCCGGTGGCATCTTTGCCGCCTACTTCCCGCAGGCCGGCCAGCATGGCGTTTTCCACCACGAAATCAAGTCCGCCAGGCTGGTTGGACTTAAACGGGAAAGCCACCTTGTTGCGCACATAGTAGGCCTGGTCCACCACGTTATTCACGGCCGACTCCCCGAAGATGTGAATCTTGGGATATTCCTGCAGCAGCGCCGCGTTGCAGCGGTTCATGAAAGGCTGGTCGTTGTACATATACGTATCGATGCGCCAGGCATCCACCCCGAAGGTCTCCACCGTCCACAGCGCGTGCTGAATCAGGAAGTTGGCCACGTAGGGGTTCTGCTGGTTGAGGTCGGGCAGGAAGGGCACAAACCACCCATCCAGGGTCACCTTCCGGTCGATGTAGGCGGAGTGCGGGTCGGTGATGGGCTGCTGGCGGTAGCTGGTGTTGGTGTAGGTGGGCCACTGGTGCAGCCAGCTTTTCATGGGTAGGTCGCGCACAAACCAGTGGTTGATGCCCACGTGGTTGTACACGGCATCCTGCACCACCTTCAGGCCGGCGGCGTGGGCCTGCTGCACGTAGGCTTTGTAGGCCGCGTTGCCACCCAGGCGGCGGTCTATCTGGTAGTGGTCGGTGAAGCCGTAGCCGTGGTAGGCCGAGCGCATGGCCCCGCCCTCGTTGGTGAGCGGCTGGTCGTTTTCGAGCACGGGCGTAAACCACACGGCCGTCACGCCCAAGTCCTTGAGGTAGCCGATGCGCTGGGCGGCGCCCTGCAGGTCGCCGCCGTGGCGGTAGAAGGGGTTGGTGCGGTCGGCGTTGGGGTCGGCCATGCTGGCCACCTTGTCGTTGCTGGGGTCGCCGTTGGCAAACCGGTCGGGCATGGCCAGGTAAATGAAATCGGCCTGCGTAACGCCCTGGCCCTTGGCGGCGGGGTTGCGCGGAAGCAGCTCCCAGGTGCGCGTCACGGTTTGCGCGCCTTTTTTGCCCACAATGCTCACCTTACCGGGCTTGGCCGTGGCGGCAATGGTGAGGTCCAGAAAGGCGTAGTTGGGGTTTTCGACGGTGCTGGCTTTCGTCAGCTTCACGCCGGGGTAGGTGATGGTATAGGTAAGCGTGCCCGCATTGGGCCCGTACACCAGCAGCTGGACGTTGGGGTTTTTCATGCCCACAA
This sequence comes from Hymenobacter lutimineralis, assembly GCF_008271285.1. Taxonomy (NCBI): domain Bacteria; kingdom Pseudomonadati; phylum Bacteroidota; class Cytophagia; order Cytophagales; family Hymenobacteraceae; genus Hymenobacter; species Hymenobacter lutimineralis. Next base: position 454,389 of record NZ_VTHL01000001.1, on the reverse strand, counting down.
ACCAGTTGGTTGGGTTCACGCGCGTAATGGCCGGAGCCTGGGCTGCCGCCCAGAGCGGCAGCAGCAGGGCCGCCAGCAGGAGCCGGTAAAACAGGGTTTTGCTCATAATGGGTAAGGGGATGTTGACGGGAACGGGCAAGTTAGCGGATGGTTACCGGAAAACTGCCGTTCAGGAAACGACTTCCGGCCTAACGGCAAGCTTTCCGCGGCCGCAAATTCCTGGCGCGACAGGCAACGGCGGCTGCCCGGGCGGCATCTGAGGTCTATAAACCCTTCCTTTATGCATATGCCCCGTGTTCTGTCCGCTGGCGTTCTGCTGGCCCTGCTGTTGTTCACCCCGGGCGTACGCGCCCAATCAGTTTCCTACGCCCAGATGCTGGAAACGGCCGCCCGGCAGCTCAGTCAGAAAAACTACTGCGAGGCCACTGCCACCTTTGCCCAGGCCTTTGCCGACAGCACCCAGGCTGGCCCGTTCGACCTGTACGCCGGCGCCGGCACCGCAGCCCAGTGCCCCGGCCGGCAACCCCAGGCTATGCGCTGGCTACTGCTACTCTCGCGGCAGCCCCACCTTTCCATCAGCACCCGCGACGTGGACAACATGGCCCGGGAAGAAAGCCTGCGCAGCCTGCACACCCTGCCTGGTTGGCCCCGCTTCCTGACCAATATGCGGCAAGCCGCCGCGCGCCACACCACCGAAACACAGCGCGTAGCCACCGTGTGGCAAAGCACGGCCCGGGGCCAGGCGCTGCCCGTGCCCGCGCAGCAAGGTGTTTTTGTACCCGCCCGGCCCGGTTTTGCCTTGTACTATGCTCCCGTCGATACCGTGCAGGTACCCTACCTGGTCTACGTGCCCGCCACCTATCAGCCAGACCGCCGCACCGACCTCATTGTGTATCTGCACGGCGGCGTGGCCACTACCACCCAGTTTCAGGCTGCTGACCCGGGTGTGGCCCAGGAACCCATTTTTGCCATTGCTGCCACCCGAAACGCCCTGGTGCTGTACCCCTTCGGCCGCCAGTCCTTTGGCTGGCTGGAGCAGCGGGCAGCTCTGGACAACGTGCATCAGATGATAGCCCAGGTAAAGCAGCGTTACCACGTGGATAGCCGCCGCGTATACCTGGGCGGTATGTCCAACGGCGGCACGGCGGCCTTTTGGTTTGCCTGCCAGTCGCCCAAGGGCTTTGCCGGTTTCTTTGCCCTCTCGGCGCTGCCCGTTAGCGCCCTGGGGCCACTGAACTTCCGGCAGCTGCGGCGCGGCTCCCCCCTGTATTCCCTGCACGCCGAGGACGACCAATTGTACACCTACCCAAAGGTGGCTGCCATCTACGCGCAGCACAAGGCCCAGGCCCGGCAGTGGCATTTTCTGTCCCAGCCCACCGGCGGCCACAGCTTCCTCTACGCCCCCGAAGGCCCGGCCCTGCTGGACATGGTATTGGCCCAGATAATGCAGCGACCAGCCCGCTAAGACGGGTTGGATTTCGGGCTACCTTCCCTTTGACACATTACTCCTGCTTTACCTTTCGGGTGCCTTGGTAGAGCTCGTACTTGAGCAGGCGACAGTCGATGGGGCCGTTGTAGAGAGGGATGCGGCGGCTTGTTTTCAGGCCGATGCGCTTGGCGGCCTCCAGGTTGCCGGTAAAGATATAGGCGTCGTAGCCCTGGAAGCCGGTTTTGAGCGTGTCGCCGATGGTTTTGTAGAGGGCTTCCATCTCCGCTTCCTCCCCAATCCGTTCCCCGTAGGGCGGATTCATCATTACAATGCCGGGGTCTTCCTTAGCAGGCGCTTTTGCCTCTTTCACGTCGCGCACGCCCAGCCGGATAAAGTCTTCCAGGTCGGCGGCGGCCACGTTTTCGCGGGCCAGCTCAATGTATTCCCGGCTCAGGTCGGAGCCAGCCAGGTAGGCCTGGGGGTCTTCCAGGCGCATTTGGCGCGCGTCCAGCTGCACCGATTCCCAGAGGGCCGCGTCGAAGTCCGGCCAGTTCTCGAAGCCAAACTTGCCCTGGTGGTAGAGGCCGGGCGCAATGCGCTGGGCAATGAGGGCCGCCTCGGTGAGCAGGGTGCCGGAGCCGCACATGGGGTCAATGAAGGGCTTGCGGCCGTCCCAGCCACTGAGCAGGATGAGGCCGGCGGCCAGGGCCTCGTTGAGCGGGGCCACGTTGGTGCCCTGGCGGTAGCCGCGCTTGTGCAGGGATTCGCCGGAGGCATCGAGGCTGAGCACCACCTCGTTCTCAATCATGTGCAGGTGCAGGCGAATGTCGGGGTTTTTCACGTCCACGCTGGGGCGGTGCCCGAGGCGGTTGCGGAACTGGTCCACAATGGCATCCTTGGTAAGCTGGGCCACATACAGGGAGTGCTCAAACGACGACTTGTTCACCACGGCCGTGATGGCGAAGGTCTGATCGGGCCGGAGGTAGTCCTGCCAGTTCAGGCGGCTTACTTCCCGGTACAGGGCTTTTTCGTCGCGGGCATAGAAGTCGGCGAAGGGCCGCAGGATGCGCATGGCGGTGCGGCACCACAGGCAGGCTTCGTAGAGCAGCTGCTTGTTGCCGGTGAACTCCACGGCCCGCGTGCCTACTTTTTCAACTTTAGCGCCCAGGTCCCGCAGCTCCTGGGCCAGCACTTCTTCCAGCCCAAACTGGGTGGTGGCAGTCATATAGAACGGGGCGGAGCGGCGGTTGTCAGCCATTGATTGCGGAGGAAAAAGGGGAAACGATAAGGCAAAGGTCGGCATTGTTGCCCAGCAACCCAGCACCGAGGGCCGGGGCGGGGCAGCGCAAGAACCAGCGGCGGCAGTATCTTCCGGCCGCTGCCGAGCCGTTTCGCCGTTCCCGCGGCCCGGCGCTTCCTCTCCCTGCCCAGGTTAGCACTGCTTTACTTTTTCCTTTGCCGCATGAGTTTTCCGCAGAAATACGTTTCCGAGGCGCTGGGCACCTTTGCCATTATATTCTGCGGTACCGGCGCCATCGTCATCAACCAGGAAACGCACGGCGCCATCACCCACGTGGGTGTGGCTACTACCTTCGGGCTAATCGTCATGGCCATGATTTACGCGCTGGGCGGCATCTCAGGAGCACACTTCAACCCAGCCGTAACGGTAGCCTTTGCCGCAGCCCGCACTTTTGCGTGGGGGCAGGTGCTGCCCTACATCGGGAGCCAGCTGGCCGGAGCCACCCTGGCCAGTGCCCTACTGCGCTACTTATTTCCCGGTAATGCTCTGCTGGGCGCCACCCTGCCGGCCGGGCCCGTGGGGCAGTCGTTGGTGCTGGAGCTGGTGCTTACCTTTCTGCTGATGCTGGTGATTCTGAGCGTGGCCCAGGGCTCCCGGGAGCAGGGCCTGTTTGCCGGACTGGCTATTGGGGCGGTGGTGCTGCTGGAAGCCATGTTTGCGGGCCCCATCTGCGGGGCTTCCATGAATCCGGCCCGCTCCTTCGGCCCTGCCCTGGTGTCGGGCCACCTGGAGCACCTGTGGCTTTACGTAGTGGCTCCAACGGCCGGGGCACTGGGGGCGGTGCTTATCTGGCGGTTTCTGCGGCCGGCGGCTTTTTCTGCTGAGGCATAGTCCGTGCGGCCTGCTGTTCTTTTCCCAGTCATCATTTGCTTGCTGATGAGCAGCTGCGGACTGCGGCCCTCTACCCGGCCGGTGCTGGTTCTGCAGCCGTTCCGGGGCTTTCCCAGCCCACTCTTCGACTCCGTTCACCGCCAGATCCAACGCCTGTATCCACTGGTAGTGCAACGGCCGGCGGCGGCATTGCCCAGGTCGGCCTACTATGCCCCACGCCACCGCTACCGCGCCGACTCCCTGCTGCACTTTTTGGTTGGGCGGCACCAGCCCGATACCGTGGTCATTGGCCTGACCCAGCAGGATATCAGCACCACCAAGAACGAGGTGCGCGACTGGGGGGTGATGGGCCTGGGCTACTGCCCGGGCCGCGCCTGCGTAATTTCCAGCTTCCGGTTGAAGCGGCGCAACCTAAGCACGCAGTTCTACAAGGTCGTCCTGCACGAAATCGGTCACACGCAGGGGTTGCCGCACTGCACCACGCGCACCTGCTTTATGCGTGATGCCGAAGGAGGCAACCCCACGGACGAGGAAACCAGCTTCTGCCGGGCCTGTACCGGGCACTTGCAAAGCCGGGGCTGGAAACTGGCTAGTCAAAGCCTAGTTCTCCCAAAAACTCCGTAGCATTGCTTAGCCGGCCTGCAGGCCGGCTTTTCCTTTCAACTACGCCCTGCATGGCTGCTCCCATTCGTTCTTCTGCTTCCGCCTCCACCCTTACCGCGCCGGCTCGCTCCTACGCCCTGCCCATGCTGGCCATGACGAGCTTGTTCTTCTTGTTCGGAGCCGTCACCAACTTCAACGACGTGCTCATGCCCTACCTCAAGGACGTGTGCCAGCTCACCGATCTGCAGTCGTCGTTGGTGCAGTTCGCGTTTTTTGGGGCTTACTTCCTGATGTCGTTGCCGGCGGGCTACGTGCTGCGCAAGCTGGGCTACCAGCGCGGCATTGTGTTGGGGCTGCTGGTGATGGCCGCCGGGGCGCTGCTGTTTGTGCCGGCCGCTAACTCGCGCACGTTTGGCATGTTTCTGCTGGGTTTAAGCGTACTGGGCGCGGGCATTACCCTCCTGCAAGTAGCAGCCAACCCTTACGTATCCATTCTGGGGCCGGCCAGTCGGGCCGCCAGTCGGGTGAGCGTGGTGGGCGTGGCCAACAACTTCGGGGGCACCCTCTCGCCCCTGCTGGGCGGCATACTGCTGTTTGGCGGCTCGGTGGCCCTCAAAGCCAAGCTGGCCGCTATGCCCGCTGCCCAGCGCCTGGCCGAGGAAGCCACTCTGGTAAAAGGCCCGTACATCGGGCTGGCCGTGTTTCTGGCAGTGCTGGCCGGCACCTTTGCCCTGCTGAAGCTGCCCGAGCTGGAAACTTTTGCCGATGAAGAAGCCGACGTGCTGCCAGCTGCCGCCGGCCGCCGTTCGGCCCTGGCATATCCGCATCTGGTGCTGGGGGTAGTAGCTATTTTCCTGTACGTGGGCGTGGAAGTAGGGCTGGGGTCCTTTCTTATCCGCTACGGGGAGGCCCAGGGCATCAGCCAGCTGAGCGGCTTCACCCAGGCCCTGGTGCGGGGCCTCAACGTGGCCGTCAACTTCATTGCCGTGCTGCTCGGCCAGGCCCCCGCTCCCATCGATACCACGGCGGGCTTCACCAAGGCCGTAGGCGCCGTGCTGGTGGCTTCCTACTGGTTTGGCTCGTTGGTGGGCCGGGTGGTGGGCATCCCGCTGCTCAGCCGCTGGGATGCCCGCAAGCTGCTCGTGGCCGTATGCGCCGCCGGCGTGGGGCTGGTGCTGGCCTCCATTGCCACCCAGGGCGAGGCCGCCCTGTGGCTGATTGTGCTCTGCGGGTTGATGAACTCCATTATGTGGCCCGTCATCTTCCCGCTAGCCATCAAAGGGCTGGGGCCACTCACCAAGCAGGGCTCCTCTTACCTGATTATGGCCATTGTAGGCGGGGCTGTGGTCCCCCTGCTCATGGGCTGGGTAGCTACCCACGGGGGCGGCCTGCGGGTGGCTTTCGTGCTGCCGGCCCTGTGTTACGCCTATCTGCTATACTACGCCCTGCGGGGCTACCGGGTGCGGTAGCAAAACTAAGTAGCCGGCCCTACACAAAAGCGGGTCAGAACCAGGCAATGGCTGGTTCTGACCCGCTTTTGTGTAGGGCAAACTCCATCCGCCGAAGCCCGAAAATTACCGTGGCACCGGCTGCGGAGCTTATTTTATTTTTTTGTTGAATGTTTTACAGCAAAAGGTTAAACATTAAAACATACTACTTTCTTAATGTAGGGTAAATTCTTTCTCACCCTCAACCCTTTACCCCATGCAAACGGTATTACTCGACATCATGCGCATTCCCGTAGACGACCCAGTGGCGTTTACCTTTTTCACGGGGTACATGGCCATGGCCGCGGCCTCGGTATTCTTCCTGTTTGAGCGCAGCACTGTTACGGACAAGTGGAAAACGTCGCTGCTGGTTTCGGGCCTGATTACGGGCATCGCCGCCGTGCATTACTACTACATGCGCGACTACTACGTAACTACCCACGAAACGCCTATTGCCCTACGCTACATCGACTGGACGCTGACCGTGCCGCTCATGGTGGTGGAATTCTACCTGCTGGTACGGGCGGCCGGGGCCAAAGCCTCCCTGCTCTGGAAATTGATTCTGGCGGCCGTCATCATGCTGGTGTTCGGCTACATCGGGGAAGCCTTTACCGATGGCTCCATGAGCCACTCCGTACTGTGGGGCACGCTTTCCACGGTGGGCTATGTGTACATTCTGTACTCGGCCTGGATGGGTGAGGTGGCCCAGCTGGCGGCAGCCTCCAACTCGGTAGCCGTGCAGAAGGGCGTACGGGCCCTGGCCTGGTTTATTCTGGTGGGCTGGGCTATTTACCCCATTGGCTACATGGCCATGCCCGGCGGCTGGCTCGGGCCCGATGGTGCCGGCCTGCTGCGCCCCCACGACCTGGACCTGCTGTACAACATTGCGGATGCCATCAATAAAATCGGCTTTGGCTTGGTGGTATACGGCATTGCCCGCAGCGAATCGGCGGTGAAAGTAGCCCCGGCCAGCGCCACCTTGGTGGTATAGCGGCCGCTCGCTCTTCCCCGCACTTTCTGGAATTCACCGGCTGGCAGGCTGCGTTGCCCAACCCCGGGTCGCGCAGCCTGTTTGCCTTCCCCTCCCTTCGTATGCAGCGGCAACCTTCTTCCGCGGCGGCGCCTCCCTGGCCCGCGCGCTATTACTCCTACGCGGCCGTAGGCCTGCTCATCGGGCTGGGGCGACTGGCGCCGGCCCACGCCGGACTGGTACTGGGCGTACCACTGGCCGTAGGCATGGTGGTGCTGGGCGTGGCCCACGGCGCCTGCGACCAGCTGATTGTGCCGGCGGCGGCCCCCGCCGCCCACCCGCTGCGCAACTGGCGCTATTGGGTGCGGTTTCTGGCGGGCTACCTCGGCTTGGCGGCGGTTGTGGGCCTGGGCTGGTGGCAGTGGCCGGGCGCTACCGTTGCCCTGTTCTTTCTGCTCACTATGTGGCACTGGGGCTCGGCCGATGCGCCGCCGCCTACGCTGGTGCCGGTAGCTGGTTGGCTCAGTCATAGCCTGCTGCGGGGCATGCTGCTGTTTGCGGTGCCCGCTGCCTGGTGGCCCGCCGAAACGGCCAGCATTGTAAACGACTTGTTGCACTTCACCGGGGCCACTCCCGTGCCAGCGCATACGTTTGGAACGGTGGCCGGGTGGATGGGAGCTGCCGTGGCGGCCGGGCATGTGGGCCTCTGGCTCTGGTATGCCCGAAACCGGCGCTGGGCGCTGCTGAGCCGGGAGCTGGTGGAGCTGCTGGTCCTGGCTGGCCTGCTGCTGCTGCTGCCGCCGCGCTGGTCGGTGGCGGTGTACTTTGTGTTCTGGCACAGCCTGCAGCACGCGCTGCGCCTGACGGGTTGGCTGGGCTATGGCCCCCAGGAGCTACCAATAGGCCGAACCCTGCTGCCGCAGCTAGTTTTTTTTCTGCGCCGGGCCGCGCCGCTGCTGCTGGTAAGCTGCGCCGCGCTGCTGGTGCTGGGCCGCCTGCTGGCTAGCCACCTCCCCGACGCTGCTGCCTGGTTTAGCCTGGCGCTGGTGGTTGCCTCCATCGTGACGCTGCCCCACGCCCTGCTGGTTACGCTGGTGATGGATGCGCCTCAGCGACGGCGCCCGGCCGCCTGAGCCGGCGTATCGGTATTACCACGCCGGAGCCGGCCGCAACCCCTTACCTTTGCCGGAAACCATTCTCTCCGCCCGATGCTGACGCCGGCCCCGACCCTTGACCACAACGTTTCTCTGCGCCCTTTCAACACCTTTGGCATTGAAGTGAAAGCCCGGCTGTTTGCCCGCTTTCGGTCGGTGGAGGAGCTGCAGGCGCTGCTGGCCCTTCCGGCGGTGCAGCAGGCGGAGAAGCTGGTGCTGGGTGGCGGCTCCAACCTGCTGTTTACCCGGGACTTTGAGGGCGTGGTGCTGAAAAACGAAATCAACGGGCTGGACATCATCAGTCAGGACGAGGACACGGCGCTGGTGCGGGCCGGAGCCGGGGAAAGCTGGCACGGCCTGGTCCAATACACCCTGGAGCAGGAACTCAGCGGCATCGAAAACCTGTCGTTGATTCCGGGCACGGTGGGGGCCGCGCCGCTGCAGAATATCGGCGCCTACGGGGCCGAGCTGAAAGACACCTTCGACCACCTGGAAGCGCTGGAAATTGCCACTGGCCAGCTGCGCACCTTCTCGCACGCCGAGTGCGGGTTCGGCTACCGGGAGTCGGTATTCAAAGGGCCGCTGAAAAGCCGCTATATCGTGACGGGGGTGGTCCTGCGCCTGCGTCGCCGTCACCAGGCCAACGTCAGCTACGGGGCCATCCGCACTACCCTCGACGACATGGGCATCGGGCCCGAGCCCACGCCCCGGCAGGTGAGCGAGGCCGTGGTGAGCATCCGCCGCAGCAAGCTCCCCGACCCAACCGAAATTGGCAACGCCGGCTCGTTTTTCAAAAACCCCGAGCTTTCCCAGCAGAAATATGACGAGCTCAAAGCCCAGTACGCCGACCTGCCCGGCTACCCCTTGCCCGGCGGTGTGAAGGTGCCCGCCGCCTGGCTGATTGAGCAGTGTGGCTGGAAAGGCCGCCGCCTGGGTGCCCACGGCGTGCACGACCGGCAGGCGCTGGTGCTGGTGAACCACGGCGGGGCGCAGGGCGAGGATATCCGCAACCTGGCATTTGAAATCATTGCCTCCGTGCGCGAGAAGTTCGGCGTGGAACTGCATCCGGAGGTGAACATTCTGTAGGTGCTGCGGGCAGCAGAACAACCCTCACAACCCGACCGCAATTGTATTCACCCCCCCGAATATTCACCTTGTTCGGGCTCATTGCCGTGCCCGGCGCCTGGCGGGCTGAAATAGAATATAACAAAATCTTTACCGGGCAAAGCGTTCAGCCTGACGGGAGTTTACTGGAAAGTGTGGATATTTGAAGCCTGATTTTCTGTCCGGGTTCTTCTGCACTCATTTCCTCCTTTCATGAAAAAATTTACTCTTCTGGCGCTCTTGTGCGGCGGGCTGGCCTCGCAGCCCCTGCTGGCACAAAGCGTAAGTACCATTGCTGAAGCCCGCGCGGGCGGCGTCGGCAAAACCGTGACCGTACGCGGCATTGTGACCAACGGACCGGAGCTGGGCGTCATTCGCTACCTCCAGGACAAACAAGCCGGCCTGGCCGCGTATTCGGCCTCGGCCGCGGGCTTCAACACCCTGGTTCCCGGCGACAGTATTGAAATTACCGGTACGCTGAAGGACTACAACGGCCTGCTGGAAATGGACCCGGTAACCAAGGTTGAGAAGCTGGCTTCGGGCAAAACCGTAACGCCCGTTACGGTATCGGCCGCGCAGGCCGCCACCGTATTTGCCGAGGCCTACGAGTCGCGGCTGGTGCGCATTGATGGTAACAGCAGCGTGCAGACCCTGGCCGGAGCCACGTTTGCCACCTTCGGCGGCAACACCAACTACCGCCTCAACGGCCAGAGCAACCTGGCCTTCCGCGTCAACAACGCGTCTACTGGCACCACCGGCATTGTGGGCAAGCCCGCACCGGCCGGGCAGTTCGATGTCATCGGCATCATGAGCCAGTTTACGTCGTCGGGCTCGGGCGGCTACCAGCTGCTGCCGCGCCTCTACGCCGACTTCCGCCTGGGCGGCACGCCTAACCTCACGGCCCAGCCCATGGCTACGAGCCTCACCAAAACGGGCTTCACGGTGGTTTTCTCCACCGAAAACCCCGGCTCTACCAAGGTAGAATACGGTCTGACGCCTACCTTGGGCAAGCAAGTAGAAACCACCACGGCTACCACCACCCACAGCACCACCCTCACCGATCTGGAAGCCGGCCGTATCTACTACGTGCGCGTTTCTTCCACCAATGCCGTAGGTACTACCACGTCGAGCATCGTGCCCATGGCCACGGTTTCGAACTCCACCGGCGACATCAAGGTTTACTTCAACCGCTCCGTGGACGTAACCAAGGCTCTGCCGAACAATGCTGCTAAGCAGCTTCTCTTGGCCAACGACGATACGCTGATCAAGTACATTGAGCGGGCCCGCAAAACCATCGACGTGGCGGCCTATAGCTTCAATATGACCGGCATCAAGAACATTCCGGAGGCGCTGAACGCGGCGTTTGCCCGGGGTGTGCGGGTGCGCGTGGTGTACAACACGGAAAGCGGCGCCGCCCCCGAAGGTATTCTGGCGCTGAACGCGGGTATTGGCAAGCTGGGCCGCAATACGGCCCGCAACATCATGCACAACAAGTTTCTGATCTTCGACGCCGAGGACGAAAACCCCAACAAGGCTATTGTGTGGACGGGCTCGATGAACCTGACCGGCGGCCAGATGAACACCGACCCCAACTCCGCCGTGATTGTGCAGGACCAGACTCTGGCCCGTACCTACCAGATTGAGTTCGAGGAAATGTTCGGTTCCAGCACCGACAAGCCCGGCGCCGGCAAGTTCGGCCCCGATAAGCAGGACAATACGCCCCATCACTTCCTCATTGGCGGCCGCCAGGTTGAGCAGTACTTCAGCCCCTCCGATAACGTAAATACGCGCCTGCTCGAAACCATCGGCACCGCCGACCACGACCTGCACGTAGGCACCATGCTCATCACGCGCTCCGACCTGGTGAATGCCATTCGGGAGCGGGTGGAAGCCAACGGCATCAAGGACTGCACGGAAGTGCTGGTGGACAATAATACCGACGGCCCCGACCAGTTTGCCGCTCTTACGGCTCTGCTCGGCGACCGGGCTCAGGTATACTCCCAAACTCAGCAAGGCATCTTCCACCACAAGTACGTACTCGTGGACGCCGGTGCCCCCGACTCCGATCCGACTACCTGGGTAGGCTCGCACAACTGGAGTAACTCGGCCGCCAACGGCAACGACGAAAATACGCTCGTCATCCACGACAACCTCATTACGAACCAGTACTACCAGGAGTTTGCCGCTCGTATGGCCGGCCAGACCACCAAAGTTGCCTTGTGTGATTTTGTCGTAACGGGCACCCGCGCCGGCAAGCTTCAGCAGCAGGGCCTGCAGGTGTACCCCAACCCCGCCCGGGGCGCCTTCAGCCTGAAGCTGACGCAGTCGAAAGCCCGCACCGCCACCATCACTCTGCGCGACGCCACCGGCCGCGAAGTGCTGACCTTGACCAAGCCTCTGGCTGCCGGCCAGGACCTGACGGTGGACGCCACGGGCTTGCGCCCCGGCCTCTACCTGGTGCAGGTGGTAACGCCCGAGGCTACGCAGGTAAGCCGCGTGGTAGTGCAGTAAGGCATTTTTTAGCTGATGGCTGTTAGCTAATAGCTTCGGGCATAAGACAAGAGCGGCTTCCTTCCGGGAGCCGCTCTTACTATTTTGGAGTGGTGCAGCCGCTAACAGCTAATAGCCATCAGCTAAAAGCAAATGCTACTTCAGCACCGCTACCGTCGCGCCGTCGCCACCGCGGTCGGCGTGCTCGTCGGCTACGCTGGCTACGGTGCGCTGGCTGCGCAGGTAGTCGCGCACGATCTGACGCAGGACGCCGTTGCCGCGGCCGTGCAGGATCTTGATTTCGGAAATGCCCAGCATCACGGCGTCGTCTACGTAGGCCATGACCTTGGTGAGGGCATCCTCGGCCCGCTCCCCGCGCAAGTCCAGGATGGTGTTGAAGCCCGACATGCGCCCCGTGATATCGAGGCCCAGGCCGGCATACTGGGCCGGAGCCTTGCGGCTGGCTTCCTTTTCCCGCTCCCGAATTTCGGAGCGGCTGAGCTTTTCAAGCTGGTTGACTTTCACCAGCGTCTTCATGCCCCCGAAGGACACCTCGGCGGTTTTGCCTTTTACGCTCATCAGCTCGCCGTGGCCTTCCTGCCCAATCAGGGCCACTTTGTCGCCGGGCTTAAGGGTACCAGCTTCGGCCAGCTCGCGGGTGGGGCGGGGCTTGGGCGGCTCTATCTGCAGCTTTTCGCGCACAAAGGTGTCGAGCTTCTCCCGGGCCTGCTTGGTTTCCTCCTTGCCCGCCTGGGAGCGGCGGATATCGGCAATGGTGCTTTCGATCTGCTGGTTGGTGTCCTTGAGCAGAAGCTTAGCCTTTTGCTTGGCCTCGCGCAGCACGTCCAGGGTCGTTTCGTCGAGGTAGCGCTTCAGGTCCTGGTATTCCTGGGCAGCTTTCTTCAGGCGGCGCTCGGCCTTGGCGGCTTCGGCAGTGCGCTGTTCCAGCTCCGTTTTCTCTTTCTCCAAGCCTTCCAGCAGCCGGTCATAGCGGATTTTATCCTTGCCTACCAACTGCGACGCACGCTCTACCAGCTGCTTGGGCAAGCCGATTTTGCGGGCAATTTCGATAGCAAACGAGGAGCCCGGCTTTCCGATTTCGAGGCGGTAGAGTGGCTGCAGCTGCTCGGGGTCGTAGCGCATGCCCCCGTTCACGATGCCGGGCGTACGCTCGGCGTAGTTTTTCAGGTTGGTATAGTGGGTGGTAATGACGCCAAACGCCCGGGCGCGGTTGAGCTGCTCCAGCACGGCTTCGGCAATGGCCCCACCCAGAGCGGGCTCGGTGCCCGTGCCAAACTCGTCAATCAGCACCAGGCTGCGCTTGCCGGCCAAGGTTACGAACTGCTTCATGCTGAGCAGGTGCGAAGAGTACGTGCTCAGATCGTTTTCCAGGCTTTGCTCGTCGCCGATATCCAGGAAAATATCATCGAACATCCCCGCTTCGGAGGTTTCGCCGGCCGGAATCAGCAGGCCGCACTGCAGCATGTACTGCACCAGGCCCACCGTCTTCATAGCCACCGACTTACCGCCGGCATTCGGCCCCGAAATCAGCAAAATGCGCTGCTCGGGGTTGAGCTCGATATCGAGGGGTACCACCACGCGGCGCGTTTCTTTCGGTTGCTCCTTAAACGTCAGGAACAGCAGCGGGTGCCGCACCTGCTTCCAGTGCGCCAGCGGCCGGGCGCTGAGTGCGGGAAGGGTGGCTTCCAGCTCGCGGGCCAGCCGGGCCTTGGCCCGAATGAAGTCGAGCAGGCCCAAGTACTGGTAGGCCTTGCGCAAATCCGGAATGTGGGGGCGCAGCTGGTCGGTGAGGGCCGTGAGAATGCGCACCAACTCGCGCTGGTAGGCATTTTCAAGGTCCTTGATGTCGTTGTTCAGCTCAAATACGGCTTCCGGCTCGATAAACACCGTCTGGCCCGAAGCCGATTCGTCGTGGATCAGGCCCTTTACGCGGCGCTTGTGCTCGGCAATGACGGGCAGCACCAAGCGGCCGCCCCGAATGGTGGGCTCGGAGCCCTCGGGCACCCAGCCTTCCTGGCGGGCGTGGCGCAGGATGCCGGCAATCTGCTTGCGCAGCATACCCTGACGGTTGATGAGTTCCTGACGGATCTGGCGCAGCAGCGGGGAGGCATCGTCGCGCACCTGCCCTTCATCATCCACCACTTTGTCCAAAGATGCTAGCAGGTTGCGGTCCACCTGCACGCCAATGCCCAGCAGGCGCAGCGTGGGGTAGAGACCTTCCTCGGCGTGGGTGAAGAAAACCAGCGCTTCCCGAATGGTGCGCAGGCTCATCTTCACGGCAAAAAAGGCCGGTACATCCAAATAAGCACCCGGCAAAGCGGCCCGCACCAGATGCGGGTTTACATCGTGGTAGTGGGCGCTAGGGAAGTCGGCCCCACTGTTGAGCAGCTGCCGAAACTCGTCGGTTTGCAGCAGCAGCTTCTGGAGCTGCTCGGCATTGGTCTGAAAGCTCATCTTGGCCACAAACTGGCGGCCCAGGGTGCTTAGGCAGAGGCCGTCCAGCATTTCACGCAGCTGCGTGAAGCCAATTTTTTGCTCGAAGTTGTTGGGAAGAATCAAATCAGAAAGGCGAAACGAAGTAAGCGGGAATCGGAAGAGGATGCGAAAGTAAACAGCATTCAGGCGGGGAAAGATTCACATTCTTTAATGTGCAGAATGTAGTTAATGAATAAAATGTAAAAAATGCAGCAAAGGGAGGCCAAGGCTCCCGGCAAAGTAGCTAACCGGAAGTCATTTCAATGGCGCATTCCGCACATCATCCGAGCTTTGGACAGGCTAACGCATATGCTACCGCTCCCCCGCCACGCCCAGCCCGAACAAGGCAAAGTCATACTTCACGGGGTCCTGGACATCAAACTGCCGGAGGTTGGCCGTTAGCTCTTCGGCCGCCTGCCAGTCAACCTGGGGGCGCTGGAGCAAGCCCAAACCACGGGCCACACGCTCCACGTGCACATCGATGGGGCAGATCAGGTCGGTGGGCTGCATCCGCGTCCAGAGGCCGAAGTCGACGCCGTTCTGATCCGGGCGGACCATCCAGCGCAGGTACATATTCACGCGCTTGCAGGCCGAGCCACGGGCTGGAGTAGCCACGTGCTTGCGGGTGCGCTGGGGAGCGTCATCCAGGGAGAAAAACAGCGAGTGAAAATTCTCGAGCCGCTCTTTCTGCGTGCTACCCTGCAAAAAGGCGTCCTCCAGGGAGTTGTGCTGGCGGTAGTACCAGCGGAGCCAGTGCACGAAGTACAGCAGGTCGGTGTCGCAGAACGTGCGGTGGCAGAAACCCAACAGCTTCCGGAGGTCGTCGTCGGAATGGTGCAGGACAAACTGGTGGGGGGCATCGTCCATGCGGCGCATCAGCTCCCGGCACTTGCTGATGATGGTGGGGCGCTGCCCCCAGGCCAGCAGGGCCGCAAACAGCCCGCTGATTTCAATATCGGCCCGCTCCCGGAAGCTATGCGGAATGCTGATGGGGTCGGGACCAATGAAGGCGGGCTGATCGTAACGCTGGTATTGCTCCTCCAGCAGCTCAAGCACCTGGTTGCGGTTCATGGATGGCGGTGTTCAGGTGAAGGAAGCCAAGGTTAAAAGAGCAAGTGCCAGATAAAACTGCTTTTACCTGGCACTTGTCATGATTTAGCTGCTGTACGCTCTTACGGCAGGTAGGAAGTTTCTACCCGGAAGCGCTGATCGGGTGTGGCCAGCATCTGCACAGCCCGGGGCGAGAGACGAATGAGAATGTTGCTGTTTTCGCCGGTATCGGGCAAGGGCCCGATTACCCGCACAAACACGGACACGTTGTTCATGATGTTGCGCACCTCCACAATGCTGCCCACTGGGGCTGTTTTGTGCAGGGCCAGATATTTCACGGTATTGGCATTGGGAATAACGGCGGCCAGGCCGCTTTCCGTCACACGCTTTACCACTTCGCTGGCCCGGGCCGGGCCGCGGTTTTCCTCTGGCTTGTCGTCGTCCGCATCGTCCTTAGCCGTTTCCTTGGGTGTTTCACGCGGGGCCACCGGTTTGGGCTCCTCCCGAGCTGGAGGCGGTGTTTCCCGCACAGGCTCAGGACGGGGTGCCGAAGGTTTGGGCGTGGTAGCGGCCACGGCCTCTACAGGCTCGGGCGCCGGTACCGACGAAGGAGCCGCCTTGCGGGTCGGGGCTGCCGGCTTGCTGGCAACGGGTGCTTCGCCCCCGGCTGGTACAATAATGAGCTTCTGGCCCACCAGCACTTTGCCCCCGGCGCCTAGCCGATTTTGTTTCAGCAGAGTGTTGGAGCTGACACCGAAGCGCTGGGCAATGGCAAAAAGCGTTTGGCCGGGCTTCACCACGTAAATGTGGTTGCCGCGGGCGTCGCGGGGCAAGGCCAGGGCGGCGGCCGTGGCCCCGGCGGCTGTGGCCGGCCGCGGCGTTACCGTGCTTTTGCCAGCGGGGCTGGCGGCCGGGGTCAGCAGCACGCGGGTGCGGGGCACCAGCACAATCTGCCCCGAGAGCAGCGCACCTTTAATTTTCGGATTCGCCTCCACAATGTTATCTACCGGCACTTTGTACCGCCTTGCCAAGCCATAGAGGGTTTCGCCGGGCGCTACGCGGTGCCGGATCAGGGCGGTATTGTTGCGGTATTCTACTCCGATGGAATCGGGAGGAGCGACGGGGCCGGGCGCAGCCTCCGCCAGCACACCCGCACACAGCAAGGCAGCCAGGAAAAAACTAAAGCGAATCATGAAGCAATGGAAAGCAGAGGCGAGGAAAGCAGACACAAAACGATGTCGGGCGCCCCTTTGCATAATTAGTGCCGAAAGATAAAAAATTATCCTGCCCAAGTACCACTTTTTCCCCAGCAAAATGGCTTTTTGGCTGAATTCAAGCCTTCTTTTCCCTCGCTCGGCGGCCGTATTCTTCTACCTTTACCCGCTACACCGTTGTCCGCTCTTTCTATGCTTTCTGCTATTGGCATTATCCCCGCCCGCTACGCCTCTACCCGCCTGCCGGGTAAACCCCTTATTGACCTAGGAGGCCAGTCCATGATTCAGCGCGTGGTGGGCCAGGCCCGGCAGGCCCGCCTTAGCCGGGTGGTGGTGGCTACCGATGATGAACGAATTTTGGAGCACGTGCTTCGCTTCGGCGGCGAGGCGGTGCTCACTTCCCCCACCCACCCCAGCGGCACCGACCGGGTGTGGGACGCCTACCAGCAGCTAGGCATTTCGGCCGACTGCGTGGTGAACATCCAGGGCGACGAGCCGTTCATTCAGCCCTCCCAGATTAATACGTTGCTGGATTTGTTCGACGACGCCAATACGCAGATTGCCACGCTGGTAAAGCCGGTCATTAGCGAAGAGGAGCTGTTTAGCCCACACCTGCCCAAAGTGGTGCTCAACGAGCAGCAGGAGGCCCTGTACTTTAGCCGCCACCCCCTGCCCTACCAGCGCCAGCATCCTACCTGGGAGTGGCTGGAGCATCACCGCTACCTGCGCCACATTGGCCTCTACGCTTACCGGCCGGCCGTACTGCAGGCGCTTACTCAATTGCAGCCCTCGGCCCTGGAGCTGGCCGAAAGCCTGGAGCAGCTGCGCTGGCTGGAGCACGGCTACCGCATCCGTACGGCCGAAACCGCGGAGGCCACGCTGGGCATCGATACGCCCGAGGATGTCGTCAGGGCCCGGGACTTTCTGTTGCAGGCTAAGCTGCTTTAGCCCTCTGCGCCTGGTGGCGGGCTGGCTCCCGCTGCTTTGGCCGTTACGTGCTGCTCGGCGGAATCGAGCTTTTCCTCCTTCATCTCCCTGGACAGAAAGAAGTTGAGCGCCGTCCGAATGACGGCAATGGCCCCGAGCTTGCCAATTTGCTCCCAGCTGGGCGCTATAGCCGTGGAGAGAATATCGGCCCCCAGCTGAAACTCCAGGGCCAAGGCCAGATAGCGGGCCAGGGTAAGGCGGATGGCCGTAAAATCGGCCGTCTGCCGGCGCAGCAAGGCCTTCAGGAAGAGCCAGCCCGCGCCAAAAATACCCAGCGCGATAATAACCGCGCCAATGGTTTCCACGCTCAGCTTCAGCCATAGCACCGCTTCAATCACGCCGTGTTCGGCCAGGGCATGGAGGGTTGTGGGGGCGGAAGCGGGCATAGGAAAGAAGCAATGGTGAAGGACAAGGCCGAGGAAAGGTTACTCACATACGTACGGCTACCCGATGGGTACGCCGCCTCCGTGCGCGGCAACTGCCTTTCCCTTGTGCCTGGCTTAGCCCCCCGCTTTCTTGGCTTTGTAGCCGGCGGCTAGCAGCACGGCCAGCACTTTGTCGCGAAAGTCGCCCTGGATGATGATTTCGCCGTCTTTGGCATTGCCGCCCACGGCGCACTTGGTTTTGAGCAGCTTGCCCAGGATTTGCAGGTCGGCATCCTGGCCCACGAAGCCGGTAACGAGGGTTACCTGCTTGCCGCCCCGGGACTTCTTATCAAGCTGTACGCGCAAGTTTTGCTGTTGGGGCGGCAGCGTGGCCGTTTCCTCCGCCCCGTCGTGCTGGTACTCAAAATCGGGGTTGGTGGAGTACACGACCCCCTCGCGGTGCTTTTTATCGGCTTTCATACGGTAGTGCGTTGGTAGTTTAGCGCGTAGGCGCTATTCAGCTAGCAAAGAAACAGCATTGCCGACTCTCTGAGCTACTCACTCATTCGCTAAATCAGTAACGTCCCACTATACGGCTACTTCCAGAGCAAGTGGATGGAGCTCCACGCTGAAGTGGGTACTGGTGCCCACGTAGTCGCCATCGACGTGGAAGCCCAGCGGCCTGGCGGCCTCTACCTGCACCTGCCGGGCCGTGTGAAACACCGCTGCCCCGGATTCGGGCAGGTCGCCAAGGGCCAGGGACAAAGCCACCCGCACCGCCCGCACCACCGACATGGAATCAATCAAACACAAATCCAGCAGACCATCCTGAATGTCGGCGCGGGGCGCAATGTAGGCGTTGTTGCCGTACTGGGCGGCGTTGGCAAAGGCCAGCACGTAGCAGTCCGTTTCCAGCGTGGTATCGGCCAGCGCTACGGTGATGGGCACGGGCCGGAAGCGGCGGTACTCGCGTAGGGCTACCTGGGCATAGGTGGCCAGCCCGCGCGTGCCGGCCTCAGCAAAGCATTTGCTCACGTGCGCGTCAAACCCCAGGCCCGCGGTGCAGAAAAATTCCCGGCCGTTGATGCTGCCTACGTCGATGCGCTGAAACGTAGGCTGGTTTAGGTGCTTGATGGCCGCAACTATTTCCATAGGCACCTTGAGGTGGCGGGCCAGCCCATTGCCGGAGCCGCGTGGCAAAATGCCCAGCGCAGCCTGTGTGCCTAGCAGCCCCCGCGCTACTTCATTTACGGTGCCGTCGCCGCCCACCGCTACCACCACCCGGCAGCCCCGGGCCGCGGCCGCGCGGGCCAGCTCTACGGCGTGGCCGGCATACTGCGTTTCCTCCACCTCGTAGCTTACTAGGTTCGCATCCAAGTGCTGGCTTAGCAGCGCGGGCAGATCCAGGCGCCGGTTGGTGCCCGACGTGGGGTTAAGTAAAAAGCAAATACGCAGGGCAGCGGGCATACTCCGGCAGAATTCAACAGGGAATGGCGGCGCAAGGTACGCGGCCGGGCACAGAAAAGCCCGACCGAAATCGGCCGGGCTTTTCCGTATACGGGCAGCCGAAGGGCTTAGCCGTTCATTTTCTCACCCAGCTGCTGAATCAGATCAGCGGTGCGGGTAGAGTAGCCGGTTTCGTTGTCGTACCAGCCAATCACCTTCGCCAGCGTGCCGCTGGCCGAGGTCAGCTCCGAGTCGAAGATGCAGCTGTGCTTGTTGCCGACGATGTCGATGCTCACGATGGGGTCGGTGGTGTATTCAATGATGCCTTTCATCGAACCTTCAGCGGCCGACTTCAGCGCAGCGTTGATCTGGTCTTTGGTTACCTCCTGCTTCAGAATCACGGTCAGGTCGGTCATCGAGCCATCCGGAACGGGCACGCGCATGGCCAACCCATCGAGCTTGCCTTTCAGCGTGGGCAGCACCAAGCCTACGGCTTTGGCGGCCCCGGTGCTGGTGGGGATGATACTGTAAGCAGCGGCGCGGGCGCGGCGCAGGTCTTTGTGGGGCGCGTCCTGCAGGTTCTGGTCAGAAGTATAGGCGTGCACCGTGGTGATGTAGCCTTTCTCGATGCCAAACGCCTCGTCCAGTACCTTAGCCATCGGGGCCAGGCAGTTGGTGGTGCAGCTCGCGTTGCTGATGATGGTTTCGTCGCCGGTGAGGATGTCTTCGTTCACGCCGAGTACTACCGTAGGAATGTTGCCGGTAGCGGGGGCCGAAATCACCACTTTCTTGGCGCCAGCGGTGATGTGCTGACCAGCACCAGCTTCATCTACAAAGCGGCCGGTCGATTCCAGTACCACGTCGATGCCCATGTCGCCCCAGGGCAACAGCTTGGGGTCACGCTCAGCCAGGGCATGAATGCGCTGGCCGTTTACGGTCAGGCTTTCCTCGTCGTAGGCCACGGTGCCATCGAAACGGCCGTGTACGGAATCGTACTTCAGCAGGTGCGCCAGCGTCTTGTTGTCGGTCAGGTCATTGATGGCCACCACTTCTACGTTGTCGCGGCCCAGCAACGACTTGAACGTCAGGCGGCCGATGCGGCCGAAGCCGTTGATGGCGACTTTGATTTTTGCCATGGTATAAAAGGAATGGGGTTAACGGCCCCCACGCGGGGCCTGGTGCAAACGCGGAGCGAAGGTACAGGGCCGGGGTAACATCGCCAAATCATTTCCTGCCGGAGCGCATTATCAACCGCGAAAATTCGCCGGCCTAGCCCAAGTACCTTCGTTTTCCGGGCGGCAAACTCCAGTCAGGTCGGCCTCAAGAAAAAATTCCAGGCTGAAAATCAGCTGTTTTTCCCTTATCCCAGCAATTTTCTCGGTGCGGGGTATTGCGCTCAATGTTTCGCCTCCTATCTTTGCACCATCAAAACGGAAAAGGCCACATTATCTGGTCCGTTCGTCTAGGGGTTAGGACAGTAGATTTTCATTCTACCAACAGGGGTTCGATTCCCCTACGGACTACTCGCCTTCCGCTTTGATAGTTGGTTTAAAAACCGCTCCGGCACCTACCAGGGCGGTTTTTTTATCCAGGCTGAGTTGGCAAACGCGCCTTCAGCACCCATAGTGCCCATATGGTCCGTTCGTCTAGGGGTTAGGACAGTAGATTTTCATTCTACCAACAGGGGTTCGATTCCCCTACGGACTACTCGCTAAAAGCCCGCCCCGGATAATCCGGGGCGGGCTTTTGATTTTCCGCAGCGGGCACTCCCTGCGGCAAACGGGGTACTCGTCGGGTCACGCGCAAGGTCCACCTTACGTGCCCGTTGGCAGAAGGTCAGGAAGAAAATATTGGCTATTTGACATTTTCTCGCGTACGTCTAGGGGTCCACCATCCCGTCACGGCGTATGTCCCGAACGATTATTGTCTCCAACCGACTCCCCACCAAAGTTCTGCGCACCGAGGAAAGCCTCACCTTTCAACCCAGCGAAGGCGGCCTGGCTACCGGCCTGGGCTCTATTTACCGCCAGCAGGGTAACGTATGGGTAGGCTGGCCGGGACTGTTCGTGGAGGATGCCAGTGAAGAAGAGTACGTGCGCGAGCAGCTGCGCGACGACAGCATGGTGCCCGTGTTTCTGACGGAGCCCGAAATCCGGGACTTCTACGAGGGCTTCAGCAACTCCACGCTCTGGCCTACTTTCCACTACTTCTCGCAGTACGCCACCTACGAGCAGAGCCACTGGGAAGCCTACGTGGCCGTGAACGAGAAATTCTGCCAGGCGGTGCTGGCGTTGGCCGGGCCCGAAGACACCATCTGGGTGCACGACTACCAGCTGCTGCTGCTGCCGGCAATGCTGCGGCAGGCGCGGCCCGAGGCCACCATCGGCTTCTTTCTGCACATTCCCTTCCCGTCCTACGAGCTGATCCGGGTGCTGCCCTGGCGCAAGGAGCTGCTGGAAGGCATGCTGGGGGCCGATTTGCTGGGCTTTCACACCTTTGGCTACATGCGCCACTTCCTGAGTGCGGTGTCGCAGCTGCTGGGGTTTTCCTCCCAGAACGGGCAGATTGAAACCGGCGCCCGCACGGTGCTGGTGGATGCCTTTCCGATGGGCATCGACTACGAGCGGTACGTGCAGGCGGCGGCCTCGGCGGCGGCGGTGCAGCACGAGGCGGTGTACCGGGAGGCGCTGCGCGAGGTGCGCGTGATTCTGAGCATCGACCGGCTCGACTACTCCAAGGGCATTGCCCAGCGCCTGCGGGCCTTTGAGCTCTTGATTCAGCGCTACCCGGAGTGGCGCGAGCAGGTGAGTTTGATTATGGTGGTGGTGCCCTCCCGCGACCAGGTGGCCCAGTATGCGGCCCTCAAGGAGGAAATCGATGAGCTGGTGGGGCGCATCAACGCCCAGTACCGCACCATTGGCTGGACGCCCATTCACTACTTCTACCGCTCCTTTCCGCTGGAGGAGCTGGCCTCGCTCTACCGCCTGGCGGAGGTGGCGCTGGTGACGCCCATGCGCGACGGCATGAACCTGGTAGCCAAGGAATTTGTGGCCAGCAAGGCCGACGGGCACGGGGTGTTAATCCTGAGCGAACGGGCCGGGGCGGCCCGGGAGCTGTCGGATGCCCTCATCATCAACCCGACGGATACCGGGCAGCTAGCCGAGGCCATGCACGATGCCCTGGTGATGCCCGAGGACGAGCAGCAGCTGCGCATGGGGGCTATGCAGGCGTTGGTAAGCCAGTACAATGTGTTTGCCTGGGCTAAGCTGTTCATGGATCGGCTGGCGTACACTAAAATCAAACAGCACACGCTAGCCACCGAAATGCTGACCCCAGCCGTGCTGCAACAATTGCGGGTCCACTACCAGGATGCCCAGCAGCGCCTCTTGCTGCTCGACTACGACGGGACGCTGGCCCCCTTCAATACGAACCCTCAGCGCGCCCAACCCGACCAGGAGCTGCGCCTGCTGCTACAGGCCCTGGCCGATATTCCGCAGAACCGAGTGGTGATTATCAGTGGGCGCGACCGGCACACCTTGGAGGCTTGGCTGGGGCATCTGCCCATCGACTTTATTGCCGAGCATGGCGTGTGGCTGCGGCCGGCCGGCGAGGAGTGGCAGCTGTTTCAGACCCTAAACAACGAGTGGATGCGCGATATTAGGCCCATTCTGGAGCTATACGTGGCGCGTACGGCCGGTTCCTTCATTGAGGATAAGGAATACTCGCTGGTGTGGCACTACCGCCGCGCCGACGCTGAGTTGGGAGCCATGCGCGCCCGCGACCTGCTCAACCACCTCACTTTCATGACCTCCAACAGCGACCTGCAGGTGATGGAGGGCAACAAGGTGATTGAAATCAAAACGGCGGGCATCAACAAGGGCTCGGCGGCGGCCCGGTGGCTGGCTACTTACCAGCCCGGCTTCACCCTGGCCATCGGCGACGACCGGACGGATGAAGACACGTTCCGGGCCATGCCCCCAGAGGCGTACACGGTGAAGGTGGGCAGCACACCCCGCTCCCTGGCGCGCTTCAGCGTGGCCTCCACGACGGATGTGCGCAAGCTGCTGCGGAGCTTGCTGTAGCAGCGGCCTCATCACTTACCTACGTCACTACCTAAAACAGGCCCGTAATGTAGCATTACGGGCCTGTTTTATGGGCTGATGTGCTTGTTATACGCTTTGTCGAGGGTGCAATAGCCGCTGTCAGCTGCGCACTAGGCATTGTCAATGCCGCAATGCCTTGTGTCAGTCGCGCGGAAGCCTGTGTCAATACCGCGGAGGCCTGTGTCAAGGGCGCAGAAGACTTTGTCGATGCCGCGGAAGCTTCTGTCAACTGCGCGGAAGACATTGTCAGAGGCGCGGAAGGCTTTGTCAAGAGCGCAGAAGGCTTTGTCAGAGGCGCAATAGCACTTGACACTTGTGCTAGTGATTCATCGAGTTAAAGATCTTGACTGTATGCGGTAAGCAGTTGAGCGGTATCTGTCATCCTGAACGCAGTGAAGGACCTTATCACGTCTGCTGTTCTGACGTGATAAGGTCCTTCACTGCGTTCAGGATGACAGATGCCTTAGGGGCGCCAACCAGCCGCTTCTTATAGGAAGTTGGGTTTGTTGAGCTTTTGGGCAATGCGGTAGGCGGCGTTTACGAGGCCCACGTGACTGTAGGCCTGGGGGAAATTGCCCCACTGGGAGCCGGTTTTGGCGTCTACGTCCTCCGACAGTAAGCCTAGGTGGTTGGTGTAGGTGGTAAGCTTTTCGAACTCCCGGATGGCTTCGTCGACGCGGCCCACGCAGGCCAGGGCCTCCACGTACCAGAAAGAGCAGATGAGGAAGGTGGTTTCGGGGGTGCCAAAGTCGTCGGCGTGGCGGTAGCGGTAGAACAGGCCTTCGGGGGTTTTCAGCTCCTTTTCCAGCTCTACGAGGTGGTGGGCGGCTTTTTCGGAGGCCGGATCGAGGTAGCCCATCAGGATGAGCTGCATGGTGCTGGCATCGAGGTGGGGCGAGCCGATGGCGTTGGTATACACGCCGCGCTCCTGGTTGAAACACTGCTCAATCCGGTCGGTGGCCGCCTGGATGAGCCGCTCGGCGCGGGCTTCCATGTCGCGGTTGCCAATAGAATGAGCCACTTTGCGGGCGGCGTGGCTGCCGGCCCAGTGAAACAGGTAGGTGTAGCAGTGGTATTGGGCCAGGTTGCGGAACTCCCAGAGGCCAGCATCGGGCTGATCCATGGTTGTTTCGATGAGGTTGAGGGCTTCCAGCACCAGCTTTTCGGGGTTGGGCCGCTCGGGGTCGAGGAAGCGGCAGTCCACGTAGAGCGGGAGCAAAGCCACCAGTACCTGGCCGTACACGTCGTTCTGGATGTGGGTGTAGGCGTCGTTGCCGATGCGCACGGGCTGGTTGCCGAGGTAGCCGGCCAGGGGCAGCTCTTCCTCAATGAGGTCGGACGCCCCGCTGATGCCGTAGAGCGGCTGGTACTTGTCCTTGACCTTGGTGGAGATGTTGGCGATGTAGTGGAAGTACCGCTCCATTTCCTCGAAGTGGCCGATGTTGTTGAAGGCCGTGAGGATGTAGTAGGTGTCGCGCATCCAGCAGTAGCGGTAATCCCAGTTGCGGGTACTGCCGGGAGCCTCGGGCAGGGAGGTGGTGCTGGCCGCAATGATGGCGCCGGTGTCTTCGTACTGGTGGATTTTGAGGGCCAGGGCCGAGCGAATGACCTGATCCTGATGGAAGGCGCTGATGCTGGTGCTTTTCACCCAGCGCCGCCAGTAGTCGAGGGTGCTGAGCAGGAACCGCTCGGCGGTGCTTTCCAGGGGGGCTTCCAGGGGCGCGCCGTAGGTGAGCACGAGGTACTTGGTGTCGTTGAGGGCAAAGTCTTCCTCGTCGAGCACGTAGGTGAGCGGGATGTTGGTGGTGAGGCGGATTTCCTCCTCCAGGCCCAGGAAGGCAATGTGATTGGAGCTGCGGCGGCGGTTGAGCGCCAGCTGCCCGTACTGGCCCACGGGCCGGCAGGCCACCCGCACGCGAGGTGAGCCTTCCAGGGGCTCTACCTTGCGGATAAACATGAGGGGCTTGTAGTACCGCTCGTACTGGGAAAAGCGCGGGGCAAAGTCCGTGACGCGGTAGCGGCCGTCGGCGGTGGTGATTTCGGTGCAGAGCACGTTGGTATTGGTGCGGTAGCACTGCCGCGACTCCCAGGTGCCGGTGGCGGGCTTGATGCTGAACTCGCCGCCCTTGTCGTCGTCGAGCAGGGAGCCAAAGACGAAGGAGCTGTCGAAGCGGGGCCAGCAGAGCCAGCGCACGGCGGTGTCGGTATCAATCAAGCCCAGGAAAGCACAGTTGCCGATCAGGCCCAGGTTATAGGTGTGTTTCTGCATAAAGGAGCACGTTTGGGGGGCTGCCAACGCGGGGCAGCCGCCGTTTTCACTTAGTGGGTGTACTACGGTAGGGCCGCTGGGGTTCCCGGCGGGCCGGCCGGCGGGTTGGGGTAAGCCAGTATTTTAGGCGTCATGCTGAGCGAAGCGGAGCACAGTCGAAGCATCTCTACCGCTTCCGTAGAACGTCACGCAGAGCGCAGCGAAGCATCTCGCGTGCTGACGTTGCTAACGCAACTGTCATGCTGAGCGCAGCCGAAGCATCTCTACCGCTTCGTTGCGTTTACCACACTAGCAAGATGCTTCGGCGGCGCTCAACATGACGTTCTAATCTTGAAATCCTGACACTTTGGCCCCTACCTTGCCGGGCCCCGAAAACTATTCGGCGGGCTCTCGGTATCTAACCAGGCCCGTACCGGCCCCTACCCTTCCCGCATGAAACTACTGTACGCTTACCTCCGCAACTACTGGGGGCTTTTGGCGCTGGCCTTGCTGCTGGCCGCCATTAACCAAATTTTTTCCCTGCTCGACCCGTACATCTTCCGGCAGATCATCGACCGGCACGTGGTGAAAGCCGGCTCCACGGCCTTTCACGACGGGTTCTGGTCGTTTCTGCAGAGTGGGGCGGGCCTGCTGATTCTGCAGGCCATGGGCGTGGCCATGGTGTCGCGCATTGCCAAGAACTTCCAGGATTACTACGTCAACGTCATCACCCAGCGCCTGGGCGCGCAGCTGTACTCCGACGGGCTGCGGCACTCCCTGGATCTGCCCTACCAGGTGTTTGAGGACCAGCGCTCCGGCGAAACCCTGGGCAAGCTTCAGAAAGTGCGCACCGACGTGGAGAAGCTGATTCAGAGCTTCGTAAACGTGCTGTTTATTTCGGTGGTGGGCATCGTGTTCGTCACGTGGTACGCCATCAGCGTGTACTGGCCCATTGCGGTGGTGTACTTCCTCACGATTCCGCTGCTGGGCTCGTTGAGCTTGTTTCTGAGCAAGCGCATCAAGGTGATTCAGAAGACCATTGTGGCCGAAACCACTGCCCTGGCCGGCTCCACCACCGAGAGCTTGCGCAACATCGAGCTGATCAAAAGCCTGGGCCTGGCCCAGCAGGAAACCGAGCGGCTGAACTCCACCACCGATAAGATCCTGAAACTGGAGTTGAAGAAAGTGCGCTACCTCCGCTCCTTGTCGTTTGTACAGGGCACGTTCGTGAATTTGATGCGCAACGTGATTCTGCTGATGCTGCTGTTTCTGGTGGTGCAGCAGGTTATTACCGTAGGGGAGTTTTTCTCGTTCTTCATCTACTCCTTCGCCATCTTCGGGCCGCTACAGGAAATGGGTACCATCATCAACGTGTACCGCGAAACCGAGGCGTCGTTGGCCAACTACCAGCAGATTCTGAACACGCCCCGGGAGGTGAAGCCCCAGCACCCGAAAGTCATTCAGAAGCTGGAAACCCTGGCCTTCGACGAGGTACATTTTCAGCACCTTTCGGCCAGCGCCCCGGCCCTGGATGGCATTTCCTTCCAGACCAAGCTGGGCGAAACCATAGCTTTCGTGGGACCCTCGGGCTCGGGCAAAACCACGCTGGTAAAGCTGCTGGTGGGCCTGTACCCGCCCGCCCAGGGCCAGATTCTCTACAACAACATTCCCGGCCCGGAGCTGGACCTCGACGCGCTGCGGGAGCAAATCGGCTTCGTGACCCAGGATACCCAGCTGTTTGCCGGCACCATCCGGGAGAACCTGCGCTTTGTGGCTCCGCAAGCCACCGACGAGCAGTGCCTGCAGGCCCTGCACCAAGCGGCGGCTGACTCCCTGCTGGCCCGTGCCCCCCAAGGCCTGGATACCGTGATTGGGGAAGGCGGCGTGAAAGTATCGGGCGGAGAAAAGCAGCGCCTGAGCATTGCCCGGGCCCTGTTGCGCCACCCTACCCTGCTGGTATTCGACGAAGCCACCTCCGCTCTGGACTCGCTCACGGAGGAGGAAATCAGCCAGACGGTGCGCGAGCTGTCGGGCTCCCGCCAGCACATCACCATTCTCATTGCCCACCGCCTCAGCACCATTCTGCACGCCGACCGCATCTTCGTGCTGGAGCGCGGCCACGTGGCCGAGGCCGGCCGGCACGAGGAGCTGCTGGAGCGCAAAGGGCTGTATTACGCCATGTGGCGCCAGCAGATTGGCGAGCGGCCCGCGCCCAAAGCGGCGCTGCAGCGGCCGGTAGCCATATAGAAATCTTCGGCGGAAACGCGCACGAAAACGGGCGGAATATCGTTGAGATACTGTGAACGGGTGCTGGTAAAAGCTGGCCGCGTTGGCAGGATTCTTGACATTGCCTTCATCCAACTACCGGATATTTTCATGACTCACCTCCGCATTTTTCGCCGCATTGCTGGCTTGTGTCTGGCAGGCGGGCTTCTGATTTCTTCGGCCGCTTCGGCCCAAACCGCTGCGCCCGCCAACCGCGACGTTATCCAGGAAATTACCGACGTGGTGGGCCTGAAGCCGCGCTTTGAGCTGCGGGCCACTTCCCAGGTGGAAAACGCCGCTGCCGTGGTGTACAACGGCCACCGCTACCTGCTCTACAACCCGCAGTTTTTAGCAGCCGTGAACCGCGCTGGCCACACCGACTGGGCGGGCATCAGCATTCTGGCCCACGAAATGGGCCACCACCTCAACGGTCACACCTTGCGCCCCGGGGGCTCCCAACCTGCCGATGAGCTGGAGGCTGATGAGTTTTCGGGCTTTGTGCTGCGCAAGATGGGCGCCAGCCTGGCCGAAGCTCAGGCCGCTATGGCCGTAGCCGGCGACGATGCCGGCTCGGCTACTCACCCCGGCCGCCGCAACCGGCTCAGCTCTATTGGGGCAGGCTGGCAGCGGGCCGATGGACAAATTGCCAGCAGCGCCCGCGCCACGGCTCCTTCGGCCAAACCCGTTGCCCTGAATACCCAGTCACAAGCCATGCCCGTGCGCACGGTAGCCGCCGCTACGCCGGTGAGCGTGGTGGGCCGCATCACCTTCCGTAGCAACCCCGATGAGCCCTACTACCTCACCAGCCGCCTGAACGTGGTACGCCTCGGCGACGACCACACCGCGCAGGTAGTGGGCCGCCTCACCCGCTCCGACAGCCAGCATTTTCCCTACGTGCTGGTAGATGGCCAGGAGCGGCGCCTTTACGTGAGTGCCCAGGGGGGGGTATACAACGCCCGCGGTCAGCAAGTAGGTCTGGTTTCCGACCCCTCGTAAGTATTGACCTTCTTAGTCCTCAGACGCCCGCTGCCTTCCTGTAGCGGGCGTTTTGCGTGTGGGGTCGGTCGACTTTCCGTAAACGAGCGTAGTTTTCGGTTCCCGTTCGCTTTGACACTATGCCCACTCTTCCTTTCCTCTTGATTGATGCCTTCACCCCGACCGCGCTGGGGGGCAACCCCTGTGCCGTGGTGCTGGATGCCGCTGGGCTGACAGACGCGCAGATGCAGGCCCTGGCCCGGGAATTCAATCAGTCGGAAACGGCGTTTGTATCTGGGTCGGCGGAGGCCGGGTTCGGGGTGCGCTTCTTCACGCCGGCCGAGGAACTTCCCCTGGCGGGTCACCCCACCATTGCCTCCATCACGGCGCTGTTGCATACGGGGCGGTTGCCCCTGCCCGCTACTGGCACCATCCTTTCCCTGGCATTGCTTGAGGGCCCTATTCAGATTGACGTAGTGGCCCCCTCGGCCGACAATCCGCAGGCGCAGGTACTCATGACGCAGCGGCCGCCGGTATTTGGGCAATTGCATGACCCGGCCGTGGTAGCCCCGCTCTTTGGCCTTACGCCAGCAGACCTGGTGCCCGGCGCACCTATCCAAACTGTGAGCACCGGCACCCCGCAGCTGATGCTGTTCGTGCGCAGCCACGAAGCGCTACGGCGGGCAGCGCCGCCGGAACCGGCCACCTACAACCGGTACCGCGCCGGGTCTGACTTTTTCAGTCCGCACGTGTTTTGCCTGGGCGGCGCCACCCCTACGGGCCAAACGTTTGCCCGCCATTTCGGCACCCCGCCTGATATTCTGGAAGACCCGGTTACGGGCTCGGCTACCGGGGGCATGGCCGCTTACCTCTGGCACTACGGATATTTGGAGCAGCCGCGGTTTGTGGCCGAGCAGGGCCACTGGCTGGGCCGGCCCGGGCAAGTAAACGTACAGATCAGCGGCCCGCGCCACGCTATTGAAGCCGTCCAGATTGGAGGCAGTGGCGTGGTAGTAGTGGAAGGCGGGCTTACCATTTGATACAGGATGGCAGGTAGGCAACAGGCCCGTTAAAACCACCAGGCCGGGCAACTTCTTCGGGTAGTCGGGTGTTGGTTATAGCTGAGTTAGGCTGGAAGGTTATTCCTTGCCTTGGCCCCTCCGTCAACTTTCCCACTGATATCTTTCTAGTCCGTGCCCGAATTACCCGAAGTAGAAACTTACCGTCGCTTACTCGACGAATTACTGGTGCAGCAGCAGTTAGTGACCCTGGAGGTGCTGGACGCCCACGTGCTGGCCGTACCGGAAGACGAGTTGCGCCAGGCCGTGGTAGGTGCTACCGTCACGGCTACCCACCGGCTAGGCAAAAACTGCTTTCTGGAACTCTCCACTGGTCAGGTGCTGGCCCTGCACTTTGGCATGACCGGCGACGTTGGCGCCTACCGCCACGACCATGACCGGCCCCGCTTCACCCGCGTAGCCTTTCACCTGGCCGATGGTCTGCGCGTGGCCTTCATCGACCCGCGTAAATTTGGGCGCATCCGCCTGGCCGGCAGTATAGCCGAGTTTCAGCGCGCCAAGAAGATAGGGCCGGATGCGTTGGCTATTACCGCCGAAGAGATGCAGCAAGGCTTAGGCAAGAAGAAAACCCTGATCAAACCTGCCCTGCTTGACCAGCGCCTTACCGCCGGCCTGGGCAACTGGATTGTGGACGAGGTATTGTTTCAGGCGCAAATCCACCCGGAGCGGCTGGCCAATACACTTACCGCTGAGGAGTTTCAGGCCCTGCACGCGGCCATCCAACTAGTGCTGCGCACGGCCATCGAGCATGAGGCGGTATACCGCCACTTTCCGGCCTCCTTCCTTATTCACGCCCGTGAGTGGGACGACTCGGCCACCCCGGGCACGGAGGCGCACCGCTTTTGCCCCCGCCACCCGAAAGTTGAAATCGGCAAGCATTACGTGGGCGGACGGGCCACTTACCATTGCCCAAGCTGTCAGCTTCTGGCAACCTGATAGTTTCCAGCATGATGTAGAGACGCGGCACTTCGCGTCTCGTCGTTGCTGATGGTGTGTGTACGGCGCGTTTCGGTCGTTCAACGAGGAGACGCTAACAGGTATTTGGCAGAACACAGAAGGCCCGTCATGCTTCGCTCCGCTCTGCATGACGGGCTTTTCTACAGCGCTGGCCTGGAGCCGGTTTCGTTGTTGCGGCGGGCGGCTTGTTGGGTGAGCGTTGTGAGCCAGGAGCGCGTAAGGGAGGTTTCTGCCTCGGCCCCGCGGCGCCGCTCGTCACCAAGCTGATCGGTGGGGCCGGGCAGGGTGCGGTTTACCCAGCTGAGCACATCGGCAGTTGTGCCGGGCAGCAGGCCGTGGAAGGCAGAAAGCAGCTTGGCCGGCAGGCTGAGAATCACTTCGGCGTCGCCGCGGCGGCAGGCGTTCCAGATTTCACGGCCGGCGCGGTCGGCATCCATGGAAAGGGCGGGCATAGCATCGGCGAGGCTAAACCAAGCGTGTTCCCGCTCGTGCTGGCCCTTAACTATGGCATGCCCCTGGCTGCCCGTGCGCAGCAAACCGGGGCACACGGTTGTGACTTTCACGCCATACTGCAGCAGCTCGGCGCGGAAGCTTTCCGACAGGCCTACCAGTGCAAACTTGCTGGCGCAGTAGGGCGCCAGATGCGGCACCGCCACCTTGCCGCCCACCGAGGCTATGTTCACAATCCGCCCCTCGCCACGGCGGCGCATAGTGGGCAGCACGGCCTGCATGGTATGGAATGGTGCCCAGAAATGTACCTGCATCGACTCTTCGTAGTCCCGCTCGTCCATGTGCTCCAGCGGCCCGGCCGTAATAATGCCGGCGTTGTTGATCAGCACATCGATGGGACCCAGCTGGTTTTGTACTTCGGCTACCAGGGTGCGTACTTCCTCGGGGCTGGTGAGGTCGCGCACCAGCGTCATGACTTGGGCACCGCCGGTCGTTAGCTCCCGGCGGGCGCGCTCCAGCTCGTCGGCATCGCGGGCGCAGATGGCTACGTTGGCGCCCTCGGCCACGGCCTGCCGGGCCAGAATAAGGCCGAGCCCGCGGGAGCCGCCCGTGATGAGCACCACGCGGCCCTGCAAATCATACGAGCCGCGACGGTTGCTCCAGAGAGTGGCGGCCGTTACCAGAGCGCCCACGCCCAGGGCGGTGAGCCAGTTATTTCGGTTTTCTCGCTTCATAGGAGGTTGTATGCAATGGCCCGGGAAAGGTTACACGCTCTTTACTTAACGAGGAATGAAGGATGCGGGATTGAGGCTGCTAAGGCAGTCCGGTCATGCAGAGCGGAGCGAAGCATTTCGCTTGCGGACGTAGGCGTGGTAGTCTGACTACAACGCTAGCGAGATGCTTCGCTACGCTCTGCATGACGTTCTTTTAATTTTCTGGACAGCGGACACGCGCCGCCGATTTGTAGCCCCATAGGCACGTTTCCGGCCGCTAGCGGCGTTATAGCGCCGGCACTTTCCGTAATTGGCATCATATTTACAGGCCCAGCCGCGGCCGATTCTTTTCCTCTGCCTTTCCCCTGCTATGAATAAATCCTGTCTTTTTGCCCTGGCTTTTCTGGCGTTGCCCGCCCTGAGCATGGCCCAAAGCACTACCGTCAAAGCCAAAACTAAAACTGCCGCCGGCACCACCAAAGCCAAAACCACGGTGGCCCCGGCTCCTGCCCCGCGCCCAGTGCCCACGCCCCCGGCCGAGAAAGTAGAGGCCCGCGCCAACGCCCTCACCGACAACATGCAAAAGGCCCTGGGCCTGAATCCGCAGCAGGTGGAGAAGGTGCGCCAAATCAACCTGAACAGCGTGCGAGCCGTGGAAACTGCCCGCCTGCAGTACCGACAGGACGTGCGCAAAATGGCCTCCGTTATCGACGACGTGGGCCAGTCGCGCCTGGCGTCCCTCAAAGACGTGCTGTCGCCCCAGCAGTTCGACCGGTACCAGCGCAAGCGGGAGGAGAAAATGGGCGTACCCAACTCCCAAGGCATCCAGGGCAACCCCGCCCCCGGTTTGCCGGGTGGGGAGTAGATACATAGGGTTAGCCTTGGCCTCAACTGGCGCGAGCTTGTAGCTCGCGCCTTATTTTTGTTTAGTTGTGCCTCCGGCGCCAAGCAGCAAATGTTGTTTCTGACGTTTGGTTGGCGCCAGCTACTACCCGCCAAACACCTGCATACTCAGCTTGATGATGAAGGCGCTGACCACCACCAGAAACAGCCCGCGCACGAAGCCGGTGCCGTGGCGCAAGGCCAGGTGCGCCCCCAGGGTAGAGCCCAGGATATTGCTGACGGCCATGGGCAGAGCTACAGACCAGAGAATCTGGCCGGTGTAGGCAAAGTAGCCTAGGGCCGCCAGGTTGGTGGCCACGTTCACCAGCTTAGCCGAAGCTGAAGAGGTGATGAAGTCGTAGCCAAACAGCCCCACGAAGGCAAACAGCAGGAAAGAGCCCGTGCCTGGCCCAAAGAACCCGTCGTAGAAACCGATAAGGCTGCCAATAAGCACGCCGTAGAGCATTTCCCGGCTGGGCGTCAGGCGCGGGGCGTGCAGGGAGCCGAAATCCTTGCGCCAGAAGGTGTAGAGGGCAATAACGACCAGCAGGCCCAGCACCAGCGGGGGCAGCAGTTCCTGGGGCAGCATGCTCACCACCCGCGCCCCCAGAAACGAAAATAGCCCCGCCACCGCGGCGGCCGTGCCCACGGCCCGCCACTGTAAAGGCACCTGCCCCGCGTAGCGCCGTAGCGCCGCGGCCGTACCCATCAACGAAGAGACTTTGCCCGTGCCGAGAATAGTCGGGACGGGGGTGCCTTTCAGCAAAAGCAGCATAGCCGGCAGCTGAATAAGACCGCCCCCACCCACAATGGCATCGACCAGCCCGGCCAGAAAAGCGGCTCCGCACAAGAGGGCAATGGTAAGCGTTGATATCATGCGGCGGCGAAGGTAAGTTTGAGGCGGCTTTTCGCAAGGAAAGTGGCCGATAAAGAACGTTCTATAGCGAGTAGCGAGGCATCTCGCGTACTGTTGTTGTGGAAGTGCCCGTCAGGCTGAGCTTGACGAAGCATCTCTACCGCTGGCTAATCCGATAGCCTGGCAACGAAGCGGGAGAGAGGCTTCGACTTCGCGGACGCCAGATCAAGCATGACGTCCTTTGATGTAAAGTGCGTTAAAGCGTTTCTCCTTCTCTCAACTACTTCCCTATGCACGGCCCCGACCCCAACACGCTGCATCCGCTGCCCCACCACCGGCGTTTGGTGTTTCTGAAAAACCTCATCACCCGCCCCAACATCGAGGTAGGCGAGTACACGTATTATGACGACTTCGAGGACCCGGCCAACTTCGAGCGCAACGTGCTCTACCACTTCGACTTCATCGGCGACCGGCTCATTATCGGCAAGTTCTGCGCCCTGGCCTCGGGGGTGAAGTTCATTATGAACGGCGGCAACCACGAAACGGCCCCGGTTTCCACCTACCCGTTTGCCATTTTTGGGGGTGGCTGGGAGCAGCTCATGGCCGGGCAAACCATCCAGGAGAAGTACCCCTCCAAGGGCGACACCGTAGTGGGCCACGACGTCTGGATCGGACACGAGGCGACGATTATGCCCGGAGTGCATATCGGCAACGGCGCCATTGTAGCAACCATGGCCGTGGTTACGCGCCACGTGCCGCCCTACGCCATAGTGGCCGGCAACCCCGCCGAGGTGGTGCGGTTTCGGTTTGATGAGCCAACCATTGCCCGCCTCCAGCAGCTAGCCTGGTGGCATTGGCCGGCCGAGAAAATCACCCGCCACCTGGCCCTGCTTAATGCCACCGACGTAGCGGCCCTGGAACAGGCCGAGTAGCTTGCCAACGTTAGCTGCCCCAGTAAACTTCCTGGCCGCTGCCGTGGTTATAGCCGCTATGAATCCTGACTTTTCGACTTCCCCTGCCCCCCTACGCCTGAGCGTGCTCGACCAGTCGCCGGTGCCGCTGGGGCGTACTCCGCGCGAAGCCCTTCTCCATACCATCGAGCTGGCCCGGCTGGCCGACAACCTGGGCTACACCCGTTTCTGGGTATCGGAGCACCACAACACCAACACCCTGGCGGGCTCGGCCCCGGAGGTACTACTGGCCCGCCTGGGCGCCGAAACCCGGCGCATTCGCCTGGGCTCGGGTGGAGTGATGCTGCCCCACTACGCCGCCCTGAAGGTGGCGGAGAACTTCCGTCTGCTCGAAACCCTTTACCCTGGTCGCATTGATCTGGGCATTGGGCGCGCACCCGGCACTGACCGCATCACGGCGCACGCCCTCAACCCTCACAACCAGTTCCGCGACGAGGACTTCGCCGAGCAGCTCATGGATCTGCGGGCCTTCCTGCGCGACGACGTAGTAGCCGATACCATTCACGCCAAGGTGAAAGCGGCGCCCTTCGCCGACACCGTGCCCGAAATGTGGCTGCTGAGCTCCAGTGGGCAAAGCGGCTTGTTTGCGGCCCACGTGGGCGCGGCGTTTTCCTTTGCGCACTTCATCAACCCCAATGGCGGCCCCAAGATGGTGCAGCTATACAAGGAACGGTTCCGGCCTTCGCCGGAGCTGGCAGCGCCCCAGGCCAACGTGGCCATCTTCGTGGCCTGCGCCGATACCGAAAGCCACGCCCGCGCCCTGGCCGACAACCTGGCTCTGCAAATGCTGAAGCTGGAGACCGGCCAGTTTACGCCCATGGAGCCTCTCTCCCAGGTGAATGTGGGTGCCCTTTCGCCCGACCTTCAGACCCGTTTAGCCTATCACCACACCCGCATTGTGAGCGGCACGCCGGACAAAGTGAAAGCGGAGCTAATTGCCCTGGCTGACAGCTACGGCGTAGACGAAGTAGTGGCCGTGTCCATCATGCACGACTACGACGACCGGCTCCGCTCCTACCAGCTGCTGGCCGAGGCCTTTGCCCTGAACCCGGTGCAGCAAATGCTGGCGTAAACGTTCTGTTCCGTTAGCCCTTCTTCCCCATAACCGAAGCCGCCTCCCCGCGCGGCTTCGGTTTTTTTATGCCTGCCGCCGACATGAAGTCAGCTTGAACTGAGCATGCAACCTATCTGGGCAAAACACCAGCGGGTTACTTACCCTGCGGACCCAAGCTGTTACAAGTCAGTTAATTGTCAGCCATAAGCGTCGGCAGATGCTTCAGGATAAAGACGCTTATTTAAAATTGTTCTAAATATTATTTTGAATCTTTCTAAATAGACCACAGCTTTGCAGCGCATTATTCATCATCAACCTTCCTGAAACGCGCTGAGCTATGATCCGACCTTTCCGCTTGCTCCTGCTTGCCTCTTTCCCATTTGCCTTGTGCCCGGCTGCCGTGGCTGCCAACCGAACTGCTGAGCTTGTACCAGCCCGCCCACGCTTTAAGCACGAAGGAGACGACACCGCCCAGCGCGGCCGGGTAACCGGCCAGGTACGCTCGGCCGCCGGCCAGGCGCTGGAAGGCGTAACGGTAGCATTGAAAGGCACCACCTACGGCGCCACGACCGATGCCCAGGGCAGCTTCCGCTTTACCGCCCCCGCTGGCTCTTATCAACTGGTAGTCAGCAACATTGGCTATGGCACCCAGGAGCAGGCGGTGCAGGTAACTGCCGGCGAAACCGTGCTGGTGCCGGCCATAGCGCTGGCAGTAACCGACCAGCAGCTGGCCGGCGTGCTGGTCACCAGCAGCCGCACCCTGAACGAGCAGCCTACTACCGTGGGCAAGATGCCCATCCGGCCGATGGATCTGCCCCAGGCGGTGGTAACGGTGAGCCAGCAGACGCTGGAGCAGCAGCAGGTACTGCGTCTGAGCGACGCTATCGTGAACGTAAGCGGCATTTACGTGACCAGCACAACCGGCGGCACCCAGGAAGAGCTGGGCAGCCGGGGGTTTGCCTACGGCTCCAACAACACCTTTAAGAACGGGGTGCGCTTTAACAATGGCATCATGCCCGAGGCCAGCTCCCTGGAAAGCCTGGAAGTGCTGAAAGGCAGCGCGGCCATCCTGTATGGCAACGTGGCGGCCGGCGGCGTGCTGAACCTGGTCACGAAAAAGCCGAAGTTTGAGCGCGGCGGCTCCCTGGGGTTGCGCGTGGGCTCGTTTGGGTTCTGGAAGCCAATGGTGGATGTGTACGGAGCCGTGGGCCAGAGCAACAAAGTAGCGTACCGCCTGAATACCACCTATGAGCGCGGCAACAGCTACCGCAACGAGGTGCAGTCGGAGCGGGTGTACTTCAACCCTTCCCTGCTGTTCAAACTCACGCCCAAAACCACGCTGGTGCTGGAAGGTGACTACCTCAACGACAGCCGTACGCCGGATTACGGCATCGGGGCCATCAACTACGAGATTCAGGAGTCACGCACGCGCTTTTTGAACGTGGCCGGCGCCAACAATGCCACCAACCAAACCAGCGCCACCGCCACGCTCAGCAGCCAGCTCACGGAGGTGTGGCAGGTGCGGGCCGTGGCCGGGTTTCAGCGCTACGATAACGAGCTACGCTCAGCGTCCCGGCCGGTAGGTAATGGTACGCCCGGAGACACTTACGGCAACATTACCCGCGGCCTGCAACGCACGCAAACAAACGAAAACTATTTCCTGGCGCAACTGGATCTGACGGGCAATTTCCGCACTGGCTTCCTGGGCCACACCCTGCTCGTCGGCGCCGATGCCGATCAGTACCAGACCGAAACGCTAGCCTACGGCAATCCTACCTCGCCGTTGAATGCCAAAAGGGCTATTTCGGCGTACGACATCATCAACATCCTGGACCCCAACAAAGAAATTGCGCAACCAGCTGAACGCCTCACCGGCTTTTATGATTTGGTGCGCAGCCAACTGACGCAGGGCAATACCCGTCGGGCTGGCTTCTACGCGCAGGACCTGATCAGTATTTCGGCAAAGCTGAAGGTGCTGGCTGGCCTGCGCTGGAGCTACCAGGAAACGCCCAGCGACATTTACTACTATTCAACCGTAGCCAACATCGAGGCTAAAAACGCCGGCCTACTCAAGCAGAACCGGCGCTATGACAACGCCTTCTCGCCCCGCCTGGGGCTTGTCTACCAGCCCTTGAAGGCAACGTCGGTTTTTGCTTCCTACTCGAACTCCTTCACGCCGCAGAGCAACACGGCCACGGACCTCAACGGCCAGCCGTTGCCTCCGTCTCTTATTGATCAGTATGAGGTAGGCCTCAAAAATGACCTGTTCCAGGGTGCCCTCTCAGCTAACGTAACGGCTTACCGCATCGTCAACAGCAACCAAGTGCAGAGTGTGCTCCTGAATGACCCGCGCATCGAAACGGCTGTCAACAAAATCAACCCGCAGGAACTGGCTGGGGAAGTAACGAGCAAGGGAGTAGAGGTAGATGTGCAGAGCAAGCCTTACCTGGGCTGGTCTGTGGTAGCCGGCTACAGCTACAACAACACGGCTTATACCAACAGCAATATCTACACAAACGGCAGCCGCCTACGCTATAACCCCGCCCATACGGCCAACCTCAGCCTGTTTTATACGCTGCACAGCAGCGCCCTGAAAGGACTTACTGCCGGCATAACGGCCTACTACGTGGGTGATAAGCTGGCGGGCCGCAACCCCCGCGAGGTACAGCCCAACGGCCAGCCCTGGCCCAACGGGTCGGACGCCAACAAGTTCATTGCCATTCCCAACTACACGCTCTTCGATGCTTCGCTGGGCTACACCTACGAGCGGTTTGCGCTGCGCCTGAAAATGGCCAACCTCCTCAACGAGCTGAGCTACAACCTGCACGACGACAACAGCGTGAATCCCATAGCGCCCCGCAACTTCTCGGCCACGCTGCACTACAAACTGTAATTCGTTATCAACGCCAGGTGAGTGAGGTGAAAGCCCGGAAGGATATCGGCTGCAACCGACTGACTTCCGGGTTTTCTGCCGCCCTTCGCCTACCTCCTTTCTCGGTTTCGATGAACATCTTCTTTCGTAATATTCACCTCTACCTCAGCCTGGTTTCGGGGCTGGTTATTGCCGTGGTGTGTTTCACGGGCGCCGTACTGGTTTTTGAGAAAGAACTGGAGCAGGCCTGGCACCCGGAGCGCTACTACGTGGCGGCCCCAGCACCAGCCGCTACGCCTTTGCCCCTGGCCCGGCTGATGGACGCCGTGCGCGCCTACAAGCCCGACGCCAAAATCACGGGGGTGAAAGTATACACCGACCCCGTCCGAACGGTGGAGTTTAGCCTAGCTGGTGCACCTAGCGGGCCAAATGGTGACCGAAAAAGGGAGGGCGCCCGCCCGGCAGAGGGCGCGCACGGGGAAAGTGCCGGTCCAGCCAGTCAATCGCAAGAAGGCCAGGGCGGTAAGAAGGAACGGAGCGGCAAAGGCGGGGAAAAAGGCGGCGGCGAAGGGGGCCGCGGCCCCGTGGTGTTCGTGAACCCCTACACAGCCGCCGTGACTGGGGAGTTGAATTACCGCGAAACCATTTTCTTTACCATGATGGCCCTGCACCGCGGCATGGTCGGCGGCGAAATCGGCAAGCTCATCGTGGGCATCAGCACCGTGATGTTCCTGTTCATTATCGGGACGGGGCTGGTGCTGTGGTGGCCGGCTACGCGCAAGGCCCTTAAGCAGCGGCTGCGCGTGAAGTGGGGCAGCGGCTGGAAGCGCCTCAACCACAATTTACACATCGTGCTGGGCTTTTACGCAGCCCTGTTTTTGTTCGTGTTTGCCTTTACGGGGCTGGCGTGGTCGTTTGAGTGGTTCAACAAAGGTATCTACGCCGTCACGAACTCGCCCATGCAGCGCCCCGAGCCACCGGTTTCAGTAGCAACGCCCGCTACCCCCGCCACCCCAGGGGCGCCCGTCGCGCTATCAGTTGAGGCGGCTATGGTCCGCGCCCGGCAGCTGGCCCCCAATGTAGTGTACTACGCTCTGCAGCTGCCCAAAGACGCCACCAGCAGCATTCGGGTGGCCACCCTGCGGCCGGACGCCACCTACGAAAACGCCACCGATGAAGTGTACCTCGACCAGTACAGTGGCCAGGTGCTCCGCCAGCAGACCTACGAGCAGCGTAATCTGGGACAGCGGGTGCGGGGTATGTTTAAGCCGGTGCACACGGGCGCTATTTTCGGGTGGCCTTCCAAGATCATCAGCCTGGTGGTGTGCGTGCTGGGCTTCACGTTCCCGATTACGGGTACTATTCTGTGGCTGAACCGCCTGCGCAAGCAGCGCCGCAAGGAGCAGCAGCTGGTGGCGGCCTAAAGCCCGGCTACTGGGGCCGGCAGCAACCGCTACCCGGCCGCGCATCGTACTTTTGAAAGCGCCGGGCGGCCCTGCCCGGCGCTTTTCTGTTGCTTTCTGCCATGCCCGAACCCGCTGCTCCCATTGCCACCCCGCCCGCTTCCGCCGAAAACTACCTGGTGGCCCTTTTGCGCCGCGCTGGCCTGCTCGACTGGTTTCTGCTGGGGCTGCTGGGGGCCGTAGGGCTGGCCTATCTTCTTCCCGAAGCCGGCAGCAAAGCCAGCCCCATTCCCTGGTTTATCATCACCAAGGGCGGCGTGGCGTTGATCTTTTTTTTCTATGGCCTGCGGCTTAGCCTCGACAAGCTGAAAGCAGGCCTGCGCAACTGGCGGCTGCACGTGGTGGTGCAGGCCATTACCTTTCTGGTGTTTCCGCTGTTGGCGCTGGCCGTGCAGCCACTTTTCGGGGGAGAGAAAGGCGCACAGCTCTGGCAAAGCATCTTTTTCCTGTGTACCCTGCCCAGCACGGTTTCTACTTCGGTGGTGATGGTGAGCATAGCGCGGGGTAACCTGCCAGCCGCCATTTTCAACGCCAGCATCAGCAGCTTGCTGGGCATCGTACTCACCCCGCTTTGGACCAGCTTTGTTTTGCACACCTCCGCCGATGGCGGCCACCTCTGGGGCTTGGCGCTCAGCCTCACCTGGCAGGTAATCCTGCCGGTCGTAGCCGGGGTGCTGCTTAACCGCCGCTGGGGGGCTTTTGCCGAAAAGCACAAAGGCGCCCTGCGCCTCTCTGATCAGGTGGTGATTCTGCTCATCGTTTTCACGGCCTTTTGCGAGTCGTTTGCGGAAGGTATTTTCCGCAGCTATGCGGCCCGCGACATTGGGCTGCTCGGCTTGGGCATGGTGGCGCTGTACCTGCTCATTTTTGGGGCCGTGTGGGGCCTGAGCCAGCTGCTGGGCTTCTCGCGCGAAGACCGGATTACGGCCTTATTCTGCGGTTCCAAAAAGTCGTTGGTGCACGGCAGCGTCATGGCCAGCCTGCTGTTTCCAGCGGCGGCGGGCACGGGCCTGCTGCTGTTGCCCCTAATGCTCTACCACGCGCTGCAAATCATTCTGGCCAGCATGATGGCCCAGCGCATGGGCCGCCCGGAAGCCACCCCGAGTTAGGCGGGGGCCGGATGGTTGCACGGCGCGGGTTCACATGTACATGTGTTTTCTACTGATTAGCTGATGGCTAGGTTTGTGCTTCCTTCTGCATTCCTGCCTTGCTATGAACCCCCTTCTTGCCGCTTATCGATGCACGCTCGTGGTACTGGCACTGCTGCTTGGCGGCTCCGTCCAGGCTCAGCGCTTCTGGCTTACCACCCGCGACTTTCCCCTCGGCCCCAAAACGGGTTTAATAGCAACCAACGATTCCACCCTGTTCACAGCCGTTGCAGCAGGTGTATTGCGCACCACCAACCAGGGCCGCAGCTGGGCCCTGGCGCTGCGCACTGCCCGCCCCGTTTACTGCCTGCATACGACCCGCGCCGGAGTGGTACTGGCCGGCGGCCTGGGCAAAGTCTACCGTAGCTTCGATGCCGGCACTTCCTGGGATTCAGTAGCTCTGGCTACGCCTTACCCCATTAGCACCCTGCTAGAGCCGGCCCCGGGCGAGCTACTGGCGGGCACGGGCATGCTGGACTTTGACCAAGGCTACCTGGGTAGCGGAGTTTTTCACTCCACGAACAATGGGCAGACCTGGGAAGCGCGCAACGTGGGCCTGGGGACGGGCCGGTACGTGAACCGCCTAGCGGCCGATGGCGCGGACCGCTGGTACCTGAGCATTACGGACGAAACCTCTGCCCGGCAGCCGGGCTTGTACGTCTCCACCAGCCACGGCCAGCAGTGGCAGTTTGTGCCCTTGCGTGTCAAGGGCTTCGAGGGCACCCTGACCCCTTACCAGATTACCGCCCTGGCCGTGAGCCCCCAGGACTCATTGCTGGTGAGCTTTGAGGGCTCCGGCGGCAACTTTGCCGTTAGCCTCAACCTGAGCAAACGCCTGTCGGACCTAACGGATGCGACCGTGTCCTGGACGGTGCACCGGGCCATTGGTAGCTCCCACTGGTGGGAAAGCGCCTTGCTCACCAATATGCACTTTGCCCGCAACGGCGACTGGTACAGCTCCTGCAAAGGCAGCCTAAATACGGGTGCCACGTTGGTTTCCAAGGACCGGGGCCAGACCTGGACGAAGGTAGCGGCGGGCCTGGGCCTAACCCAATACAATTACCGACTGCCCCAGTCCTTCGTGGAGGCTTCCGATGGTAAAATTCTGATGGTGCAGGATATGGATGAGCGGGTGTACTGGACCGATGCGAGTGTAGTAACGGCTACGGCCCGACCTCAGCGCGGTCAGCTTTCGTTTTATCCCAATCCGGCCACCAGCGTTATTCGGCTGGATAACCGCACCGGACAATCGGTGCAGCAGGTGGTGCTCTTCGATACCCAGGGGCACCAGGCAAGAACCTACGGGGCCGCTGCCCTTCAAGCAGCGCAGGCGCTGAGTCTTGCCGGCTTGTCGCCGGGCCTGTATCTGGTTTCTGTTCTATTTTCCAATGGAAAGTCTTCCCAGCAGCGTATCCTGAAACAGTACTAAAACCCTGAGGCAGCAGGTCATATTTTTACAGCCTGGAATGCAGCCCAAAACAGGCTTCTGTGTATTTTTGAAGCTTGTTTCACTTCTATACTTCATTTTCCCGGCATGAGAAAAGTCTTTCTTCTTTTCGCCTTATTTTTTGGCTTTATCACCTTCGCGCAGGCTCAGTCGCACTCCAAGGAATTGTTCACGGCCGTTATTAAGAACAAGCCCGCCGACGCCGACGCCTTGCTGACCGCCGGGGCCGATGCCAATGCACCCGTGGAGATGATGCCCGGCTTCCCGACCACCTTCCTGATCATGGCGGCCGGCAGTGGCCATTTAGAAGTCGTAAAAGCCCTGGTAAAGCACAAAGCCCAGGTAGACAAGCCCGACTCCTTTCAGGCCACGGCTCTGATGGCCGCCGCAGCCAATGGCAGCTTAGAGGTCGTTGCCTTCCTATTGGCCAATGGTGCCAACCCCCGAGCCAAAGACAAAGACGGCAAAGATGTGCTGGCCAGTGCCAAAGAGGGCGGCAACGCCCAGGTAATTGCCTTAATCGAGCAAAAGTTGAAAGCCAGCTAGCTGTTTGCTGCTGCGTACGCCTACCACCGCCCGGGCCGGACTAGGTAGTCCGGCCCGGGCGTTTTTTTGGCGGGTGGCGCCTGCGTTTCTACGCGAAAAACCGTTATTTCAGCTTTGCTTGCGCCCTTGGCAAGGCAACTGGCGTAGCGACTAACGCCTGATTCTCCGTTTCCTTACGCCCATGTGTGATGCTGGACTTAGTGATTGATGCGCGCCCCGCGGCCCTCAGTGCCGGCTTTGAAGTTCGGCGCATCCTCCCCTACCGGCTGCGCCGGATGCTAGGCCCGTTCATTTTCATGGACCATGCCGGCCCGGTACACCTCGCGCCGGAGCAATTGCCCAACCTGGATGTGCTGCCCCACCCGCACATTGGCCTGAGCACCGTGAGCTACCTTTTCGGGGGGCAGGTAACGCACCGCGACAGTCTGGGCGTGGAGCAGGTCATCCGGCCGGGTGAGGTAAACTGGATGACGGCGGGCAGCGGCATTGCCCACTCCGAGCGGTTTGAAGACCCGGCGACCCTGGCCGGCGGCGCCCTCGAAATGATTCAGACCTGGGTAGCTTTGCCCGAGGCCGATGAGGAAAGTGCCCCGTCGTTTACCAACTACCAGCCCCAGGAGCTGCCCATCTTCACGGATAGCGGGGTTTGGATGCGGCTGATTGCCGGCGACGCCTTCGGTCTGCATAACCAAGTACGCACCCATTCTCCGCTGTTTTATCTGCACGTGGTGCTGCAGCCGGGTGCCCGGTTTGGCCTGCACGCTCATGCTGCTGGGTGGTGAGTCCCTGGGGGAACGGTTTATCTGGTGGAACTTCGTTTCTTCCCGGCGTGAGCGTATTGAGCAAGCCAAAGCCGACTGGCAAGCCGGCCGCATTGCCCTGCCGCCTAACGACAACGCCGCGTTTGTACCCTTGCCCCAGGACCGCACCCGACCGGCCGGCTCCACCCCACCCCCGCAGCCGCTTTCCTGACACCGCTGGCGGTAAGGAACCAGGAAGCAGACTGGCATAGCAGCGCCTCAATTAGTGACTCAGGTAGCTTCCTAAATCCGACAACGACTCAATTTCCAGCTCCTGCGCTTGGCGGCGGCGCATCAGCAAGGCGTAGGTATTGTTGAAACCCAGAGGCGGCAGCCACTCCAGCCCGTAGCGCCGCCGAAACTCCCGCTGCACGTAGGCAAATACTGCCGCGGGCTTGCCCCCCAGCGAGTCGATAGTTGCCGGGGCGGGTTGCAGCAGCACCTGCAG
This sequence comes from Hymenobacter lutimineralis, assembly GCF_008271285.1. Taxonomy (NCBI): domain Bacteria; kingdom Pseudomonadati; phylum Bacteroidota; class Cytophagia; order Cytophagales; family Hymenobacteraceae; genus Hymenobacter; species Hymenobacter lutimineralis. Next base: position 410,186 of record NZ_VTHL01000001.1, on the reverse strand, counting down.
GCCCGTGCCGGTGTACTCGGGGTACATATCGATGGCGCCACTGCGTAGGGCTTCGAAACAGATGGTTGTACCGCCCAGGCCGGTCTTGGTTTCCACGGCTAGATTGGTGCCTCCCCGAATGAGAGCCGCGTACATTTCTACCAGAATATATTGCTCCGCAAAAATCTTAGAGCCCAGTCGCACCACGGCCGCGCCCGGTACGGCAGGCCTTGGGGCCCGCCAGAGGCCGCGCTGCCGCAGAAAGGCTTCGGCCACCGTGCGGGGTTCCTGATGGAGGTAGTCTACGCGGTAGTTGAGCTCCGTCATGGCCGAATCGGTGAGTTGTCCCGTAAGTCGGTCAAAAATGGCGCCCAGTTCCGGGTGGGCCCGCAGCAGGGCCGGGCGCACCACCGGAGCCGCGTAGTAAGGCGGGAACACGCGTTTGTTGTCGCGCAGCACCTGCAAGCCGTAGGCCCGGATGCGGCCATCGGTCGAGTAGCCATCAATCACGTCTACGTCGGCGTGGCGCGCGGCCTCGTAGACCAACGCCGGGGCCAGCACCACGCTCGCCAGGTGGCGCAGCCCGTAGGCGCGCTGCAGGCCCGGCAGGCCATCGGCCCGCCCCACAAACTCGGGGCTGAAGCCTGCCTGCAGCCGGCTTGTGGCCCGGGGCAGCAGGTAGAGGGCGCCCAGCAGCGGCAGCAATACCAGCAGCCCCGCGCCCACCTTCGCCAAACGCTGAGTGGTGAGTTTTTGCAGACTGGCCAGCGCGGCATCAAACGCCAACGCCAGCGCGGCCGCCGGCAAGGCGCCCGCCAAAATCATAACCGGGTTGTTCAGAGCAATGCCGCCGAAGATGAACTCACCCAGCCCACCGGCCGCTACGTAGGCCGCCAGCGTGGCCACCCCCACCCCAATCACTGTGGCCGTGCGGATGCCGGCAAACAGCACCGGCAAGGCCAGCGGCAGCTCTACCCGGCGCAGCACCTGCCAATCGGTAAAGCCTAGGCCCCGGGCCGCTTCAACCACGGCCGGGCTTACACCCTGAATGCCGGTCACCGTATTGCGAATGATGGGCAGCAGGGAATACAGCAGCAAGGCCAGAATAGCCGGCCGGGGCCCGATGCCGAGCAGCGGAATCAGGAAGCCGAGCAGGGCAATGCTGGGCACCGTTTGCAGGATACCGGCTAGCCCCAGCACCGCCGGGGCCCAGCGCGGCCGGCGCGTGAGGCCAATACCCACCGGCACGCCCACTAGCACTGCCAGCAGGAGCGCCGCCGCCGTGAGGCCAATGTGTTGCAGGGTTTGCTCGCCCAGCTTGCCTGCCTGCAATTGCCAGAAAGTCAGCAGCTCGGTTAGCGTTTTCATGCCTGCTGCGTTTGGATGGTTTGTTCGAAGGCCTGCATGAGGGCACCGATGCCGAGGCCGGCCTTGCTTGGCTGGTGATTGGCGTTTGCGGTCAGCTGCTCCAGGGCAGCCTGCAGCGTGGTGTGCGGGGGGAATGGGTTTGGTACCGAACTGGGCAGAAAAGGCTGCACATCGGCCAGTGTGAGGGTACGCAGCTGCAGCTGCAGCCGCTCGGCCGCAAAAAACCGGCGCACGAACTCATTCGCTGGTCGGAAAAGCAGTTCCCCGGGCGAACCCAGCTGCTGCACCCGCCCGGCATCGAGCAGCAGAATCCGGTCGGCCAGTTCGAAGGCTTCTACCACGTCGTGGGTCACCAGCACCACTGTGGTCCGGCGCAACTCCTCCAGCTCCCGGAAGTCGCGGCGGATCTGCACGCGGGTGACGGGGTCGAGGGCGCCGAAGGGTTCATCAAGCAGCACAATGGGCGGCTGGGCGGCCAAGGCCCGGGCCAAGCCCACCCGTTGCTGCTGCCCCCCCGACAGCTCGTGCGGCAGGCGGGCCGCAAATCGTTCGGGCGGTAAATGCAGGCGGTGGAGCAGTTCGTTGGTGCGCGCCGCTATGGCCGCCGGAGCGTGGCCGAGCAGGCGCGGCACTGTGGCTACGTTGTCGGCCACGGAGTAGTGCGGGAGCAAACCCACCTGCTGAATAACGTAGCCCATGCCACGGCGCAGCACTTCCGGTTGCTGCCCGCGCACTTCCTGCCCGTTTATTTCTACGGTGCCGGCATCGGGCTCCACCAGCCGGTTGAGCATTTTGAGCAGGGTGGTTTTGCCGCAGCCGCTTGGACCCAGCAGCACCAGCGTTTCGCCGGCAGATACAGCAAAGGAAACATCCTGGACTACGGTGTGGGAACCGTAGCGTTTGGTAAGGCCCGCCGCGCGGATAACGGGAGCAGCATCAGATTCAGCCATAGCAGGGCAGCAAGATACACCGGGGTGTCTGTTCACATCCTTATGTGATGGCAGGGCGAAGTGATTTTTCGCAACTTGCCGCTCTGTTCTTCTTCTACTTTGCTATGAAACAACCGGTTGTGCTGCTTTTAGCAGCCCTGTGGCCCGCTACGGCGGCGCTGGCCCAAATCACCACGCCGCAGCCCTGCGACCAGCAGCTGCGGAGCTACGCCACTCCCCTGCCGGCCAAACCCGCCTGGACGTACACGCGGGCTCTGCCAGCGGGCGGCAGCGTGTATTACTTCGGGGCGGAGCACTCCCAGGATGCCGCGCACGCCCAGTTTGCGCGCATTAAGGAAGCCTTTGCACAGGCCAAGCCCACCGTTGTGCTATTCGAAGGGCCCAACCGCGGGGCCGATTCTACCGAAACGGCTACCATTGCCCGGCTCGGGGAATCGGGGTACGTGCGCTTTCTGGCCAAGCAGCAAAACCTTCCGGTGGAGTCGCTCGAAAACCCCGTGGCTGAGTATCAGTACCTGAAAAGCAAGTTTGACTTGGAGCAGCTGAAGCTGTTCTACCTGTTGCGCGAAGCTCAGCGGCTGCGCACCCGCACCAAGGCCTCGCCCGAGCAAATTACCAAGGCCATGGAAACCCTGCTGGCCAAAAGTGCCCAGATGCTGCCCGGCTCCGACCAAGTAATCCGGACTGTACCGGAGCTGGCAGCGGCCTACCAGAAGTACTGGCCCGCTGGCGGCAACTGGTGGGAGGCCCCCGCGGCCTGGTTTGACCCCATGGCCTCATCGGCCAGCACCGGGGGCAAGTTCACCAACGACATCAACCGGGCCTCCAGCGAGTTTCGCAACCTGTACATGTACCGCCTTATTGCCGATAAGGCCCGGGCCGGGCAGCGGGTGTTTGCCGTGGTAGGCCGCAACCACGTGCCGGCTCAGGCCCCCGCCCTCGATTGCGCACTTTCCGTGAAATAAGGAATGGCCCCGCCGGCTTGGTGCTAGCGGAGCCAGGACGGGCGCAGGGAACAGAGGCCCCGGTTCACTAAAAGATGATTTCAAGCCATAGGAAAGACATTTTTTGGCCGACATCATGATTTTTTTATTGGCTTAGCAGCTAGGATTTTACCTTCCTAACTCCCGCCAACATCTAATTTCATCTATTCTTAACCCAAATAATACGCGTATCAGGAACTATCCACCTGACCTTTGGCTTTTGCAGCCAAACATTTACCCACCTCTATATGCTTGACATGCAGCTAGCTAATGCGGGATTTTACCGAATAGCCTGGCCTGAAACGAACGAAAAACCCGGTACTACCTACGTACGGACCGGTTCCCGCGAAGTGGTGCGGGTATTTGTAACCCAGTGTGCCTCGGAAGTGGAGGTATACGCCGGCGGCCTGCGAAACGGGCAACTGGTTTTTCGCGGCTCCCCGGAGTCGGCCGCAAGCCTGCGCTACTTGGTCCATCAGCAGAACTAACCTTCTTGTATGTAGCTACCCCTACTTTTCTGCCGGAGTCGCCGGTGTCACCCTATCACCCCCACCTACCTAAAACGCCCGACAGCCTGCGCTGCCGGGCGTTTTTGCGTTTTCGGCTACCACCACATCTATGAATAAGCCCGCTGCTGGAGCAGGCGCACAATCAGGCCGGTCCAGCCGGTTTGATGGTTGGCGCCCAGGCCGTGCCCGTCGTCGCCGTGGAAGTACTCGTGGAAGAGCAGGTAGTCCTTGAAATTGGGGTCGGTTTGCAGTAGCTCGTCTTGGCCGAAGGCGGGGCGGCGGCCTTTCTCGTCCTTGAGCAGAATTTTAGTTAGCCGACTGGCCAGCTCCATGGCTACTTCCTGGAGGTTCAGGTAGTTGCCCGAGCCCGTGGGGCACTCTACTTTGAACTTGTTGTCGTAGTAGAAGAAGTAGCGCTGCAACGACTCCACGATGAGGTAGTTGATAGGAAACCAGATAGGGCCACGCCAGTTGCTGTTGCCCCCAAACATGCTGCTTTCGGCCTCGCCGGGCACGTACTGCACGGTAAAGTCGGCCTCGGCGGTGCTGAAGATGTAGGGGTGCTCCTGGTGGTAGCGGGAAAGCGCCCGGATGCCATAATCGGCCAGAAACTCGGTTTCGTCGAGCATGCGGGCCAGTAGGCGCTTGAGACGGGAGCGGCGCAGCAGCCCCAGCAGGTGGCGGGCCCCCTTGCCGGGCTCCTGCCAGCGGCTGACCAGCTGCGCCAGATGGGGCCGGTTGTCGATCAGCCAGCGGGCCCGCTCCGTAAATTCGGGCATGGAATTCAGCAGCTCTTCGTCGATGACTTCCACCGCAAACAGCGGAATCAGCCCCACGATGGAGCGCACTTTCAGGCGGGTGCGGGCCCCGTCGGGGGTGTGCAGCACGTCGTAGTAGAAGCCATCTTCCTCGTCCCAGAGGTTGAAGCGCCCGTCGCCGCCGCGCGTCATGGCATCGGCGATGTAGAGGAAGTGCTCGAAAAACTTGCCGGCCATTTCCTGATACACCGGGTTGGTTTTGGCTAGCTCCAGGGCCATGCGCATCATGTTCAGGGCAAACATGGCCATCCAGCTAGTACCGTCGCTCTGCTCAATCTTGCCGCCGGTGGGCAGCGGGGCCGAGCGGTCGAACACGCCAATGTTGTCGAGCCCCAGAAAGCCGCCCTCGAAGATGTTGCGCTCGTCGCGGTCTTTGCGGTTTACCCACCACGTGAAGTTGAGGGCCAGCTTATGGAAGACCGATTCCAGAAAGGCCCGGTCGCCGCGGCCGTCGTTGAGCTTGGCGTCCATCTTGTATACCCGCCACGTAGCCCAGGCATGCACGGGGGGGTTCACGTCGTTCAGGTTCCACTCATACGCCGGAAGCTGCCCACTGGGGTGCATGTAGCGGTCCTGGACCAGCAGGCGTAGCTGGTTTTTCGCAAACTCGGCGTCCACCATGGCCAGCGGCACGCAGTGGAAAGCCAGGTCCCAGGCCGCGTACCAGGGGTACTCCCACTTGTCGGGCATGGAGATAATGTCGGCATTGTAGAGGTGGCGCCAGTTGCTGTTGCGCCCCCGCCGCCGGTAGTCCCCCGACACATTCTCCCCGGCCTGGTCGCCATCGAGCCACTTGCTCACGTCGTAGTAGTAGTACTGCTTGCTCCAGAGCATGCCCGCAAAAGCCTGCCGCTGCACGTTGCGGGCATCGGCCCCGGCCTCGGCGGGGAGACTTTCCTGCAGGCAGTCGTAGAATTCGTTGGCTTCCTGCTGGCGCGTCCAGAACAGGTGGTCGAAGTCGGCAAAGGGTGCGTCCTGCCAGGGCTGGCTGAGGCGCAAGCGCACGGTGCGGGCCTCGCCGGCGCCCACGCTCAGCACGTATTGAGCCGCGGCTTTGGTACCGGTTTGCTCAGGGTTGATGGCTTCCTCGTCGCCCTCCACCACAAAGTCATTGATGCCGTCCTTGAAGTAGTGGCCCTCGGCCTCAGCGGGCTGCCCATACAGGCGGGCTCCGTTGGTGTCGTTGTCGCAGAAGAGTAGCCGGGGCGCGTCGTCGCAATAGAGGTGGTAGTGGCCCAGCAAGGGATGCTCGGCGTGCACGGCCCCGGGCTGCGACTGGTGCATGTGGGGGCGCTTGGCGCCATATTCCCAGCTCCAGGTGTTGCGGAACCAGAGCTGGGGCAACACCTGCACGGTGGCGCGCTTGGGCCCGCGGTTGTGCACCGTCACCTTTATCAGGATGTCCTCAGGCCCGGCTTTGGCATACTCCACAAACACGTCGAAGTAGCGGCTCTTGTCGAACACGCCGGTGTCGAGCAGCTCAAACTCCGGCTCCTGGCGGCTGCGGCGGGCATTGGCTTCTATCAGTTTCCGGTACGGAAATTTCCGCTGCGGATACTTGTAGAGCATTTTCATGTAGGAGTGCGTGGGCGTGCTGTCGAGGTAGTAGTACAGCTCTTTCACGTCTTCGCCGTGGTTGCCCTGGCCGTTGGTGAGGCCAAACAGGCGCTCCTTCAGCTGCTTATCCACCCCATTCCAGAGGGCTACCGAGAAACACAGCAGCTGCTGGTCGTCGCTGATACCCCCGAGGCCTTCTTCGCCCCAGCGGTAGGCCTTGCTGCGGGCCATATCGTGGGATACGTAGTCCCAGGCGTTGCCATCGGGGCTGTAGTCTTCACGCACGGTGCCCCACTGCCGCTCGGTCAGGTAGGGTCCGAATTTCTTCCAAGGAATAAGGTGTGTAGTGGTGTCTTGTAGGCGTTGTTGTTCCTGCGTCATAAGCGTAGCACTGGCTCCAAGCGCCAAGATACGCGGGATGCGCTCAGGGGTTGAAGTGGTGCCGTATTGACATATTATATTTTGCTATTATTTACTAGTCTTTAGACTAGAATCTATTCGACAGCAAACTGGCAAGTAAGCTAATCCGAGTAGATATAGCTTTCATTTTCCACATCTGGTGCGTGCATGGCTCACGCACGAGCTTTACATAAATATGCTAACACAGCATCAATAACACTTTGTTTGAAACCGGTTTTATTCTCTCAATCCCAGTCCCGTAAAAAGTCAGAGCGTAGGGTTTCGTGCCTTAGCCAGCTGCTCCATTCTCTCCTCTAACAGTCCTAGCATCCGGTCATCTTCCAGATAAAAGAGCTTTGGGTTGTGCTCACCAGTCATGGCTACCACCATGAGAAGTTGCCCCAGCCGAAAATCAGGATGGTCTAGCCAGAGCTGCTCCAGCTTCTCGATCATAGGCTTTATTCTCGCTTTATCTCTCATATCAGTCAGCGCTCATCTTTATCCTACCACAAAGGTGCGCATGCTCATACCGCCGTAGCTTACTTCCTCGTAGGCGTGGCGGATGTCGTCGTCGGGCTCGGCCAGGGCCAGACTGTAGAGCATGGGAATGTAGTGGTCGGGGGTGGGTACGGCGAGGGGGCCGCTGGCGCCGGCCTGCTGGTAGTGAGCCAGGGCCAGCAGGTCGCGCTGGTCGATGCGGGCTTTGGCCCACTCGTCGAACTCTTGTGCCCAAGCGTAGGGCGTGGCATCGTCCTGCATGAACTTGGGCATGCTCTGTCGCAGGTTGTGCACGATGTTGCCACTGCCCAGAATGAGCACCCCGCGCTGCCGCAGAAACTGCATCTGCCGGGCCAGCTCGGCGTGGTAGGTAATGGGCTTGTAGTAGTCGATGCTGAGCTGGAACACCGGAATATCCGCTTCCGGGAAAAGGTGGTGCAGCACCGTCCAGGAGCCGTGGTCGAGGCCCCACTCGTCGGTAGGATGTGCATCGGGCAGGGCCTGGAGCACTTCCTGTGCTACGTCTGGGGCGCCGGGCGCGGGGTACTGCATGTTGAAGAGCTCCTGCGGAAAGCCCCCGAAGTCGTGGATGGTTTCGGGCCGCTCGTTCACGGCCACGAAGGTGCCCCGCGTAAGCCAGTGCGCCGACACCACCAGGATGGCCCGGGGCGGCTGGCGGTTGCGGATATCGAGGCCCAGCTGGCGCAGAGTTTGGGTGAACGGGTTATCGGCCAGGGCATTCATAGGCGAGCCGTGCCCCACGAACAGTACGGGCATCTTGGCGGTTTTCTGGAAGCTGCTGGCGGTAGTATGGAGGTCTTGCAGTGAGTTCATGGCACAAACAACGGGCAGCAAACCAAGAAGTTGAAGAGCCTGGCGGCGCTGCATGAGGTTATCGGTTTCAAAGAACCCAAAAGTACCCAGCGTCGTGCGGTGTCGCCTTGATATAGGATAAGAAATGATGCATTACCTTGACCCTAGCCATCTACAGTGTGCAACTCACCGGCTGGCTGGCTCCGCGCTTACCGCCTCAACTGCTGCGGCCGCTGGCCATTGGCCCGGCGCTGTAGGCGATGTGGCAAGGGCAGCGGGTAGCAATACAGATTAAACCCAGGGTATATTGCTGACGGGTAAGCCTATAGCTACAGCTAGCCTGTAAGCTAGGTAAATGAAACTAGTCGACAGTTACGGCTATAGGAATACTGAAATCAAAGCTGAACGAGGGCGTTCGAAACACTTTTAAAGCAATTCAAAAATGAAAGGAAAATATCTCCAGAAGTCATTCATTTGGCTATTATTAATAAGCTTGCCATTTACGGTATTTTCTCAGTCAGCAGAGTTTACAATTCAAGATATAAAATTTAAAAGCCAAGGCATTACGCTTGCTGGATCAATTCTAAAACCTAAGAATCCGTTTGCAGCAGTTGTAATTGTTCACGGGTCTGACCCTGTGAAGAGAGAAATGGATTTCGCAAAGCGTATTGCTAGAGAAGGCATTGCCGTACTAACATACGATAAGCGTGGAGTAGGAGAATCTGGGGGAGTGTACGTAGGTCCGTTTGTTGGCACGAACAATATTGACACCACCAATCTTAACCTATTGTCCCGCGATGCAAATGAGGCCGCAATAACACTTCAAAAGTATTTAAAAGACAAAAAAACACCAATTGGATTAGTCGGGTTTAGTCAAGCAGGATGGATCATCCCAATTTCTGCTAGCAGAAACAAACAGATACAATTTATGATTTTATTTAGTGGTCCTACGATTACAACTTTAGAACAGCTGCGATTCCAGTTTTACACAAATGGCAATAATAATTTCTGGGAAAATCACACAGAAGCAGATGCTCAGGAACACACTAAGAATGACCCGGACAAGTATCAATTTATTGCCACTGATCCAAAAGTCAATCTGGATATCCTTCCGATTCCCGGACTTTGGATTTTTGGAGAACAAGACATACAAATCCCTGTGAAGTTGTGCATAGATCAATTAAATACCTTTAAAGCAAAAGGAAAAGCCTACGAATACGTCCTATTCCCCGCATTGGGTCATAATACCGCATTCGACAGCAACACAACGCCTTTCGATATTTCAATCCAGTGGGTAAAGCAGAAATTTTTGAATATCAATAAGTTTAAAGAACCAAAATAAAATAGGCCTACTGATGTTTACAATAAAATACGCTCGTTCCCAATACCAAAGCGTTAATCCGGCCCTTTTCTACATACAAAACCGCCCCGCAACCTCACGGTTACGGGGCGGTTTGCGTTACGGCAAGCGGCGGCGGTTACAACAGCTTGTCAATCATCACGGGTAAGTCGCGGACGCGCTTGCCGGTGGCGTGGAACACGGCGTTGGTAATGGCGGCAGCCACGCCCAGCATGCCCACCTCGCCGATGCCTTTCACGCCCAGCGGGTTCACGATGTCGTCTTCCTCCTCCACAAACAGCACGTCGATGTCGTGGATATCGGCGTTGACGGGCACGTGGTACTCGGCGTAGTTGTGGTTCATATAGCGGCCGAACTTGTGGTCCATCACCGTTTCCTCCATCAGCGCCATGCTGATGCCCCACACCACCGAGCCTAATACCTGAGAGCGGGCTGTTTTGAGGTTGAGGATGCGGCCGGCAGCCACGGCATTCACCACGCGCGTTACGTGCACGGTGCCCAGTTCCTCGTCCACCTTCACCTCCGCAAACACAATGTTGTGGGAGTGCAGGGAGTACTGCTGCTGCTTGAGCATGTTGGGCATAGCCGAGCTGTCGGCTTCCACCTTGGTTTCGCCGCTGGCCTGTAGCACGTCGCGCAGCACCACGGCCTGCGTATCATCGGAGCGCAGCCGGATCTGGCCGTTCACGAACTCCACGTCTTCCAGCTTGGCACCTTTCAGGGGGGAGCCTTCCATCTTCTGGGCTAGCTTGAGCAGCTTTTCGCCCAGGGCCTCGCAGGTGTTCTTCACGGCCGTGCCTACCGAAGCAGCCGTCCAGGAGCCGCCCTGCAGCGGGGCCTCGGGCAGGTCGGTGTCGCCGAGCTTAAAGGTGACAGCCTCGATGGGCAGGCCCAGCGTTTCGGCCGCAATCTGCGTCATGATGGTGTAGGTGCCCGTGCCATTTTCGCCGGCCGCGCTGGATACCGTCAGGTGCCCATCGGCGGTGATGCTGGCCTTGGCAGCCGATTTCTGCTGCGTAGCATCCCACACGCCGCCGCCAATGCCCCAGCCGATGAGCTTGCCGTCTTTGTCGCGCATGGAGCCCGGGGCCTGGGTGCGCTTCTCCCAGCCGAATTTGGCCGCGCCCTGGTGGTAGCATTCGCGCAGCTTTTTGCTGCTAAAGGGCTTGTCCTGGTTCTGGTCCCGCTCGGCGTAGTTGCGCAGGCGGAACTCCAGCGGGTCGAGGCCGGCCTCGTAGGCCATTTCGTCCATGGCAATTTCCAGCCCAATGGAGCCGGTAGCCGCCCCGGGGGCGCGCATGTCGAGGGGGGTGTACACGTCGAGCTTGGCCAGCTGGTAGCCCAGCTTCACGTTGTCACACTGGTAGAGCATGCCGCTCCAGTTCACCACGTTCTCGGTGTAGTCCTCAAACCGGGAGGTTTCATGCAGGGCGTGGTGCTGCAGGGCAGCCAGGGTACCATCGGCGTTGGTGGCCAGCTTGAGGTACTGCAGCGTGTGCGGCCGATGCCCGAAGGAGAACATCTGCTGGCGCGTGAGCGTGAGGCGCACCGAGCGTTTCAGCTCCAGCGCCGCCATAACGGCCAGAAACACCGAGTACTGGGGCCGCAGCCCCGAGCCAAAGCCCCCACCCATGTACTCATTCACCACCCGGCAGTCGTCCTTCTTCAGCCCGAAGATTTTGGTGAGGTACTGCTGCACGTTGTACACGCCCTGGGTTTTGTCATAAGCCGTGATTTTGCCCTCGCCGCGCCACTCGGCGGTGGTGGCAAACAGCTCCATGGGGTTGTGGTGCTGGGCTCCGTGCACGTACTCAGCCTCCATGCGGTGCGGGGCTTCCTCCCAGGCCTTGTCGGGGTTGCCACGAGGCGGGGGCGGCGGCATATAGCCGGTTTTGCCCCGGCCCGGCTCGAAGCCGTCTTCGCGCTTGGTTTCGAGGCTGGTTTCGTGCTTCTCCTGCTCGTATTCGATGCGCAGCAAGGAAGCCGCATACCGAGCCAGTTCAAAATTCTCGGCCACCACCAGGGCCACGGGCTGCTGGCTGAACTTGATTTCGTTGTCGTGCAGGGGCCGGAAGGGCGAGCCGCCGGGAGCCACCTGGTCCTTATAGCTCCTATCAAACCAGGCCAGCGACGGTACGTTCTCGTGCGAGAATACCTGGAGCACACCCGGCAGGGCCAGCACCTCATCGGCGTGGATCTTCGTGATTTTGCCCTTGGCAATGGGGCTGCTGATTACCCAGCCGTAGGCCAGATCGGGTACGGCGTACTCGGCCGCGTACCGGGCCGTGCCGGTTACTTTTGCCGGACCATCAACGCGACTGGTGGGCTTGCCTATGTGGTTGGTCGTGCTCATGGATTCGAGTTTACAAAGACGTCGGATGCGGTTTGCGAGCCTTCGGCGGCCTGCTTGAGGGCCCGCACAATGGCGCGCTTGGCCAGCTCAATCTTGAAGTCGTTGGAGCCGTAGCCCTGGGCGTTTGCCACCACTTTGGCGGCGGCTAGGGCAAAGGTTTCCACGGTAGCGGGCTGGCCCTTGAGCAGGTTCTCGGCCTCCTGGTCGCGCCAGGGCTTGTGGGCCACGCCGCCCAGCGCCAAACGAGCATCCCGGATGGTGTTGCCGTCCAGCTCCAGCGCCGCCGCCACCGATACCAGGGCAAAGGCGTAGCTGCTCCGGTCGCGCAGCTTCAGGTAGCTGAAGTTCTTGTTGAAACCTTCTGTGGGCAGGTCGATGCTCATAATCAGCTCGCCGGGTTCCAGGGTGTTGTCCTTTTCGGGCTGGTTACCGGGCAGGCGGTGGAAGTCGTCGAAGGCAATGCTCCGCTCCCCGTTGGGGCCGCTCACGCGCACCGTGGGAGCCAGCGCCGCCAGGGCCACGCACATGTCCGAAGGGTGGGTAGCAATGCACGACTCGCTGGTGCCCAGGATGCCGCACACCCGGTTGTAGCCCCCGATGGCCGAGCAGCCCGAACCCGGCTCCCGCTTGTTGCAAGGCGTGGCCAGGTCGTAGAAGTAGTAGCAGCGGGTACGCTGCATGAGGTTGCCGCCGTTGGTGGCCATGTTGCGCAACTGGGGCGAAGCTCCGGCCAGAATGGCCTGGTTCAGCAGTGGGTAGCGGCTTTTCACCTCCTCGTGCCAGGCGGTGTCGGCATTAGTCGCCGTGGCGCCCAGGCGCAGCCCGCCGTCGGGCAGGTTTTCGATATCGGACAGGGGCAGCTTGCCCACGCTCACGAGATGGGTAGGGCGCGCCACATTTTCCTTCATCAAATCGATGAGGTTGGTGCCGCCCCCTATATAGGCCGCGTCGGGTCGCCCCGACTGCTCGCGCACGGCATCGGCAACAGCCGTAGCGCGTTGGTAAGTAAATGAGTTCATTTTGAAGAGCTTAGATGGAAGAACTTAGAGCTTAGAATAGGCAGGGCATACCGGAAACAGAACTAGCTAAGCTCTAACTTCTATGCTCTGAGCTCTTCCTGTCCACCACTTCCTTCACGGCGTTGAGGATGCCCACGTAGGCGCCGCAGCGGCACACGTTGCCGCTCATGTGCTCCCGAATTTCGGCCTCGGTGTGGGCACGGCCTTCGTTGAGGAGGCCCTGGGCCGAGCAGATCTGGCCGGGCGTGCAGTAGCCGCACTGAAAGGCGTCGTGGTCGACAAAGGCCTGCTGCAGGGGGTGCAGGGTTTCGGGCGTGCCGAGGCCTTCAATGGTGGTGATGTCCTTGTCCTCGTGCATCACGGCCAGGGTGAGGCAGCTGTTGATGCGCTTGCCATCTACCAGCACGGTGCAGGCCCCGCACTGGCCATGGTCGCAGCCCTTCTTGGTGCCGGTGAGGTGCAGGTACTCGCGCAGGGCATCGAGCAGCGTGGTCCAGGGGGCAAGCTGGAGGGTATGCTGCTGGCCGTTGATGGTGAGGCGAACCGGGCCGGTAGGCGGCGGTGCGGCCACCCCGCCGGCACGGGCCGCGGAGTTGGTCGGTTGCTGGGTCATAGAAAGAAGTTGAGGTGATGGAGTGGATAGGCGGAGACCAGCAAGGGCTAAGCTCGCCAGTAGCTTATCGGCTTACGAGGCCAAGCGCTTGGGCGTTATGCTTTGCGGCGTATTTCACCTGTACAAAATCCTATCCTTGCTTTTCTTCCTCACCGGCTGCCTATTGATCAGCCCATTAGCTGTTTATCCGGATTCTGTCTAAACAGCTCAACTATTTGAAATTCAATTGCTCCTTGCCTATTCCCTCTATCGTTATATTATTCCCAATATAGCGAAAATCCCGCCCGCTACCCCCGCCCGGCCCGCAGCCGGCTCAACGACTCCGGCGTGATACCCAGGTAGGCGGCAATGTGGCGCTGGGGCAGCCGCCGGGCCAGCGTGGGGTACAGCTGTTGAAACTCCTGGTACCGCGCCTCGGCCGGGGCGCTCAGCACCCCAATCAGCCGGCGCTGCATGGCTACCAGGCTGTTCTGCAGCAGCTCGTAGAAAAATGCCTGAAACCCGGGCCCCAACGCCAACAGCTGCCCGTACAGTCCCGCCCCAAACAGCAGCACCTCCGAGTCTTCCAGCGCCTCAATGGTGAACAACGCCGGCGCGTGGTGGCGCAGGCTGTGCTGGTCGGCAATCCACCAGTTTTCGGGCGCAAACTGCAGGATGTGCTCTTTCTGCCGGGCATCCGTCACGTAGCTGCGCAGGCACCCCCGCACCACAAACGCCCCGAACCGCGCCGGCTCGCCCTGCCGCCCCAGCACCTCCCCCTTCGCCAGCTGCCGCGGCGTGAGCAGGCCAGCCAGGGTAGCAAACTGGGTTTCGGTCAGCGGAAGCTTGTGGTGGAAGTAAGCACGGAGGGCGTCGAGCATGGCGTGAGAATGGGAATTGTCATCCTGAGCATGTCGCGCATCAAGCGAGGAAGAAGGACCTTGTCACGAATGCACGGTTGCTTCTTTGGTTTTTTTAGCCCGCAGAGGGCGCAGAGGTTTCCGCAGAGGACGCAGAGTAGTTCTGTAGTAATAAGGTCCTTCTTCCTGGCTTGATGCGCGACATGCTCAGGATGACAGCGGTAAGTTACAACCCATACGTAACCTGCAGGTAGTAGAGCCCGCCCACACTGGGGCCGCCGAGGTAGCTGGCGTAGTAGTGGTTGAGCACGTTACTGGCTCCTAACTTGAAGCGCAGGTTGGGCTCGGGCAGACGGTAGCTGAGTTGGGCGTCGAGGGTGCCGTAGGCGGGCACGTAGCCGGTTACCAGGAAGGTTTGGGAGTAGTAGCGTTGCTGCCAGTGGTAGTTGAGGCCGAAACCGAAGTTTTTCACCACGTTTTCGTTGCCCAGACTCGCGTTGGCGGCCCAGCGCGGGGTGTTGAAGCCATCTTCCAGCCCGTCGCCCGACTCGGTGCGGCGCAGGCGGGCGTAGGTGGTGCTGGCCCCGGCCAGGTAGCCGCCGGCCACTTCGTAGCGCAAACCCAGGGAGCCGCCGTAGTTGTACACCCGGCTGCGGGAGTTGGTCCAGAGGCGGTAGCGGGCCTGGCCGGCGCGGGCGCTCAGGGCGGTGGCTACGGCGTTCTGGTCGGAGCCGGGGGGCAGGGGCTGGCCGGTGGCATCCAGGGGCACGTAGGCTTCTACCTGGGCAATAAAGTCGCGGTAGGTGTTAGAGTAAAAATCCACGTCGGCCAGTAGGCGGCCGCCGGGCAGCAGGGCCGCCTTGTAGCCCAGCTCAATGGAGTTGATGTGCTCGGGCCGCAGGTAGGTGTAGGGGTTTTTCTGCAGCAGGCCCTGGTTCTGGCTGATGGCCTGGCTGCGCGAGAGGCCGCCGGTGTTCACGCCCCGCGTTACGGCCGCGTTGAAGGCATCAATGGAGCTGCGCAGGTAGCTGTTCTCAAACACCCCGTCCGACATCACCCGGAGCCCCCCTATGCGCTTCACCTGCCCGCTGTTCACGTTGGAAAACCCCTCGAACAAGCTCGGAAACCGGTAGCCGCTCTGGTAGCTCACCCGGAAGTTGTGGCGCTGGGTAGGCGAGTACACGGCCGTGAGGCGGGGGTTGAAGCGGGCACTGAAATAGTCGTTCCTGTCGGCCCGCAGCGTGGCTGTCAGGCGTACTTTCACCTGCCACAACCGCGCCCCGGCCTGCACGAAGCCGCCGGTTTTGCCGTAGGTGAGCGTGCTGTACGGGTCCTCCCCCGCTTCGGGGTTGATGAAGTAGTTACCGTCAGGTTGGATGAAATAGGTGCGGTGGTCGAGGCCCAGCAGCACGTCTGCCCAGGCGGGCAGGGCTTTGCCGCCGCCCCGGCGCAGGGCTTCGCCCAGGTTCAGCTGGCCTTCCAGGTGCAGCAAATCGGCCTGGACGCGCAGGGCCGCGCCCTGGTCCCAGTTGTTGATGTCGGCCAGTTCGCGCAGGCGCTGTTGGAACTCCGGCGTGCCGGGCTGCAAGCGGCCGGCATCGGCGGCGGCGCGGGCCGTGGCGTGCGCCTGGGCCACCGACTGGCCGGCCTGTGCGGCGGCGTTCCAGGCCGCGGTGTAGTCCTGGTTCCAGCGGGCATCGGGCTTGAAGCTGCGGTCCAGGTTTTCGGCCATACTGCGCAGGTTGTAGCTGCGGCCGGTGTTTTCCTGGGTGAAGTAGGCCCGGGCCTGCACCACGGGGCCGGTGAGCTGCAGAGCGTGCTGCTGCAGGTGGTAGTTGTCGAGCCGGAACCGGTTGCTGCGCTGGTACACGTTGTCGAAGTTGGCCCCGCGGTAGGTGTAGGCCAGCTCCGTTTTGTCGGTGAGCTTGTAGTGCAGGGCCGCGTCGTACTTCAGGGTTTGCAGCTGGTAGTCGGTCACGTCCTGCTCCCGGTAGCCGGTGCGGGCCACCTGGTAGCTTTTGCCCCCCAGCGTCAGCGTCGAGCGGTTCGACGATTCGTTGCCGTAGCTGCTCACCGGGTCGCGGGCCGGGTTATCGGCCCCCAGCAGGCCGGTGGTGGCGTTGCCGTTGGGGTTGATGTCGGTTGGGTCGCGGGCAATCCAGTCGTAGCCGCGCAGGTAGGTGCCGTTCACTTTCACCGCCCACTTCGGGCCCAGCACCCGGGCGTAGCGCACACTGGTTTCGGAAAAGGCATGCGCGCCGGTGGCCGGGTCGTTGAGGTGGTTGATGCCCGTTTTCTGCTGCACGCTCAGGCCGGGGCTGCGAAACGGGTTGCGGGTGCTGAAGTTGGCCAGCCCGTTGATGGCGTTGAGCCCGTACAGCGCCGCGGCCGTACCCGGCACCAGCTCTACGGCCTGAATATCCAGGTCGCTCGGCCCCAGTACGTTCCCGATGGGCCCGCCAATGTGCGGGGCCTGGTTGTCGATGCCGTCCACGAGTTGGGCGAAGCGCACGTTAGTGGTGTTGCTGAAGCCCCGGGCGTTCAGCACCCGAAACCCCAGGCTGGGCGTTAGCATCTGCACGCCCTTCAGGTGCTCAATGGCATCGAAAAACGAGGCCGCGGGCGTGAGCCGCAGTTGGCGGGCGTTGAGCTTCTCCACCGTTACGGGCGACTGTAGAATACTTTCCTCCACCTTCGAGGCCGTCACCACCACCTCACCCAGCCGCGTGGTATCGGCGGGGGCCTGGGCGTGGGCCAGTATCGGAAGCAGCAACAGAGCAGGCGTAACGTGTTTCATGCGTTATATTTTTCCAAACATAACGAACAAGGCGCACCCAGGTTTCCCGCAGCGGACGCGGAGGTCGTCCTTCGGCGTCCGCTGCGGGAACCGACGTCAGAACAACCGTTCAGCCTCCGCCGCCTCCGCCGCCAGAAACCGGGCCTGCAGGGCTTCAAACTCCGCAATCAACCTTTCACCCTCTGCAGTTACACGGTGCCGCCGACCGGTCTGGGTGAGCACCAGCGGCCGGGCACTCTGGGCGTTCAGGGACGACACCAAATCCCAGGCCCGCTTATACGACATGCCCATTCCCTGCGCCGCCCGGGAGATGGAGCCGTGTTGCTGAATCAGGCCCAGCAGCTCCAGCCGCCCGATGCCCATAAACCGGTCGGCGGCGGATTCCACCCAGAGGCGGCCGGTCAGGCGGAAGACAAGGTCGGGACGCAACAGGTCTTTCATGGGCGCAATCTTATGAATAACTCCGCGCCGCTGTGTTCGCCTACAACTCACTCCGGTTATATGGGAGTTCACTCCGGTTATCTGCCGACTGGTGCCGGGCAGCACATCAGCGGGAGCAAACGGGCAGTTTAAGGGGAAACTAATTCATCTTTCACTCCTAACCTCTGTTCGCTCATGTTCCATTCCCAAGCTACATTTCCCCTCTGGCGGCGGCTATTGCTGGCCCTCGTGATGCTGGTTGGCTTCACGGCCACCAGCTGCGACGACGACGACGATGAGGTAACTACCCCACCCGCCCAGAACATCGTGCAAGTAGCCCAGGGCAACCCCGACTTTTCCATTCTGGTAGCGGCGGTGGTGAAAGCCGACCTGACCACCACGCTCAGCGGCACGGGGCCATTTACGGTGTTTGCGCCTACCAACGCCGCTTTTGCTAAGCTGTCGGCCCCATTCAACACAGCCGCCAGCATCACGGCCATCACAGACCCCGCTCAGATTGCCACGCTGCGGGGTATCCTGCTCTACCACGTGCTGCCAGCCAACGTGAAGGCCGCTGATATTGCCAACGGCAGCAGCAGCGCCACCACGGCCCGCCCCCAGAGCACGGTAGGCGGAGTTACCCTCAACGACAACACGTTATACCTGACCAAGAATGGTACGGGGGTATTCATCAACGGTAGTACCCGCGTGGTAACGGCCGACGTAGCGGCCAGCAACGGCACCATCCACGCTATTGATAACGTATTGATGCCACCTTCGCAGACTATTGCGCAAATTGTAGTGGCCAACGCCACTCGCGCTACCAACCCCGAGTTTACGCTGCTGCTCCAGGCCTTACAGCGCCCGGCCGCTGCGGCTATCCTGACGGCTGCCGGCACTCAAAGCACCAACGTAACGGTATTTGCGCCCACTGATGCTGCCTTCCAAGCGCTGCTGGGCAACACCCCCCTCAGCTCCGTATCCGACGCCGACCTGACGGCTATCCTGTCGCGCCACGTAATTGCTACGGGCCGCGTGTTTTCGTCAGATCTGACTCCCGGAACGGTACCCACCCTCGCCGGCTCTGTAACAGTTGCGGCCGCAGGTACCGGCTTCACGGTACGGGGCGGCACGGGTACTGCCGCCAACATCACCACGGCTAACATCCTGGCTACCAACGGCGTGGTCCACATCATCGACCAGGTGATTCAGCCCTAGTTTTCCATCTAGTAAAAATTGAGAAGTAAGCAGTAAAAGTTGAAGTTGCGGGTGCCGTCTGATAGCGAACCGCAGCCGCCAACTTTTACTGCTTACTTTTCTATTTCTCCTTTCTCACCTTCCGGTCATGCTGTTTTCTACTCGTCTGCGGTACATATACATGCTGGGGCTGGGCGCGTACACGTTCGTGAACGTGCTGCTGATGGAGGCGCTGCCCTTTTATGGCCTGCCGGTGAACAGCGGCTACGTACTGGTGCTGTTTCTGGTGTGCGTGACGCTGATCTGGGAAGGCAACCGTCTGATTGAGCGTGGGCTGCCCGCTGTCCGGCGCCGGCTGGGGCTGCGGCTGCATCCGCTGCTGCTCTCGTTTCTGCTGAGCCTGCCCGTTACGCTGGTGGCGGTGGCGGGGCCGGCGCTACTGCTGGGGCGCTACGTGCAGCCGCTGCCGCCGGCCAAGTTTCAGCTGGGCCTCAAGCTGCTGTTGGCCGTTGGTTTCCGTATCAATCTGTTTCTGAACACTATAAACACCGCCGTGTATTTACTGCGCGAGCTGCGCCAAAGCCAGCTGGAAGCCGAGCAGTTCAAGAAAATCAGTTTGCAGGCGCAGTTCCAGAGCCTCAAGGACCAGGTGAATCCGCATTTCCTGTTCAACAACCTCAACGTGCTGTCGGCGCTGCTTTACCAAGATGTAGGCCAGGCCGCCGAATTTCTGCAGCAGCTCTCCAAAGTGTACCGCTACGTGCTCCAGAACCAGGAAAAGGAAGTGGTAGAAGTGGCCGCCGAGCTGGAGTTTATGGAGTCCTACGTGTATTTGCTGCGGGCCCGGTTCCGGGGCAGCCTGCGCATCACCATCAGCGTAGCCGACGCCCTACGAACCCGTTACACGGTGCCCGTGGCCCTGCAAATGCTGCTGGAAAACGCCCTCAAGCACAACATCAGCTCCCGCAGCCGCCCCCTGCTGATTGACGTGTTTACCACCCCCAACCAAGAGCAGCTGGTGGTGCGCAATACGCTGCAGCCCAAGCCGGCCGTGGAAGCGTCTACTAATCTGGGCCTGGAAAACATTCGGCGGCGCTACAGTTTTGTGAGTCCGCACCCGGTGGAAGTAGAGCGCGATGCCCACACCTTCACCGTGCGCCTGCCGTTGTTGCGGGTGGGCGAGGAGAAAAGCGGAGCAGCTATAGAGACACATTGATAATAAACGTCTTACATCCATTGCTACGAATATTATGGAGCAGCAAGGCAGGACCTAGAGTGACTATTTCGATGAATATCTGTTCTACCGTATGTTGGCCACTTGCTTCTGACCGACCACCGTATTTTTCTTCCTTACCCACTTACCAGCTGCCTGTGCATGCATGTTGTGCTGATTGAAGATGAAGCCGCAGCGGCCGATGGCCTGATGGCCCTACTGGCGCGCTACGACCCGGCTATTCAGGTTATCGAGCGGCTCGATTCGGTGGAAGACGCCGTGCTGTGGTTTGCCC
This sequence comes from Hymenobacter lutimineralis, assembly GCF_008271285.1. NCBI lineage: Bacteria > Pseudomonadati > Bacteroidota > Cytophagia > Cytophagales > Hymenobacteraceae > Hymenobacter > Hymenobacter lutimineralis. Next base: position 390,206 of record NZ_VTHL01000001.1, on the reverse strand, counting down.
ACAATCCGCCCCCGCGCCTAGTGCTGCTGGATGTGCAGCTGGCCGATGGGCTGTGCTTCGACATCTTCCCGCAGGTGAGCATCCGCTGCCCCATCATCTTCACTACCGCCTACGATCAGTACGCCATCCGGGCCTTCCAGGTCACCAGCATTGATTACCTGCTCAAGCCCATTGCCTACGCCGACTTGCACCGGGCCCTGGAGAAGCTGCGGCTATTGACCACCGATTATTCGCCGCCCGCCGTGAACCTGCACCAATTGGCGCAGGTGTTCCAGCAAATGCAGAAAGCGTATAAAACCCGTTTCCTGGCCCGCTTCAACGACCGAATTCAGTTTAAAACCACCGAAGAAATTGCCTTTTTCTGCGCCGACGGTAAGTTTGTGCACTTGGTCGGCCTGGACCAGCGCCGCTTTCTGGTAGACTACACGCTGGAACAGCTCGAAGGCCTGCTCGACCCGCGCCAGTTTTTCCGGCTTAGCCGCAAGTACATCGTCAGCCTGACGGCCGTGAAGGAAATACGGATCTACACTGGGGGCCGTTTGCGGGTGCTGCTGCTGCCCACCCCCCTCACGGAAGTCATCATCAGCCGGGAGCGGGTGGCCGAGTTCAAAGCCTGGCTCGACCACTAAGCCCCAGCCCGGCCGCGGGCAGCGCGGCTTTCCGAGCAATGCCCCGGCCCCGTTCAGGCCGGGGAAGCGGGCTGTACTCGTGCACAACTTATCTGCAACTTACAGCTTCACCCCTACTGCCTGCCGCCGCTATGATTCGATTCCCTCTACTGCTTCTGCTGCTCCTGCTCCGGTGTGCCGGCCCGGCTTGGGCCCAACGCCCCACCGAGCAGGTACTTTACCTTAAAAACGGCTGGATACTGCGGGGCCAGCTGCTCACGGCTCCCACTGCCGACCCGCTGCGCCTGCAAACCGCCGACCGCAATGAGTTTGTGTTTCGGCAAGCTGAGGTGGACTCGCTGCGGCAGCGGTACCAGCCCGTAGAAAGCGGCCTGCATGCAGCCTACAAGTCCCGGGGCTTCGGGCACTATACCGAGTTGGGGGCCCTGGCCGGCCGTAACACCAGCAGTTCCGTCAACACGTCGGCCTTTTCATTCCAGACGGTGAATGGCTACAAGTTCAACCAGTGGCTATATACCGGCCTGGGCGTGGGTGCCGACTTATATGCCACGCAAAGCATTGTACCAGTGTTTGCCAGCGTGCGGGGCGACTTCACACGCCGGGGCACCATTTTGCCGTTTTACTTCCTGGATGTCGGCTACGGCTTCAACATCACCGGCCGCGACAATACCCTGACTCAGCCCGTCACCTACGAAGGAGGCTCCCTTTGGGCACTGGGCGTCGGTATGAAAGTCCTGTTCAACAACAATACCGGCTTCTTGCTAAGCGTAGGCTACCGCACCCAGCGCACTACGCTGCTTCGCGAAGCCACGCCCCCAGAACCCGTCACCTTCGAGCGGATTGCCATACGGGCCGGTTTCGCCTTTTAGGCGCAACAACCGGCCAATCGGCGCCCGCAGCCTCCGTTCGCCGCTTCAGGCCTGAAAATCAGCGGTGCCAGCTTCGCTGGCACTAACGTCAGCTACAAAATTTGCTTCGCCTCCGCCGCCAGAAACGCCTGAAACCGGGCCTGCAGGCCCTCGAACGCCGCAATCAGTGCCTCGCCCTCGGGCGTTACCACGGTGCCACCGCCGCGCTTGCCGCCGGTTTGGGTGAGCACCAGCGGCTGGGCGCTCTGGGCGTTCAGCGACGAGACCAAATCCCAGGCTCGCTTATACGACATGCCCATTTCCTGCGCCGCCCGGGAGATGGAGCCGTGTTGCTGAATCAGGCCAAGCAGTTCCAGCCGCCCGATGCCCATAAACCGGTCGTCGGCGGATTCTATCCAGAGGCGGCCGGTCAGGCGGAAGGTCAGGTCGGGGCGCAGCAGGTTTTTCATACCTTAAATATCGGTGATTGGACCGTTTTGAAATTGTAGTGGTGGCCGCCTGGATTACCGGGCGCGGCAGGGGCTAACCTACGTCAATACGCAGATTTAGCCGGTTCCACCCGCAAATTTCGGGAAAGGCCGTCCGGGTTAGAAACCGGAAAAAATGCCTTTAACGGCTGGTTTGGGCAATAATGGTGTGGTACGTTGCTACTTCGGACCTACTGCCGGAGGTCATGTTTCACCGTTGTACTCTGCGTCTCCCCATGGAGCTAGCTGCGCCCCAGGGCCTATACCGCCCCGAATTTGAACACGATGCTTGTGGCACCGGCTTTATAGCCTACGTCGACGGACGTAAATCGCACCAGGTAGTAGCCGATGCGCTGACTATTCTGGAAAATATGGAGCACCGCGGTGCCTGCGGCTGCGACGCCGACTCCGGCGACGGAGCGGGGCTGCTGTTGCAGCTGCCCCACTGGTTTTTTCTGGAAGAATGTACCACGCTCGGCATTCGCCTGCCCGAACCGGGCGAGTACGGCGTGGGCATGGTCTTTCTGCCCAAAAACAGCGGCCAGCGCCAAGTCTGCCGCGACCTCATCAACGCGGCCGCGGCCCAGCTGGGCTTCCCGGTGCTGGGCTACCGGCCGGTGCCCGTCAACCCCGCCGGCATTGGCCACACGGCTTTGTCGGGCGAGCCGGCCATTGAGCAGCTGTTTGTGGGCCGGCCGGCCGGCGTAGCCACGCCCGAGGACTTTGAGCGCAAGCTCTACGTGCTGCGCCGTCTCATCAGCCGCGAAGTAGCCGCCAGCGTGCCCGAGGAGGAAGTGTATTTCACCTCCCTCTCCTGCCGCGTTATCATCTACAAAGGTCAGCTGACCACGTATCAGGTGCGCGGCTACTTCCCCGAGCTCTCCGACGAGCGGGTGACCTCGGGCCTGGGTATGGTGCACTCGCGCTTTTCCACCAACACCTTCCCCAGCTGGCGGCTGGCCCAGCCTTTCCGGCTGATGGCCCACAACGGGGAAATCAACACCCTGCGCGGCAACCTCAACTGGTTTTACGCCGGCCTGCCTTCCTACCTCTCGCCCTACTTCTCGGCCGAGGAAATGGAGATTCTGCTGCCCGTCATCGACGCCAACCAGTCGGACTCGGCCTGCCTCGACAACATTGTGGAGCTGCTGCTGCACTGCGGCCGCAGCCTGCCCCACGTGATGATGATGCTGGTGCCCGAGGCCTGGGACGGCAACGAGCAGATGGACCCGCTCAAAAAGGCTTTCTACGAGTTCCACGCCACCTTCATGGCGCCCTGGGACGGCCCGGCGGCCCTGCTCTTTACCGATGGCCGCATGATTGGGGCCATGCTCGACCGCAACGGCCTGCGCCCCCTGCGCTACGCCCTCACCGACGACGGCCGGGTGCTGGTGGCTTCGGAAGCGGGGGTACTGGGCGCCGGACTGCCCGAGGCCAGCGTGGTGCGCAAGGGCCGCCTGCAGCCCGGTAAGATGCTGCTCATCGATACCGTTGCCGGCCAGATTATCACCGACGAGGAACTGAAAGCCCAGGCCGCCACGCGCCAGCCCTACGACCAATGGCTGAGCGAGTACCAGATTAAGCTGGAGGAGCTGCCCGAGCCCCGCCTCGTGTTCACCGACCTGGCGGCCGAATCGGTGTTTAAGTACCACCAGGTGTTCGGCTACACCCGCGAGGATATCGACACGATTCTGACACCCATGGCCCTGGAGGGCAAGGAGCCCATCGGCTCCATGGGCGTGGATTCGCCGCTGGCGGTGCTGTCGGACCAGCCCCAGCACCTGAGCAGCTACTTCAAGCAGTTCTTCGCTCAGGTCACCAACCCGCCCATCGACCCTATTCGGGAGCGGCTGGTGATGAGCCTGGCTACCTTCATCGGCAACAACGGCAACATCCTCGACGAGGACAAGATGCACTGCCACTGCGTGGCCCTGCGCCAGCCCATCCTCACGAACCACGAGCTGGAAAAGCTACGTAGCATCGATACGGGGCTGTTCAACGCCAAAACCATCAACACCTACTTCCGGGCCGATGGCAAGCCTGGCGCCCTGCAGGCCGGCCTCGACCGTCTTTGCCGCTACGCCGAGGATGCCGTGGACGACGGCTTTGAGGTGCTGATTCTCTCCGACCGGGCCCTGGACTCGGAGCACGCGGCTATTCCGTCGCTGCTGGCCGTGTCGGCGGTGCACCACCACCTCATCCGCAAGGGCTACCGCGGCTCGGTGGGCCTGGTGGTAGAAGCCGGCGACGCCTGGGAAGTGCACCACTTTGCCTGCCTGCTGGCTTTCGGGGCCACGGCCATTAACCCCTACCTGGCGCTCAGCACCATCCGCACGATGCACTACGAGGGGCGTTTCCGTAGCGGGCTGGCCGTGCCCAAGCTGGAGGCCAATTACATCAAGGCCGTGTGCGACGGGCTGCTGAAGATCTTCTCCAAGATGGGCATCAGCACCCTGCAGAGCTACCACGGGGCGCAGGTGTTCGAGATTCTGGGCATCAACCGCGAGGTGGTAGATGCTTACTTCGCCGGGGCCGTGACGCGTATCGGCGGGCTGGGTTTGGATGAAATTGCCCGCGAAACCCTGTTTAAGCACTTCCAGGGCTTCCGGAGCAGCACCCTGGAAGAACAGCTGCTGCTGCCCGAGGGCGGCGTGTACCAGTGGCGCCGCCGGGGCGAGGCGCACCAGTTCAACCCCGAAACCGTGCACCTGCTGCAACACGCTACCCGCACCGGCTCCTACGAAACCTACCAGCGCTACGCCCGCCTGGTGAACGCGCCCGGCAAGGGGGCGGCCAGCCTGCGCAGCCTGCTCGACTTTGCCCACCACCGTCCGGCCATTGCCCTGGACGAGGTAGAGCCGGCCGAAAGCATCATGCGGCGCTTTGCCACCGGGGCCATGTCGTTTGGCTCCATCTCGCACGAGGCCCACAGCACCCTGGCCATTGCCATGAACCGCATCGGGGGCAAGAGCAACACCGGGGAGGGCGGCGAAGACCCGCTGCGCTACGAGGTGATGGAAAATGGGGACTCCATGCGCTCGGCCATCAAGCAGGTGGCCTCGGCCCGCTTCGGCGTGACGGCCCACTACCTCACCAACGCCGACGAGCTGCAAATCAAGATGGCCCAGGGCGCTAAGCCCGGGGAAGGCGGGCAGCTGCCCGGCCACAAGGTGGATGAGTGGATTGCCAAAGTGCGCCACGCCACGCCCGGCGTGGGCCTCATCTCGCCCCCGCCCCACCACGACATCTACTCCATTGAGGATCTGGCCCAGTTAATCTTCGACCTCAAAAATGCCAACCGCGCCGCCCGCATCAACGTGAAGCTGGTGAGCAAAGCGGGCGTGGGCACCATTGCGGCCGGGGTGGCCAAGGCCCACGCCGACGTGATTCTGATTGCGGGCTACGACGGCGGCACCGGCGCCTCGCCCCTGAGCAGCATCCGCCACGCCGGGCTGCCCTGGGAGCTGGGCTTGGCCGAAGCTCACCAGACGCTGGTGCGCAATCAGCTCCGCAGCCGGGTGGTGCTGCAGGCCGATGGCCAGCTGAAAACCGGGCGCGACCTGGCCGTGGCTACGCTGCTGGGGGCCGAGGAATGGGGCGTGGCCACGGCCGCGCTGGTGGCCGGGGGCTGCGTGATGATGCGCAAGTGCCACCTCAACACCTGCCCCGTGGGCGTGGCCACCCAGGACCCCGAGCTGCGCCGCCTGTTCAGCGGCAAGCCCGAGCACATCGTGAACCTGTTCCGCTTCCTGGCCGAGGAGCTGCGCGAAATCATGGCCGAGCTGGGCTTCCGCACCATCAACGAGATGGTGGGCCGGGCCCAGTTCCTGAAGCCCCGCCCCAATATCCAGCACTGGAAAGCTCGTCACCTCGACCTGCGCGACCTGCTCTACCTGACGTCGCCGGAGCCGGGCAGCACCCTCCACAAAAGCGAGGAGCAGGACCACGGCCTGCGGGGCATTCTGGACTGGCAGCTGCTGGAGCAGGCCCAGCCGGCGCTGGAATACCAGCAGCCCGTGCAGGCCGAGTTCACGGTGCGCAACATCGACCGCACCATCGGCACGCTGCTCTCCAACGAAATCACCAAACGTCATCACGCCGCCGGCTTGCCCGAGGGTACCATCCAATACACATTCCGCGGATCGGCGGGGCAGAGTTTTGGGGCTTTCAGCGTGCGGGGCTTGTCGTTCCGGCTGGAAGGTGAGGCCAACGACTACGTGGGCAAGGGCCTGAGCGGGGCCCAGCTGATTATTTACCCGGCGGCCAACGCCAGCTTCGTGCCCGAGCAGAACATCATCATCGGCAACGTGGCCCTGTACGGGGCTACTTCCGGGGAGTTGTTCGTGCGCGGCCAGGCCGGAGAACGGTTTGCCGTGCGCAACTCCGGGGCCACGGCCGTGGTGGAAGGCGTGGGCGACCATGGCTGCGAATACATGACCGGCGGCCGGGCCCTCATTCTGGGGCCCACCGGCCGCAATTTCGCGGCGGGCATGAGCGGGGGCATTGCCTGGGTGTACGACGCCGACGGTACCTTCCCGCAGAACTGCAACCCCGAAATGGTGGAGCTCGACCCCCTCGACGCCGACGACGAAACCCACATCCAGCACCTGCTGCGCCAGCACAGCGAACTGACCGGCAGCCAGCTGGCTCATTTCCTGCTCAGCAACTGGCCCGAGGAAGTCGGCAAGTTTGTGAAGGTGTTCCCCAGCGAGTACAAGAAGGTACTGCAGAAGGCGCGCTTCGAGAAGGTACAGTAAGGCCAGGCTATCAACTACAGAACAAGCAGTATCATGGGTAATACCACCGGTTTCAAGGAATTTCAGCGGGAGCTACCCGCCAAAGCCGCCCCGCAGGAGCGGGTGGCGCATAACCGCGAGTTTGTAGGGCAATACACCGACACGCAGCTGCACCAGCAGTCGGCGCGCTGTATGGAGTGCGGCATTCCGTTCTGCCACTCGGGCTGTCCGCTGGGCAACATCATCCCCGAGTTCAACGATGCCGTGTACCGCCAGGACTGGGAGCAGGCCTACCAGATCCTGAGCTCCACCAACAACTTCCCCGAGTTCACGGGGCGCATCTGCCCCGCCCCCTGCGAGTCGGCCTGCGTGCTGGGGATTCATGCCACGCCGGTGGCCATTGAGGAAATCGAGCGGCACATTATCGAAACGGCGTTTGCCAAGGGCTACGTGCAGCCCACGGCCCCGGTGCTCAAAACCGGCAAAACGGTGGCCGTGGTAGGCTCGGGCCCGGCCGGGCTGGCAGCGGCAGCCCAGCTGGTGCGGGCCGGCCACGCCGTCACGGTGTTTGAGCGCGACGACCGGCCCGGTGGCCTGCTCCGCTACGGCATCCCCGATTTCAAGCTGGATAAATGGGTGATTGACCGCCGCATTCAAGTGCTGGAGGAAGATGGGGTGCAGTTCCGCTGCAACACGGAAATCGGCCGGGATATTCCGGCCCAGGAACTGGCCGCGCAGTTTGATGCCGTGGTGCTTGCCGGCGGGGCACTGGTGCCGAAGAACCTGCCCATTCCCGGCCGCGACCTGGCGGGCATTCACTTCGCCATGGACTACCTCACCCAGCATAACCGCCGCGTGAGTGACCTGCCCATAGCCGACCAGGAGCTGCTGGCCACCGGCAAAGACGTGGTGGTGATTGGCAGTGGCGACACGGGCTCCGACTGCGTGGGCACGGCCAACCGCCAGCAGGCCCATTCCGTCACGCAGTTTGCCCTCATGCACCAACCCACCCCCGAGCGGCCCAACTTCGAGCCCTGGCCACACTACCCCACCGCTATGTTCCGCACCAGCACCTCCCACGAGGAAGGCTGCCAGCGCTACTGGGGCGTGAACACCAAGGCCTTTTTGGGCGACGAAAACGGCCACGTGCGCGCCCTGCTGGTGACGGACGTGACCTGGGAAACCGACGTGCTGGGCCGCCGCCTGGCCTTCAGCGAGGTAGAAGGCTCGGCGCGGGAAATTCCCTGCCAGTTGGCTTTGCTGGCCCTGGGCTTCGCCTCCCCGCAGTACGAAGGCCTGCTGGAGCAGCTGGGCGTAGCCCTCGATGAGCGCGGCAACGTGCGCACCACCTCCGACAATGACTTCCACACTTCCCGGCCCAACGTCTTCGTGGCCGGCGACATGCGCCGGGGCCAGTCTTTGGTCGTGTGGGCCATTTCCGAAGGCCGCGAAGCTGCCCGCCAGGTAGACATTTTTCTGACTGGCAAAACCGCCCTGCCCAGCAAGGACGCGGTGGGTATGTTTGGGTAGACGATATTTTACAACTGTCATCCTGAGCGCAGCGAAGGACCTTATCACGTTGCCACGAATTGTGCGGTAGTGATAAGGTCCTTCGCTTTGCTCAGGATGACAGATTTTAAACGTAAAACGCCCGCTAGCAGTAGCGGGCGTTTTGGTTTTCCCTAACTCTAGAATGGCGGCGGACCGTCGTCGAAGGTGCTGCGGGGGAAGGGCTGGGCCGGGGGTGGGCCGTCGTTGTTGATGCGGGAGCCCAGCCGGATGGTGTTCGGGGCAAAGTTGGCCGTATCGTCGTCGAAAGTGCTGGTGGGAAAGGCCCCGGGGTTGAAGCCCGCATCGCCGAAGCCCCCGCCTCCGTCGAGGTCGGCAAACTTAGTGAACTTGCCGATGAACTTGAGCTGCACGGTTTCCAGGGAGCCGTTCCGGTGCTTGGCAATGATGACCTCGCCGGTACCCTGGGTAGGGTTGCCCATTTCGTCCTCCGTAATCTTGTAGTACTCGGGACGGTACAGGAAGATAACCATGTCGGCGTCCTGCTCGATGGAGCCCGATTCGCGCAGGTCACTGAGCTGGGGCTTCTTGTCGCCGCCGCGGGTTTCTACCGAGCGCGAAAGCTGCGACAGCGCCAACACGGGCACGTTCAGCTCCTTGGCAATGCCCTTGAGGGCCCGCGAAATCGAGGCAATTTCCTGTTCGCGGTTGCCGCCCCCTTTGCCGTCGGTGTTGCCGGTCATCAGCTGCAGGTAGTCGATGATGATCATCTGGATGTCGTGGTGGGCCTTGAGGCGGCGGCACTTGGTGCGCAGCTCCCGGATGCTGAGGCCGGGCGTATCGTCGATGTAGATGGGCGCCGACGACAGGCCCGAAATCTTGTGGTTGAGCTGGGCCCACTCGTAGTCGGCCAGGTTACCCTTCTTGATCTTCTCGGAGTCCAGTTCCGCTTCGGCCGAAATCAGACGGTTCACGAGCTGCAGCGAGGACATTTCCAGCGAGAAAATGGCCACCGGCTTCTTGAACTCCACCGCCGCGTTGCGCATGGCCGAGACTACGAAGGCCGTTTTACCCATACCTGGGCGCGCCGCAATAATCACCAGGTCAGACGGTTGCCAGCCCGACGTGACGCGGTCCAGGGCCGAGAAGCCGGAGGGCACGCCGGTGAGACCGTCCTTCTGGTCCTTCTTCTCTTCCAGCTCCTTGATGGCCTTGCCCATCAGGCTGCGCATGTCGTCGAAGTTCTTGCGGATGTTGGATTCCGACACCTCAAACAATGACTGCTCGGTGCTGTCGAGCAGGTTGAATACGTCGGTGGTATCCTCGAAGGCGTCGCGCTGGATGTCGGAGGCGATGCGGATCAGCTCCCGCTTGATGGAGTTTTCGGTGATGATGCGGGCGTGGTACTCGATGTTGGCCGCCGAGTTCACCTTAAAGGTGAGGTTGGCCACGTAGTGCGCCCCGCCGGCGGCTTCCAGCTCGCCCATCTCCCGCAGCTCGTGCGTCACCGTCAGAATGTCAATCGGCTCCGATTTGTCGAACAAATTCAGAATGGCCTTGAAGATGCGCTGGTGCCCATCCTTGTAAAAGCTCTGGGGCTTGAGCAGGTCGATAACGGTGGTGAGGGCGTCTTTTTCCAACATGAGGGCACCCAGCACGGCCGATTCCAGCTCCAGGGCCTGGGGCGGCAGCTTGCCGGCGGGCCCGCTGATGGGCAGCACCGGCGGGCGGTTGTTCCAGGCGGCTTTCGCTCGTGAGCCAGCTTGTTTCAGGCGGTCATCCATCCGGTCGTTCATCACTAAAAAGTAGCACTACAAGGTAAGCAGGTTGGGCCGGTTCCGGCCGGAATTTCTTGTTCCCGGCCCGAATTTTACCCCAAAGGGGTACAAAGCTAACGGCTGGGTTCTACAATCCGGAACAGGTGGGAAAGGTTTCTTTTTTCTATGCTGATGCGGTGATGCGTTGGGGCGCGGCGTGGCCGGCTGGCTGCTGCTGGCGGCTGCCAGTCAGGCGACGGGCTTCTCCCCTGCGGCGGGCAGACGCGCCAGCCAAGCTGCCCAAGTCTGCCGCCAGGGTGGCGGGCTACCCATCACCTTATCGCCTGGCACCTCGTTACCCGTTCCCGGCCACCGCTTACCTTTGCCGCCCTATTCCACTAGCTTAGCGCATGGCCGACACTCCTTCTTCGCTTCAACGCCTGCACCTGATTGCCACCGGGGGCAGTATTATGCACAACCTGGCCCTGGCCCTGCACCAGCGCGGCGCCCACGTAACGGGCTCCGACGACGAGATTTTTGAGCCCGCCAAGAGCCGCCTGGCCAACGCCGGCCTGCTGCCGGCCCAAGAAGGCTGGTTTCCGGAAAAGATAACGGCCGACCTCGACGCCGTGATTGTGGGCATGCACGCCCGCCCCGACAACCCCGAGCTGCTGCGCGCCCAGGAGCTGGGGCTGCGGGTGTACTCCTTCCCCGAGTTTATCTACGAAGCCAGCCGCGACAAGCAGCGCATCGTCGTTGGCGGCTCCCACGGCAAAACCAGCATTACGTCCCTTATCCTGCACGTGTTGCGCTACCACGGCCGCAAATTCGACTACGCTGTGGGGGCCCAGCTGGAGGGCTTCGAACTGATGGTGCAGCTCACCGACGACGCACCCATCATTATCATCGAGGGCGACGAGTACCTGTCGTCGCCCATCGACCGGCGGCCCAAGTTTCACTTGTACCAGCACCACATCGGGGTGATTTCCGGCATCAGCTGGGACCACATCAACGTGTTCCCGACGGAGGAAGTGTACCGGGAGCAGTTCCGCATCTTTGCCGAGATGACGCCCAAGGCCGGCGTGCTCATCTACGACCAGGACGACGAGCAGGTGCAGCTGGTGACGGTGCCCAGCTCACCCGACGTGAAGTACATCGGCTACGGCCCGCACGAGCACGTGATTCGCAACGGCAAAACCTTCCTGCTCAACAAAAAGGACGAGGAAGTACCCATCCAGGTGTTTGGGGAGCACAACCTGCGCAACATCTCGGCGGCCAAGGAAGTGTGCAAGCAGCTGGGCATTAAGGCCAAGGAGTTTTACGAGGCCCTGGGCACCTTTAAAGGCGCGGCCCGGCGGCTGGAGCTGGTGAAGGAAGGCCACGATTCGGTAGTGTACAAGGACTTTGCCCACGCGCCCAGCAAGCTGAAAGCCACGGCGGCAGCCTTCAAAAAGCAGTACCCGGAGCGCAAGCTAGTGGCCTGCCTGGAGTTGCACACCTTCAGCTCCCTCAACCCGGCCTTTCTGCCCCAGTACGCCCACACCTTCGACACGCCCGACGTGGCGGTGGTGTACTTTAACCCCCACGTGCTGGAGCACAAGCGCCTGCCCGCCTTGCCGCCCGAGGCGGTGCAACAGGCCTTCCAGCGCCCCGACCTGCGCGTGTTTACCGACAGCCGGGAGCTGGCCGCCTTCCTGCATGCCCAGAACTGGCAAAACGCCAACCTGCTGATGATGTCCTCGGGCACGTTTGATGGGCTGGATTTGAATCAGCTAGCCGCTGAAGTCACCAAGTAACTGCTACCCGCCCCCATGAAACCTTCCCTGCTCCTGCTGCACGGTGCCCTGGCCTCGGAAAAGCAGTTGAAACCCCTGGCCCGCCAGCTGGCAGCGGCCTTCGACGTACGCACGCTCAGCTTCAGTGGGCACGGCGGCCAGCCGCTGGAAGCCGGCACATTTTCTATGGCTGGTTTCGCCGACGAAATCCTTCGATTTCTGGACGAGCAGCGTTGGGAGGCGGCCCACGTATTCGGCTACAGCATGGGGGGCTACGCGGCGTTGGTAGCGGCCACTCAGGCTCCGGCACGCTTTCGCAGCATCACTACGCTGGGAACTACGTTTGGCTGGTCGCCAGCCATGGCCGCGCAGGCTACGGCTTTTCTGGATGCCGGGAAGATGCGCGCGAAGGTGCCGCAGTACGCGGCTCATTTAGAGGAGTTGCACGCGCCTACTTCCCTGCCTGCGCTGCTGGAAGCCACCAGCGCGCTCATGCGGGGCCTCGGCGACGCGCCCCCACTCACCCAGGCTAACTTAAGTACCTTGAAAGTGCCCGTGCAGGTGCTGGTGGGTGAGCTGGATACCACGGCCGGGGTAGATACCTCCCAGCAGTTCGCCAGCTACCTGCCCCAGGCCGCGTTCGAAATCATCATGAACACGCCGCACCCGTTGGAGAAGGTAAACCCCGATTTGCTGGCTTCCCGCGTGGCGCAGTTTGCCGGGCAGTTTTAGGTTTAAGTTGCTGCATAAAGAAGGCCCGCCAATTGGCGGGCCTTCTTTATTTATCGGTCACTGGTCCGGGCTTGGGCCGGCGCTTGTCGGTGGTGACGAGCAGAGCCAACGCCGTGAGCGAAAGGCGCAGAATCCATTTGCGGCTGAGCATGGCTTAGCGGAAAAAGGTGTTGTTGTCTTTCACCGTCAGGTCGCAGGAGGAGCCGCCGGTGTTTTCCTCGCAGGTAGTACCCACGATTTTATTGCCCTGGAAGTTGAAAAAGCAGAACGTACAGCCCGTACCCTGCAGAATATACCGCTCCGTGTTCGAGCTTAAGTACAGAGAGTTGTCGGTAGATTTCCGCAGAGGAATGGCCATTCCGCGGAACATGCCATCCTTCAAACCCAGGCCCACCAGATAGTATATCGGGGCATCCTTGGGCTTCTCCTGCACTTTTCGGATAACCACTTTGTCGACCACCGTACCATCGCCAAACTCCCGGATGAAGTTGCGGGTAAGCTGGTCGCGCGGAACGGAGTACTGGGTTTTGCCCTCGGCAATTTCGGCCACCAGCTTGCTAGTAGCTTCCAGCTGGCGCTGCTCGGTTTTGGTGGGGTCGTTCACCGGAGAGCTGACCTCGGGAAAGGCCTGCCGCCGGGAAGTTTCGCAGCTGCTGAGCAGGCCCGCCGAGAGCAGGAGCAAACCCGTCAAGAGCCGGGTAGTGTGACCGAAGGAAGGAACGTACATGTGAGCGGGCGGCAATTAGCGGGCGGTGTAATACTTGCGGGCCTCGGGCAGCTCCTTCTGAATGTCGGCAATGCGGGTGCCGTTGGAAGGGTGCGTAGAGAGAAACTCGGGCGGCGAAGCAGAGTTTTCGCGGGCATCCATGCGCTGCCAGAACTGCACGGCCCCATCAGGGTTGTAGCCGGCAATGGCCATGAAAATCAGCCCGAGGTGGTCGGCTTCCGACTCTTGGTTACGCCCAAACTTCAGCAGCCCAATCTGGCCGCCAACGCCGACGGCCTGCAGAAACACGTTTTGCGTGGCCGAGGGATTCTGGCCTACGGCCGTGGACACGACCGTGCCCAGGCCCTGGGCGGCCATCTGCTGGCTCATCCGCTCGGAGCTGTGGCGGGCTACGGCGTGGGCAATTTCGTGGCCCATAACCACGGCCAGGCCGTTTTCGTCCTGGGTGATGGGCAGAATGCCCGTGTACACGGCTACTTTGCCGCCGGGCATACACCAGGCATTTTCCTGCTTGTCGTCGATGAGGTTAAACGCCCAGGCGTAGCCCTCAAGCTGGGCCTGCTGGCCCTGCTGGCGGAAGTACTGCTCCACGGCCTGCTGGATGCGCTGGCCCACGCGCTTCACCATAGCGGCCTGGGCGCCGCTGGATACCACTCGGCTGGAAACCAATACTTTCTGGTACTCCTGGGCCGCCATGGTATTCATTTCCGTTTCAGAAACCAGGCTGAGCTGGCGGCGGCCGGTGATGGGAACAGTGGAGCAGGCGGCTGCCATAAACAGGCACCCGGCCAAAGCAATTTTCTTAAACATGGGAACGAAGCTAGGAAAAGCGTGGAAAGAAGCCCGACGGGTACCCCGTTGCGGGCCCTTGGGTTTCGTGGGGTGCTATACGTGAAGCAGCGGGCAAAATGTTTGATTTAGGGGTCTTGGGCGCTTAGGGGCTTAGGGTCTTGCCTTTCGTTCTGATACCTTCGTTTATTGGCTTTCCCCCGACTTCAAGTCCTCCGATATGAAAATCCTTTGCATTGGCCGCAACTACGCCGAACATATAGCCGAGCTCCAAAACGAAACGCCCGACGCCCCCGTCATCTTTGCCAAGCCCGATACGGCCCTGCTCCAGCGCAACCAGCCCTTCTTCCTGCCCGACTTTTCCCAGGACATTCACCACGAGGTGGAGCTGGTGCTGCGCATCTGCAAAAACGGCAAGAACATCGAAGAAAAATTTGCCCCTACCTACTTCGATGCCATCGGCCTGGGCATCGACTTTACGGCCCGCGACCTGCAAAGCAAGCTCAAAAGCAAAGGCCTGCCCTGGGAGCTGGCCAAGGGCTTCGATGGCTCGGCCCCCATTTCCCAGGAGTTCAAACCCGTGGCCGCCTTCCCCGACCTAAAGAACATTGCCTTCCGGCTGGAGGTGAACGGCGAGGTACGCCAGCAGGGCAACTCCGGCCTGATGCTACACGACTTCTCCAAGATCATCAGCTACATCTCCCGGTTTATCACCTTGAAAATGGGGGACTTGATTTTCACCGGCACCCCCAGCGGCGTTGGCCCGGTGCGCATCGGCGACCAGCTGGCCGGGTTTATCGGGGAAGAGAAGATGTTTGATCTGGCCGTGAAATAAGGGCAGGCCGCCTGGGACTTTTTCTGGGACCAGGCGGCCTTCTGTATCCTATTCCGCCGTTTTTTTCGTTGAAGCCCCAAACCCGGGTTGCTTTGTGCGAGCCGCTTACCTATTGCTTGAATGCCTGATTTCTTGACTTCCCGGTCGCACCGCTTGCTGGGCGTGGCCTTGCCTTTTCTGTTGCTGATGGGCCTGCGCCCATCTTCCTGCGGTGGCCAGGAGCCCGATTCTACCGAAAAGCCCAAGCCAGCCGCCACCGCACCCGGGGCAGTGGACGCGCCTACCGCCGTGGCAGTAGCCAAAGACTATTTCCTGCTGCCCATCAAGCCCGGCCAGCAAAACTTTCTGGCCGCCAGCATGGGCGAGCTGCGCCCCAACCACTTCCACGGTGGCCTCGACATCAAAACCGATGGGCGCGTGGATTTGCCCGTGTACGCTGCCGCCGACGGCTACATTTCCCGCCTCAAGCAAAGCTCCTTTGGCTACGGCAATGTGCTCTACATCACCCACCCCAACGGGCTGACCACGGTGTACGGGCACCTCAACCATTTTCGGGGGCCGGTAGCCGATGAGCTCCGCCGCCAGCAGTACCAGAAGCAGACCTACGAGCTGGAGCTGTTCTTTCAGCCGGGCCAGTTTGCGGTGAAGCGGGGGGAAGTAGTAGCCCTATCCGGTAACACGGGCGGCTCGGCGGGCCCCCACCTGCACTGGGAAGTGCGCGACGCCCAGGACAACCAGCTGAACCCCCTGCAGTGGGGCGGCTTTTCCGAAATTCAGGACCACGTTTCCCCTACTGTGGTGGCCGCTGCCGTGGAGCCCCTCAGCATCGATGCCCGGGTGCAGGGCCGGTTTGAGAAGCGCCTGTTTACGCCCACCGGCACCCCCGGCGCGGGCTATACAGTGCCCGACACCATTCCGGCCTTCGGCACCGTCGGGCTGCTGCTGCAGGCGTTTGACCGCTTCGACCAGGCCTGGAACAAGAATGGCCTGTACCGCGTGGCCGTGAGCGTGAACGGCCAGCCTTTCTATTTCCACGTCATCAACGGCGTAGGCTTTCCCACCGAAACCCGGGAAGTCAACCAGCACATCGACTACGAGTACCTGATGACCTCGCGCCGCACCCTGGAAAAGCTGTGGGTGGATGACGGCAACCAGATGCGCATCTACAAAACCGGCCCGGGCAAAGGCAAGCTGCGGGTAGAAGCCGGCAAGGTGTACGACGTGGTAATGCGCCTGGAGGATGCTTACGGCAATGCCACGCCCCTGCACTTGGTGCTGCGCGGCCAGGAACCCGAATACTGGCAAACCCGCAGTGCCGCTGTGCGCAAGCCCACCCTGCGCTACGACGTGCTGCGCAATATTCTGCGCGTGACCGTGGATGATACTTCCCGCCAGGCCCCCAACGTCACGCTCACCCGCGGCAGCCGGCAGCGCCAGCTGCGCCCCAGCTACACCGACCAGAGCCGCACTGTGTACCTCTACGACCTGCGCGCCGGCCTCCCCGATTCCATCAACTTCCCCGGCCTGCGGCGGCCTCAGGTTTTCGACCGGGTAGCGGCCATTCCGGCCGGACAGGAGCAGCTGTTTGCCACGCCCTACATCAACCTCGCGTTTGGGCCGCGCACCACCTA
The DNA here is from genome assembly GCF_008271285.1 of Hymenobacter lutimineralis. Taxonomy (NCBI): domain Bacteria; kingdom Pseudomonadati; phylum Bacteroidota; class Cytophagia; order Cytophagales; family Hymenobacteraceae; genus Hymenobacter; species Hymenobacter lutimineralis. The sequence continues at coordinate 373,750 of NZ_VTHL01000001.1, read as the reverse complement.
TGATACGCTCTACCTGCAAACGACGTACAAAGACGGACTGTGGCGGGTGCAAAGCGCCGTGACGCCCGTGCAGGAAGCCATGCGCGTCACGCTCAAACCCGAAACCCCGGTAGCCGACAAAGCCCGCACGGCGGCCTGCCTGATTCGGGGCAACGCGCGCATCTGGCAAAGTGGCCAGTGGGACGGGGAGCAGTTTAGCTTCAACACCCGCATCTTCGGCCAGTTTAAGCTGGTGACCGATAAGACGCCGCCCTCGGGTCGGCTGGTCAGCAAGGGCGCGGCGGGCGTCGTGTTCAAGGTTGGCGACGACCTCTCGGGCCTGGCCAGCTACCGGCTGGAAGTAAATGGGCAGTTTCGGATGCTGCGTTTTGAGCACAAGAACTCCACCCTGTTCTCGGAGCGCGACGACAAGCTGGGCCCGCCCCTGCGCGGCCCAGCTACCCTCACCCTGCGGGATATGGCCGGCAATGAAAAAGTCATTAGCATGACGCTGTAATAGCCCGTCAGGAATCAGTAAAGGGGCCGCACATAATGCGGCCCCTTTGCTTTGTATGCTGCTCCGTCTTGTAGAAACAGACTGCTAACAGGCTGACCGAAAGCCAAGCTTTACTTCCCGTCCGATTCTGCGTATAGTTGGGCTCTGATTCATTCTGCGTCTATGGCTTCGATTCCCAAATTCCCCAAACGCCGTCAGCCTGTGTTATTAGCTGGCGCGGCTGCCACTATTGCTGCCGGAGTTGCCGTGTATGCCTACGCCCGCCGCAAGCTGCACCCGCCCCTGCCCACCGTGGCCCACGTAGACTTGCACCGTTACGCCGGCCTCTGGTACGAAATTGCACGCCTGCCCACTCGCTTCGAGAAAGGCTGCCAACACGTGACGGCCGAGTACAAGCTGCGCCCCGATGGCAAAGTCAACGTGCGCAATACCTGCCACAAAGAAGGGCTGAACGGGCCGGCGGAAACGGCTACGGCCGTGGCCCGCGCCGTAGATTCCAGCAATGCCCGCCTGAAGGTGCAGTTCTTCTGGCCCTTCGAGGGCGACTATTGGATACTGGCCCTCGACCACTCCGACTACCGCTATGCCCTGGTGGGAGAACCCAGCCGCAAAAACCTGTGGCTGCTGAGCCGCACGCCCCACCTGGAGCGCAACCTCCGCGACCAGCTTGTCGCCCGCGCTAAAGAGTTGGGCTTCCCAGTGGAGAACCTGATTTATACGCCCCAGCCCGTAGCCGGCAAACCCTAGATTTACCAATGGCCCACGCCGTAGCCAGGGGGCGAAGTCAGCCGGCGGCTGGCAAAAGCCAATCTTCTGCCCTACCTTCGTGGCATGGCAGTACCCCAAGTTGGCGAGCGGGCTCCCGCCTTCGAAGCCAAAGATCAACACGGTGCCTTGCACCGCCTCCAAGACTACGCGGGCCGCAAAGTGGCCCTCTACTTCTACCCCAAGGACGATACCAGCGGGTGCACGGCTCAGGCCTGCAACCTGCGCGACAACTACCCCGCTTTGCTGGCGGCCGGCATCCAGGTGCTGGGCGTGAGCATCGATTCGGAAAAGTCGCACCAGAAGTTTGCGGCCAAGTACGAGTTGCCTTTCCCGCTGCTGGTCGACGAGGATAAGCGCCTGGTAGAAGCCTATGGCGTGTGGCAGGAGAAATCCATGTATGGCCGCAAGTACATGGGCACCATGCGCTACACGTTTGTCATTGATGAAGAGGGCCGCATTGAAAAAGTATTGACGAAAGTCGACACCAAAAACCACACGGCTCAGCTCCTATAATCTGTTGAAAGCCCCGCCCGTTTGGTGGGGCTTTTTTTGTGCGTGGCCCAGCCGGGCCAACTTCCTACCTTTGCTTTCCTAACCCCATTTCTCAACCCGACCCCATGTCGCAGGATACGTCTTTCGCCGCTTCATCCGCCACTTCCGCCCCCTCGGCCAGCACTTCGGTAGCCGAGCTGAAACAGATTGCCGCCCAGGTGCGGCGCGACATCGTGCGCATGGTGCACGCCGTCAACTCGGGCCACCCCGGCGGCTCCCTGGGCTGCACGGACCTGCTGGTGTCGCTCTTTTTCAAGGTGATGAAGCACACGCCCCAGCCGTTTGACATGGATGGCCGCAACCAGGATCTGTTTTTCCTGTCGAACGGGCACATTTCGCCGGTGTTCTACTCGGTGCTGGCTCGCTCGGGCTACTTCCCGGTAAGCGAGCTGGTTACGTTCCGCAAGCTCAACTCCCGCCTGCAGGGCCACCCCGCCACCCACGAGCACCTGCCCGGCGTGCGCATCGCCTCGGGCTCTTTGGGCCAGGGCCTGAGCGTGGCCACCGGCGCGGCCCAGGCGAAGAAGCTGAATGGCGACGACCGGACGGTATTTGTGCTGATGGGTGACGGCGAGCTGGAAGAAGGCCAGGTGTGGGAAGCGGCCATGTACGCGCCCCACCACAAAGTCGATAACCTCATTGCCTTCGTAGACCGCAACGGCCAACAGATTGACGGCCCTACGGACAAGGTAATGCACCTCGGCGACCTGCGCGCCAAGTTCGAAAGCTTCGGCTGGCGCGTGCTCGAAACCGACGGCAACGACTTCGAGAAGCTGCTGCCTTCCATTGAAGAAGCGCAAAGCCTGCTCGGCCAGGGCCAGCCCGTGCTGGTGCTGATGGATACGCAGATGGGCTTTGGCGTCGACTTCATGATGGGTTCCCATAAGTGGCACGGCGTAGCGCCCAACAACGAGCAGCTGGAAATTGCCCTGCAGCAGCTGGCTGTAGAAAAGGCCGGGGACTACTAGTTTTTTGTAGACACTGCTTTCTGAGCGGCAGCAGAAGCCAAGCCGGGCTTCTGCTGCTTCCGCCACCGTTTGCCGCGCTTCGTAGCCCTATGTCCCACCCCGTTCGCACCCTGTTCCTGCTGCTCACTGGCTGGCTGTGGCTGGCCGGGCCGCTGCGTGCCCAGCAGGCGCCGCCTTCCACCCAGCCCCGCACCACCCGCATCCTGTTTGTGCTGGATGCCTCGGGCTCGATGCAGGCACCCTGGGAAGGGCAGCAGCGCTGGGACATTGCCAAGGATCTGCTCTCCAAGATGGTGGACTCCTTGAACGCCTACCCCAACCTGGAGCTGGCGTTGCGAGCCTACGGGCACCAGCACGACAACAAGGAAAACAACTGCGAAGACTCGCGCTTGGAAGTACCGTTTGCGCGCAAAAATGCGGGGGCCATCAAGCAGCGGCTGCAGCAGCTGAAGCCCCAGGGCAACACGCCCATCACCTACTCTCTGCAGCAGTCGGCCGGTGACTTTCCGGCCGATAAGGCCGCCCGCAACGTGCTTATCCTGATTACCGACGGGCTAGAGTCGTGCAAGGGCGACCCGTGCGCTACGTCCCTGGCTTTGCAGCGCAAGCGCATCTTCCTCAAGCCTTTCGTAATTGGCATTGGGGCCGAGCGGGAGTTTGGCAAGCAGCTGGAGTGCCTGGGCACCTACTACAATGCCGCCGACGTGAAGACGTTCCGCACGATTCTCAACGACGTCATTGCCCAGACACTAGCCCGCACCACTGTGGCCGTGAACCTGACCGACGACCTGGGCCGGGGCGTGGAGTCGAACGTGAATATGACGTTCATCAACAACGTGACGGAAACGCCGGAGTACAACTACATTCACTGGCGCGACCAGAAAGGCCAGCCCGACGTGCTGGACGTGGACCCGCTGCAGAGCTACGACCTGGTGATTAACACCGTGCCCGCCGTGCGTCACCAGAATCTGGCCATCAAGCCCGGCAAGGCCAACGTGCTTAACTTCAAAGTTCCTCAGGGCACGCTGGTGCTGCAAGGTCCCCAGCTCACGCCCAACCCCTACGGGCGCGTGCAGGCCGTGGTGCGGCAGGCCGGCAACCCGGCCACGCTCATTTCCCGCTCCTTTGGCACCCGCCAGAAGCTGCTGGCCGGCAACTACGAGGTTGAACTGCTCACGCTGCCCCGCCAGCTGCGCCGCGTCACCATCACCCAGGGCCGCGAAACGGTGGTTACCTACGACGCTCCCGGCACACTCAACATCATCAGCGACCTGAAAGGCTACGGCAGCATCTACCGCCTGAACTCCGACGATACGCAAACCTGGCTTTACAACCTGCCCGAGGGCGCCAGCAGCAAAATCAACCTACCCATGCAGCCGGGCACCTACCGCTTGGTGTTCCGCACCAGCACGGCCACCGGCAGCAAGTTCACCGACACGCGCTCCTTCACCATCAAATCCGGCCAAACCACGTCGGTTAGCATTTTCGGAAAATGAGCGTGCAGCTAAAGGAAATAGCGAACAGTAGCTCAACTGAATCTGAGGCAGCTGAAGTGGCCGCTCAACTTGCTACGGCTGGCCATGCTATGCTGCCGAACGTCTTCTCTCCCGAGGAAATAGCGGTCCTGCTTCGCCACATTGAAGCGGCCGAAGCGTCCTCTCCCAACTTCCGCCGCAGCCAGGATGTATTTGCCATCCGCAACCTGCTGGGCGAACTGCCCCAGCTACAGGAGCTACTGTTGACGCCCCAGCTTCGGACGGTGCTGGCTTCCTTGTTTCCCGATCAGGTACCACACCTCGTTAAGGCCATTTACTTTGATAAACCGGCTGACTCCAATTGGCTGGTGGCCTGGCATCAGGATGTGATGGTAGCCGTAGACCGACGGCTTGACTTACCTGGATTTGGCCCCTGGAGCACGAAAAGTGGTAAAACCACCGTGTTGCCACCGCGCGAAATCCTGGAAAGCATCATCACCCTGCGCCTGCACCTCGACGACTGTGACGCCACCAATGGCGCTCTGCGCGTGGTGCCCGGCTCCCACCGCCACGGCGTCATTCCCAACGACCAGCACCCTGCTTTTACGCCTCACGCCGTAACCTGCGACGTTCCCGCAGGTGGCGTTATGCTGATGCAGCCCCTTACGCTTCACGCGTCCAACCGCAGCACCAGCTCCCGCCCCCGCCGGGTCATCCATCTGGAGTTCAGCGCCGCTGAACTGCCCGCAGGCTTGCAGTGGCGGGAAGAGCTGCCCTTATCCTGAACCCTGCGCAATGCGCGTCAACCATTACAAAATAAAGTCCCTAAGCCCCCAAGTCCCAACTCAATGAAAGACTTCCCCTACACCGAATCGAAAGATACCCGCAGCGGCTTTGGCGCGGGCCTGCACGAGCTAGGCAAAACCAACCCCAATGTGGTAGCCCTCTGCGCCGACCTCATTGGCTCCCTGAAGATGGATGCCTTCGTGAAGGACTTTCCCGAGCGGTTTTTCCAGGTAGGCATCGCCGAGGCCAACATGATGGGCCTGGCTGCCGGCCTCACCATCGGGGGCAAAATTCCCTTCACCGGTACCTTCGCTAACTTCAGCACCGGCCGCGTGTACGACCAAATCCGCCAGAGCATTGCTTACTCGGGCAAGAACGTGAAGATCTGCGCTTCGCACGCGGGCCTTACGCTGGGTGAAGACGGCGCCACCCACCAGATTCTGGAGGACCTCGGGCTGATGAAGATGCTGCCCCACATGACCGTCATCAACCCCTGCGACTATAACCAGACCAAGGCGGCCACGCTGGCCATTGCCGAGCACGAAGGCCCCGTGTACCTGCGCTTTGGCCGCCCCGTAGTGCCCAACTTCACCCCCGCCGACCAGAAGTTTGAAATCGGCAAGGGCATTGTGCTGAACGAAGGTGCCGACGTGAGCATCTTCGCCACGGGCCACCTGGTTTGGAAGGCCATCCTGGCTGGCAAGCTGCTGGCGGAGAAAGGCATCAACGCCGAAATCATCAACATCCACACCATCAAGCCCCTGGATGCGCAGCTGGTGCTGGAATCGGCGCGCAAGACGCGCTGCGTGGTAACGGCCGAAGAGCACCAGATGAACGGCGGCCTCGGCGACTCCATTGCCCAACTGCTGGCCCGCGAGGAGCCCCTGCCCCTGGAAATGGTGGCTGTAAACGACTCCTTCGGTGAGTCCGGCACGCCCGACCAGCTGATGGAAAAGTACGAGCTCAACGAAGCCGCCATCGTGCGCGCCGTAGAAAAAGTAATGGCCCGCCGGAAATAAGCTAGTACGGCTTCTTTAAAAAAGAGGATCCTGCTATTTTATATTGCAGGATCCTCTTTTTTAAAGAATATTCCTTTTAAAGAATATTCCTTCCTTTCAGGAGTTTTATTTATTCGCCGATAATTTCCGAGCAACATTCATTGCTATATATAACACTCCAGGTCGAATCAATAAATATAATACTGCACTTATTAACGCAAATATCAAACCGATACCAACTGGAAGAACCCCACCAAAGGTATAGGTCATTCCGATAATAAAGCCAAGAAGACACTCTGCCCGATAAAGTTGAAAGAACAGTGCTGCCGGGAAAAGCAGCAGAATCATGTTGCCTGCTAGATCTGTATAGCCAAAGCTAAAAAAGACAGATAGCAGCACGCCGAATATTAGCGCACCAGCGAACCTGTAAAGTACATACTGTTGATAATCCGACGTTTCATAGGGCTCATTTTGATGAGTAATCATTTTTTGAACACGGTATACCAGAAACCAGGTTAAACAAGGCAGTAACAGTCCGCCCCACCAATTTGAGATTCCCGGCAAGTCTTTATTGTTCAAAATATGATGGCTTGGTACTCCGCCATGAGAATAATCCCAAGCTAAGAGCGACCATATCGCAAATGTTACTATTGCTGTACTATATAAACGAATCTTAAAGAACATCCTCTTGTCCATGTAACCCGATTTTAGACTGCCTGATTAACCGATTTATACCCAAACGATAACAGCTGTATATACGAGGATACAGTCGTATACACGTTTCGTAAACCGCTCTTTAGTGCGCAATGTACTTGCATAAAGCAAACATACAGCAGCGTGCCCCACAAAGTAGTTAATCAGCAGAGACCCACGAGTTGAGTGGGGCTACTGTACCCCAGCAAACGTCGAATAAATCCGTACTCGCTTTCAGAATGGTGGAAAATAATGCAGCCTGACCGGGCTGGCAGATGCCTACCCGGTGAGCGGCCTGGGCGAACTATTCGTAAGCTACGCTCCCTGTTCGGCCCTACTAATCACGGTCCTTCAAACAAATAGATGAGCGAGCAATCAGCCCAGACTTTTTGACTTTTTCCACCGTGTAGTAAAGGCCATTCCGCCCAAGGCTACCTTTGCCGACAAGCCTCTCTTGCGGCTTGCCCTCCGATGCGTTTTTACTTGTTTACTACTTTCCTGCTGCTACTTAGTGGTGCGGCCTCCCCCGCCCTAGCCCAACGGCCCGACACTACCATCATCCGCTACAGCGGGCAGCTGACGGGCCAGTACACCTCGGGGGGCGTGAACCGGGCGCTGTTTTCGACGGTGCACAATGTGACGCTGCTGCGCGGCATGCACTTCGGAGCACCGGTGATAGGCAGCTTTGCCTTCGGCAAGCAGGACCGGCGGCTCAAGGAGCGGGAATTTCTGCTCAACGCCACGCCCTACTATTGGAAAGGCCACTTCCGCTTCTACGGCATCGGGGGCTACGAGCGCAGCAACCTGCGCGGCATCGATAACCGCACGCAGCTGGGTGCCGGGCCCGGCTGGGCGTTTTACCAGGATTCACTAGGGCGCGAGGTAGCCCTGAGCAACCTCATCATTCGGGAGGCCACGTATTTTCAGGACAACTCCAGCCGCTTTGTCACGCGCAGCTCGGCCCGCCTGAAGGTGGCATACAACTACCATATCTTCAGCCTCACGGCCAACACGTTCTACCTGCCCAACCTGCAGAACTTCGACGACTACCGCTTCAGCCAGCTCACGACGCTAGCCCTGCGCTTCACTCCTCGCTTCGCCATCACGGGCACCTACAACTATACTTTTGAAAGCCGCGTGCTGGAAGGCAAACCCAACGATAATACCAACGTGACCGTGGGCGTGGCCTACAGCACGAAATAGGTTGAACAATAGAAGTAGTAATCGTTATGCAGAGGCCGGAGGCTGATGCATCTTGGGTGCTGATATATGGATTACCTCCACAACGTCAGCGTGCGAGATGCTTCGCCTCCGCCTCCGGCCTCTGCATGACTACTCAGTTTATTTTATCCTTACTGCTTGGCCCCGCACTCGGCGCAGAAGCGCTGTTCGGCTTTGACGGCGGCGCCACAGTCGCCGCAGAACTTGGCTTTGGTGGCCGCCGCGTTGGTGGTGCCGCACTCGGGGCAGAATTTCTGGCCAGGGGCTAGCTTGGCGCTGCACTTGGGGCACTGTACTAGGCTGGCGCGACCGAGGAAATCCAGGTCTTTGGTGTAGTCCTGCTCCCGGGTTTTGGTGTGAATCTGTTCCCGGGCCGCCTGCCGCTGTTGGGCGGTTAGCTCTTCCTGCTCGTCGGGGGCACAGTCTTCGCATAGACCAGCCGAGTGGTTCCAGCACACATCGGGGCACACCCAGTGGCCGCAGCGGGTGCACTGCTTGAAGTGATTTTTGCCTTCCTGTACGGCCGTTTCCAGGGCGTCGTCGTGGGCCTTGCCGCCGATGGCGCGCTGCACATGGTAGGCCGCGTTGCCGGCATCGGAGAAATGGCCCCCGAATAAGCTGCCCGCTGCCCGCAACAACTCCCCGGCAATGCCCACCTTGTTGGGCACAAACCGCGACATGTGACCGTTGCGGCACTTGTCGCAGTAAAATTTAAACTGGAAGCCCTTGTCGGTGCTGAGGTCGTCGTGATTGGCGACGAACTGAATCATATTGCTCATAGCAGTGGGTAGAAGTAGTAGGCGGGGCGAAAATACGGATTCCCTTCAGCCTGTTCTATTGCTGGGCACACTAGTTTACTCAGGTTGGGTTTGTACCAACAAAAGCTTGAGACCATTAAATGCGGCGGCGTCCAGCGTCAGCTGGTATAATTGTTCTAAGGGCTTATGTTTAACATCATTAAGGCGACGGAATACACTTTCATCCCTGATAACACTTTGGATAAGCTTGCCCTCAGCGTCCAGTAGATCCAACTGGATACTTATTCGTATTTCTAAATTTTCGCTTATAAGTGTAGCTCCAAATAGTTGGTAGGCTTCGCGGATATGACACCGCAAGGTAGTTGCAGGAGTGCCAGCGTCGCCGTGAAAGCCATTGCGCAACAACGTTTGCATACGAGCCTGTTGTCGGGTGTTAGGACGGGCCATACCTGGTCCAATTGGCCAGGCATCGAAAACAGGGGCAACTTCAACTGCCGGGCAGATACTTGCGGTCGGGCATCCTCAATTTCTATCTTGGTCACATGGTACCAATGAATTCCAGCTGGGGCAGTCGTCACAAGTTGCTGTTGCGCCGGAGCTGAAGGCAGGCTGTTGAGTAAGGCAGGTTGCGCTACAACGTGAAAAGTTAGCAGCAATAGGCTAACGGTGCCTAAGTAGCGAAAGCAGCAAGCAAGCAGGCTCATAGAATACCTTTGCGGCGTATTATTCGAGTAAATACTATCCCGTGTAAGATGGTCCGAAGCGGGCAATATCTAGTCAAGCCTCTGAAAAATTACTTAACCGAATTAAACCCACTCCCATCAACCGTCTCTAACCCCCACGCTCCGCCATCTCTCCCCTACCTTCACCTGCTTGGAAGACCAGGAAATCCTCAGCAAGTTCCATGACCCGGCCTCCCGCAACGTGGCCTTCAACCAGCTGGTGCGCAAGTACCAAAGCAAGGTGTACTGGCACGTGCGCAAAATGGTGGTCGACCACGAGGATGCCGACGACCTGGTGCAGGATACCTTCGTGAAGGTGTGGAACCACCTGGAGAACTTTCGCCAAGATGCCTCCTTGTATACTTGGATTTACCGCATTGCTACCAACGAGTGTCTGAGCTTTCTGCAAAGCAAGCGGCGCAAATTCTTTCTGCCCCTCAACGACGTAGGCGCCGAGCTGGCGCAAAAGCTGGAAGCCGACGAAGAGCTGGCCGGCGACGAAGTGGAGCTGAAGCTGCAGAAAGCCATTTTGCGCCTGCCCGACAAACAGCGGCTGGTCTTCAACCTGCGCTACTACGATGAAATGCCCTACGAGCAGATGGCCGACGTAACGGGCACTTCCGTAGGCGCGCTCAAAGCCTCGTATCACCATGCCGCCAAAAAAGTGGAGCAGTACGTGAACGAACATTTCTCTTAACGATTAAACCCCGGGGCCTTTCGCCTCTCTAACCGCCCATGAACACGCCTTTCCGTTTGGACGAACACCGGCGCCGGCCCCACCCGCCGCTAACGCCTCCCCCAGACCGCTATTTTGAGCAGCTGCCCACCCGCCTGATGCAGCGCGTGCAGCCGGCTTCGGCCCCGGCCTGGGGCTGGCTTTCGGCCTTGTCGGCGCCGCTGCGCACGGCCCTGGCTTCCGTAGTGGTGCTGGGTGGCTTTGCCGCATCCTTTTTTCTGAGCCCGGCACCTGCGGCAACGTCGTCGCTGGCTCAGGTTCCCCAGGAAGAGCTGGTCCAATACCTGCTGGCAACTGACCAACGCCTAACCCTGGCCGACCTGGCCGAGTTACCGGCCGCCGTGGCCGTCAGCAACACCGCTTACCTGGAGGCTACACCGGCCGAGGTACAGCGCGAACTGGACGCCCTTCCCATCGACGAAGCCTATCTATAAGTTACTCATTCCAACTTGCCTCTCACCCCATGAGCTACCTCAAATACCTTACTCTGGCCCTGACGCTGCTGATCCTGCCGCTGGCATCGGAGGCGCAGACCGGCCGCCGCGGCGAGCGGCTTAGTCAGCTGGAAAACGCTAAAATTGCCTACCTCACCGATAAGCTGGCCCTTACCCAGGACCAGGCCCAGCGCTTCTGGCCGGTGTACAACGAGTACAGCGACAAGCGCCGGGACCTGAACCGCCGCCAGCGCCAGCTGCGCACCGACAACCCCGATGCCCTCACCGACCAGCAGCTGCGCGACAATATCCGGCAGGTGCTGGCCCTGCGCCAGCAGGAAGTCGACCTGGAGAAAGACTACGTGGAGCGGTTTCAGAAGGTCATCAGCCTCCGGCAAACGGCCCGTTTGTTTATTGCCGAGCGGCAGTTCACCAAGGAAGTGCTGCAGCGCGTGGCCGACCGGCGTGGCGGGCGGCCCGGGCCGCCACCGGGTGGTCTGGACGAATAAGCTAACGTTACTGAAAACATGAAAAAGGCTGCCTCGGCAGCCTTTTTCGGGTCCCGGTCAGTCGTGGTGTACCTTTGCGGCCCCACGCTGTTACTTCCATATGCTCACCCCACGCCAATTATTCCTGCGTCATCAGGCCCAAACCTCTGACTTTCCGCTGCTGCTTGAAATTGAGCGGGCGGAAGGCGTGTTCATGTACGGCCCCGACGGGCGGCCTTACCTGGATTTAATTTCCGGCATCGGCGTCAGCAACGTGGGGCACCGCCACCCCCGCGTGCTAGAGGCCATCCAGCACCAGCTCGATAAGTACCTGCACCTGATGGTGTACGGGGAGCTGGTGCAGGCCCCGCCGGCCGAGCTGGCCCACGCCCTGCACCAAACCCTGCCGGCCCGCCTCGACTCCGTTTACTTCACCAACTCCGGCACCGAAGCCGTGGAGGGGGCCCTCAAGCTGGCCAAGCGCCATACCGGCCGCACCGGTCTGGTCAGCTGCCACCGCGCCTACCATGGCTCTACCCAGGGGGCGCTGTCCGTCACGGGCTCCGAAGACTTCAAGCGCAGCTACCGTCCCCTGCTGCCCGACGTGCAGCATATCGAGTTTAACGATCTGACAGGCCTGCAGCTGATTACCGAGCACACGGCAGCCGTGATTGTGGAAACGGTGCAGGGAGAGGCGGGTGTGCGGGTACCAGAGGCCGGTTACCTTACGGCGCTGCGCCAGCGCTGCACGGCGGTGGGCGCCCTGCTGATTCTGGACGAAATTCAGTGTGGCTTTGGACGTACCGGTACCTTCTGGGCCTTCGAGCAGTTTGGCATTGAGCCCGATATTCTGCTCACCGCCAAAGGCATGGGCGGCGGCATGCCCATCGGGGCCTTCATTGCGCCCCAGGAAATCATGGCCGGCTTCAAGAGCAACCCCATTTTGGGGCACCTGACTACGTTCGGGGGGCATCCGGTATCGTGCGCGGCGGCGCTGGCCACGCTGCGCGTGATTCAGGAGGAGCAACTGCTGGCGGGCGTAACGGAAAAAGCCGCCCTGTTTCGGCGGCTTATGCGGCACCCGGCCATTCGGGAAGTACGCGGGTGTGGCCTGCTGATGGCCGTGGAATTCGATTCGTTTGCCGTGCTCAAGCCGATTATCGACCGTGCCCTGGCCCAAGAGGGCATCCTCACGGACTGGTTTCTGTTCTGCGACAACTCTCTGCGCCTTGCTCCCCCGCTTACGATCACCCACGCGGAAATAGAACAGGCCTGCGTGGCCCTACTCCGCGCCGTATCCTTCGTTACGGGCCAAGAGCAGGGGGCTGCGTAAGGCAGCTACGGGCCAGCTTAGTGCTGGCCCAGACCTTCGTTGTAGTTTAGAAAGCTCTGCGACTCTTCCTTGATCTGGTCGCGGGGCAGGCCATCTTTCACGCCCAGGGAAATCTTGCGCACCAGCACGCCTACTATAGCCTTGCGGAAGCCCAGCTTTTCGGCCATATCGATGCAAAAGTCCATTTCGTGGTCGTCCACCACGCCGTCGGCCAGCATCATGTCTACCAGGTCAAAAATCTGGTCAAACCGCTCCGAATCATTGTCGGGCACCAGCATGGCGCGGTCGGTGGCGCTGGCCACAATGGAGCGTACATCATCGGCGCGCATGCCGTTTTTCTTCCCCACTGCCACAATGAAGTTCATCTCGCGCTCATCGATGTGACCATCGGCTTTGGCCAGCGCAGCCAGGTTGGCCAAATGGCTTTTGACTTTTTTTGTCTGTTCGCTTTCGAAAAAACCAAACATAGCAGTGGGAATGCTTAAAACGGTGAAAATGAGGAAGACTAGACGGCTGCAACAGGCATAGGACAGGATGGGGAATATAGCAGTCCGGCCGTCAGCAAGCAATACGCAATTGCTGAAAAAATAGCTAACTCTACAATTTCCAAGTTGATTTTAACGTACTTCGCAGCATTTGCGTGGCCTGACTGCCTGGCCCATCTGCTTAGTACTTGGCACCTGAACAATGAAACGAATAGGAGTTTTTACCAGCGGCGGCGATTCGCCGGGCATGAACGCCTGTATCCGCGCCGTGGTCCGCACGGCCGTTTACCACGGAATTGAAGTATACGGCATCATGCGCGGCTACAGCGGCATGATTAAAGGCGAGTTTGTCCGCCTCGATTCGGCCTCGGTGTCCAATACCATTCAGAAGGGCGGCACCATTCTCAAATCGGCCCGCTCGCAGAAGTTCATGACCAAGGAAGGCCGCCAGCAGGCCTTCGACCAGCTCGTCAACAACGGCATTGAGGGCCTGGTGGCCATCGGTGGCAACGGCACCTTTACCGGGGCAACGCTTTTCGAGGAAGAATTCGGCATTCCCACCGTGGGCGCGCCGGGTACCATCGACAACGACCTGTACGGCACCGATTACACCATCGGCTACGACACGGCCGTAAACACGGCCCTGGAGGCCATCGACAAAATCCGGGATACGGCCGACTCGCACGACCGGTGCTTTTTTGTGGAAGTAATGGGCCGCGACTCAGGCTACATTGCTATTCCCTGCGCCATCGGGGGCGGGGCCGAAATTGTGATGGTTCCCGAAACCAAGCTGTCCACCGAAGCCGTCATCGACAGCCTGCGCACCAGCTGGGACCGGTCCAAGACCTCATTTATCGTAGTGGTGGCTGAGGGCGACGAGGAAGGCAACGCCCACCTGGTCGCCCAGCAGGTGAAGGCTGCTATTCCGCAGCTCGACACCCGCGTAACCATCATTGGCCACATCCAGCGCGGCGGTGCCCCCTCCGCCGCCGACCGTATGCTGGCTTCGCAGATCGGTATTGCCGCCGTGGAAGGCCTGATGAACGGCATGCGCAACGTCATGGCCGGTATTGTGGACCGCAAGCTGGTGTACACGCCTTTCAAAGACACCATCTACAAGAAGAAACTCATCAACCAAAGCTTTATGCGCATGGTGGATATCCTGAGCGTATAGATTCTGCTTTCGCGAAATAGCCAAGGCGAAGCCTGAATATTGGGAGCAGTCATGCAACTGACTTTTCAATATTCAGGCTTCGTCTTAGCTATTTCGAGCTATGTCAAGCATGCGTGAGACCTTGGCGCTAACGTTGAACAGCAGAACCGCGCTGGGTTGGCCTAGCGCCCTCCGCTGGCTGTAACACGCCGACTACAAGCCGGCGGGGAGATTAGAGGCAGACATCAGCATTGGCCCAATGGCAGCTTCGGCCTGATCCGGGTGCAGCCACTGGTAGTCGGTATCCCGGCGCAGCCAGGTGAGCTGGCGCTTGGCGTAGTGCCGCGTGTTGCGCTTGAGCAGGCGCACAGCCTCGGCGTAGTCATAGTGCCCGTCGAAGTAGTCGAACAGCTCCTTATAGCCCACGGTCTGCAGGGCGTTGTGGTGGCGGTGCGGGTACAAGGCACGGGCTTCGGCCTCCAGGCCCTGGGCCAGCATCTGGTCCATCCGCTCGTCGATGCGCTGGTACAGTTCCTCCCGCTCCCGGGTCAGTGCCACCTTCACCGTACGAAAAGGCCGCGGGGCGGCTCCGGCCTGATGAAAGGAGCTGAACGCCTGCCCGGTGCCGCGGCATATCTCCAGGGCCCGTACCACCCGCTGGTGGTTTTGCCGGTCGATACGCTGGTACGTGATGGGGTCGAGGCGGGCCAGCTCGGCCACCAAAGGTTCCAGCCCTTGCGCCGCCAACTCCTGGTGCAGCTGCTCCCGTACTTCCGGCGCCACCTTCGGCACATCGTCGAAGCCTTCGGTTACGGCCTGCAGGTACAGCCCGGAGCCGCCCGTGAGGATAACGACCGGGTACAGCGCAAACAGCCGGTCCAGTACCGCCAGGGCATCCTGCTCGTAGCGGCCGGCGTTGTAGTCCTCCAGAATGGAGTGCGAGTCGATGAAGTGATGGGGCACGCCCTGCATCTCGGCCGGCGTGGGCTTGGCCGTGCCTATCGTCAGCTCGCGAAAGAACTGGCGCGAATCGGCCGACACAATTTCCGTTTTCAGCTGCTGGGCCAGGCGCACGCACAAGGCCGTTTTGCCCACCGCCGTAGGGCCGGAAATAACCAGTAGAGTAGGTTGGGCAGGGGCGTTTTCTTTCTGTGGCAGCACGGGAATTGGCATCAGGAGTTTCTGGTCGATGTGAGTGGGACCTGCCCCGGCAGCAGCGCGTCGTATAAGGCCAGTAGGTGCATTTCTTCCTGCTGCCAGTTGAGCGTGGTGCGCACTTGGCGGCAATTATCGGCCAACTCCTGGTAGTGCGCCTCGTCGCCGCCGGGCAGGAGGCGGGTAAGGGCAGCGGCCAGGGCGGCGGGTTGCAGGTCGGGCACCAGATCGGCTACCGGGCATTGGGCGTTCAGGGCCCGGTACTCGGGGAAGTCGATAACCACCTGCGGTACGCCGGCGTGCAGGTAGTCGAAAAACTTATTTGCCAGGGAGTAGTAGTAGCTCAGCCCCCGGTTTTCGAGCAGCAGCACCCCTACCCGGGCCTGTCGGGTAAGCTGACGCAGCTCCGCGGGCAGCACATACCCGCGAAAGGAAACTTTGCCGCTGGCCAGCAAACCCAGCTGCGCCGCGCGGGCCCGCAGCTCCACCGATAAGTCGCCCTCCCCGCACAAAACCAGTTGACCCCGTACGTTCGGCATGGCTTCCAGCAGCGCCTCCAGCCCTCGGCCTTCGTTTAATACTCCTTGGTACAGAATCAGGCTGTTGTTGGGCACGGGCGGAGCCGCCTCCACCGTGAGGCGGCTGATATTGCGAATCACCTCGAAAGTACGCCCGTAGCGCTGCCGGAAAACGGCGGCCAGCGCCGGCCCCACCGTATAGGCCAACGAGGCCCGGGGCACAATAAACTTTTCTACCTGCCGCCACACCCACTGCACGGCCGGGCGGCGCACCACTTCGGGCATTTCCGTGAACAGCTCGTGGGCATCGTATACGAAAGGTTGTCCGCCCAGACGGGCCCGCAGCCACACGGGCAGGGCCGTGTCCAGGTCGATGGCGCACCAGACTGCCGCACGCTGGGTAAGCAGGTACGCCAGCAGCCGCAAGGTAAATTCCAGGTAAAACAGCTTCCCCTTGGTAAACCAGCAGCGCAGGCGGTGCTGCTGGTACGGCTGCGGGGTGAGCGGCAACGACTGGGGCAGTGCCCGGCCCACCAGCAGCACCGTATACCCCTGCCCGGCCAAGGAGCCGCAGATGCGCTGCATCCGCTGGTCGTAGTTCAGGTCGGTGGTGACGGCAAAAAGGAGACGGGGCATGGCGGAACTCATCCAGACTCCGCATTATTCGGCGGCCGCACACGGCGGATTCGGGATATTTTGACAAATTTAAGCAGTCAACCACTCCCGCACAGCGCCCAGTTCACCCACGCTGCTCTTCTGACCTTTCTTTCCTGCATGGCCACCCGTCCTCCGTCCGCTGCCCTGGCTGCCTCAGCCCCCGACCAGGAGCCTCTGTATCAGGCTCTTTTCGATGGCGCGAACGATGCTATTCTGCTCTACGACGAGCAGGCCACGCTGGTAGACTGCAACCGGACTGCCCTGGGGTTGCTGGGCACCACCCGACCGGTGCTGCTTTCCTCGGGGCTCGTGGGCTTCATGGCCAGCCGGGAAAATGGGCCGGAAAATGCCTGGTCGTCGGCCGAGGAACTCCGGCAGGCTATTCTGACCACGGCCCAAACGGGGCAGCCGTTTTCTAAAAGCTGGCAGGGGCACCGGGCCGACCATTCGGAGCTGACCACCTGGACCACCCTGCACCGGGTAGAGCTGCCCACCGGCCCGCGCGTGCAGCTCACCTTGCGCAGCCTGTCGACCGGGGAAGGCCAGCCGCCCACCCCAAATCCCGCCCTGGTGCGGGAGCATAGCCGCCTGCAGCTGCGCGACCTACTGAGCCGGGCGGGCCTGAGCTACGTGCTGCTGGCCCCCGATGGCCGGGTGCTGGACGTCAACGACTACTTCCTGGAATACACCGAGTACACCCGGGCCGAAGTGCTGGGCGGCCTCTACCACGACTTTTTTGCGTTGCCCGAGGAGCGGTCCATGCGTCTCGAAACGTTTGAAGCCAGTATGCGCTCCGGGCGCCTGCAGGACTACTACGAGCGGGCCATTCCCACCAAATCGGGGCAGCAGCGCATGGTGTTCTGGCACGCCGAGTTTGTGTACGACGCGGCCGAGCAGATTACGGGCGTGTTCCTGGTGGGCCGCGACATGACGGACCGCCAGATTACGGCCCGCGCCCTGAGCGACAACCGCAACCGCCTCCAGGACTTTCTCGACAATGCCCACGACCTGATTCAGAACCTGAGCGTGGACAACCGCTTCCTGTTCGTGAACAAGGCCTGGAAGGAAAAGCTGGGCTACGAGGACGAAGACCTGCCCAGCCTCACCCTCGCCGATGTAGTGCACCCCTACTACAAGGCCAAGCTGATGTACCAGCTGCGCAACCTGTACAAGGGCGAAAAGGTGAACAAGCTGGAAACCGTGTTTCTGACCAAAACCGGCAAGCCCGTGCACCTCATCGGCTCCATTTCCTGCTCCTGGCAGGACGATGAGCCCGTGGCTACCCGCGCCATCCTGCACGATATCACGGAGCGCATCAAGGCTGAGCGGCTCCAGAAAGTGTACTACAGCATTGCCAACCTAGCCATCAGCGCCAAGGACTTGCACTCCCTGTACGGGGCCATCCACCGGGAGCTGAGCAAAATCATTGAAACCAACAACTTCTACATTGCCCTCTGCGACGACGACCGCACGCAGCTGCAGTTTGCCTACTTCGTCGACCAGTTTACCCAGGGCGAAAAGGCGTTGATGTCGCGGCCGTTTTCCTCGGGTATTTCCGAGTACATCATCCGCACGGGCCGGCCCCAGTACCTGCTGCGCGAGGATCTGCAGAACCTGATCAGCAACGGCACCATCACGGCCTTTGGCTCCATGCCCGAGGTAATGCTCTGCTCCCCGCTGAGCGTGGGCGAGCGGATCATCGGCATCATTGCCGTGCAGGACTACCAGAAAGCCGACGCGTATGCTTCCTCGGACATCGAGATTCTGCACTTTATCTCCAACCAGGTGGCCCTGGCCATTGAGCGCAAGCGCAATGAGGTGCAGATCAACAAGCAGAACGCCCGCCTGAACGCCATCTTCGAGAGCGGCAACCACTTGATGTGGTCGGTGGATATGCAGGCCCGCCTTACCTCCTTCAACCGCAACTACGCTGCGTATTTCCTGCGGCGCAACGGCGTATACCCCACCCTGAACGTGAACCTGATGCAGGCCGACGTGACGATGATGGACTCGGCACCCCGTTCGGCGTTCGTGGAAAACTACCGCAAGGCCTTTCAGGGGCAGCCGCGCCGCTTTGAGGTGCAGCTGCGCGACGCCCGGGGGCAGGAATCCTGGCGCGAGATTTACCTCAACCCCATCTACCTCGACGATGGCACGTTCGAGGAAATTTCGGGCATTGCCCACGACATCACCGACAAGAAAAACTCCCAGCTGGAGCTGGTGGCCCAGGAAGAGAAGTTCCGCGCCATCTTCGAGTCGTTCCAGGATGTGTACTACCGCACCGACGGACAGGGTATTCTCACCTTGGTCAGCCCCTCGGTGTACGACATGCTGGGCTACACCCCGGAGGAGGTGATTGGCACGCCCATCATGGACTATTACATGGATGCCAACGACCGGGCGGCCCTGCTCAAGGCCATTGCCGAGCTCAACGAAGTGCGCAACTACGAAATCGATATGCGCCACAAAACCGGCTACCCGGTCAGTGTGCTCATCAATGCCCGGCGGGTGAAGGATGGCGTGGCGGGCACTGAGGGCATTGGGCGCGACATCTCCGAGCTCAAGCAGATGCAGGACGACCTGCGCCGCGCCAAGGACGAGGCCGAAACGTCTCTGCACGCCAAAACGCAGTTTCTGGCCAACATGAGCCACGAGCTGCGCACGCCCATGAACGGTATCATTGGCATGATTGACCTGCTCCATCAGACGGTGTCCTCGCCCGAGCAGGAAGACTACGTGGATACGTTGCGCAAATCCTCGGACGCGCTGCTGGCCATCCTGAACGACATTCTGGACCTGTCGAAAATCCAGGCGGGTAAGCTGGTGCTTCACCTCACTGGCATCGACCTGTATTACACGCTCGACAAGATTCACTCTCTGTTTGCGAACCGCGCCCAGCAGAAGGACCTGCTCTTCACCTACCACGTGAGCGAGGATACGCCCCGCTTTATCCGGACGGATGAAACGCGCCTGCTGCAGATGCTGAGCAACCTGACCTCCAACGCCATCAAGTTCACGCCCGAGGGCGGGGTGCACATTGCCGTGACCACCCGCGCCCAAACCGGGGACGACTACACGCTGCGGTTTGAGGTGCAGGACTCCGGCATCGGCATCACGGAGGAAAATGCCAAGCTGCTGTTCACCAACTTCACCCAGCTCGACAACGGCGCCACCAAAGCCTTTGGCGGCACGGGCCTGGGCCTGGCCATCAGCAAGCAGCTGGCCGAGATGCTGGGCGGGCAGATTGGGGTGGAGTCGCGCCTGGGCAAGGGCAGCACCTTCTGGTTTGAGATCAGCTGCCAGGTGGCCCTCAACGAGGAAGAAATTGTGCAGCAGCGCCTGTCTTCCCGCGACCGGAGCCAGCTGGAAATTGAGCGGTTTGCCACGGCCCCGCAGGTCCTGCTCGTCGACGACAACCCCATCAACCAGAAAGTGGCCGAGCGCCTGCTCGAAAAACTGGGCTGCCGCATTGATGTGGCCGGCGACGGGTTCGAGGCCATTGCCCGCGCCACCGGCGGCACCCGCTACGACCTCATTTTCATGGACATCCAGATGCCGGAAATGGACGGGGTAACGGCCATGCGCGAAATTCGGCGGCAGCTGGGCGACCAGTGCCCGCCCGTGGTGGCCATGACGGCTTATTCCATGAAGGAAGATGCCGAACGCTTCGTGCAGGAAGGCATGGACGACTACGTATCGAAGCCGGTGAAAACGCAGGACTTGTACAGCGTGCTGGTCCGCTGGCGCGCCCCGGGCGAAAAGCCCCCCGTACCGGTAGCCGTAGCCGGGCCCGAGCCTACGGGCGCAGTAGCCGCGGCCGCGGCCCTGGACGTGGAAGTCCTGCAGCAGTTGCAGGAACTGGGCGGCGCCGAGTTTGCCGCCCAGCTCTACGCCGACTTCGAGCAGGAAGCCGGTCAGCTGCTGGAAGAATCGGCAGCCCTGCTGCAGGAAGACCAGTTTTCCAAGATTTTACCCCACGTACACCAGCTCAAAGGCACGGGCTTCACGCTTGGCCTGAATCAGTTAGGGGAAATGGCCAAAAAGCTGGAGCACGACATCCGCCAGGGCCATTTATCCCAAGTAAAATCGGACTTTGTACTACTTCAAGAATTTTTCCGCCATTTTGCAGAAACCTACGTTACCCTGACCGGCGTAGCGTAGCCAATACCGTTACCTAAGACCCGCTCACTCACCTCTCCCCATCCCCTACTTCTTTCTTTCTCATGGCCGACTATAAGACGATTCTGATTGCCGAAGACAGCTCCGTAATTCTGAATCTGACCAAGAAAATTCTGGAATTACAGAAATATAAAATTGTATCCGCCAAGAACGGCGGCGAAGTAATGAAGCAGGTCGAGTCCCAGGACATTGACTGCGTACTGATGGATATCAACATTCCGGTGAAAGACGGCATGGAGTGCACCCGCGAAATCCGTCGGCACACTGACCCGCGCATTGCCGCTATTCCCGTTATTGCCATTACCGGCAACGCCAACAACTACTCCATGGAGCAGTTCCGCGAGGCCGGCGTGACGGACTACCTGCCCAAGCCCCTCGATTTCGACGCCCTGGTGCGCGTGGTGAAGCAGTATGTAGGTTAGTTTTCGGGGACTTGGGGTCTTGGGGACTTGGGGTCTTGGTATCTGTTCAACGAAACATTGTTTTTCAGAACGTCAACCAAGACCCTAAGTCCCCAAGACCCCAAGTCCCCATTTTTCCAGTATGCAGATTACCTTCCTCGGAACCGGCACCTCGCAGGGGGTGCCCGTGATTGGGTGCCCGTGCGCCGTGTGCCGCTCCCTCGACTACCGCGACAAGCGGCTGCGGGTGTCGGTGCATCTGCAGGTACAGGGCAAAAGCATCATCATCGACTCGGGCCCCGACTTCCGCCAGCAGGCTCTGCGCGAGTACATCCAGCACCTCGATGCGCTGGTATTCACCCACGAGCACAAAGACCACACCGCCGGCCTCGACGACATTCGGGCCTACAACTTCCGCCAGCAGCAGGACATGCCCGTGTACGCCGAGCCCCGGGTGCTGGAGCAGCTCAAGCAGGAGTACGCCTACATCTTCGCCGAGCACCGCTACCCGGGTATCCCGCAGGTGCAGCTGCAGCCCATTCTGAGCGACACGGAAACTTTCCTGGTAGAAGGCGTGCCGTTTGAGCCCATTCGTGCCCTCCACTACAAGCTGCCGGTGCTGGGGTTTCGCGTCGGTAACTTTACGTACGTGACGGACGCCAACTACCTCTCGCCCGAGGCTTTGGAGCAGATGCGCGGCTCGGAGGTGATTGTGCTCAACGCCCTGCGCCACGAAAAGCATATTTCGCACTTCACCCTGCAGGAAGCCGTGGATATCCTCACGGACCTGGCGCCCAAGCGGGCTTACCTCACC
The DNA here is from genome assembly GCF_008271285.1 of Hymenobacter lutimineralis. Lineage (NCBI taxonomy): Bacteria > Pseudomonadati > Bacteroidota > Cytophagia > Cytophagales > Hymenobacteraceae > Hymenobacter > Hymenobacter lutimineralis. Next base: position 351,960 of record NZ_VTHL01000001.1, on the reverse strand, counting down.
CACATCAGCCACCAGCTGGGCCGCCACCGCGAGGTAGAAGCCACGTTGCCTTCGTTTATCCGGCTGGCGTACGACGGGCTGCGGTTGGCCCTATAACCCTGCAATATCAGTGCTGGGGCCCAGAGCAGTGGGGCCGAGTGTAAATTCCTGCAAGATTCTGCCCGGCCAACCGTTAGGCAAGTAAAGTCATGCTTGGTAAACCAGCATACCTCGTAATTAGCCTGCTTGGCTGTACTTTTTCCGGCTGGGCGCAACGCCCTACTGAAAGCATGTATACCAGCCCGGGCACCCCGCTGATTGTACACAAACCCGTTACGCCGTACAACTCTAATACCTACCGCGCGCTGGCGCTATTCCCCCGCTACTGGCAAACCGCCGATTCGGCCAAGCAGCTGGCGGAGTACCGAGCGTTTCTGCACTCGGTATCCGGGCGAATACGGTTGCCGGATGCTTTCGTGTATCAGAATATTAAAACGTATGAATCCCTCGCCTCTTACGCACGGTTCGTTTTTCAGCTCATTATCAAACCAGATGGCACCTTAGCTGCTACGCTGGTTAGCAAAGAGTTCAGTAAGGACGGTAGCGAGTACTCAGCTGAATCTGTCCGCTTACTAGAGCAGTCAACTATCCGTACGCTCGGCACGTTACGTTTCGCCGCAGCCGCCACCCAGGACACCTTATTTCTTCCCGTAAATTTTGGCTTACCCCGCTAAAAACAGCCGGGCTGCCTGATCCGCTCTTCTCTACTTATGCACATTAACTATTACTTTCTGCGGCAATTGGCCCCGGCGCTTACCCGGCAACTAGCGGGCTATACCGTAGCCACGTGCTTTTCGCAGGAAAAGGATGAGTTGGTGATTGGTCTGACCAATGGCACGCAGGAGTTCTGGCTGAAAGCCCACTTAGCGGCGGCCGGGCCCCTGCTGGCCTTGCCCGAAACCTTTCACCGCGCCCGTCAGAACTCGGTAGATCTGCTGCCCGGCCTGCTGGGGTTGGCCGTGGAGTCCGTGCAGACCTGGCCCCAGGACCGCGTGCTGCAGTTCAACTTCCGGGGCGGAGCCACCCTCCTCTTCAAGCTGTATAGTACCCGTCCCAACGCCGTATTTCGCCCCGCGCCCGATGCCCCGGCCGAGCTGTTTCATCAGCGCTACAGCCCCGATGCGGAGCTGCACCCCTTGGCTGCAACTCCGGCAGAAACCCCGGTGACAGTGCCCAGCCAAGGCCCAGAGGCAAACCCGCTGAAGGCCTACCCCAGCCTCGGCGACCTGCCGCCCGTGTACCTGCGCGCCCAGGGCTACAACGAAGCACCTTTAGCTGAAAAATGGGCCATGGTGCAGCGGGTGGTACCGGAGCTGGAGCAGCCCGCCGCTTTCTACCTGATTCGGCTGGCCGGGCGCACCCGCCTGAGCTTGCTGCCCGTAGGCGAAGTAGAAGCCACGCTGCCGGCTGATAACCCCATAGCAGCGCTGCGCCGCTTTGTGCCCTTGCTGCAGGGCCGCCGGGCCTACGAGACGGAGCTGCGCCAGGTGCGCCAGCTGCTCGAAAAGCGCGCCGACGAGGCCAGCACCAGCGCCGCCCATGCCCGCCGCCGCCTGCATGCCCTGGAGCACGAGGCCGGTTACCGCCACACCGCCGACCTGATTATGGCCCACCTGCACCACATTCAGCCCGGGGCCGCTCAGGTGGAGGTCGAAGATTACTTGACCGGCGAGACGCGCACGATCAAGCTCAAAACCACCGAAACACCCCAGCGCACCGCCCAGAACCTCTACCGCAAGGCCAAAAACCAGCAGCTCGAAACCCGCCAGCTACAGGAGCGCGCCGACCGTCGCGAGACCGAAGCGCTGGAGGCCTTGGAGCGCCTGGAGGAATTGGCCGCCTTACCTGCCGATGAACTGCGCACTCTGCGCACCTGGCGCAAGCAGCACGGCCTAGATGCCGCCACCGTGGCCAAGCCCACCCAGGAATTGCCGTTCAAAGTATTTGAAGACAGCGGCTTTACCATCTTGGTGGGACGCAATGCCCAGAATAACGACCTGCTCACCCAGCGCTACGCCCACAAGGACGACCTCTGGCTGCACGCCAAAGACGTAACCGGCTCCCACGTCGTGATTCGGCAGCGGCCGGGCCACCCCGTGCCGGAACCCGTGCAGGAGCGCGCCGCGCAGCTGGCCGCCTGGTACTCCCGCCGCAAGAACGATTCGCTCTGCCCGGTTACCATCACGCCCAAGAAGTTTGTGCGCAAGCCCAAAGGTGCGGTGGCAGGCTCGGTGGCCGTGGAGCGGGAAAAAGTACTGCTGGTAGTGCCCGCCAACCCCTTTGAGCGGGAGTAGCTGCCGGGGGTGAACTGACGTAAAACAACACGTCCCGCTTCGGCAGGGCCAAAGCGGGACGTGTAACTATTTGCGTGCGCGCGGGGAGATTCGAACTCCCACACCCGAAGGCACCACCCCCTCAAGATGGCGTGTCTACCAGTTTCACCACGTGCGCAAAGGAATAGGCGAAGTCGGTAAGCAGGGCGAAAACCGTTGTTTTCGGCTTCGGTGAGGCGGCGAAGCGAGGGCAAAAGTAGGCACTGCGGTATACCAGTGCAAGCCTGGCTTGCTTTTTTTTGGGGAAAAGGGGCCACTACCCTATCTTTTTCCGACTCTTGCGGCTCATACTCAGCCACAAGCCCTGACTATCCCTTTATTCATTTTTCTTTCATGCCCGCGTGCTAACTCGGCATTTTGAGCGGCGACACGTTATTACCCGCCGCAGTTCGCTCTGTCTTTTTCCTTTATTTCTGCTGTATGCCTACGCCCCAGACTCCCGCGCCAAAGTCCGTTTTTGCCCGCCTGGCCGAACACATTACCCAGTTCGTTGGCTCTACCCTGGCTTTCTGCCTGGCCGTGGGCACGGTGCTGGTGTGGGCCGTCACGGGGCCCTTGTTTCACTACTCCGAAACCTGGCAGCTCGTCATCAATACCGGCACCACCATCATCACCTTTCTGATGGTGTTTCTCATCCAGCGCGCCCAAAACAAGGATTCCCTGGTCATGCACCTGAAGCTGAACGAGCTGCTGGCGGCCACCAAGGGCGCCAGCAACCGCCTCATCAACGCCCAGGACTTCACGGAACACGAAATCCAGCTCCTGCACCAGTACTTCTGCCTGCTGGCCGAAAAAGCCAAGGCCGACCGCGACCTAGGCAAAACGCACTCGGTGGAGGAAGCCGAGGAAAACCACGCCGAAAAGCGCGCCGCCCACCGGGCCTGAGCAGCCCCCAAAAAAGCAGAAAGCCCGACCTCAATGGCCGGGCTTTTTGCTATGCCGTAAGCGAACCGCCCTTACGAGCGGGCCAGCGGGGTATCCACCACGTGCTCCGACACGAACCACACCTGCAGCTCGTTGGTGCGCAGCACATTGCTTACCACCAGGTCGTTGGTGCCGTCGTCGCCGGCGTCGTCGGCTTTTTTGGCGTAGTCGTGGCAGTTCTTGAGGATGATCTGGTGGGCCTCCAACAGGCGCGACACCTGCACGGGAGCTTCTTCGCGGTCTTTGGGGGGGCGCGGAATGGTAGTCAGCTCGGCTACGTCGGCAGCCATGGCTACGGCCACGCCGCCCAGGATCTGAATCCGCTCGGCAATCATGTCAATCAGGGCATCCTGCTCCTCGTAGTGCTTATCGTAGAGCAGGTGCAGCTGGTAGAAGGTGGGGCCCACTACCTGCCAGTGGTGCTTTTTGTACATGTCGCGGATGGAGCACGTATCGGCCAGCAGCTGGTTGAGCATATCTACGCTTTCCTGGCGGGTTTTGGCGTCGAGGCCGATGGGCAGGCGCTGCGACACGGTGCCGTACTTCTGCAGGGGCGCGGGAGCGTTGAACTGCTGGTTGAGGATGGGCTGCACGCTGGGGGCAGCGGCCTGGCCATTGGCGGACGAGGAAGCCGCAGCTGCTTTCTGTTGGGCGGCGGGCTTTTTGGGAGCAGTGGTTTTGGTTGCCATGATGGGGTTCGGGGAATGAGAGGCGCCGGGTACGATACGCGGCGGCCGAGCTTTTCTTACGCAAGCTTTCCGGGGAGGTTGAGCGAATCTGCTTACTTTCCGGCCATGAAGCACCAGCACCCGCACCCCGAGGAGCACCTCACCAGCTCGGCCATGCTCCAGGATATCGTCATTGGCCTCTCCGACGGGCTCACGGTGCCCTTTGCCCTGGCCGCGGGCCTGAGCGGAGCGGTGGATTCGTCGGGCTTGGTCATTACGGCGGGGCTGGCCGAAATTGTGGCGGGCTCCATCGCCATGGGTCTGGGCGGCTACCTGGCCGGGCGCACCGAGGTAGAGCACTACCAGGCCGAGCTAGCCCGCGAGTACCGCGAAGTAGCCGAAGTGCCCCACGTGGAGCGCGCCGAGGTAGACGAACTGCTGGCCGAAATGGGCCTCTCCCCCGCCACCCGCGCCCAGGCCGTAGCAGAACTCACCGCCGACCCCGACCAGTGGGTGCGCTTTATGATGAAGTATGAGCTGGGCCTGGAAAAGCCCGACCCCCAGCAGGCCCGCAAAAGTGCCCTCACCATTGGGCTGGCCTACGCCCTGGGCGGACTGGTGCCCCTCACGGCCTATTTTTTCACGGCCACGCCCCGGGAAGGGCTGCTCTGGTCGGCGGTGATTACGCTGCTCTGCCTGCTGGTATTTGGCTACCTGAAAAGCCGCCTCACCGGCCAGCCGCCCGTACTAGGGGCCCTGCGCATGGCCGGCATCGGGGCCCTGGCCGCCGGCGCCGCCTTCCTCGTCGCCCGCTGGATTGGGGGGTGATGGGCTTCGCTAATGTGGGGTCGCTTCGCTAATGGGCTGATGTGCTAATGTGGGGGCGCTTCGCTAATGTGATTAATGGGCTAAGGTGGAGAATGTAAGAAATGTGCTAAGGTGCTGATGCATCGATGTGGGGAACGGCTAAGGCTAGAAGCTAAAAAGTTAGCACCCCTCCTTTTTGAAGGAGGGGTGGCCGCAGGCCGGGGTGGTTCCGCCCTCAGAACGACAGCTGGAGCTACTAAACAGCCCGCGCTAAGAACCTGTATAGACGACCAACTAACGCTGGCTTTCTAATTCTAGCTCAACCACCCCGGCCTCCGGCCACCCCTCCTTCCAAAAGGAGGGGAGTTTTCTAGCTTCTAACCCATTAGCGCCTCACATTTATCACATTAGCACATTAGCGAAGCGACCCACATTTTCCACATTCAACCTACATCAGCACATTCAAATCACATTAGCACATTAACCACATGGCTTTCCCTTTCTTCGGCGACGATAAATCGAAAATTGCCCAGCTGCTGGCGACCCTGCCCCAAACCGGCCGCGTGGAGTGGATTGGCCTGCGCCCGGCCCGGCGGGAGCCCCTGCTCAGCGTAACCGAAGCTATGGTGGAAACCGACCGCTCCCTCGTGGGCGACCACGCCCGGCCCAAGCCGGGCGGCAAGCGGCAGATTACGCTCATCCAGTACGAGCACCTGGCGGCCGTGGCGGGCTACCTGGGCCTGCCCCAGGCCGTGGACCCCGGCCGCCTGCGCCGCAACCTGGTGGTGAGCGGGCTGAATTTGCTGGCCCTGAAAAACCGCCGCATTCAGTTGGGGGAGGAAGTGGTGCTCGAAATTACCGGCGAGTGCCACCCCTGCTCCCGCATGGAAGAAGAGCTGGGCCCCGGGGGCTACAACGCTATGCGCGGGCACGGGGGCCTCACCGCCCGCATCGTGCAAGGCGGCACCCTGCGCGTGGGCGACGCGGTGCGGGTAGTGGGGGCAGGCGACAAAGCCGCGGAATAAAAGTGGGTACTACGGCTTCCGTTCGGTAAGTTTGTTTCCTTGCCCCAAGCGGATCCTGACTACCCTATCTTACTTTCTATGCTTACCCCCGAGCAACGCGCCCGCCAGATTATTGATGAGCAGCTCCAGGCTGCGGGCTGGCACATCTTCGACAGCGGTAAGCAGAACTTCAGCGCGGGTGCGGGCATAGCCATTCGGGAGTTCCAGACCAGTACCGGCCCAGCCGACTACGCCCTGTTCGTAGACCGCAAGCTGGTGGGCATTATCGAGGCCAAGCCCGAGGGCACCTCCCTCACGGCCGTAGCCGAGCAAACGGTGCGCTACCTAACCAGCACCACTAAGTTTGTGCAGCGGGCTGCCGACCAGCTGCCCTTCGGCTACGAGGCCAACGGCGACGAGGTGCGCTTCTGCGACTGGCGCGACCCTCAGCCCCGTTCCCGCAACGTGTTCAGCTTCCACCGGCCCGAAACCCTGCGCGCCTGGCTGGCCGACGGCGACACGACCCTGCGCCGCCGCCTGCAGAGCCTGCCCGCACTGACTACTACCGGCCTGCGCGACTGCCAGGTAGAAGCCATCCGCAACCTGGAAGAGTCGTTTAAGCACGACCGGCCCCGGGCCCTGATTCAGATGGCCACCGGCTCGGGCAAGACCTTCACGGCCGTATCACTCATCTACCGCCTCATCAAGTTTGCCGGGGCCAAGCGCATCCTGTTTCTGGTGGACCGCGGCAACCTGGGCCGTCAGACGCTGACCGAGTTTCAGCAGTACGTGACGCCCGACGACGGCCGCAAGTTCACCGACCTCTACAACGTCCAGAACCTGACCTCCAACCGCCTCGACTCGGTCAGCAAGGTCACCATTACCACCATTCAGCGCCTGTACTCCATGCTGCGGGGCGAGGCCGAGTTTGAAGCCGGCAACGAGGAAGAGTCGAGTTTCGAGTCAGCCGCGGCTATGGCCACGGTGCGGCCCAAGGAAGTGGCCTACAACCCGGCCATTCCGCCCGAGACCTACGACTTTGTGGTGATTGACGAGTGCCACCGCTCCATCTACAACGTGTGGCAGCAGGTGCTGGAGTACTTCGACGCCCACCTCATCGGCCTCACGGCCACGCCCGCCAAGCAGACCTTCGGCTTCTTCAACCGCAACCTGGTGATGGAGTACAGCCACGAGCGCGCCGTGGTGGACGGCGTCAACGTGGGCTCTGACATTTACTTGCTCAGCACCGTCGTGTCGCAGCAGGGGGCCACGGTGGAAAAGGGCCTGCCGGTACAGCACGTGGAGCGCCTCACCCGCAAGAAGCGCTGGGAAGCCCTCGACGACGACCTGCCCTACGCCGCCACCCAGCTCGACCGCTCGGTGACGAACCCGAACCAGATCCGGACCGTCATTCGGGAGTTTCGCGACGTGCTGTTTACCCGCCTCTTCCCCGGCCGGAGCATCGTGCCCAAAACCTTGATTTTCGCCAAGAGCGACGACCACGCCGACCGTATCGTGGACATCGTGCGCGAGGAATTCGGCAAGGGCAACGACTTCTGCAAGAAGATAACCTACGGCACCACCGGCGAGAAAGCCGACGACCTGATCAAGCGCTTCCGCAACTCCTTTGAGCCCCGCGTGGCCGTCACGGTCGACATGATTTCGACCGGCACCGACATCCGCCCGCTGGAGTGCCTGCTGTTTATGCGCGACGTACGCAGCCGCGTGTACTTCGACCAGATGAAGGGCCGCGGCACCCGCATCATCAGCACCAGCGACCTGCAAAACGTGACGGAGGACGCCACGGCCAAAACCCACTTCGTGCTGGTAGATGCCGTGGGCGTGACGCACTCCGAGAAAAAGGACGCCGCCACCACCGAGCGGATCAAGGGCCTCAGCTTTAAGGACCTGCTCAAGGCCGTATCCTACGGCAACACCGAGCCCGAGCACCTGGAAAGCCTGGCCAAGCGCCTGGCCCGCCTGCACCAGCAGCTCAAGCCCGCCGAACAGGCCCTGGTAAGCCAGCAGGCCCACGGCGCCACCGTGCAAGAGCTGGCCGGCCGCCTCTACGACGCCGTGGACCCGGTGAAGGTGGAGGACGTAGCCACCCAGCTGGCCGCTGCGGCCGGGGAGCCCACCTTTACCCAGGGGCCCGAGGACGAGGAAATACCCGTGGAGCCTGCCCCCGAGTACTTCCGCCAAGCCGAAGAGCAGCTGACCACGGCCGCCGTAGCGCCCTTCGACAACCCCGAGCTGCGCAGCATCTTGGAAAAGCTCCACGCCCAGAAAGACCTCGTCATCGACCACCTCAGCCCCGACGAGGTGCTGGTGTCGGAGTTTGGGGAGCGGTTTTCGCCCGAGCAGGCCGCCGCGAAGCTGGCCCGGCAGCAGGTCGACAAGTTCCGCGCCTTTATCGAAGAGCACAACGCCGAAATCCTGGCCTTGCAGGTGCTGCACAACCAGCCCTGGCGCCGCCGCGAGCTGACCCACCGCCAGCTCCGCGACCTGGCCGAGGCCCTGAAGCTGGAAAGCCCCGACCTGACGCCCGCCCACCTCTGGGACGCCTACGAGCGGCTCGACAAGGCCCGGGTGCGCAGCAGCGTCAGCAGCACCGGCAGCAAAAACCTGCTCACCAACCTCATCAACCTGGTGCAGTTTGCCCTGGAGCGCACCGACGTGCTGGAGCCCTTTGCCCTGACCGTGGAGCAGCGCTACCAGCAGTGGCTGCACCAGCAGCAGCTGGCGGGCCGCCTGTTCACGGAGCCCCAGCGCCAGTGGCTCGATATGATGAAGGACCACATTACCACCTCCCTCACCGTGGAAACCGAGGATTTCGGCTACACCCCCTTCGAGGACCACGGCGGCTTCGGCCGCGCCCGCGCCCTGTTCGGCGACGAGCTGCTCCCGGTAGTGAAAGAATTAAACGAAGTACTCGCCGCGTAATCGGCTGAATCAATAGGATGCAGGAAAATCAGGAATTGCCGAAAGGCTGGGTGTGGACTAAGATTGGGCAAATAGCTTCTACAAGCAGCGGAGGAACACCGAGCCGCAGTAATCCATCATACTTCACTGGAACCATTCCTTGGATTAAATCTGGCGAATTAGGCGACGGGGAAGTATCAGAACACACCGAGTTTATTAGCGAAGAAGCATTAGCAAATTCAAGTGCTAAGCTGTTTCCAAAAGGCACTTTATTGATTGCGCTTTACGGGGCTACAGTTGGTAAAGTAGGCGTTTTGACAATGGATGCTGCCACTAATCAAGCTGTTTGCGGCATATTCCTGCCACCTTGGGTTGAACTCAAATTTGCGTTTAACTATTTATTGTCGCTTCGACGTGAATTTATTGAACAAGGTAAAGGTGGTGCTCAGCCAAACATCAGCCAAGACATTGTTCGGAACACACCTTTCCCCTTAGCTCCCCTCCCCGAGCAGCGCCGCATCGTGGCGAAGCTGGAGGAGCTGTTCAGCCGCCTGGATGCGGGCGTGGCTACCCTGCGCCAGACCCAGGCCCAGCTGAAACGCTACCGCCAATCGGTGCTGCACGCGGCCGTGACGGGCGAGCTGACCCGCGCCTGGCGCGCCGCCCACCCCGAGCCCACTGAATCGGGCGCGGCCCTGTTGCAGCGCATCCGCGCGGAGCGCCGGGCCCAGTGGGAAGCCGCCCAGCTCGCCAAGCGCGGCGGTCAGCTCCCGCTCGGCGACGCCTGGAAAAAGAAATACGAGGAGCCCGCCGCTCCTGATACGTCGGAGCTGCCGGAGTTGCCGCAGGGGTGGGTGTGGGCTAGTCCTGAGCAAATTGCATCATCAGATAAGTACTCAATGGCAATAGGTCCATTTGGTAGCAACTTAAAAGTGCCGGACTATAGAGAAGAAGGTGTGCCACTTGTATTTGTCCGAGAAATTAAGTCTGGCAAATTTGGTGGCCCTAAAACGAAATATGTCACTCCTGCTAAAGCAGAAGAGTTGCGTGCGCACCAAGTAGCGAGTGGTGATATCCTAATTACTAAAATGGGTGAGCCCCCAGGTGACGCCTGTTTATACCCTGAAGGTCGCCCGGATGCCGTCATTACAGCTGATTGCATTAAATGGACTTTGGATTCTAATCTTGAAAACAAAGAGTTTTATGTCTATGCTATTAATGCACATCTGGTGCGTGTACAAATAGCATTCATCACTCAAGGTGTTGCCCAACAAAAAGTAAGCTTAGGACGATTTAAAACAGTAGCCGTTCCTGTACCATCATTGGAGGAGCAAACAGAAATCGTAAGAGAAGTAGAGCGTCGCCTCTCCGTTATTGATTATCTCGAAAAGAACATTACAGCCGAATTGACCCGCGCCGAGCGGCTGCGCCAGAGCATCCTACACCGCGCCTTTACTGGCCGGCTCGTGCCCCAGGATGCTGCCGATGAGCCCGCCGCAGCGTTGCTGGAACGGCTGCAAGATGCGCCAGCCACCCAGCCCGCCGCCAAGGGCAAGCGCGGGCGCAAGGCCAGGGAGTCCGGCCAAACTGCTTTGAACCTGTAAACGGGCCGCTACCATGGACGAGACGCATGTGTACGAGAAGAAAAGCTACCGCAAGGCATTTGGGGCCAGTCCCGATTTGAACGACCTCGCCAAAACCTGCGTGTGCCTAGCCAACGCCCAGGGCGGGAGCCTGCTGCTAGGCATCGAAGACAAAGAAGAAGAACCGCCCGTCGGGCAGCAGCTAAGCCAGCGCGAGGTAAATGAGCTGGTGAAAAAGCTCAGTAGCCGGGCCGTAAACGTCAGCCTCGGCGCCCCGGAGCTGCTGACCGCACCGAACGGTGGGCAGTACCTGCGCCTGCCGGTGCAGCCCTCCTTGCACGTGGTAGCTACCACCTCCGATGGCCGCACCTACGCCCGCCTCAGCGACCAATGCCAGCCCGTAACCGGCGAAGACCTACACCGGCTCGTGTACGAAAAAACGGGGCTACAATGGGAAATCCGAGTGATTCCCGACGTACAGCTGGCTGATTTATCGGCGCGGGAAACGCGGTTCTTCGTGGAGCGGGTGCGCACAGCGGCCAAAGCCAGCCCGTTTGTGCTGACCAAATCCGACGCCGAGCTGCTGGAGTACTACCACCTGGTAACGCCCGCCGGTCAAGTCACACACCTGGGGGTGCTGTGGCTGGGCACCCCTGCGCAGCGCGCCCGCCTCAGCTACGGCCTTATGGTGCAGTACGTGGTGTATGACGAGCAGGAGCAGAAGGTGCGCAAGGAAACCTGGCTCGACCACCGCCTCAACCCCGCCCAGCTCCTCGATGAGCTGCTGGCCCAGGCCGTGGAGCTACGCTATTACCACGAAATACCCGTCGGGGCCACACGCCGGCTGGTGCGCCACTACCCCGAGGCGGTATTGCGCGAGCTGCTGGCCAACGCCTTTGCCCACCGCCTCTACACCACCGCCACTGATGTATTTGTGGGCGTGTACCCCAACCGGCTGGAAATTACCAGCCCGGGTGGGCTACCGCTGGGGGTGACGCCCACTACCATTCTGCACGAGCGGATGCGGCGCAATCCGCACCTCACGGCCACGTTCCAGGCCACGGGCCTAATGGAAGGAGAGGGCTCCGGCTATGACCTGATTTACGAGCAGCTCAGCCGCGAAGCCAAGCCCCTTCCTGTTCTTGATGACAGTGGCACCTCGCTGCGCGTTACTGTCAAATCACAACTACCCGACGCCGACACCCTGCGCCTGCTCGACTATCTGGCCGGCCACTACGCATTCCAGCAGAAAGAAATCATTGTGCTTGGCCTGATAGCCCAGCGCCGACGCCTGAGCGCGACAGAGCTAACCCAGGCCCTGCAGCTGCGCCAGGAAGAGCGCACCCGCACGTGGTTAGGCCGGTTGGTGGAATGGGGAATTGTGCAGACGCAGGGCGTGAAGAAGGGCACCGACTATGTGCTTAACCCGGAAGTATTTGCCGCCGCCAACCTCCAGGTGAAACCGACCCTGAAAACCATTGAGCCGCACCGGCTCCGAGCGCTGCTGGAAGAAGACCTGCGGGCGTATCCCAGTAGTTCGCTCGCTGAAATTCATCAGCGCCTGGGTGAGGAGCTTTCCTATCAGACGGTACGGCGGGCGGTATACGAAATGGTGCAGTCAGGTATGCTTACCCCTGAAGGAGGAAACCGGAACCGGCGCTATTCACTGGCTAAAAAAAAATAAACGTGCAGTAAATGTTCAGTAAGTGTTCGGTAAATACTGTCAAACCTGCTGACAAGCGTTCAGACGCTATTCTCTGCTGCGCAGTAATGCGCAATAAAGTCCGATAAATGCGCAACAGTGCGCAACAATGCTCTACTTCTCTTCTCTCATGAACATCCAGGCTTCTCAACTCGTCCAGCGCGTCTGGAACTACGCTACCGTGCTGCGCGACGACGGCGTGGGCTACGGCGACTACGTCGAGCAAATCACCTTCCTGCTCTTCCTCAAGATGGCCGACGAGCAGGCCGGCTCCCCCAACGCCCCCGCCGTACCCGCCGATAAGGACTGGGCCTCCCTGCGCCACCTCGAAGGCGACGCGCTGGAGGTACAGTACCGCCACCTACTCACCGACCTGGGCAAGGAGCCCGGCATGCTGGGCGTCATCTTCAAGAAGGCCCAGAACAAGATTCAGAACCCCGCCCGCCTGCGTCACCTCATTGCCCTCATCGACAAGGAAAACTGGTCGGGCATGTCCTTCGACGTGAAGGGCGAGATTTACGAGGGCCTGCTCCAGAAAAATGCCGAAGACGTGAAAGGTGGCGCGGGTCAGTACTTCACCCCCCGCCCCCTCATTCAGGCCATGGTGGATGTGGTAGCGCCCCGCCCCGGCCAGACCATCTGCGACCCCGCTTGCGGCACGGCTGGCTTCCTGCTCGTGGCCCGCGACTACCTCGTGCACCACTACGAGGCCGAAATGGACCGCGACCAGAAGCGCGCCCTGCGCCACGACACCTTCTACGGCTTCGACATCGTGGACTCGGTGGTGCGCCTGGCGGCCATGAACCTCTACCTGCACGGCGTGGGCGGCCTCGAAAGCCCCGTCCGCAACCAGGATTCCCTGGCCTCCGACTCCGGCGAGCGGTTCGACATCATCCTGGCTAACCCGCCCTTCGGCAAGAAGAGCAGCATTACGGTGATGAGCGAGGAAGGCCAGACCAGCAAGGACGCCCTCAGCTACGAGCGCACCGACTTCGTGGCTACCACCAGCAACAAGCAGCTCAACTTCCTCCAGCACATCTACACCATTCTGAAGGTGAACGGCACTGGCGCCGTGGTGCTGCCCGACAATGTGCTCTTCGAGGGCGGGGCCGGCGAAACCATCCGCCGCAAGCTACTCAAGGACTGCGACGTGCACACCCTGCTGCGCCTGCCCACCGGCATCTTCTACGCCCAGGGCGTGAAGGCCAACGTGCTGTTCTTCACCAAGAAGACCGGGGGCGAAACCGCCCGCACCAGCAAGCTCTGGGTGTACGACCTGCGCACCAACCAGCACTTCACCCTCAAGACCAACCCGCTCACCCGCGCCCACCTCTACGACTTCGTGCGGTGCTACGGCCAGCCCGGCGAAATCCATAAGCGGGTAGAAACCGAGCGGTTCAAGGCCTTCCCCTACGACGAGCTCCTGGCCCGCGACAAAGTGAACTTGGACATCTTCTGGCTCAAGGACGAAACCCTGGAAGACAGCGCCTCCCTGCCGGCGCCGGATGTATTGGCCCAGGAAATACTGGAGAACCTGCAGGCAGCGCTGGCCCAGTTTAGCTCCATTGCCGAGGAGCTGGAAGCGGAAAGCTAAACGCCTGCCTATGCAGGCTACCCCTAGATTCTTGTGGAGGCGCGAGCTATGCAGCTCGCGCCTCTATGCGTGAAGCTGCCACCTGCCCGGGCGGCAGGCTACCACGTTGGTTGAAGCACCCAACGTACTTGCCACCTCCCCAATAGCCGCGTCGTAGCAGCCTAAGGGGCGTAGCACCAACGCAATGGGAGGGCCGCGCCGCACCATGGCCCAAGGTGCAACCGGCTGGCTTGTAGCACTAGTTCGAAAAAAAACTCACCTTGCTACCATCCTGTAGCAATCCGAAATAAAAATTTTTGAGCCGCTACAACGTTGTAGCACCGGCGCGTTTTTTTTGCGGCTTTGCTACACCCCCTAACCCGTATGCCTAAACCCGTTTCCTCGCTTTCTCCGGAAGCCGCCATCCGGGCGCATTTTGGCCTCACCCAGGAGGAGCTGGCCCGCTACCTGGGCGTGTCGCGGGGGCAGGTGGGTCACCAGGAAACCGGGCGGCGGCCGGCTTCGGCCAAGGCAGCGCTGCGCCTCACGCGGCTGGGTCGGCTATTGCCTCCCCCCGAAGGCTTTGGGCCGCCGGCCCCGACGTCAACCTACGCGCCCCCGCCCGTGCCCGCCGCCTTGTTCGGGGCGGAGCTGCCCCTGCCCGCCGGGCTGGCGGCCAGCCCCATCCGGCAGCGGCAGCGCCAGTGTGCCCGCCGCCTTGCCTTACTGCGCCGCGACCTGCACGTGCTAACCAGCCGCACCACGGGCTACGAGCGGCGGCGCTGGGCCCTGCCGGTGCTGGAAACCGCCCTGACGCCCCACCCCGCCGACCCGGCCGCCGCTGAGCACGCTGAGCAGGCCCACTTGCGCCGCTGGCTGGACGAGCTGGCCGCCACGCTGCCGCCCGCGCCCGCCCTGCGCCCCGATGCCGATACGGCGCTGGCTTTGCTGGTGGTGCGCTTGGCCGCCCTGGAAGCCGAAGCGGCCACCCTGGTCCATCTGCTGGCCCGCGCCGCCACGTAGGGGCCGGGGCATGCGCGTCGTTCTACGGGGTTATCCAGGCGCGGGAAGCGGCAGTAAGCCAGGAACCGAACCACACATTATTATTCATTAATCAATATATATAGCTATACAATATAGGGCAGCGCGAGGGCGTTAGGCAGCAGTATTTAATTTTCACCTTTTACCTTATTTCCATGCCTACTTTCCCCATTGAGCTATTGACTACCGCGGCTGAATGTGATGCCGTACTGGACGCGGCTCAGAATGAGCTACGCGACTTGGGCGTACGCGAAACCGTGCTGACTGCCCAAGGCGACCGAACCAGCGAAAGCGCGGCCAACTCTACCGCCGATTTGGCGGCGCAAAAGGCCATCATTGACGCCCTGACCCCCGTCATCGACACGCTGCCGGCCGGTAGCCGAACCCGCCTGAGTACGGAAGCCAACCTACGCCGGGCCACCCAGCGCCGCGACAACCTCCTGGCCGGCCAGCAAGTGTACGGGGCCATAGCCGCCCTCAACCGGGCCCTGGACCTACGGCAGGTACAAGCCCAGATAACGGAGGTTAACCTATTCATCACGGAAGTCACCACCCGCAAAGCCGCCCTCTAAGCCCCGGCCCTACTCTAGGTTACCCTATTCGCCTATTGCAGGCCCCTCCCGGCTCCCCGGGCGGGGCTTTTTTTGTCCCACCCAAAAGAACGTCCTGCCGAGCGCCGCGAAGCATCTCGCTAGGGTAGTAACCTCAACGAAGCGCGCGAGATGCTTCGCTGCGCTCTGCATGACGGGCAGGTACGACGGGTGGACACGATGGGCAGGGAAGCCCAGCAACCCAGACCCACGGCGGGTCCTCCGGCAGCCTCCTGCCCCCGCCACCCCGGATTAATTATTTTTAACTCGATTTTAATCCAACTCCGAAATCCGGTAGCTCAACCAGGTGCGTAGGAATTTTCACGCTCAGGCCGTCGTGCGTTGGCTACTGCAACCCACGCATGGCGGCATCAGCGGCGTGTCGTTTCCACCTTTTATCGTTGTTGAGTATGCCAACACCCCTACTCCCGCCACGGCTGCGCCTTCCGGGAACCTCCCCCACCTTCCGCCGCCTGGCGCTGGGCGCGGGGCTGCTGCTGGCTTCGGCCGGCGTGGCCTCGGCCCAAACCATCTACGGCCTGGCCGGCCCCGACAACTCCCGCCTGGTGAGCTTCGCGGCCGCCACGCCCGCCTCGCTTACCTCCACGGCCATTGCGGGCGTGGCCAGCGGCCAGCAGCTGGTGGGCCTCGACTTCCGGCCCGCCACCGGGGAGCTGTACGCCCTGGGCTACGACGCGGCCACGGCCGGCCTCAACGCCCAGCTCTACGTGCTTAGCCGCAGCACCGGAACCGCTACGGCCGTGGGCAGCGCCAGCCGCCTGGAGCTGGGCGGCAGCACCGAGCGCATCGGCTTCGACTTCAACCCCACCGTGGACCGCATCCGGATAGTGAGCACCAACGACGCCAACTACCGCCTGCACCCCACCACCGGCGCCATTGTGGATGGCAACGCCGCCCTGGCGGGCGTGCAGCCCGATGGCACCCTGGCCTATGCCCCCGCCGATGCCAACGCGGGCCAGAACCCCGGGGTAGGCACGGCGGCCTACACCAACTCTTTTATCGGCAGCACGGCTACTACCCTGTATGTGCTCGACGAGCTGGCCGGCCGCCTGCTTATCCAAAGCCCGCCCAATGCCGGCATCCTCAACACGGTGGGCACCCTGCCCACCCCCGCCAGTGCCTCGGCGGTGGATGCCGACGTGTACTTTGACCACGGTACCCGCACCAACGTGGCGTATCTGCTGGCCACGGCCAACCCCGGCCTCGGTCCGGACCGCTCTACCCTCTACCAGCTGAACCTGGACAACGGCGCGGTATCGGCTCCGGCCCTCGTGGGCGGCGCCAGCGACCAGCTCACCGACATTGCCGTGCTGATTGACCGCACCACGCCGGCCCCCAGCGGGCAGCTGCTGTACGCCGTAAGCACCACCAACAACCTACTGTCCTTTTATTCCGGTACGCCGGAGTTTATCAACACGGCCACGCCCATCACGGGTATTGCAGCCGGTCAGACGCTGGTAGGCACTGACTTCCGCCCCAACACCGGGCAGCTGTTCGGACTGGGCTACGACGCCGCTTCGGCGGGCCCCAACGCCCAGGTGTACAACATCGACCGCGCCACGGGCGTGGCTACGGCGGTGGGCACCGCCATCCGGCTGGAGCTGGGCAGCTCGGCGGCCGAAGTAAACGGCATTGGGTTTGACTTCAACCCCACCGTGGACCGCATCCGGGTGACGGGCCTGAACGCGACCAACTACCGACTGAACCCCAACAATGGCGCCCTGGTCATTGCCGACGGGAGCCTGAACTTCGGAGACGGTACCCCGGGGACGCCCACCATCGGCGCGGTGGCCTACACCAACTCCTACCCCGGCTCCACCAGCACCGAGCTCTACGACATCGACGGGGTCCGCAACCAGCTTTTCCTGCAAAGCAACCCCAACGCGGGCACGCTAACGGCCGTGAATACTAATGCGCTGTTTGCCGGGGCTAGCAGCACCAACATCGACCTGGACGTGTACTTCGACGCGGCGGCCCAGGTAAACCGGGCCTATGCCGTGTCGGATGGAGGCAGCGGCAGCCCGGCTGCGTTCAGCACCCTGTACGCGGTGAACCTGCCGGGGGCTACCACCAGCAGCCTGGGCGTGATTGGCGGGGGCATTGCCGTGCGCGACGTAGCGGCCTTCCTGAACGGGGCCGATGCCTCGGCGGCCCTCACCGGCCGCCTGCTCTACGGCGTAGCCGGCGGCAACCTTGTCTCGTTTGACTCGGGCAACCCCGGGGTCATTCGCACGGCCGTGAACATCACGGGGCTGGGCGCCGGCCAGGCCCTGGCCGGGGTGGATTTCCGTCCCGCTACCGGGGTGCTCTACGCCCTGGGCTATAATGCCACCACCCAGCAGGGCCAGCTCTACACCCTCAACACCACCACTGGCGCCCTCACGGCCGTGGGCGGCGTAAACGCCCTGGCCCTGGGCAGCAGCGGAGCCGGCATCGGCTTCGACTTCAACCCCGTGCCGGACCGGATTCGGGTAACCGGCGCCGGGGGCGCTAACTTCCGCCTGAACCCGGCCCTGGGTACCGACGCCGTGACCACGGATGGCACCACCGGCCGCAGCCTGAACGCGGCCGCCTACACCAACAACGACAACAACACGGCTACCGGCACCAAGCTCTACGCCTACGAGCCCGGCACCAACCAGCTCATCGACGTTACTTCTCCCAACGATGGGACTAATACGGTGCTGGGGGCATCCGGCATTACGGTGAGCGGGGGCGTTGACTTCGACATTTTCGCGGATCTGACCTCCCCGGCTACGCCCGTGAATACGGCTTACCTGGTGGCCACGCCCGCCAGCGCCACAACGGACAACCTGTACACCGTGAATCTGGCCAGCGGGGCCGCCTCTCTGGTGGGCCGCATCGGGGCGGGCTCCAACCTCACGGGCCTGGCCGCCTTTCTGGAAGCGGCTCCGGTGCTGTCTGGCGACCTGACCTGGACCGGGGCCCTCAGCTCTGACTGGGGCGTAGCCGGCAACTGGAGCCCGGCGCAGGTGCCCACGGCCACCAGCAACGTCGTCATTCCCAACGTGGCGAATGACCCCGTAGTAAGCAATGCCCAACAGGCGGCTAACGTGACCCTGGGCAGCGGGGCTTCCCTCTTCACGGCCAACGGCGGCGTACTGACGGTGAATGGCTCCTTCACCAACAACGGCGGCAGCACCGATGGGGCCGGCACCGGCGAAGTGCGCTTCAGCGGGGCCGCGGCCCAAACCATCAGCGGCTCCCTCACCAAGTTCCAGAACCTGACGGCGGGGCCGGCCGGAGTGCTGGCGGGCGGACCGGTGCAGGTGCAGCGCGTGCTGCAGCTCAACGGCAACCTGACTTCCAACGGCAACCTCACCCTGCTCTCCAACGACGCGGGCACGGCCCACGTGGTGAACAGCGGCGGCGCGGTGAGCGGCGCGGCCACCGTGCAGCGCACTATCACGTCGAGCAACAACGGCCTGGGCTACCGCCACTACGCCTCGCCGGTAACCGGCACCACGGTGGCCGATCTGGCGACCAGTGGTTTCGTGCCCGTGGTAAACCCCGGCTACAATTCCTCGCTCACGCCCGGCAGCGTGCAGCCCTACCCCACGGTGTTTGCCTACGACGAAAGCCGCCTCGCCAGCAGCCCGGCTACGGCGCTGGCCCCGTTCAGCAAGGGCTGGCTTTCGCCGGCCAGTCTGGGCAGCACCCTGGAGCCCGGCCGCGGCTACAGCGTAAACCTGCCCGGTACGGCCCAGGTAGACTTCGTGGGTACGCTCAACAACGGCACCCTTGCCCAAACCGGCCTCACCCGCTCCACCACCGACGTGGGCAGCTCCGGCTGGCACCTGCTCGGCAACCCCTACCCTTCCCCCATCGACTGGTCGGCTTTGTACCAGAGTGGGGCGGCGGGCCTGGATGGGGCCGTGTACATTTTTGCCTCCTCGGGTCAGTACAGCGGCACGTATAGCTCCTTCGTGAATGGGGTGCCCTTCGGGGGGCAGAACATTGCCGTGGGCCAGGGCTTCTTTGTGCGGGTGACTACCCCCGGCACTACCGGCTCCCTCACCTTCAGCAACGATGCCCGTCTGACTTCATACGCCAGCCCCGCCTTCCAGCGCGGCACCGCCGAGCAGCGCCCCCTGGTGCAGCTGGAGCTGCTGGGCCAGAACCAGGCCGATGCCGCCTACGCCTACTGGGAGCAAGGCGCTACTGCCGGCTTCGACGCCAAGTTTGACGCCGTGAAGTTCCCCGTACGCTCGGGCCTGTCCCTGGCTTTGCTGGCTGGCACCGAGGAAATGAGCATCAGCGGCCTGCCTTCCCTGGATGCGGCCACGACCACGGAGCTGGCCCTGACGGTACGCGTGCCCCGGGCGGGCACCTACACCCTGCACGCCGCTCAGCTGCTGAACCTGCCGGCCGGCGTGAAGGCCTACCTGCGCGACGCGCAGACCGGCCAGCTCACCGACCTGAGTGCCCAGCCCCGCTACGCGTTCAGCACCACCGCCGACGGCCTCCAGGCCCCGCGCTTTACGCTGGTGCTCAGCGCCGGCAGCGTGCTGGCTACGGCCCCGGCTGCCCTGCGCGAGCAGGTAGCCCTCTACCCCAACCCCGCCCGCGACGCCGTGAGCGTGCTACTGCCCGCCAGCCTGCGGCAACAGTCGGTAGAAACGGTAGTGGTGAACTCCCTGGGCCAAGTGGTGCGGCACCAGACCCTGACCGGCAATCAGCGCAGCCTGAGCCTGCAAGGCCTCACCCCCGGCGTGTACACCGTGCAGCTGCGCACTGCCCAGGGCCTGATTGCCAAGCGTCTGGTGGTGCAATAGCATGTCGAAAGGGCCAGGGCAGTGGTTCTGGCCCTTTCGTTTTCCTTTTTCTAGCTAAAACTTCTGTTGTTGATGACACGCTTTTCTCACTTGTTTCGCGCTGGTAGCCTAACGGCGGCGCTGCTCTGTATCACGAGTCTGGCCTTTGCCCAGGGTGAGCCCCCGGAAGGCGGTCCGGAACCCGACGCGCCGACCGCCGTGCCCATTGACGGGGGTGCTTCGCTGCTGCTGGCCGCCGGCGTAGGCCTGGGCCTCCGCCAGCTGCGACGTCGGCAGAAAGCCTGAGCAACCTGCTCGTATACCGCTTTTAAAAGAACGAGGCCCGGATGCATGCATCCGGGTCTCGTTCTTTTTCATCCGATAACGGGGAACTGATTCGCCCTGATCTTATCCGGGGTTAAACTCCTTCATTGCCTACTCGCCCCCGTACTTGCTTTTGCCCGCACCGCCGGCGTCCATGCGCACGATTTTAGGCTGGAAAGAGCCGAGCACGTCTACCAAGTCGCGCTGGTGCGCCATCACCTGGTGAATGTCTTTGTAGGCCATGGGGGCTTCATCGAGGCCCCCGCCGATCAGCTCCACGCCCTGGTCGCGCAACAGGCGGCGCAGCTCGCCTTCGCTTACCTGCAGTTTGGCCTGGGTGCGGGAAAGGCGCCGCCCCGCCCCGTGCGAAGCCGACTGAATGGAGTCCCGCTCCCCACGGCCGCGCACAATAAAGCCGGGCGCCGTCATGGAGCCTGGAATCACGCCCAGCACACCCTCTCCGGCCGGGGTAGCCCCCTTGCGGTGAACTATGGCCTCGCGCCCATCAGGCAATTGCTCTTTCCAGGCGAAGTTGTGGTGGTTTTCCACTTTGGCCAATACTTCCTGCCCCAGGGCCTTGCTCAAGCGGCGGTGGATGTCGTGGTGGCAGGCGGAGGCATAGTCCCCAGCCAGATTCATAGCGGCCCAGTACTCCTGCCCTTCCTGGGTGTCGAGGCCCAGCCAGGCCAGGTAGCGGGCCTCGGGCGGCAGCGGGCACTTATTCATGGCCACTTTGGTGTAGTGCTGGGCAATGGCTGCCCCCAGGCCCCGGGAGCCGGAGTGCGAAAGCAGCCCGAGGTACTGACCTATGGGCAAATTCAGGTCGTTGTCTTCGGCCGTAATGTCCACCACGCCCCACTCCACGAAGTGGTTGCCGGAGCCCGAGGACCCCAGCTGGTTAATGGCCGCTTCGCGCTTGCCCCGCACCACCCCGATTTCCCGGAACTCGGGCCGCTCCAGCACGGGGTCGTCGGCGGGGTTCTTGAACACTTCCTTACCTCCGAAGCGGGTGTGGTTGTGGAGCAGCTTTTTCAGCTCGTCGCGGCGCTGCTCCAGGTAGCGGGCCGGCACCTCGAACACCGATAAAGCCATGCGGCAGCCGATATCCATGCCTACCCCGTAGGGAATGACGGCGTTATCCACGGCCAGCACGCCCCCAATGGGCAAGCCATAGCCCTGGTGGGCATCGGGCATCAGGGCTCCGTCGATGGTGACGGGCAGCTGCATGGCAGTGTCCATCTGCTTGCGGGCCCCGTCTTCGATGAAGGCGTCGCCGTAGCGGCGGTAGTCCTTGATGCTGGGGTTGAGCTGCACGTCGCGGCTGGGCTGGGGCACCAGCTCCTGGGCCAGGGGCCGCCAGGTTTGGTCGCGCACGTACTTGAAAGGGTCGGCCTTGATTTCGCGCAGCAGGGCCAGGGCGCTGCCTTTATCGAGCCGGCGCAGCTCGCGCTGGTCGAGAATATCCAGCGCCAGACTGATCTGTTTATCATCGGTGAAGCCCAGTTGGCGCAGGTCTTTGCCGTGGAGCTTGTTGGTTGCTTTAGCCATAACGAGGAGCAAAGGGTGGAACTCCTCTAGCGCAAAGCCGCCGCTGCGGGTTGCAGCGGCGGCTTTTACAAGGCTATTTAAAGGTTTACCCGGCCGGTAGACGGTACATTACATCGGTGCGGAGCACGTACTTCACGCCCTGCGTTACGGTATGCCCCAAGTGGTAGAGGCCGTGCTCAAACAGCAGCAGACGCCCTTGTTTCGGCCAGACGCGCAGGTTGCGGAAGGCCGTGTCGCCGCCCTGGAAGTTGTCGTTCAGATACACCATAAAGGTGAACAGGCTGGCCTCGGTGGGGCTGCGCACGTAGCTCGCGTCGTAATGCCCGCGGAACTGCTGGCCTTGCTGGTAGCGGTAGAAGCGGAATAGCTCGTTAAGCCCCAATGCCTGACTGTTTCCAAACCGGGCCGGAATGAATGGCTGAGCCTTTTCCCAGAGTTTCTGAGCCAGTTCCTCGCTGGAATAAAACGCCCGACTGTTGTTGCGCACACTGGGTACTAAGCGGGCTCCGGAGGTTGTAGTCACCTTAGCCGCCTCGTAGCCCAGCTGCTCGCTTAGCGCCATGTACTCCAGGCACTCCGTCCGGCTCAGGAAGTCATCGACAGTGAAAATGGATTCGGCTAGTTGGGTGCGGGTCATTGTGAGTGATAAATAAAAAGTGAATGGTTGATTGACCTGCTTTTCGATGCCCTGGCTGTCATCCTGAGTGGAACGAAGGACCTTATCACACCAGAACAAGTCGTTCAAGCGTAATAAGGTCCTTCGCTCCGCTCAGGATGACACGGACTCCCCAGCGTCGCTCAGCTCCCTACGCGGCTCCGTCCATGCGCACGATTTTGGGCGTGAAGGTGCCGAGCACATCTACCAGGTCCTGCTGGCTTTCCATCACAGTGTAGATGTCTTTGTAGGCCTGCGGGGCTTCGTCGAGGCCGCCGCCAATGAGCTCGACGCCGTGCTGGTGCAGGTAGCGGCGCACCTCGGCTTCGCCCAGCTCGGCTTTGGCCCGGGTGCGCGACATCAGCCGGCCCGCCCCGTGGGAAGCGGAGCCGAGCGAATCGGCCACGCCCCGGCCGCGCACGATAAAACCGGGCGCGGTCATGGAGCCAGGGATGATGCCCAGCACGCCTTTGCCGGCCGGGGTAGCGCCCTTGCGGTGCACAATCACCTCCCGGCCATCAGCGAGGCGCTCCTTCCAGGCGAAGTTGTGGTGGTTTTCCACTTTCGCCAGGGGCCGCTCACCCAAGGCCCGGGCCACGCGTTGGTGAATCTGGTGGTGGCAGGCGGAGGCGTAGTCCCCGGCCAGGTTCATGGCCGCCCAGTATTCCTGCCCGGCCTCCGAGTCGAGCGTGAGCCAGGCCAAGTGCTGGGCTTCAGCCGGCAACTTGCAGACGTCCTTGGCCAGGTTGGTGTAGTGCTGAGCCACAGCTGCGCCCAGCCCCCGGGAGCCGGAGTGCGAAAGCAGCCCCAGGTACTGGCCCACCGGCACGCCCATTTCGTTGGTCGCGTCGGTGATTTCGACGATGCCAAACTCCACAAAGTGGTTGCCGGAACCCGAGGTGCCAATCTGCGCAATGGCCGACTCGTGCTTGTTGCGCAGGAAGGGAATGGCAGTAAACTCGTCGCGCTCCAGCACCTCGTGGCCCATTTTCTGGCCGTGGCGGAACACGTCCCGGTTGCCGAACTTGGTGGTCGTCAGCAGCACGTTGCGCAGCTCCTGCACCCGCTGGGTGAGGTACTGGGGCGGCAGAGCGAAGATGGACAAGGCCATCCGGCAGCCAATGTCCACGCCCACGGCGTAGGGAATCACGGCGTTGTCGGTGGCCAGCACGCCACCGATGGGCAGGCCATAGCCAAAGTGGGCATCGGACATGAGGGCGCCGGCCACCGTCACGGGCAGCTTCATGGCCGTTTCCATCTGGTGGATGGCTCCGGCCTCGATGTGCTCGGCCCCGAACGTGACGTAGGGCTTGCGCTCGGTGAGGGCAATGTGGCGGCTAGGAGCGGGCAGCAGCGCAGCTGCGGTGTGGCTCCAGTCGAGGTCGGTGAGAAAGTTGCTGGGAGTTTGCAGAATTAGGTTGAGCAGCGCCAGCTGATCGGTATGCGAGAGGCGCTTGAGGTGTTTGCGCTGCAGTTGGGCCAGCGCCAGCCCAATGGCCCGGCCTTCGGGAAATCCGAGTTGGCGAAGGTCGTTGCCGCGTAATTGATTGGCCATAATGGTCGGTGCGAACGAAGTCGCGTGAGGTTGAAAGAAAAGCGTTGACGAGCGGTACCTGGCAGAGCCAGGCAATAGCATGTCACGCATCAAAATGCTGATGCAGAGCCATAATGATGGCCATGCTTAGCAGCCGAGGCTGCCGCGCCGAGCACAGCTCAGCGTAATGGTTACTATCCCGCAAAAGCCGGAGCAACAGGCCGGCCCGCGCACATTGGGGCACACCAGAGGTATACTACCCGACAAGACAGGTCGAAGTAACGCGGGCCTACGGCATCCGGCCGGGAAGGCAGGTAGGTTCGGGCAAGGGTTACAGGTGAGCAGCTTCAGGTTTCAATTTTCAGTCGAAAGAATGCTGCCCGACGCCACCTTGCCCGCCCCACCCCTGATTGGGCTATCCACGCGCCGCCGTTATGTGCTCTAACCAGCTGAGTTACTGCTCCCGAAGAAGCAGGGAGGCCTCGAACCCCCGACCCCATTTACTAAATCGAAGTATGGCGGCGCTACGGCACCAATCAGGAAAAAGCTGCTTACCAGGGCAACAGGGCGGCGGGCGAATCAGCTCTTTAGACCACTCAGCCACATTATCTCGGTGGAGACAATGACAGGATTCGAACCTGCGAAACCCTTTTGAGATTTAACGAAGTAACGCCCGCCTACGGCACCCGGTAAACAGATGAAAAAACGTTGGGGCGACAGGGCGCCCAGCCTACATATCCTGCTCTACCAGACTGAGCTACCGCCGCCGAAGCTGCGGGCGGGATTCGAACCCGCGACCCGGGCAGTAGAAGTGCGAAGTAAGGCTGAGCTACGGCACCCAACGAGGTAATAGAAAACGGAGCAACAAACGCCCGGCCTAACGAGGCTGCCCTACCAATTCACGTATACGCAACGCCGGGTAGGCGCTACTTCGGGAGTCGAACCCGCGACAGGCCTCTATTTATGGTACGAAGGAAGGCCGCGCTACGGCATCCGTTTTTTGTGGTACTAGTCGCCGGGGTAAAAAAGGCCCCACTTCTGCTCTACCATTGAGCTACGGGCCCAGATGTTTGCTACTGGTGGGCCCGATAAGAGTCGAACTTATAACACGAAGTATGTGAAGGCCACGACACCCGGCGAAGGTATCGGCGGCAGGCGCAAGCAAGGACAGGGGAAACGGGTTGGAAGGCTTCATAGGGAATCGAACCCCGGGCGTGGCTCTTGGTCCACTGCCCTCAACCAGACGAAGAAACGCCCTCCGACGGCACCCGGCCGCCTGCTTGGCCGCGGCGAAAGGAAACAGGCAATAAATCTGACCAGCCTACCAATACTCCGTGGTATGAGCACGGCGAAGAACTCAATCTTCCATCGCAGTTGGGCGAAGCATGGCTGATCTACGGCACTGTTTCCAAAGACTTATGAGAAGGGTTTCATTTTAGTAAAAAGGTTGGTCAGGCAAAAGCTTGTTCAAAAGCATGTAAGGTTGAATAGGGCAGCTTTGGGTCGAACACCGCAAAATCGATGCGCCGGAACTGGTTGCGAACCGCTGGTTCGGCCAGGGCTTCGGCAAACAGCTCCGCTATCTGCGCGGGGTCGTTTCCGAATACGCCGCAGCCCCACGCCCCGAGCACCAGCGCTTCGCACCTGTTTCGGGCAGCCACCGCCAGCACCTGCCGGATCCGGCGCTGCATGGTAGGCACCAGCTGGTCGAGTAGCTCCGGGTTATTGCGGCGGAGTGCGCCGGCATTCACCGCCGGCGCGGTGATGATGTCAATTCGATACGGCTCGGCCAGCCATTCGCCTTCATCCGTTAGTAGCACCGGCACGCCGGGTGAGAAAATGAGGTAGTCACTGTACAGGCCGTTGAGGTGGGCATTGTGCTGGTACATTTCACTGAATTGCGCAATGCACGGATACAGCCCCGTGGAGCGGGCCAAGCTTTCTTCCTGGGCCTGACTGCCGCCCAAAAAGCCCCCACCCGGATTCCGGGCCGATGCAAAGTTCAGACAGGCAACCCGCTGGTACTGGCTGACAAGATCAGACGCCGCCGCGAGCGTGGTGGCATTGTATACCCGCACTTCTGCCGGCTTGGCAGCAGAAGTGCCGGAGCCTTTCGGCGCCAATAAAGCCGCGGCATCCTCTGGCCGATACAAGCGGCTTTCTGCTTCAGCAGTGCGTTGCCAGCTGCCAATGTCGACTTGGGTGCCAGTGGCCGTTTTGTAGCTTCCCTGCTTTAGGGCTTGGAGCGTTTGGCGGGCTATTTCCTGTCGTTGTTCGCGGTTCATGATGAAAGTAAAAAGTCGTTTTTGTGGGCGGCGGCCCGGATTGACCGCCGCCCGGCCGCGTAGTGTTAGCAGTTCATAACCAATTGGGGCTAAGGATAAATACACAAGCAATTCGGTTGAATAAAGAACTACAGCTCAATTCGCTGGATTTCGGTGAGGGCCGTGCCGCCGTTTTCCAGGGCCTGGAGCACGTCGAACACTTTATCGGACCAGCCGGCAATGAGCGCCACCCCGTCGGCTTCGTGTACCTGCACCGGGGCTGTGCCGTGGCCGGCTAGGTCGAAGAGGTACAGGCGGGCCTGGGGCGCCACCGTGCGGCGGTACTGCCGCCACACCGCCGCCAGGGAGGCATCGTTGCCGGTGCTGTCCCAGAGCTGGCAGTCGGTGAAGATCATCACCTTATCCACCCGCTCGTTGTGGCGGATCAGGTCCTGCACGACCAGGTGGCCGTTGGTGCTGTAGCCTACCTCGCCTTCGCGGCGGTAGAGCTCCTGCACGTTGCGCAGCACCTGGCCCTGGGGCAAGGCCACCCGCTTCCACCGGTCGCCGAACATGCCGGTTACCACGTGGGCGCAGCGGCTTTGCAGCAGCATGCCCAGCACCAGGCCCACATCGTAGAGCAGCACTTTGCTGCGCTGCGACACCGGCTGCTGCATGGAGCCCGACACGTCGCAGGCTACCACCACCCGTGTTTCGGGGCCGAAGCCGCGCAGGTTGGCAATGGAGTGGCCAATGGCCGTTTCCAGCGCCGCCAGCAAGACCCCTACGTGCCCCGACTTCACGGTCAGCAACTCGCGGTAGGCGGCCAGGTAGCGGAACGGCAGCTGCTTGCTACGCGCCACCGCCGTGGCATCGGTGAGGGCAGTCACTACCTGCGCCATAGCCCCGGCCGAAACTTCGGCTTCAAGGATGTTGCGCAGGTTGCGCAGCAAGGCCATGTAGCCCAGCTTGCCGCTCCCAATCAGCTCTTCCCACTTCTGGCGGAAGGCCGCTGGCCGTTCCGCCGCCGTGGCGTAGCTTGCCTGCCCCAGGGCCGAAAGCTCGGTTTCCCAGGTATAGGGCGTGGGCAGCTCCCCGCGCACCAGCTGGTCAAACAGGTGTTGCTGCTCGGGGCTTTTGGCGGCAGGGTGCACCAGAAACAGGGCGTCGCGGAGGCGCACCTGCCCGGCCCGGTCGTACTTGGCCAGCTGGTAGCCGTCGAAGCGGTTGAACGCCAGCGCCAGGCCTTTCTGCAGCTGCTTCGACAGACGGTTGAGCTGCTTGGTACCCTGGCGCTGGTTGGCCAGGGCGTAGAAAGCCAGCAGCTCCGTGATTTCGTCGGCGCGCTGCACGATGCGGGCTACCAGGCGGCTCACCAAGTTGTCGCCCCGATGAATTTGAGCCAGCTCCACGGCTAGTACCAGGGGCACGGTGCGCAGGTAGAGCTTTTCACGAGCGTACACGGCCAGCTGCGCCACAAAACGCGGGTCGTTGCGGGCCACCAGCTCGCGAAGGCGCTGCAGGCGGGTATCGGCTTTTTCGTAGTACTGGTCGCTGAGGGCAGCCGTGGCAACGGCGGCGTACAGCTCCAGGGCTGGCGTGAGTTGGTAAGCCACGGCCCCCTCGTGGTTCACCACGGCGGCCGGCTGAGTTTTGCGGAAGCTAAAGTTGAAACGCATGAGGGAAGTGGGTTTTGGTTATTCGTTGTTCGTTTATTAAGTATTTGCTGGCCGCTTATGGCAAGACCAGCAGCTGACCTTTAGTACAGGTGCTTTGGCACCAGCAGGCGGTTTTCATTGGCCCAGCGCTGCACCCAGCTCAACTCCTCATCATTCATGCGCCGGTTGAACACGCCCCGGGCTTGCACGATGGTGCGGTTGGCCAGCACCTCGAGGGTAAGGGCCCGCACGCCTCCAACGGTGAGCGAGAAGATGCCGCAGCGGCCCCGCACGCAGGCTTGCACATAGGTGGAAACGCAGTGCCGCTGAGCCCAGCCCTCCCGGAGCAAGTCGCGGTAAGTGCGCAGTTGGGTAATCTGCACTTTGCCCGGCCCGCCCCCGTTGAAATCGGCTACCGCTAGGGGTTCCCAAGTAGTAGCTGCTGTAATGTCGACACCCTCTTCGGGTATTGGCGGAAGGCGGGCTACCTGACGGTGCCACTGTTCCGTTTGGTGCAGCACACTCGCCATGGAGCGCCCCTTGAGCGTGAAGCCGGGTTGTGGCGGCTCCAGTGGCAGGCCTACGCTCCGCTTCTGGTGAATCCAGTCGCAAACCGGGCCGAAACGCCACCTATCAACTGCGGGAGCAGCCCGAAAAAAGTCGACTACGGTTAGCCAGAAGCTGTCGTCGCGCCCGATTTCCCGGCCCAGCCGCGAGTCCAGCACCGGTCCCAGCCAGCTTAGCGCGTTGCGGTCGGCAAGCTGGGCGTAGCGTAGGGCTTCCAGAAACGTGCAGTTTGCCGGGGCTTGCCGCAGGTGATGCTCCAGCTTGCGCGTCAGCGTCAGCGGGAGTCCCTGAAACTTGCGCAACGCCAGGCCTTGTCCAAGGTGGAGCGTAAGCCGCGGAATGTCGATACCCTCGTACAGCCGGCCCGCCATCCAGGAGTTCAGCACCCAGGCTGGCACGTCGCCATACTGGTCGAACAGGTGGCGAACGAGGCTTTCCAGCTGCCGGAACGGGTTTCGGCTGCGGGGTTTCCAGTCGGCCAGCTCACGTCGGCGCTGGGGATAGTGCTTGCCGATGGCAGCCAGGGCCTGACAAAGCTCGGGGCGCCACAGCAACTCGCTGCGTTGATCGGCCAGGGCCAGTAGCACTTTTCGCTGCCGCTGGCTTACTTCCTCCGGCTGATTGAGGATGCAGGCTTCGTAGAACGGAAGCAACACACAGTCGGTGCCGAGTTGGGCCTGTACGGCCGTCAAAGGGCCGCCCTGGTTAAATAAGTATTCTACCTGCTGGCGGAGCGGCCATTTGCGCCAGTAGAGGCGCCGGGCTGCCGCCAGCACAATTACTGCTTGCTCGGCTTGCCAGGCTTCGTGGGATAATGGTTTGTGACGGTTAGCCATCGGTCGGGGTTGCCCTCGCGGGGTCGTTTACCGATTGAAAAATCAGAAGAGGTTGGCGCCGGGGGCGCGCTGGGATAAAGCAGAATCCGGAAACCTTCGTACATGACAAATCGAAAAAAAGGACGTAAAAAATCAGCCAGCTATTCGCGCACAAATACTGCTATTTTGGAAGTTATTTTATTTTAAAACCGTGGACAATATTCTTCCTTATTACCTCAATAAAGGCAATAAAACAGGAAATAAAACCCGGAATTTAATTCGATTTTAGCTAGCCGATTTTACTCTACTTCTCTTTTCGTCGCCGCGTTTTCGGCGTCGGTTAAGTAGACACGTAGCCCGTATGCAGCCCACGTGGCACCGGGTACTGAACACCCGATTGCGGGCGACAATGGAGCGGAGCTGGTTGGGCGTAAGCATGGGAGAAAGGAGAATGGGTAACAGATAGTTGAAAAACAAAACGCCCGAATCTGGCAGGATTCGGGCGTTTTGCGGAGGATGATTCTATGGATAGAACTTCACCTTGCTGCTAGCGCGCCGAACCCCGGCTGGATCTTGCTATCCAGCATTGATGGGGTACCTGCTAATTTATTGTAGTGCCGGCGCATGACGAGGGAAGTGGTAGAAGTCGGTGACGTTTGGGTCTTTGAACGGGTCAAAGGTAGAAAGGTTATTTTGTTCTTACCAAATTTTTTAAAAAATATTTTCAATTATTTTTACTCGCCTTGAAAATGATCATATTTTAAGTAAATAATTATTCAACTTTGTTCGCTACTTCAGATCAATTATTGATTACCAACAGCGTCATTTGAGCATTATATAAATAGCGCATACAGCGTGTAGAGAAGTGTATTCGCGTCCCATATTGAACAGCACGCGGCGCGGACGGCAGGACGCAAGTATGCGTCTCTACACAACTGGGAATCCGCAGCGGCGAAGCTAACCGGGCCAGCCACCGCACGTAAGGAAGGGCCATGCCCTGCCTTGCTTCCTCCGAAAACTACTCCATTACGCTGCCTGTCGGCCACCGCTTCCCCATTGCCAAGTACGCCCTGATTCGGGAGCAGCTGCTGTGGCAGGGCGTTGCGCAGCCCGCCGACATTTACGACCCGGCCCTGGCTTCCGAGGAAGACATTCTGCGCGTGCACTCGGCCGAGTACTGGCATAAGGTAAAGGAGCTGCACCTCTCCCCCGCCGAGGTGCGCCGGCTGGGGTTGCCCCAGAGCCCCGAGCTGGTGCGCCGCTCCCTAAGCAGCGTGGCCGGCACGGTAGAGTCGGCGCGGCGGGCCCTGCAGGATGGCATTGGCCTGAGCCTGGCCGGCGGCACCCACCACGCGTTCCGGGACCGGGGCGAAGGATTTTGCGTGCTCAACGACATTGCCGTGGCCGCCGCTCACCTGCTTCATCACCAGCTGGCCCGGCAAATCCTGGTGGTGGACCTGGACGTGCATCAGGGCGACGGCACGGCCAGCATCTTCCGGCACGAGCCGCGCGTGTTCACCTTTTCCATGCACGCGGGGGCCAACTACCCCCTGCGCAAAGAGCAGTCGGACCTGGACGTGGCCCTGGAGCTGGGCACCGACGATGCCACTTACCTGCGTATTCTGCGCGAGACCCTGCCGCGCCTGCTGGCTGACGTGCAGCCCGATTTTATCTTCTTTCAGGCCGGGGTAGATGTGTTGGCTACCGACAAGCTGGGCAAGCTGGCCCTCACCCAGGCTGGCTGTCGCCAGCGCGACGAATACGTGCTGGGTTTATGCCGTCAGCACGAGCTGCCCGTGGCCGTGAGCATGGGCGGCGGCTACTCCGAGCTGCTGCGCGACATTGTGGACGCGCACTGCAACACGTTCCGGGTGGCCTATGAGCTGTATGGGTGAGGGGAATGTGGGGAATGTGCTAATGTGAAGAAGGTGCTGAGGTGCTAATGCCTTTCGGCGAGCAGGTGGCGCATCAGGCCAGGGACGACGCCATCCGTCCCGGGCAACGTGCCCGGCCCTGCAAAGCGAAAAGCCCCCTGACGTCAGAGGGGCACCTCCGCACATTCCCCACATTCTCCACCTCAGCACATTCTCCTCCCCTACCTTTGCCGACATGAACCTGCACAACCCGCTCACCGACCTGCCTGCCGCCAATCAGCTGCCTACGCCCGCGCCCGCCGAAGCACCCGGTACTCCGGCTCAGCAAGCGTTTCGGGAGGCGGTGGCGCAGGTTGAAGGTTTGCGCCAGCGGCTGCGGGACCTGCAGCAGGAGCAGGCCGAGGCACGCCGGCGCTACTGGCAGCAGGTAGGGCCCGCCGCCCAAGAAGTGGTGCGCGCCCGTCAGGCGCTGTTCGCGCCGCTGGAAGAAGCCTTGCTGCTGGGCTACTTCAGCCGCCTGGAGGAGCAGCAGATTACGGCCCTGTTGGTGGGCAATGCCCGCGCCCTGCAAAACCGGTTCGGGGAAGATGCCGCCGAAATCCTGCGCAAGTACGCCCCGCGCCGCCGCGCCGACGAGGACGACAACGCCCCGGACGAAGACGCAACCGCGCCCGCGCTCGAACCGTTCGACCCCACCCTGCCCCCGCACGAGCAGGCCGCAGCCGCGGCCCGTGCCCGGCGCAAAACCAAGCAGCAGAAAGCCGAGGAAGCCGCCGCCGCGCAAACCCGTACTCAGGAGCAGCTGCTCTTGTCGAACACTAAAACCCTCTACCGCCAACTGGCCCGCACCCACCACCCCGATCTAACTCAGGACGAAGCCATTCGGGAGCAGCGCACTCAGCTCATGCAGCGCATCACGGAGGCCTACGAAACCAACGACCTCTACACCCTGCTCCAGCTCCTGTCCGAGTCGGCCCCCGCGGCGGCCACCGACGAAACGCTGCTGCTGCGCTACACCCAGGCCCTGCACCAGCAGCAGCTAGAGTCGAAAACCCAGCTGAACGAGCTGAAATTCGGCGACAACGGCTTTAGCGGCACTACCGGCAAAAAGCGCGAGCAGGAAATCCGCCAGCTCAAGCGCCACCTCCGGGCCGAGGCCGAGTATCTCCACCACGTCCACCGCCTGATTCAGGACCCCAACGGCCTGCGCGAAGTACTCCGCGAGCTAGCCGCCGAGGGCCACGACACAGTATGATAGAGGAAAATGAATGGTTAAGGACGACCCAGGCTGTCATGCTTCATCTGGCGTCCGTGAAGCCGAAGCATCTCTACCGCTTCGGAATGACGTGCTGAGTTCCCTCCCTTTACCCTAAAAACACCACTACCTCCCCTATCACCGCATCATCCCGCATGATGCGGTTGTGGCCCAGATCGGTAGTGGGGCGAAACATCAAGCCCGGCCAGTTGGCAGCAATTTCCTCGGCCTCGGCGAAGGGGATGCTTTCGTCGGCGTGGTCGTGGAAAAGCAGGGCGCGGCCGGCGGGAAAGTGGCACCCCACCTGCATGAGGCTAAAGCTTTCGGCGTCGCGGCCCTGCTGCTCCTGGATGTAGCGGCCCATGCGTGCTACTACGGCATTCGGAAGATGCAGAAAGGCCGCGAAACGCTGGGCCACGGCCGTGGTGCTGCCCGGGGCGGCCAGTAGGACCAGGCGCGGCAGCTGCCCTCCGGTGGCTTGGTTGAACTGCACCGGCACGCCCACAGTAGCAGCGGCCCCAAAGGAGTGCGCGACAACCGCATACACCTCGCCCAGGCTGTCGGCCACGGCTTGGATGGCACGGGCAAAGGCCGGCAGCGTAGTGCGCGAGCCGCTAGAGGCCCCGTGGGCCGGTCCATCGAGGGCCACTACGCGGTAGCCCGCCGCCACCAGCCCGGCCGCCATAGCTCCCCAGAAGCTGGCCCGGTGCTCCCAGCCGTGGACCAGCAGCACGGTGCGCCGGCCGGTGGGGTTCCACTCGTAGGCTGCGATGGTATAGGGCCCGCTCGGCACCGTGAAGCGCCGCGCCCCGGCCAGGGCCGCTGCTTCCCAAAGCTTCTCCGGCAGCCGCCGTGGCGTGGTGAAGATGCGCCAGGCCGCCCCAAACGCCCATTCCGTGGATACGGCCGCCTGCAGGCGCAGCTTCAGGCGCAGCAGTTTCAGGGCAGCGGGCTCTGGCGGGGTAGTTTGAATAAGGCCTTTGGTCATGCAGCAAAGCTACGCAGGGATGAAGTTGGGCAGGTCGCACAGCAGGGGCTTGCTTGGATGGTCATCGTTTAGACTGGCGCTGCCTCAGCTTAGCTACGTGGGAGTAGGCAGCTTGGCAACCCCATCTGGGGCCCAGGATACTTAGTCGGTGCAACTTCCGGGGGCTAAAGCGGCTCTACTCTTTGGCCCCGCCCACGGCCCGCCCTTGCCCATCTTATACTATGCCCATATTTCCACGCCCCGCCTTGCTTCTGCTTGGCATTGTGGGGCTTATTTCCTGTCAGAAAGAGGCTGCTATGGCCCCCGCCCCCGAACAAGTGGTTCCCCTACGCGTGGGCAACACGTGGATGTACCAACGCTACTATTTTGATGACAACGGGGCCGTTACCGACAGCACTATTTTCACGCGCACAGTGCTGCGCGACACGCTTATTAATCAGAGTACCTGGTATATTCTCAGCAACCGCGACATTGTTCAGAACAACCAGAACGGGTACGTGCGCTACAACCCCAGCGACCCGGCCGGCATCATCCTCTACGCCAACGCCCGCTTTGGTGGCTCCATTGGCTACGGCTACGAATACCCCACCTACACCTTGTGGGTGATGACGTGGCGGGCCCCCGCGCCGGCACCCGTCGCTACCTCCCGCCACCGTTACAACGCCATTCGTTACGCTATAGAGTGGCAGTATCAGTACCACAACCAGAGCCCCCCCCTTGTGCAGAAGCGCGAGGAATATGTGACGCCGGGCCTGGGCATGGTGCACGCCAACTACTACGCCCGCGAAACCGGGCAGCTGCAGCAGCGGCTGGAGCTTCTCAGCTTCACGCAGCCCTAGTCACTGCCTTGCTCACCAGGCTTAGGCGGGAAAGCTCTCGGCAGATGATGCCCACCTGGAGCAGCCCTAAGGGGATGAAAACCCGGATTTCGCGGGGAAAACTGCGCAAATACTGCTACGTGTTTTCCGGGCGGCGGGCCCCAACTTTCCGCCACCACCGGCTAAAATCTTGCTGAGCAGCACCTTGCCCCTTAGCCCGAGTCATGAAACCATAGCCTGGGCTGAGGGGGCGTTTAACGTGCCCGGGCATCCCGCGTATGCTACTTGACCAGGTGGGGAAGCACTCCTTCCCTTCTCCCGGCCGAACCACCTACGCCCACCTTTTTCCACCTCGTTATGTTCGACAAACTGGAAACCCTCGACGATTTGTTCGAAATGCAGCTCAAGGACCTGTATAGCGCCGAAAATCAACTGCTAAAGGCTTTGCCGCTGATGGCGGAGAAAGCCAAGGATGGCCGCCTGCGGGCCGGATTCAGCAAGCACCTGCACGAAACCGAAACGCAGATAAAGCGCCTCGAAAGAATTGGCAAAGCCCTAAACCTCGACCTGGAGGGCCATACCTGCAAGGCCATGGCAGGGCTGATTGCGGAAGGCCAGGAAACGATGTCGGAGCGGGCTACGGAGGAAGTGATGGATGCGGCCCTGATTGCCGCCGCGCAGCGCATCGAGCACTACGAAATTTCGGGCTACGGCACGGCTGCTCATTTTGCCGGGCGCCTCGGCCACGAGCAGGCCGCCGAGCTACTGCGCCAGACCCTGGACGAGGAGCAGTTGACGGACACCAAGCTCAATGACTTAGCTAAGAACTACCTCAACCGCAAAGCAGAGTAACCTCCGGCTTTGGTCAAGGCACCAACAAAATGCCCGCTGCTAGCGGGCATTTTTCGTGAGGCTAAGTGGAAAAAGCAGCTGTACCGGCCAAACTGTTGCGTGCTCCGTAATTAACCGGAGGAAAAAACCAGCTTTCCAGGCTAAAATAAGGGTTTTCTCGACCATCTACTGCCCCTTGCGGCCGTTTAACTACACAGCAGCCTCCAGCCTGGAGCCGCTAGTATGCTTTAAGCTATTGCATTGCCGCCCCCCCTGTTTGTGTCTTTTTCTGTTAACTGCCCTGGCCTGGTATTCCGCAAGTGAGAAGCCTGACCTCCAGGTGACTAGGCGCTAACCGCTTCTTTTCCACCGCTGACTGCTGCAAGCCAGCAACCAAGCTGACCCTGGGTTCTGCTACTAAGAACCAGTGCTGGCCTGCTGCGTCAGGATGAGCTGAGCTCTTTTTGCCCAACTCTGCGGGCATACCCGGCTAGCAGCCTTCCTGCTGGCAGGCCCCCAGGCTGACACTTGCCGGCTGCAGCCTGCCAACGTACTATTTGCTTACTGTTTCTCTTTTCATGCCAACCCATCCTTCCCAACCCAAGGGCCGCCTGCTCGCTATTGGCGGCCACGAACAACGCCAGGCGCCCGATCAGCAACCCAACGACGATGCCTCGGCCGAATTTATTCTGTAACGCTTTGTCGATGAGTTGCCGGCCAAGCGCACGGTTGTCGTTATACCCACTGCCTCGGAGGAGCCGGAAAAAGCTGCGGAGGCCTACGTTCAGGTATTTTCCTCCCTCGGAGTAGAGCACGTGGAAGTGCTCAACATCCAAAGCCGGGAACAAGCCAACGGAGCGGAGGCCCTCGACATCATCAACCGGGCCGACGGGGTGATGCTAACGGGTGGCGACCAGCTGCGTCTAACGGCCCTGCTGGGCGGCACCCAGCTCCTGACCCGCCTGACGGAACGCTACCAGCAGGAGCCCATCGTCATTGCCGGCACCAGCGCCGGAGCCGCCGCCATGAGCACGCCCATGATTTACCAGGGCCGCAACGACGCCGGCTTCCTCAAGGATGAAATTCATATCACGACCGGGCTCCAACTGTTGCGCGACGTAGCCATCGACACCCATTTTATTGCCCGCGGCCGCATCATCCGCATGGCCCAGATTATTGCCACCAACCCTGGCTGCCTTGGCCTGGGCCTGGAAGAAGACACGGCGGTGCTGGTCACGAAAGGCAACGAGCTGGAAGTCATTGGCAACGGCATCGTGGTGCTCCTGGACGGACATGCGTGTACCGGAAACACCATTTATGAGATTAAGCCCGGGGAAGTATTTTCTATACGTGACCTGCAGCTGCACTTGCTGGCGAAAGGCCAGTGCTATACGCTGCCGGGTTTCTAAGCCGCCCATGACTCTTCTTCTGTAGCCTACCGGAGCCCCGGCACAAACCGAATTTTTCGGTTTGTGCCGGGGCTCCGGTAGGTTAATATTTCGAGCAGTCAGCCCTTCCCGCGGCCGGTGGTGGCCCCGTTCTAGCTTTCGGCCCAGGTATACCGCCGCTCTTTCCAGACGATGGGCCGGGGCAGCACCGTATAGGCCAGCACCGCCACCGACATGGCCAGCAGGTAGAACTCGTAGAGCAGCAGCACTGGCAACGACTCCTGGCGCCCCGCCTGCCGGAGCGTGATGTGCAGAAAAATGGTTTGGAACAGCATCTTGGCCGCGTACAGGGCCGCTACCGTAGCACCCGGCAGGAGGCCCGGCCAGCCCAGCACCGTGTAAAAGACCCCATAAGAGCTGAATAGTACCCCCAGCTGCCAGGGCAACCGGCCGGCACCGCGCATCCACCGCTTGCGCTGGCGTAGCAATTGCCGCACCGTAGGCTGGGGAGCAGAGACGCCTAGCACGCCGGGCTCTATCAGGTTGCGGAACTGCCAGCCCTGGGCTACTACTCGCTCAAATAGCTGCACGTCTTCGGTAATGCTGAACGCCAGCGTTTCGTAGCCGCCAATGGACTCGTAGGCGGCCCGGCGCACCAGCATGTTGTTGCCCACGGCCGCTACGGGCAGCCCCCGGTCGGAAAGCAGCCGAATCAGGTTGAGGCCGAAAAGCCAGTCGAGGCCCTGCAGGCGGCCAAACAGGGAGCCATCGGCCGTGGTGATGCCCGTTACACTGCCCACTTCGGGGGTAGCGGCGGCCAGCATAGTCTGCACCCAGCGGGGCGACAGGGCCATGTCGGCGTCGGTGATAAAGAAATAGTCGGTGGTGGCAGCGCGGCTGAGTTGGGCCAGCACATTGCTTTTACCCCGCGCCGTGCCCAACTGCCCCCCAATGGGCACCAGCCGAAATTGGGGTTTGCCGTGAATAAAGCGGCGTACCAGCGCCACGGTGTCATCGGTGGAGGCATCATCCCCGATCAGAATTTCCAATTGTTCGGCCGGGTAGTCCAGGGCCGCCAACGCCCCCAGGCACCGCTCGATATTCGCGGCTTCGTTGCGGGCGGCCAGCAGGATGCTCACCCGGGGCCCGGCAGCCAGAGCGGGAAGTTCTACCAGTCGGCGCCTGGCTACCAGGAGCAGCACGAAGCCATACAATCCAAAGAAGACACTAAAGAAAACGGCTGGGAAGAGCATAACGAAGCGGCGTAGAACGGCCCCAAGCTCCTGCACCCCTGGCATAGTAGGTTGGCTCTGATGCCGGCTGGTAGCATAGCAGGCAGGGCTGGGGAGGCAGCTTAGGGCTGAACAGAAAGCAGAAACGCTGGCCCCGCGAGAACCCCTAAAGTGGCCAGCTACTGGCTATACGCACCCATTTGGCCGAAACGACAGGCGAAAAACCCTTACTTTGCCGGGGAGAAACCAGTATTTCTCACTGCGTAATTATGCCTAGTGCTTTGTTGCCCGGCGTAGGCCAAGCGGCTCAGTTGTTCCCCGGCTGGCCCTGCTTCTACCCTATAAGGCAACAGGGAGAGGCTCCTCTAAAAATAACCGGCTGACTTAAAGGCAGCACAGTACCTTTACCGCCTTCCTGGTCTTTAGCTTGTTGCCTGTGTCTGCTGCCGCTGCCTCGTCGCACTTCCTGCTGATCCGCTGCCCCGATGAGGCCGGACTGATTTACAAGATTACCGGCGTGCTGTACGCCTACGGCCTCAATATTATCCGCAACGACGAGTTTGTGGAGCGCCAGGACACCTACTTTTTCATGCGCACGGAGGTAGCCGGCACCTTCGAGCCCGCCGACCTTACCGAGGCGCTACGCCAGGTACTGCCGGCCGCGGCCGAAATCCGGCTTTCCGACAACCGCCCCAAGCGCATTGTGCTGCTGGCCACCAAGGAGCACCACTGCCTGAGCGAGTTGCTCGTACGCCACGCCTTTCAGGAGCTGAATGCCCACGTGCTGGCCGTTATCAGCAACTACGAGGTGCTGGCCGATCTTACCCAGCGCTTTGGGGTGCCGTTTCACTACATCAGCCACGAGGGCCTGAGCCGCCCCGACCACGAAGCCGTCGTGCTGCAGGTGCTGGCCCAGTACCAGCCCGAGTTTGTGGTGCTGGCCAAGTACATGCGCATCCTGTCGCCGGAGTTTGTGGCCCACTACGCCAACCGCCTCATCAACATCCACCACTCTTTCCTGCCGGCGTTTGTGGGGGCCAGTCCCTACGCCCAGGCCTACGAGCGGGGCGTAAAAATCATTGGGGCCACGGCGCACTTCGTCAACGAGCAGCTCGACCAGGGCCCCATTATTGCCCAGAGCGTCATTCCCGTCGACCATACGCACAGCGCCCGCGAAATGGCCCAGGCGGGCCGCGACGTGGAGAAAATTGTGCTGGCCCGCTCGCTGAAGCTGGTTTTCAACGAGCAGGTATTTGTGCACCGCAACAAAAGCATCATTTTCGATTAGTTGCCCGGCGCGCAGGTCGGCTACATCAGGTAGTACTCCCCGGCCCGGGCCGGGGCTGGCACATCGGCTTCCTGCAGCAGCTGCTTGAGGTTGATTTCGATAGTGCGCGCTATGGCTGTCACGGGGGTGTCGGTGGGCTTGTTGGTGAAGGGGTCCTGCAGGTAGCGGGCGGTGCGCTCCAGCAGAAAAAACGTGGAGGCCGTGACCAGCAGCACCGGCACTTCCCAGAGGCCAATGGTTTCAACCAGGCCCAGGGAAAGCGTCATCAGAAACAGGTAGATAAAGAAGTGCACCAGCAGCCGATAGCTCACGGGAAACACCGTGCTGTTGATGCGCTCAGCCTTGCCCATGGAGTCGCAGAGGCGCACGAGGGTGCTGTCCAGCTGCACCTGTTGGTAGGTGTTGATGGTCTGCTCCTGGTAAAGCTGTTTGATGTGCCGGGTGTGCAGGGAAAGCAACGCCAGGGGCTTGTTGGCGTGGCCCTGCGTGTATTTCACTTCCGCTTTGGGCAGGTACTTCACCAACGTAGCCGTCATATCCAGGCCGCGCAGGGCCTGGCCCAGGCTATAGCACCAAGCTATCTGCCGGTAGGCTATGCGCCGGAGCGGCGACTCCGCGTTGGCGGCCCCCAGCACGTCGTCGGGCACAAAGCCCATGATTTGCAGCACCAGACTGCGGGAGTCGTTGACGATGCTGCCCCACACTTTGCGGGCCTCCCACCACCGGTCGTAAGACTGATTGAGGGTGAAAGCCAGCAGCAGGGAAATGCAGCTACCGAGGATGGTGGGCAGTTGTAGGGGTACCCGGGGCAGGTAAGCAAAAAAGAAAAGCTTGAGGAGCTGGAATACCCCGGAAATTAGCAGCACGCGAATGATATCGGGCTTGATGCGCGTGAATATGTAGGAAATGGGAAGCTTGGTGTCGAGTAGCATACTTCAAGAAAACAGGTAACACCTCCCGGAGCAGGTAAACCCCGGCAGGAAGAATAGAGAAGAAGGAATAGCGGGCGGCGCCTACGGCACCCCCAAAGGCCCAGAGCTTACCAGCGGGGGCACCGCTAGCACCGTTCCGGCAGGGTGTGCGGCCTGCACGGCGTACAGAAAGGGCGTCAGCTGCAGGTCGCCCGGCAGCTGGCGGAGGCCGCCGGCGGCTACCTCGTACCGAAACTGAGTGTCGTACTCGGCAAAATCGCGGCGCACATCCACGGCCAGGTCGTGCAGCATGCCTTGAGCCTCATCGTACACCCAGCCGTGCACGGCCACCGGGGGCTGGCCCGCCGGCGTGACCAAGGCAGCCTGCAACTGATATACCTGTTCGATAATTCTGAGGGAAACCAGCCGGCGGCTGCGCTCCGGCTCCGCTTCCGGCTCCGTGACGTCGGCCAGCACCGGGGCCAGGGGCTCGGGGGTAGTGGCCTGGCCACGCTTACCGGTGGGTTTGCCGCGGGTGGCGCCCGGGGGCTCGGGACTGCGGCCGCAGTGCCCACACAGCACCAGGTGGTCTACGTGCAGGGTGTGCACGGCGTAGCGCAGTACGGCGTCCAGGCCCAGGGGCGTGCTTACCACCTGCATAGTGGTTGGGCTGGAGGCAAATATGTGCTCGGGCCCCGTAAGCCCGCTGGCAACCGGCTCCGGCAAGGCCTCGGAGTAGCCCACAAACAGAAACCGGGGCGAAGCCCCGGGGCTGGCAGCGCCATTGCGTAGCTTGGCTGCTACCCAGTGATAGGGACTGACAAACAACGAGTAGTAAGCCGCAAAGACTGCCACCCGGGGGTCAGCACTGGTTGTTTCGGTCAGGGAGCGGGCGTAGTCGTCGCCCTGGCGCAGCAGCAGCACCTGAATATGGTGCGGCCGGGCCCGTTCGCGAAACAACTCAATTACGCCTAGAATATCGGGGTCAATAAAAACGGAGTGGGTGCCATCCAGCACCAAGATGGTATGGGGGGCAACGCGGCTGAGCCGGGCCAAGAGGCTGGCCTTCTGCAAAAAAGACACGTTGCGCCCTAGGCGAATAACCTGGCGGCGTGGTCCTGCGGCCCCGGGGGCTCCCACTGCCGCCGGCTCCCGCAGCCCTCCGGTCCAGCCCTGCCGCAGCTTCAGCAGCAGCCGATTCAGAAGGTACCGCAGCCCTGGCCCGGCGGCACCGGCGGCGAGTAGTTTGTGGTTTGGCTCATCGGCGGCGGTATACATAGGCGAAGCAAAAGGCATGAGCGTGCCGGCGCTGTTTAGCGGCAGCGAAGAGGAAAGCTGAATGACCGGGGAGGCCGGGCCAGGGGCCCGAAGTAGAGGGACGAGGACGTCAGCTGGAAAGCGCAAGGAGTGTCCCTGCCAACAGGCCGCTGGACCTGCCGAAGCAGTGGGTGTCACCGTCACAAAGGTAAAGCTCAACCAAAAGCCGGGAATTAATATTGCATTATAACCGTCTTATATTTTCATTAAAATAAGAATATAACGCTTTAATCTCGGCTGTGGCCGGGGGCGTTTTGCACAGCTGGCTCTACTGCCCACCCGCCCAACGCATCATGCTTCCAGCCGGGCCCGGGCCCGGGGCGCGGGGGCAGCCCTAAGCGGCTGGTACCGCAAAACGTAGGCGGGCGGCAGGTTCAGCAGCACGTGCTCCTGCCCTATCGGCTGAAAGAACCGCTCAAATAAGCGGGTGTTGCGCAAAGAATACTGAAAGAGAATGAGCTGGCCGGCCGGCAGCAGCAGCTCCCGGGTGTGTTCCAGAATGCGCCAGCCCAGGCGACGCGGCAGCGAGCTAAAAGGTAAACCACAGACGACGTAGTCGGGCTTGGGAAGTCCTAGTTTGCGCAGGTAGTCGCCGGTTTTGTCGGCCGAGCCGTGGAGAATGTACACGTTGGCGTGGTCGGCGTAGCGCGCCTGCAGCAGCTGGCAGAAGCGGCGGCTTACTTCTACCAGTACCAGCACCGTTTCGGGCCGGCGCCGGGCCATCAGGATGTCGGTAAACACGCCCGTGCCCGGCCCATACTCCACAATGCAGCTGGCCGAGGAAAAGTCGATGGGCGCCGTGACGTTATCAGTCAGCTCCCGGGAGCTGGGCACCAGGGAGCCTACAGTAGCCGGGTTGCGCAGGAATTCTTCGAGAAAGGCCATGGTCAGAAAAGCAGGACGGAATAAACCCTTAGGTGATTTGCCTCTGTACGGCTACAGGCCTGATTTGGGTGGCGTCGCGCCTACCCTGGTAGCTCGTGCGGTCATTCCCCGATTGTACCGTATGTTTAACCCTGGCGCCCGAAGGTTACCCGGTGCTTTCTTCTTGGCTTTATCTTTCTATGCAGCTTCCCGGACTTATTATTGGCGGCGGTATTGCGGGCCTGACGACGGCCCTGGCCCTGCAGCGCCGGGGGCTGCCGGTCACAGTGTGCGAGTCGGCGCCCGAAATCAAGCCGCTGGGCGCCGGTATCTGGATGGCTCCCAACGCCATGCAGGTATTTCACCGCTTAGGCATTACCGATAAAATTAACGCCGCCGGGGTGCCACTGCGCAACATACAGGTGGTGGATGCCCGCATGCAGCCCATCATGCGCACCGACCAGGAGAAAATTCGGCGCCGCTTTGGCTACACCACCACCGCCATCCGCCGGGCCCGTCTGCAGGAAATCTTGCTAGCTGAGCTGGCTCCCGGCACCGTACAGCTGGCCAAAACAGTGGCGCACTTCACGCAGTCCACAACGGGGGTTACGGTGGATTTTACCGATGGCACTACCCTGCGGGCGGGCTACCTGATCGGGGCCGACGGCATTCACTCGGTGGTGCGGGGGCAGCTGTTTCCCGGGGCGCGGTTTGGCCGCACCGGCCACGTCGTCTGGCGGGGTATTTCGGCCGTGCAGCTGCGGCCCGAGTTTAAGCAGGCTATTATGGAAGTGTGGGCTAACGGGGTGCGCTTCGGCTTTTCCGAAATTGCCGACGGCCTAGTCGATTGGTTTGTGGGTGAGTATGCGCCCAATCCGGTAGCGTACCCCGAAGGGCTGAAGACCCATTTGCTCCGTTTGTTCGAAGGTTTTGCCTACCCCGTCGGGGCTATTCTGGCCGCCGCCGATGAGCCCCGTATTATCCGCAACGATATCACGGACTTCGACCCCATTCCCAGCTGGAGCCAGGGCTTGGTATGCCTGATTGGCGACGCGGCCCACGCCTCCACACCTTACATGGGCCAGGGCGGCTGCCAGGCCGTAGAAGACGCCTATGCTCTGGCCCAATGCCTGGACCAGGAGGCTACCGCCGAGCAGGCTTTTGCCGCCATGCAGCGCCTGCGCCGCGCCAAGGCCCAGTACATTGTGCGCACTTCCCGAATCATGGGGAAAGTAGGCTACTGGCAACATGCTTCGGCGGCTGTGCGCAACTTCGTCATCCGGGCCACACCTCAGCTTATCATTGACGAGCAGTTCCGGCGGGTGTATTCCTTGAACTTCTAAAGCTCCTGGTAGAAGCGCCGAAGATGGTCGGCTACCTCGGCGGCTCGGGTAAGTACCATCCAGTGTCCGGCCCCGGGCACCACCTGCACCCGGGCCTGAGGAATAAACGCCCGTAACGACTCCGCCTGCAACACGGGAAAGTGCTTGTCGTGCTCGGCCCACAACAGCAGTACGGGGCATTGCACTTGGCCGTACCACTCAGGCAGGCGCTTGAGCTGCCCCTCGTAGCCAGCACACATGCGCACGATGAAGTCGCGCACGGCTGGCCGGCGAAAAGCCCCCCACAGATCCTGACGCAGGGCCGGGCTGAGGCGGGTACCCCCTGGCGTAAACGTGCGCATGGCCCGCCCAAACACCAGCCAGGGCAAATGGCGCAGCAGGAGCTTGTTTGCCCCAAAGCGCCGCAGCCATCTGATTTCCCAGGAGGTGGCGGCGGCCCCATTTACCAGGGAGTTCATCACCACCACGCTGCGCACCCGCTCGGGGTACTGGGCCGCAAACACCAGGGCCGGCTGCCCGCCCATGTCTTGCCCCACAAGGTG
Source organism: Hymenobacter lutimineralis (assembly GCF_008271285.1). Taxonomy (NCBI): domain Bacteria; kingdom Pseudomonadati; phylum Bacteroidota; class Cytophagia; order Cytophagales; family Hymenobacteraceae; genus Hymenobacter; species Hymenobacter lutimineralis. The sequence continues at coordinate 307,962 of NZ_VTHL01000001.1, read as the reverse complement.
GACTTTGTCGAGTTGCCAGGTATCTAGCAGCTCCCGCAGGCGCTTGGCCATAAGCAAGGGCGTTGCCCCACCGGGCCACTCGTCGCTGCTGCCCATGCCGGGCCAGTCAAAGGCAACGACCTGCTTATGCCGGGCCAGCTCGGGGGCCAGGGCACTAAACACCTGCAGGTTGTCGGGGTAGCCATGCAGCAGTACTACGGCCTGGCCCTGGCCCAGCCGGGCTACGCGCAGGCATTTGCCGGGCCGGGGCTGTTCAGTGGTGGTACTAAGCACGGCGCGGAAAGTCTTCAGCCAGACAATTTGCCGCCAACACGCCGGAAATGGCACAGAAGCTGACCCACTGCCCGGGGTGCGTGGCGCTGCCGGCCAGATATAGGCCCCGTATTGATGAGCTGCGGTGGGCTATACGACCCTGGCGCATAAACTTAGCCGTCATCACCGGGTTCATGCTGTCGTGGTAGAGGCTGAACTCCCGCCCCCATTCGAAGGTAGTACGCTGGTGCAGCACCCGGTACTCCGCAATGTTTTCCTGCCACCAGGGCTCGGCCAGCAGTTCATCCATCAACTGGTGCTGCCCTTCTGGCCCCAGGCTAGCGGCCGTGGCGTGGTTGAGGGGCGCAATGAGGCGGGCCGGATACCAACCATCCTGCGCTAGCTCGGGGGCCAGCAAACCCGGTTGTACAAAAGCCGTGCAGCCATTACCGCGCAGCTTAAAGCGGATGTAGTACGGCGGATTCAGGCCCCGCACAGCCAGGTACACGCACACGCCCGGCGACTGCAGCGGCAGGGCTTCGAGCTCCTGCTTGTCGGTGGGCTTTAGCTCCTGCACCAGTTCCGTGTAGGTGCCGATGCCGGCTGAGTTGGAAACAATAGCCTCGGCGGCAATAAACTCTCCTTGCGTGGTTTCCACCCCAGTTACGGCGCCGTGGCGGGTGCAAATGCGGGAAATTTTCGTGTTGTAGGAAATTTGTACCCCCGCTGCCCGGGCCGTGGCTTCCAGCAGCTCTGGAATGGCCCGCATCCCGCCCCTGGGGTAAAAGGAGCCCACTTCGTGGAAAAGGCCCGGTACAAAGGCCATGGGGCTGGGCGCTTCCGACACGGGCTGCCCGGCAATGTGCGTCCAGATGCTGATGCCTTTGCGCACGGACAGAGGCAGCCCGGCCTGCTCCAGCACCGTACCCAGGGAGCTCAGCAGAAAGGGTACATGGCGCCACCCCCCGGCCCGCAGCACCTTCAGCGGCGTGGGGTGGTTCGTGAAGGTCAGCGGCTTCATGAGCTGGTGAATCCTGAACGTGCGTCGCACAAAGGCTGCATAGCGCGCCCCACTACCGGGCTCCTGGGCTTCGAAGCGGGCCGCCGTCGTAGTCAGGCTGCGGTCGAAGGCTGTGACGGAGCCATCTTCCTGCAACACATGGTACACAGCGTCGATGGGGCGTAGCGGCAGCGCTTCGTTTGGTACCTGGAGCTGCCGGAAAGCCCAGGCCAGCCCCGGCTGATCCAGCAGGATGTAGGGGCCGGAATCAAATGAAAACCCCGCCAAGGTAAAGCCCGACGCCAGTCCGCCGGCCTGTTGGCGGGCCTCCAGCAGCCGTACGGTATAGCCCAGCCGGGCCAGACGAATGGCGGCGCTCAGGCCACCAATGCCAGCCCCAATAACCAGCACTGGATTCGGCGAGGAAACATGTTCAGGCATGGGTGAAGGGGCTTCAGCTTGGGCGGAGAAAGATACGACCAAGCGGTACAATAAGACCGGGGCATGACTACCGAAAATTTCTGTTCCATTACGTATCCGATTAAGCCTCTTTACTTCCAGCTTTTTCGGAGATTAGCGCATCGCGTAAGCATCGGTTGCGGGCCTTCTCCGTTGGATGGCCCCCCTGGGCTTGGCTGTAGCAGCCAAGCCCAGGGGGGTGCTTAGACTGCTCTGCCAAAGCCAACGCCGGCCAGAAACAAATTTCCAGCGGTTCTCTTGGTTGTCGTGTTATGCCAGTTCCACCACCCGGTTCTTCTCCCGCCCACTTCAGCAACCTGCCTCCCCCCACGAATGCCACGCCGGCCCAGCTGCGCGAGTATGAGCGGGGCCGCTGGAACCACTTCCTGGTAGATGAAGCCTGGCGGCGTACGCGCTTCAATGCCCAGCCCAATGCCTTATTAACCGAAACAATAGCGGGACTCACACCCGGCCAGGCGCTGGATGTGAACATGGGCGAAGGCCGCAACGCTCTGTACCTGGCCCAGCAAGGCTGGCAGGTGACGGGCGTAGACTTCGCCGACCAAGCCTTGCTGTATGCCCAGCAGCGGGCCCGGGAGTTGGGCGTTTTGCTGCGTACCCATGCCCAGGAGCTGGCCGCCTTCGACTGGGGTACGAATGCCTGGGACCTGGTGGTGCTCTGCTACGCCGACGACGAAGCCCACGTAGCGGAAGTGCACGCAGCGCTAAAACCGGGGGGCTTGCTCGTGTTCGAAAACTTCCATGCCGAGGTAAATGCGGCCTGGAATACTTCGCCAACCAAGCAAATAGGCTTTGACACTAATTACCTTCCCCAGCAGTACGCGGCGAATGGCTTCCGCATTGTGCGCTACGAAGAGCCCGTCGGTCCTGCTGACTTCACCAGGGAAACGCGGCGCCTGGTAAAGCTTGTTGCCCAGAAGCGCTAAAACATCTACGCTACTGCTGCTGAGCTCTACCAATTGGTTGGCGGTGCCGTAGATCAGCAAAGGCGCGTGAGTGCGCGACACCTCGCACCGCTGTGCACACTGGGGGCTCTTGCCTCTGTTAGAATTACTGCCGCAGAAAGCGTTGCAAGTAGGGAGCGGTGCGGCTTTCTTTGACTTTGGCAACCGCGGCGGGGGTTCCGGCAGCCACCACTTGTCCCCCTTCCTCGCCGGCACCGGGTCCAATGTCCAGTACCCAATCGGAGCCGGCCACGACGCGCATATCGTGCTCCACCACAATGACAGTGTTACCCGCTTCTACCAGGCCATCGAGCTGGGTGAGGAGCTTTTCTACGTCCGAAGGGTGCAGGCCGGTGGTAGGCTCATCCAGGATGTAGAGGGAGTTGCCGCGCTGGGCCCGCTGCAGCTCCGTAGCCAGCTTGATGCGCTGGGCTTCGCCCCCGCTGAGCTCGGTAGCGGGCTGGCCCAGGCGCAGATACCCCAGGCCCACCTCGCGCAGCACCGTGAGGGCCCGATGCACGGCAGGCTCATCAGCAAAAAAGGCCCAGGCGTCGTCCACGGTCAAACCCAGCACCTCGGCAATGTTCTTGTCGCGGTAGGTAATTTCCAGGGTTTTGGCGTTGTAGCGGGCTCCGTGGCAGACCGGGCAGGGGGCGTATACACTGGGCAAAAACAGCAGCTCGACCATTACAAACCCTTCGCCCTGGCAATTTTCGCAGCGGCCTTTGGCCACGTTAAAGGAAAACCGGCCGGCATCGTAGCGGCGCTTTTTGGCCGCGGGCGTGGCCGCGAACAGCTTGCGCACGTGGTCAAACAGCCCGGTGTACGTGGCCATGTTGGAGCGGGGCGTGCGACCAATAGGCTTCTGATCCACGCGCACGAGGCGCTTGATGTGCTCCATCCCGGCCACAATCCGGCCGCCGGTTTGCACCGGCGCGGCTTGCTCCAGTGGGTCGGTTTCTTCTTCCTCCGCCTCCACCGTTTGGCCCAGGCTTTCCGCTACCAGTTCTACCAGCACCTGGCTTACCAGGCTCGACTTGCCCGAACCCGACACGCCCGTGACAGTGGTAAACACGCCCAAGGGAAACTCCACGCTGAGGTTATCCAGATTGTTGCGCGTGATGCCCTGCAGCTTGAGCCAGCCGCTCGGGGTGCGCGGGGCGCGGCGCTCCGCCTGGGCTTCACTAAATAAATAGCGCCGCGTTTGGGAGGGCTCCACCTGGGCCAGCCCGGCCGGAATGCCGCTGTAGAGCACTTCGCCCCCCTGCTCCCCGGCGGCCGGGCCCACGTCCACGAGCCAGTCGGCCTGGCGCACTACGTCCAGGTTGTGCTCCACCACAAACAGGGAGTTGCCGGCTTTTTTCAGGGTATGCAGTGCGCTGAGCAGGGCTTCCGTGTCGGAGGGGTGCAGGCCCGCCGAGGGCTCATCGAGCACATAGACCACCCCAAACAAGTTGGAATACAGCTGGGTAGCCAGGCGCAGGCGTTGCAACTCGCCCGGCGACAATGTAGGCGTGCTGCGCTCCAAAGCCAGGTAGCCCAGACCCAGATCCAGTAACACCGACAGGCGGGCGCACAAATCTTCGGCTATGCGCTGAGCTACGATGATTTGCTCGGGGTGAGCCGCGTCGTGCTTTTTGCGCCCCGCGGCGGTACCATCGGCGTAGGGCTTAAGTAGCGCAGCTACCCGCTTGAGCGGCAGGCGGGCCATGTCGGCAATGTCGAGGCCGGCAAACTTCACAGCCAACGACTCGGGGCGCAGGCGCTTGCCCTGGCAGGTGGGGCACTCGGTGCTAAGCATGTACTGCAGGGCCCGCTTTTTCATCAGCGGGCTTTGCGTAGTGGCGAAGGTGTGCAGCACGTGGCGCTTCACGCCCGTGAAGGTGCCCATGTAGTTTGGCGGCTCCCGGCGCTTAAGGGCCCGCTGCGTTTCCTCGGGCGAATAGCCAGGGTATACGGGCACCACGGGCTGCTCCTCAGTGAACAGAATCCAGTCCCGGTCTTTCTGGGGCAGGTCTTTCCAGGGCGTGTCCACATCGTAGCCCAGCGTGACGAGGATGTCGCGCTGGTTTTGCCCGCCCCAGGCCTGGGGCCAGGCCGCAATGGCCCGCTCCCGGATAGTGAGCGTGGGGTCGGGCACCATGGTTTGCTCCGTCACTTCGTAGATGCGGCCCAGGCCGTGGCACTGCGGGCAGGCCCCCTCAGGCGTGTTGGGCGAAAATCCCTCGGCGTACACGATGCTTTGGCCCACGGGGTAGTCGCCGGCCCGGGAATAGAGCATGCGCAGCAAGTTGGACAAGGTTGTAACCGAGCCTACCGAGGAGCGGGTAGTGGGTGTACCGCGCTGCTGCTGCAGGGCTACGGCCGGGGGCAGCCCGTCAATGCTATCCACCTCGGGCACGGCCATCTGGTGAAACAGCCGCCGCGCGTACGGCGACACCGACTCCAGGTAGCGGCGCTGGGCTTCGGCGTAGAGCGTACCAAACGCCAGGGAGGATTTGCCCGAGCCTGACACGCCGGTAAACACGACCAAGGCGTCGCGGGGAATGTCTACGTCTACGTTTTTGAGGTTGTGTTCCCGGGCCCCGCGCACGCGCACAAAGCCATCAAGGTTAGAAGAAGCAGAGGAAGGCGTCATGGGCCAAAATACGGCAGTAAACCGATTGTGGCTGGTTTTCCCTACGCTACACTATACACCACTGCCAGCGTCCAGGCCCCACTGATGCTGCCTTTCGCTTAACCAGGGGTTCGTATAATTACTTGAAAAACAAGCCATACAGCAGCCAGGCCACGGCAATCAATGCCATAACGTACCAGCCCCACTTCGTGTAGCGGTCATCAAAATCAGGGCGCGGGGCGCGGTTCATTCCGGGCATTTTCATGGTCATGCAGAAATTAGAGAGCCTGAAGACAAAGAGAGTAGCTATCCAGCCGGGAGTTACGTAAAAGCAGGCGGAAAACGTTTCTACCCGGTGGTTAGCCAGCAACGTAGAATAGAGGCGCCCTATATAGCGCAAATACCCGTCGCAACCCGTATCTTCCTAGCCAGCCAAGCTCCTCCGTACAGCCGCCCCGCTCCTTGTCCAATGCGCACCTTCTACGATACGCCGTCGTTGTCCATTGCTTTCGATGAGGAAAACCAATGGCTGTACGTGGAGTGGAAAGGCCAGCACGACGCCGTATCGGCTAAAAAAGGGGGCGAGCTGGTGCTGCACTACCTGCAAAGCTGCTCCTGCTACAAGATGCTCAACGACAACAGCCAGGTAACCAGCGAGTGGGAAAAGGGCGCCCGCTGGGTAGGCGGGCACTACTACACGACCCTGGCGGAAAAGGGCATCCGGTTTGTTGCCTGGATTTGCCCTCCGCACTGGCCGGCGCGCAAGTCCATGGAAACCGCCATGCTGTTCGTGACCCAGCCCATGGTCGTCTTGTTTGACGACGTTGCTTCCGGCTATTCCTGGCTCCTCAGGCAGGCCTAAGACGGCTTTATATCTTCTGCAGCAGCCGGGCTATTTCCGCAAAAGACGGCCGCTCGGCTACTACAGGCCGGGCACATTGCTGCTGCAGCGCCCATAGGGTCGTTAGGCGTTCATCTTTCTGGCTCGCCGGGCAATGCGTCAGCAGTTCCTCCAACAGGCAGCCAAAGGCCCGCACCTCCAGTTGCTGTAGGGCTTCGGCCTGCGCAGCGTCCTGGCCCCTGGTAAAACTGGCCGCCCCAAAGTCCGTCAGCAAGGCTTCACCCGCAGTCGTCGTCAGGATATTGTGGGCGTACAGGTCACCATGCAGGATACCGCGGGCATGGAGCTGGGCTGCCGCCTCCGCTACCCGCTCCCCTATCCGCACTGCCGTTTCCAGGCTCCAGGCAGCGGAGGCTGGGTATACGTCACGGGTGCAGGTCGTAAAGCTGGGCGGCCCGGCCAGAATGGAAAATTCGGGCGCTATCAGCTCCAATACCAGGCCCTCGGCCTGCTGCGGTTGGCCAGCTACCTGCCCCAGCACGGGTATCAACCCCGCGTGCGTGCCGGCGCTGATGCAAGCCACCATTTCGCTGTGCGGCAATCCGTCACTGGTTACGGCGCCCTTGAACAGTTTTACGGCTACCGCCTTACGGTCCGTAGGCTTCTGCCACTCCGCCCGGTAAATCACCCCAGACGCGCCCTCGCCCAACTGCTGTTGCACCGCCATTTCTTCCCAACGGATTTTCGGAATAGGCTGCTGCGCCAGCGCCGTGGCTTCGGCTTGTTCACTAAGCGGGTTACCCGCGTAGGCCAACCAGCTCAGGCGGGGCAGGGTGAGCAGCCAGGCTGGCAGCTCCGCTAGGCGGTTGGCCGAAATGCGCAGCAGCTCCAGGGCCGTGCAGGCCGCCATTTCGGGTGGCAGCGCGGTGAGGTGGTTACCGGCGAGCATGAGCTTTTGCAGCTGCCCGCACCGGCCAATTTCGGGCGGTAGCGCCGTGAGTTGGTTGTCAGTCAGAATCAGCCAGCGCAGCTTGGGCGGCAGCGCGGCGGCGGGCAGCGTCCGGATCTGGTTAGCCTTGAAGCCCACCATTTCCAATTCCGGGCATTGCCCCAGCACCTCGGGCACCTCAGTAAACTGGTTATCGGAGCAGAAAAGGATGCGCAGCTTGCGCAGGCGGCCCAGGTCGGGGGGCAGGCTGCAGATGGCGTTGCCGGAAAGGTTGAGGATTTCCAGCGAGTCGGCCAGGTCAAGGATTTCGCGCGGGAACTCCGTGAGGCCTTCTGCCAGATCGAGGCGGGTAGTGCCGGCCAGGTCGCCGCGGCGCAGTTGCTCCAGGGTGTGCATGCGGGCAAAGGTCGGGGTTTGCGCTGGCTGCGTTTGGCCGGGCAGGCTATTTTTCTGCCCTCTTCAAAAATTTTCAAAAAAATTTGCGCGAAAAAAATCCGGTTGTACATTTGCCCTGCGCTCCATGCCACGGAGCACTTATCAAGAAAGGCGGAGGGACAGGCCCTGTGATGCCTTAGCAACCAGTAGAAATACCAGGTGCTAAATCCTGTTCTGAGTCGGCTTCGGTCGGCGCGGAAGAAGATAAGTTAAAAGATGCCTACCGTCTGCAGCGGTCTTGCTCTTCTGACTTGTCGGGAGGGCTTTTTTTATGCTCTTTCGGTAAGAAATCTTGCATAAGTGTCTGGGCAACAAGGTGCGTTTTCGTCTAACCACAAAACGGCCAACCCCATGCAATCTGCCACTCGCCTCCTCCAGTCCATTCCCGTTGATGAGCTCACCGGCGCCATCTCCGTGCCGATTTATCAGACCTCGACCTTCGTGCAGGAGGCCCCTGGGGTAAACAAGGGCTACGACTACGCCCGCACCGGCAACCCCACGCGCCGCGCCCTCGAAAATATCCTAGCCACCCTTGAGTATGGCCACTCCGGCTACGCCTTCGCCTCGGGCCTAGCGGCCATTGATGCGGTGGTGAAGCTGCTCTCGGCCGGCGACCAGATCGTGGCCATCGACGACCTGTACGGTGGGGCCTTCCGCCTGTTCGAGCACGTGTACCGCCGCTTCGGCATCGACATTGTGTACTGCGACACCACCGACCCGGCGCAGGTAGCTGCCGCCCTCACCGACAAAACCAAGCTGGTGTGGCTGGAGTCGCCCTCCAACCCTACCCTGAAAGTATCGGACATTGCCGCTATTGCCGACATTGCCCACGCCCACGGCGCCTGGCTGTGCGTGGATAACACCTTCGCCTCGCCCGTGCTGCAGCAGCCCATCAAGCTGGGAGCTGATATCGTGGTCCACAGCGCCACCAAGTACCTGGGCGGCCACTCTGACCTCATTGCCGGCGCCGTGGTAGCGGCCACCGAGGAAATCGGCCTGCAGTTGAAATTCATCCAAAACGCTTCGGGCGGTATCCTGGGGCCGTTCGATTCCTTCCTCGTGATTCGGGGGCTGGAAACCCTGCCCCTGCGCATTGAGCGTCACTGTAGCACGGCCCTGAAAGTGGCCCAGTTCCTGCAGACGCGCCCCGAAGTGCGGGCCGTATACTACCCTGGCCTTGAAGAGCACCCTAACCACGCGGTAGCCAAAAAGCAGCAGCCCGGCGGTTTCGGCGGCATCATTGCCCTCGTACTCGAAGACGACACCCAGGAAGCCGCCACCCAGGTGGTAACGGGCACCAAGTACTTCCACCTGGCCGAAAGCCTTGGCGGTGCCAAGAGCCTGCTTTGCCACCCAGCTACCATGACGCATAAGTCCACGCCCGTGGCCCAACGCCGCGCCGCCGGCGTCGCCGACAGCCTGATTCGCCTGAGCGTGGGTTTGGAGGATGCTGAAGACCTCATTGCCGACCTGGCCCAGGCCCTGGACCGCCTGAGCGAAGCCAAGGAAACCCTGAAGGAGGCCGTGCGCGAAGCCGAAGCCCAGCTGGCGTAAGAGTACAGAAATTATTGACCGTCATGCCTCGGCTGCGCTCAGCCTGACGGTCAACAGCAGAATGACGCCTTTTTTGCATTTGCACAAGCATTATGAATCGTAACGACATCCGCATTGGGCTGTTTGGTTTTGGGGTGGTAGGCCAGGGCTTGCACACGGTACTGGAACGCACCCCCGGTTTGCGGGCCCGCATCGGCCGCATTGGGGTGAAGGACCGCACCAAAGCCCGAAACCTGCCCGCCGAGCTGTTCACCTTTGACCGCGACGAAGTCTTGGACGACCCCACGCTCAACGTCATTGTGGAGCTGATTGACGACGCCGATGAGGCCTACCGCATTGTGACCGGGGCCCTGCGCCGGGGCAAAGCCGTGGTGACGGCCAACAAGAAAATGCTGGCCGAGCACCTGCAGGAGCTCATTGAGCTGCAGCGCGAAACCAACACCCCCCTGCTCTACGAAGCCGCCGCCTGCGCCTCCCTGCCCGTTATTCGCAACCTAGAGGAGTACTACGATACCGACTTGCTGGAAGCAGTGGAAGGCATCATCAACGGCTCCACCAACTACATTCTCACGGCCATGCACCGCGATGCGCTGACCTTCGCGGCGGCCCTGCGCAAGGCTCAGGAGCTGGGCTTCGCCGAGAGCAACCCTGCCCTCGATGTGGAAGGCCTCGACGCCCGTAATAAGCTGGTGCTGCTGCTGGCCCACGCCTTTGGGCTGGTAGCCCGGCCCGAGGACATTCTGGCCGTGGGCATCACGGGCATCAGTGACCTAGCCAGCAGCTACGCCCGTGAAAAAGGCCTGGTGCTGAAGCTGGTGGCCGAAGCCCGCCGCCTGCCCAACGGGGGCGTGGCCGCGGCCGTGCTGCCTACCCTGGTGCGCCCCGAGCACGAGCTGGCCCGCGTGCAGGACGAGTACAACGGCCTCATCACCCAAAGCAACTTCGCCGACCGGCAGTTTTTTCTGGGCAAAGGCGCCGGTGCTGTACCGACCGCCTCGGCAGTCCTCAGCGACCTATCGGCCCTGACCTACGGCTACCGTTATGAGTATAAGAAGCTCCACCAAGAAAGCACCCTGGCCCTCACGCCGACGGATGCCGAAGCTGATGTGCTGGTGACCTTCGGCGCCGAACACGCCCCCGACCGCGCCGATTTCAGCGCCATTCACGAATATTTCCATTCCCAGGAGTTGGGATACTACCTCACGGGCACCATTGGGCTGGATCAACTGGCGCAGGCCGCGTGGCTGCGGCTGCCGGGCATCAGCATCGTGCGGCTGCCAACGCCGTTGCGGGCCGTGACAACAGCACCTGCGTCGGAAACCGGTCCCGTCGTGCGGGCCGCATGGGCAACCGATGAAGCGGTGAGTCCGCTGTAGTCTCCAATTTTCCTGTTCAACCAGAACGCCCTGCCAGGTAGTACCTGGCAGGGCGTTCTGGTTTGAGGAGGCTACTACTAAATCCCTTTCAGTTTTAGGCCACCTCCGGAGAAACCAGCGGAGGCACTACAGCCATGCGGGTTTGGGGGCGCATGAGCAGCACGTAGAGGCCACCGGCCAGCAAGAACCCCACAAACCAGGCGTAGTTGTACACGGCCGCCAGCCAAGGCCACACGGTACCCGCCGGCAAAGCCCCCACTGCCTGCAGAAAGCCCGGGATGTTGGGCAGAATACCAATGCCTAAGGCCAGCATGGCGGCGTAGTTGATACCATTTTGGTAAGTGTAGCGGCCCTGGTACTGGTAGAGGTCGGGCACGTGGAGCTGCTGGTGGCGCAGCAGGTAGTAATCGGCAATCATGATGCCGCCGATGGGCCCCAGCAGCGCGGAGTAGCCTACTAGCCAGGTAAAAATGTAGCCGGAGGGGTCGGCAATAAGCTTCCAGGGAAAGATGAGCAGGCCGATGACGCCGGTGATGTAGCCGCCCGTGGTGAAGGATATTTTCTCGGGGGCGAAGTTGGCGAAGTCGTTGGCGGGGCTGACGATGTTGGCGGCAATGTTGGTAGCCAGCGTCGATAACGCCACGGCCAGCATGGCTACGCTCACCAGCACTTTACTATCGAACTTACCAGCCAGCACCACCGGGTCCCAGATGGTTTGCCCGTAAATCACGAACGTGGCCGACGTGACAACTACGCCCACAAAGGAAAATAGCGTCATCGACGAAGGCAGCCCCAGGGCCTGACCCAGCACCTGGGCCCGCTGGCTGATGGCGTAGCGGGTGAAATCAGGAATATTGAGGGAAAGCGTGGCCCAGAAACCCACCATGCCCGTGAGCGAAGGAAAGAAGAACGCCCAAAACTCGGCCGACGTGGCAAATTTGGCCGGCTGCGCGAGAATCGGCCCCAGGCCTTTCCCGGCTGAAATGGCCCACCACAGCAAGGCCGCTGCCGCTACCGGCAGGAAAAATGCCTTGAACACCAGCAGCTTCTTGATGCTGTCGACCCCCAGGTACACCACGTACATGTTCAGCAGCCAAAACAGAAAAAAGGTAATGGCCGGCCCCGTGGCCAGCCCCCAGGAATCCGGAAACACGGCGGGCAGCGTGGCCAGCCCCGGCACCCATAGTACGGCCATCTGATACAGGGCGTAGCCCCCAATCCAGGTCTGAATACCAAACCAGCCGCAGGCAATAATGGCGCGCAACAGCGCCGGCACGTTGGCGCCACGCACCCCAAACGACGCTCGCGCAAAAACCGGGAACGGAATACCATACTTCGCCCCGGCGTGCCCATTAAGCAGCATAGGCACCAGCACCACCGTGTTGCCCAGGAAAATGGTGAGCAAAGCCTGCCACCAGTTCATGCCGCCCTCAATAAGGGAGCTGGCTAGCATGTAGGTCGGAATGCACAAGCTCATGCTGATCCAGAGGGCAGCGTAGTTAGCGCTGGTCCAGGTGCGGGCGGCGGCGGGCACGGGGGCCAGGTCGGAGCTGGTGAGGCCGGCGCTGGGCTGGTCGTTTACGGAGGTAGCTAGTACTTGCATAGAGCAGCGCCTTGACAGGTTTACTCCGTAAGTAAAGCAGAGAAAGCACGTTACGCAAGTAGCAGGCTCTAAGGCCGTATGGGTATCGACCAAAACATGCCACTGCTCGTGGATAGGTGTAAGCGCGGGGCAACTCCCGCGCGTCACGGACCTCGCCCCGCCTCAGGAGCTGCAGGAGAGCGTGGCGCTGCCGGGCTTTTCGCGGGCCCATTCCGGGCGCTTGGCGGCCAGCTCCTCGTGCTCAGGCTGCTCATCAAAGGGCGTTTTGAGCACGTGCAGCAAGCGGCGCACCCCCGACAGGTCGCCGGCCTCGGCGGCCTCAATAGCCTGCTGGGCCAGGTAGTTGCGCAGTACGTACTTGGGATTGGCCGCCAGCATTCCGTTCCGGATGGTTTCGGCGTCAGCTGTTTCCTGGCGCACGCGCTGCCCATACTGCTCCAGCCACTGCCGCAGCTGGTCCAGGCCCGCCGCGGGCGACTCGGGGTAGGCGGCCGTAGCGAGTAACTCGGTCCACGTAGCTTCTTCTTCGGCTTGCTGCGTCAACAGGGCGTAAGTGCAGTGCGAAAGGCGCCGGAAAAAGATGGTCATGTCAACCTGCGCCGCGGCCAGGGCTTCCAGCAGTGCATCGAGCAGTGGGGTATCGTCGGAAGCGGCAGCAGCGGTAAGGCCCAGCTTGCGGCGCAGCATCTCCTGGCGCTTGGCGGTGAACGTGGCCACATACTCGTCCAGGTGTGGGCGCAACGCCAAAGGGTCGGGTACCAGGGGCGTGAGGGCCTGGGCCAGGGCCATCAGGTTCCAGAGGCCAATGCGCGGCTGTTGCCCGAAGGCGTAGCGGTGGGTGGCAAAGTCGGTGGTGTTGGGCGTCCAGCCAGGTTCGTAGGGTTCCAGCCAGCCGTAGGGTCCGTAGTCAATGGTCAAGCCCAGAATGGACATGTTGTCGGTGTTCATCACCCCGTGCACAAACCCCACCGACATCCAGTGCGCCATAAGCACGGCCGTACGCTGGCACACCTCCGCAAACCAGCGCTCATACACCTCAGGGCTAGGCTCGCCCAGGGCCGGGAAATACCGCCGGATAACGTAGTCGGCCAGGCGGCGCAGGTTGTCGATTTCGCCCGTGGCGGCCAGCAGCTGGAAATTGCCGAAGCGCACGAAGGTGGGTGCTACCCTGGCCACAATGGCCCCCGGCTCGGGGCGGGCATTGCCGTTGTAAAACATGTCACGCACCACCAGGTCGCCGGTGGCTACCAGGCTCAGGGCCCGGGTGGTAGGCACGCCCAGGTGGTGCATGGCCTCGCTGCACAGAAACTCCCGAATGGAGGAGCGCAGCACGGCGCGGCCATCGGCGCGGCGCGAGTACGGGGTAGGTCCTGCGCCTTTAAGTTGGATTTCCCAGCTACTCGCGTCCGGGGCCTGCACCTCACCCAGGGAAATAGCGCGCCCGTCGCCGAGCTGTCCGGCCCAGCTGCCAAACTGGTGCCCCCCGTAGCGCGCCGCAAAGGGCTTCATCGATTCCAGCACGCGGTTGCCCGCCAGTACCTCCACGGCCGCTCCCTGCTCGGGCGGGCGGCGCAGCCCCAGCTCGGCAGCCAGCTCCTCCGACCAAGCCAGCAGGCGCGGGTCGGCTACGGGGGTGGGTACCACGCGGGAGTAGTGGTAGCCGGGCACTTGGCGGGGGGTGTTATCGAAAGTGGTGTCGCCGTTCATTTCCTCCACGAAGGAGTTCTGAAAGGTGGCATGCTCCAGGGACTGAGGGGCTGATGTTGTCATATACGAGAGTAGCTGGAAAACCCGAAAACCAAATTTACGGCGGGGCACCCGGCGGATGGGGCTAACGGAGGCTGCTGCTACCTACGTGTCTTGCCGCCAACAATGTTCCTACAGCCGGGTTGCGGCGTATTGGCACAAGGCGCTTAAGCAGCCGGTTTCAAGCGTACCCCCGAACTATAATCGTTTCAAGCAGGCAGTTACTGATTTTCACAGCGACTAGTTTTTCAGCCAGCGCACGGTGTGTGGCTGCCCCGCTATCGTGGCGTGCACAATGTAAGTGCCGGCCGGCAGCTCCGGCGCCCACAGCACCCACGACGTGGCGGTGGCACTCAACGTTTCCTGCTTCATCGTGCGCCCCACCGCGTCTACTACCCGAATTACAACGGGCTGCCGCCCCGCCTGCGGCCAGTGCAGCGCGGGCGCGGCGGCCGGGTTCGGAAACAGCTCCAGCCGGCCCCGTGCAGCCAGCGCAGTGGCGGCCGTAACTGTATTGCCCAGGGTGCCGTCGGCCAGAATGTTCTGGGCATAGACGCCCATTCCCTGCCGATAATCTTCCCAGACCATAGCCAGCGACTCATCGGCCAGCAGCGTGGTTACGGCAGAGGACTTGATGGTGGCATCCGTCGTAAGCAGGCGGGGGCTGTCGGCCCAGCGTGCTTGGCCTTCATAGGTCAGGCGCAGGGCAGCCATAGCCCCTGCTTCCCCTACGAAGCGCTGCATGTGCAGGGCCAGTACCAAGTCATGGCCCGTGTCGTTGAAGCCGAGCAGGTTGGGTTTTACCGTTTGCTGGGGTATCAGGGTGAAACCAGCTTCGCCGAGCAGGCGGGTACCGTCGGCGGCTTGCAGCTTCTGCAGGGCCAGCGCTTGAGAAGGAGCATAGGGGTCGAATACCTCATAGGCTACCCACACGGCCTGCTGGGTGGCGTTGTACTGGATTTTGGCAAATTGGGTCTGCAGGGTGCTGGCCACTCCAGGCGCTGCGGCCACGCCCGTGGTATTCCACCGCGCCCCGGTTTTCGTTACGTGCTGCACATATACTCCCAACCGCAGCTTATCGGGTCCGCCGGCGGCCTGCACGGCCACAAAGGCCCCACCGTCGCCGTCGCTCACAGCTAGGGGCCGACCGCCCAGGATACCATCCCCAGCAGTTGTTATCTGCGTGGGCGCTGCCCATTCCAGCGCCCCATTGGCCGCTATCCGCTGCATGTAAATCAGGTAGCTATTAGGGCCTTTTACAAAGCGCCGGTACGTGATGAGCACTCCTTCATCGGGGCCGGCGGCCAGCAGGTGGCTGGGTAACAGGTTGCCCAGGCTGGGGGCCTTAAGACGCGTCGGCTCCGCCCACTGGGGCTTACCATCAGTGGAGAGCTTTTGCAGGCAGATATACGAGCCGGTAGGGTCGGCGGTGGGTACGTAGGTCATCCAAGCCACTACTACCTCCTGAGCGGGCGTGATGGCCAAGTGCGGATTGGTGCCCCCGGTGGCCGGCGCGGTATCAAACAGGGAAGCGCCGGCCGGGCCCCACAGCAGGTCGCCGGCCGGGTTGATTTTCTGCACCAGCAGGTGCGAAGTACTGGTATGCACGGCCGCCGCCGGATACACGAGCAGGGCGTTGCCCGCAGCATCCGTCTGCAGATCATAGTTAGTGGTAAAATTTCCGGCCGGAGCAGGACTGATGGTCACGCCTTCCTTGCCCCACTGCGGCCGTCCCTGGGCGTTGAGGCGCTGCAGGTGCAGCCAGAACTTCCGGTTGGCATCGGCCTCCCACCACGCTATGTAGGTACCACCGGCCGCTATGGCTGCCACCCGCGGGTTGGCCTCAGTCCGGTCAATCACGTCCCGCACCAGCATGTTCTGGTCAATATCAGCAGACCACTGGCCAAAAACCGGCGTGGCCAGCAGGGCCCAACAGCAAGCCAGTGCGGCCGTGAGACGAGGATAATTCATGCGGTAGAGCACAATACTATAGGTGAATAGGTGGACCGAAGTAAGCCGGGCCAAAAACAAGAAAATATGTCTTTTCCCGCTTGCGCAGCAAGAGCACAGATCCACAAATATACACCCTGGCCCCTGCTCAAAGGCGCTGTATGGCCCGATTTGCTTGTAGAGCCGGGAAAATTCACTTGCTGGTTTTGCGACTGGTACCTAGCTACCCTTCGCCCGGCTGAGCAGCCCCCTATTCTACCGGGCGAAGCAGGTGCAGGTGAGCCAAGTGGTGCTGGCCATGCCAGGCATACTGCACTAGGGCCTGGTCGAGGGTATAGGTTTGCTGGTACAAAGGGTGAAAGAACGTGCGCCGCCACTGCGCGTCCGTGAGGTGCCAGAGCAGGGTAACCCAGCGCGAATGCAGAGCTTCCAACAGGGCCAGGGAAACCGTTATGGGCGTGGCGTCATTGTCGGGCAAAGCGGCCCAGGCATTCATGTCGAAGGGGCGAATGGTGGGGTGCTCTTCCGTGAGGGCCAGCCGAAAGCGAAGGTAGAAATTCAGGTGTACATCGGCTACGTGGTGCACTACCTGACGGCCCGTCCAGCCGCCTGGGCGGTACGAGTTTTCCAGGCGCACGCCCCCGGCGGCCCGGGCGGCCGCCGTTAGGGTCGCGGGCAGCGCCGCCAGCTGGTTGATGTAGCCGGCCCGCTGCGCAGCGGTGAGCGGGCCCTCCGGCAGCACGGGCCGGCCAATAGGATACTGTAGGTCGATAAGGTTGCTTTCCATAGGCCCAAACATAAACTGCGAACTACACCGGCGGCCCATGTCAACCCAAAAATTAACGTGAAGACAAACCTGTTTTTTCCATTTCCCGAAGGTGCCTTGCCCCAGCGCAACGGGCTAAAGCAAACAGGGCCCCGACAACTGCCGGAGCCCTGAAAAGCTTCAAGTAGAAGGGCCTTGCCCGCCAATACGGCTAAGACGACCTGGTGGAGTAATGCTCGTCAATGGCCTGTTCCATCGTTTCGCGCAAAACCATAATGAGCTTGGTTCGCTCGGTTTCGGGCATGCTCTGCATGGCCCGCTCGATGGTGAGGCGGTACACATGGGCCATGAAGTTGGCCCCGTAGGTGGTGAAGAACCCATCGTGGACTTTGCCAAACGCCTCTTTTTCGGCCGAGGAAATTGATAAGGAAAGGGCCAGCCATTCTTTGGCGTTGTTGGCCAGGCTGAGTTGCAGGTCTTGATCCATGAGTTGGGGCAGAAGGTAAAACGAGGCGCCTACTGGGCGCGGCGGTAGGGCCGGAACAGGTGGGGCACAAACACCGGGGCCAGCGGGCCAATGCCCCCGTGGGCGGCGTAAAAATGTTGGATGGCTCCTTCCAGCCCGACTCGGTCGGTTAGCGCCAGCGTGGTAAGCACGTCTTGCTGGTCGAGCGGGGCAATGAGCGTGCTCAGGCGGCAGCTGTCGATGCCGTAAGGATGCTCGATGTACAAGGCAGTACCATCCTGCGCCAGGTGCTGCTGCTGGTAGCGCCAGGCAGCGGCGAAGGGCAGTTGGCTGGACGTACGCTCGGGTTCAGTTGAGACAAAGCCAAGGCTTCGCAGGTAAGAATCAGTCATGAAAAACAGAAAAGGAATTAGGACGTGGTAATAACCTCCGCCGGCCAGTTTACTTGCCGCAGCAGCACTCGGAATTCGGCTTCGGAGGCCAGGCGCCCCTGAAAGCTGTACAGCAGTTGCCCGTTTACAGCCTCCAGCAGGGTGATTTCTAAATCTTCGTACAGCACAATGGTTTCCTGACCACAGTCGCTGGGACGGCTATACCGCGCCTGACCGGGCGGAGCCGTGAATTGTTTGAAGCCAAAGGCCCGCAGCAGCTCGGCCGATGGCTGGTAGTAGGAAGACATAAGGGAAGCCCGTAGGAGGGCGCACCGCCAACAGGCAGGGCGGAAAAGAGGGCGGCGGAGAAAACGCCGGTAGCACTGGCAGGCCAGCACCATCAACAAGCAGTACGGCGGCCGTTAAGTTCAGTTCGACTTCTCACCGATTGCGCCAGCCGAGGCGTCACAAGCCCATGCAAATAGCTGTTTTTCAAGCCCCTTTCCTAGTGCATCCGGCCAGATTTCCCCCGGCAGTGCCTTTGCTGCCTCTGGGGGCAGTATTCCGCCCGAAGTATTTTTGGCAGGGGCGGGAGGCAAACCAGAAAGCCCGGCGCTGGCGTATAGAAGCCGCCCGCTTTCGGGTTGTTTTTTCCTGTTATGAAGTTTTCTCCCTGGCTTTGCGGCGCCGTGCTGCTGCTCACCCCCGTGCTGCTTTTGGCAGCCCACGAATACGCCACAGCGCGCGCCAGCCTCCGCACCGCCGACTTGCCCTATGTGGCCGCGGCCGCCCCCGACTTCGACGCGGAGCGCCACCGCCTGGATGTGTATAGCCCGCGCAAGGGCACGGCGCCCCGGCCGGTGGTGGTCTTTATTCATGGTGGCAGCTGGAACAGCGGCAGCAAGGATTTTTACGCCTTCATCGGGCGGCGGCTGGCCCGGCAGGGCCTGGTAGCCGTGGTTGTCAACTACCGCCTTTCCCCGCAGGTGCAGGTGCCGGCCATGGCCTTCGACTGCGCCCGGGCCGTGCGCTGGACCGAGCAGCACATCCGGGAATATGGCGGCGACCCGGCCCGCATTTTCCTGCTGGGTCACTCGGCGGGTGGGGGCCTGGCGGCCCTGCTAGCCACCGACAACGCGCTGTTTGCCCGCCTGGGCCAGCCGCACAACCCTGTTCGGGGCGTGGTGCTTGATGATGCGGCCGGGCTGAACATGTATACTTACCTGCAAAAGCAGCAATACCCCGGCGACGCCGCCTACTTGGTGCCCTTCGGCCCCGATGCCCGCGTGTGGCAGCAGGTGTCGCCGTACTATCATCTCACCCGCCAGAGCCCGCCCTTCCTGGTATTTGTGGGCGGCAAGACCTACCCTTCCATCCGCAGCAGCAGCGAGGAGTTCTGCCAGCGGCTGCGGGACCTGGGGCAGGAACCGCGCTTTACCGTGCTGCCCGGCAAAAAGCACGCGGCCATGGTGCTGCAGCTATACTGGCCGCGCAACATTATCTATCAGCAGATCAAGGAGTTTGTGGGCCTTCCGCCTACGTCAGCCGCGCCGGCCGGGGCAGGCCACTAGCCGCCCTACCCTGCCCTTGCCCCGGACTGCATATTTTTAGGCCCTCCCTGGCAACTCCGCTCTTTCACTTGTTGTTGCAGTCTTGCTCGTCGCCCGCCTGCTTTGCACGGCAAGCGGCGGCCTTAAACTGTTTCTTCCCCACCCCCCGATTCTATGCTTCTGCCTGCCATGCGGCTGTATTTTGAAAACCCTGTGGGCCGTGTCTTGGAGCACCCCGACGGGTATGCCTACATCCAGTACCACCCCGGCCCCCGCAAGCTCCACCATTTACAAGCTTTTCTCACGCACACCAGCCAGCTGCTACGCCTGCGCAACTGGAACAAGCTCCTCGGCGACCAGCGCCAGATGGCTCCCTTCACCCCCGAGGAAAGTGAGTGGATTGTGGATTACTGGCTTTCGGCGAAAAACCAGGGTAGTAGTGTGTACGGGGCCGTGCTGTTGCCTGAAGACGTGTTTGCGCGGCTTTCCGTGAACAACATGCTGCAGGAAGCCAAAGCCGCCGCCCTCACCTACCGTATGTTCAGCAGCGAAGCCGACGCCATTGTTTGGCTGCGGCAGCAGGGTTAGCGCGCTGGGTATTTTTCTTGAAAATCAACTTCTTACCAACTGCCACTTTGTGCGGGTGTAGGCAATCCGAAACCCGTGCTTTTCGGCATTGCGCTGCGACTGGCTGCCGGGCAAGGCTCCCATCATAGCTAGTGTGCAGCCCTGGTTGGCGGCGTAGTGCAGGCGGGCCGCCAGCAAGGCCTGCTGCCCGCCCTGCCGTCGGCCCGCCGGGGTGGTGCTGGCTCCGGCCAGTAGGACCGCATCATCCTGTACGAAAAGTGCCCCCGTCGCAATGGGCTGGCCCGCCAGCTCTGCCAGGAAGGGCCGCGCCCCAATGCTTTGGGCACTGATCAGCCCAAACTCCTGCATGAATACGTCCAGACCCTGCATTTCGCTGGCCCAACCCGCCGCCGATACGCTGGCCCAAAGGGGCGCTTCGTCGGCCGAAAGCAGCCGGGTATGCAGTTGGGGATGGTGTTCACCCAAGACTGCTGCAGGGGCCAGCGGCAGCGGCAGATACAATACGCTGGTGTATTCGATGGGCTGGTAGCCCCGCTGGTTAAGCAAGGCCAGCAGCGAGGCATCAGCCAAAGGACTGATTTCGTGGAATACCGGTGCGCCCCTTTCCAGGAAGAACTCCTCCAGCTCGGCCAGATGCTCGGCTTCTGCTTCTGCAAATAAGCCGAGCCCAAAGGTTTGCGTAAGTGGGGAGTCGGGCCCGTCGAACATAGCGTAGGCACCGCCTACCTCGCGCCACTGCGCTCCGCTGTCTGGCTGCAGCCGGGCCCGGGCCTCTACGAAAGCGGCATTGCTTGCCCCTTCGGTGCGCTCGAGTCGTTGGGCCAGGGTTCGGTCAGAGTAAAGCATAAGCCGGAAAAGAATAAGGCAGCACTGCCACGGGCAAGCGGCCGCAAAAGGATGGCGCCAAGGTAATAGTCCCGGCCGATTCGGCCTAAGCCAACGGGTAACCTCCCCTGGCTCCCAGCGTTAAGGACAGGTATGAGCAGAGCATTTGCCAAAGAGGAAGATTCACTGGAGGCGCCCATTATTCCGCCGCGGGCTGCCTTGCCGCCGGGCACGCCCAACTACGTGACGCCCCGGGGCCTGGAGCTCCTGCGCCAAGAGCTGCAGGCCCTGGAAGCCGAACGCACCCAGGCCGAAGCCAACCGCGAAAACGAAGCCGACCGCACCCGGCAACTCACCGTGCTGAATGGTCGGCTAAGTGCCCTGAGTGCCCGGCTGGCTACGGCCAAGGTGGTCGACCCCCGTACGCAGCCCCCGCAGGAAGTGCGCTTCGGTGCCACGGTTACGCTGCGCACCGTGCAGGGTGCAAAACCAGGCTTGGTGCGCTCCTTCACCCTGGTGGGCGTCGACGAGGCCTCGGTGGCCGAGGGGCGTGTCGCGTTTATTTCTCCCATTGCCCGGGCCATTCAGGGGGCGCGGCTGGGGCAACAGGTGCGCGTGCCCCCAGCCGAAACGGTGGAAATAACGGCCATTTGCTACCCCGCTGACTAGTGCCCGGCAAGGCTGACTTTACCGACAGCGCAAGCCCTGCTGCCAAGCCGAGGGGCGGCCCCGCCGACGTATCGCACGCCAGGCATTCCGGCCGCAAAAATGTTTCTTTGTCCTTATTTCAGCCCGTTCCAGCTGCTTGCGCTTTTTTGCCCCTATGCCTGAAGATGTTGTTGATTTATTGATTATCGGGGCGGGCGCGGCGGGCTTGCTGGCCGCGCGCGAAGTAAGCCGGGCGGGGCGCACGGTGGCCCTGCTGGAGGCCCGCAACCGGGTGGGCGGCCGCATCTATACGTTTCAGGAGGGCGGCTTTACGGCGCCCGTTGAAGGCGGAGCGGAGTTTATTCACGGAGATGCTCCCCTGACCAAGGCTTTGCTGCGCGAAGCTCAGGTACCGTGGTTGAGCACCGCCGGCCGCAACTACGAGGTGCAGGCGGGCCAGGTGCAGGAGTCCACCGATTTTTTGCCCGACATGCCGGCTTTGCTGGATAAGCTTCAGGCCCTACCCCAGGACATGTCCCTGGCTGATTTCCTGCACACGCACTTTCCTGGCCCCGAGCACCAGCAGCTGCGGGAGCGGGTTACGCAGTTTGCGGAGGGCTACAACGCCGCCGATGCCCGCTTGGCCAGCGCGTTTGCCTTGCGCGATGAGTGGGCCGGTGGCGGGGCCGAAGACTCCCCGAGGCCAGTAGGCGGGTATGGTCAGCTGATGGATTTTCTGCAGCGGCAGGCGCAGGAAGCGGGGGCGGCACTGCACCTCGCCACGGCCATCCGGCAGCTTAGCTGGCAGCCGGGCCAGGTGGTGGCCGAAGATCAGTTGGGCCACACCCTGCAAGCCCGGCAGGCCCTGATTACCGTGCCTACGGGGGTGCTGCGCGCCCATCCAACGCAGCCGGGCCACCTGGCCTTCAGCCCGGAGTTGCCCGCACACCGCCAGGCGGCCGCGCACCTGGGCTTTGGCGACGTTATTAAGGTGCTGCTGGAATTTGAGGAACCCTTCTGGCCGGGGGTGTCCGCCGTGCCCGACCTGGGCTTTATCTTTTCTGACGCCCCTATTCCTACCTGGTGGTCGCAACGGCCTGTACCCCGTCCCTTGCTGACGGGTTGGCTGGGTGGGCCAGCCGCTACCCGGCACCGGCACACCCCCGATGCTGAACTGCTGGAGCTGGCCCTCAACTCATTGGCCGCAACCCTTACCGTGCCGGTACAGCAGCTCCAACAGCAGGTGGTGGCCCACCGCGTGCTCAACTGGGGCGCCGACCCGTGGGCCCAGGGGGCTTACTCCTACGTGTCGGTAGAGGCAGCGGCAGCCCGGCAAGTGCTTAGCACTCCCGTTGCAAACACGCTCTTTTTTGCCGGGGAAGGCCTCTACGAGGGCCCCTACACCGGAACGGTAGAAGCTGCCCTGGTTAGCGGCCGAAACGCGGCCCGGCAAATTCTGCAAGCCTAGCGGCCGACCAGCAACGGTGGCCGGGGAACGTTAATCAGGGTTACTGGCCCAGCTTGGCTGGCAGCGTGGCCTTTAGCGGTTCGGGCAATCTTCTTGGGCCTTTCCCTGGCTTCTAACCTGGCGCATCGCAGATGCGCAGCATTTTTAGCTTGGTAGTTGCATCTAGCTGCGTCTGTTAGCGGGGCTCTGCGGCTACTCATTTTTTGGAAAATATCAAGTACACCAACCCAGGTATAATTCTATTATTTCCTATAAATCTATTCCAATACGCTGGAGTAAAAACCGCCGCTCACAGGTGTTCGGATGCCGTGTGACCAAGGCTTTCCGGACTAGCCTTGCCGCCGTTATTCCGTGTATGGCTCTTAACCGGCTCCCCGCGAACAGACCACTGATCAAAAGCCGTATACTATTGATTTATAGCGCTTATTGTTGAGCTTACAAAGCTAAAAATACCCGGATGTGGGTATTGCAGCTGCCTGATTGCGCCTCTATCTTGGCCCGCAGCCGCCTTGGTTTGCCCGCTACTATCCGCCCTACCCAATATTGCCCCGGCCCTGCTTCCCTTGGCAGCCTCAGGCCTTTATAAGTCCTCTTCCGACTTTCCTTTTATCCTGCTTACGGCCGGTTTACCCTGGCCGGAGCAGCTATTGTGCTTTCTTCATTCTTCACCCTCTAACTCCTCTATGCATGGATGACGTCTTCTCTTATTCTGGCTGTGCTACCGGCAATGCCTCCAGGCACTACCGGCCGCACCGGCTACCCGCAGCGCAGCGGGCCTTTGCGGGCCCGGTGGCCTGGCTGCTGCTCGTGTTGCTGGCCACCGCGGTGCTCCGCAGTACGCCGGCCCAGGCCCAATGGACGGAGCGCAACCTGAACAGCCCTTATCTGCAGAAAGGGGTTATCGATTTCGACATGCCCAGCGCCAACGTAGTGTGGGGCATGCAATACGACGCCAGTGGTGCGAACGGGCCGCGGAACACGTTGTTTCTGTCGACGGACGCGGGCGCAACTTGGGTAAACCGCCTGGTTTCCAGCCCTAACTACTTTAGCTTTTCCAGCTTATCGGCCCTCAGCGCCACTACGGCCTTCATTGGAGGTTTCCGCCAGGGCGGTTTTGGGGGCGTGCTGCTTAAAACCACCGATGGGGGCGCCAGCTTCACGGAGCTGCCCATACCGGCCCTTTCCTTTCTCAACGTCGCCCACTTTTTCAACGCCAGCGTGGGCGTCATTCTCAGCGACGCCACCAACGGGGAGTATGAGATATTCCGCACCACGGATGGCGGCCAGACCTGGATTCAGGTGCCCGACGACAACATTCCGAACGTTACTCCCGGCGACGCCGGGCTCACCAACCTATACACCACCTACGGCGACCATATCTGGTTTGGCACCTTCCTGGGGCATATTTACCATTCTTCCGACCGAGGCGTTACCTGGTCAGAAAGCAACACGGGTATTGGCAATGAAGGCACGTCATCTTCTCTGCGGGACTTTGAGTTCACGGATGCGCTCCACGGCCTAGCTATTGGCCGTAATGGTAAAATTGCCCGCACCCAGGATGGCGGCGCTACCTGGGAGCTAATCACGCCGTGCGGGGATTTTTATGGCACCGTAGTTACGGCGGTACCGGGCTTGCCCAACACCCTGGTAGGCATTGATGGCCGCGCTTCCAACCGGGGCTCCTCCGTTTCCTACGACGGAGGCCAGAGCTGGACCCGGCTGGATGCCGGCACTCAGTACACCGAAGTAATATTCTTCAATGCCACTACCGGCTGGGCCGGCGGCGTTACCCGCAATGGTGGCCAGGGCGGCGTATTCCAGTACACGGGTCCTACGCTTACTATTCCGGTGGTCACCACCACCTCGGCTAGTCGCTGCGGCCCCGGCGCTGTCACGCTCCAGGCGCAGGGTGCCCAACTCAATGGCGCCTACCGCTGGTACACCATGGCTACGGGCGGTACCCCCATCAGTGGAGTTACTTCCGACACTTACTCGCCGGTGCTGACTGCTACCACCACGTACTACGTGAGTGCTACGGCCCCCTGCGGCGACTTTGAAACCGCCCGCGTGGCCGTAACGGGGACTATCAACCCAGTGCCCGGCGCTCCTTCTACAACTTCCAATGAGCGTTGCGGCCCGGGTACAGTAACGCTCGCAGCAGCTGGTACGCCGGCGGGCGGTTCCCACCGCTGGTACACTACGGCCACCGGCGGCACCCCCATTGGTGGAGCCACCACCGCTACCTACACTACACCCAGCCTGACCGGCACCACCACGTATTATGTGAGCACGGTGAGCAGCGCTGGCTGTGAAAGTGCTACGCGGCGAGCCGTGGTAGCCACTATCAACCCTATTCCCGCTGCACCTACCACCACCTCCAATGAGCGGTGCGGCCCAGGCACTATATCCCTACAGGCGGCCGGCGCGCCCACCGGCGGCACTTACCGCTGGTACACCGCCGCCACGGGGGGCACCGCCATCAGCGGGGCCACGGCGGCCACGTATTCGCCTGCGCTTAGCGCCACTACAACCTTCTACGTGAGCACGCTGAGCAGTGCTGGTTGCGAAAGCACCTCCCGCACCGCGGTAACGGCCACCATTAACGCCCTGCCAACGGCGCCCACTACCACGGCAGATGAGCGCTGTGGGGCGGGCAGCGTAACCCTGCAAGCACAGGGCGCTCCAGTCGGAGGCTCGTACCGCTGGTACACCACGGCCACAGCGGGAGCCGCCATTGGCGGAGCTACGCTGGGCACCTACACCACGCCTAGTCTGAGCATGACAACGACTTATTACGTGAGCATTGTCAACGCTCTGGGCTGCGAAAGCGCCACGCGCACGGCGGTGGTAGCGACCATCAACCCACTGCCCACGGCCCCCACCACTACTGCGGCCAACCGTTGCGGCCCCGGCGAGTTGACGCTCGGTGCGGCCGGCACTCCCGCCGGGGGATCCTACCGTTGGTATACTTCAGCCACGGGTGGCACGGCTATCAGTGGGGCTACCAGCGCTACGTACACCACGCCCAGCCTGACGGCAACGACCACCTACTACGTGAGTACTGTAAGCAGCCTGGGTTGCGAAAGTGCCACCCGCACGGCAGTAGTAGCAACCGTGAATGCCATTCCTGCGGCTCCTACGACAACTTCCAATGAGCGGTGTGGTACCGGCGCTGTTACGTTGACTGCCCAAGGGGCTCCTGCGGGCGGTTCGTATCGGTGGTACGCGGCAGCCACGGGTGGCACTGCTATCAGCGGAGCTACGGCCACCACGTATTCGCCGAATGTCAACGCTACGACTACGTATTACGTGAGCACCGTGAGCAGTGCCGGCTGCGAAAGCGCTACCCGCACGGCCGTTACGGCCACCGTCAATGCCCTACCGACGGCCCCCACCACTATGGCTAATAGCCGCTGCGGCACGGGAGCGGTTAGCCTGGAAGCTTCCGGAGCTCCTGCCGGCGGTGCATACCGCTGGTACACTACCGCAACGGGCGGCGCTGCCATCAATGGCGCTACCGGCGCTACGTACACCACGCCTAGCCTGGCAGCTACGACCACGTATTACGTAAGCACCGTGAACAGCCTGGGCTGCGAAAGTGCTGCCCGCACGGCAGTAGTAGCGACCATCAATGCCCTCCCGACGGCCCCCACGGTTACGGCTGCCCAACGCTGCGGCGCGGGTGAGCTGACGCTCGGTGCGGCTGGCGCCTCCGCCGGGGGATCCTACCGTTGGTATACTTCAGCCACGGGTGGCACGGCTATCAATGGAGCAACCACCAATGCGTACACCACGCCCAGCCTCAGTGCCAGCACTACCTACTATGTGAGCATCGTGAATGAGGCAGGGTGCGAGAGTGCCACGCGCGCAGCCGTAGCGGCCACCATCAACGCCCTGCCCGTGGCTCCTACCGTAACGGCCCCGGCAACGGTACTGCTGGGACAGGCCGCTACGCTCAGCATCAGCGGCCCGGCCACTGGGGTAACCTATACCTGGACGGGCCCCGGCCTGAGCGCCACGTCGGGCAGCAGCGTGCAGGCCACGCCTACCGCCACGGGTACGGCTACTTACACCGTAACGGCCACTACCACGGCCGGCTGCACCAGCTCCGCGCAGGTGAGCGTTACGGTGATGATTCCAACCGTGAGCAGCCTGCTACCGGCGGAAGGACCCATTGGCAGCAACATTACCCTCACGGGCACTGGTTTCTCCATGGTAAGCAAAGTACTGATCGGCAATATGGAAGTGGCTCCTACCAGCAAGACCGACACGGAGCTGGTGCTGGTGATGCCCGACGTAACGGGCAGCCTGACGGGCCCTCAGTACGCAGTGCAGCTTACCTACGGCACTACCGGCGTGGTGTCGGCCGGCACCTTCACCGTGACCTCGCCCTACATTACCAGCTTGTCGGCTACCCAGGGTGCGGCCGGCACGGTTATTCAGGTTATGGGCCAGAACTTCCGGCGCGGTGGCCAGGCCCAGGTGACGGGCATTCAGTTCAATGGCCTGGCGGGCACCGACTTCAGCGTAATCAGTGATACGGAAGCCCAGGCTACGGTGCCTGCCGGCGCCACTACCGGCAAGGTTACGCTTGAATCTACGCTCAACTCCGGCCAAGGCCTGCTCTTCACCGTGACCACAGCCACGCCCAACAAAACCCAGGCGCTGGCCACGCAGATACAGCTCTACCCCAACCCGGCGCAACAGCGGGTGCAGCTGCAGCTACCGACGCTGGCAGCCGGCACGCGGGTGCACGTGAGCTTCTACAACAGCGTAGGCCAGCAGGTGAAGCAGCAGCCCGTAACGCTGACTTCCCCGGGCAAAGCCACGACCGTGGAGTTGGCGGGCTTACCAAATGGCCTGTACCTGGTGCGGATTCAGCTGGGCGACCAGCTCGTGACCAAGTCGCTGATCGTGGAATAAAGGCGGCCGCCAACCGGCGGGTTTATTGCCAGCAAAAAGCCGCTACCCAGCTGGGTGGCGGCTTTTTTGTTGATGGCCGGCGCCCAAAGTCGGAAAAGGTCCGGGGTGCTTGGCCGGCCGCCCAAAACCCCGGACCTTTGTCTTTTACCTACCTGCCTCCGCCCCCATGTTGCTTTCGTTTTTCCGTCTTCCCCGCGTTGTGCTGCTCGTGTGCGGCTTGTTTCTGGCTCCCTCTGCCTTGCTGGCCTGGGGCAACTGGGGGCACCAGCGCATCAATCGGGCGGCAGTGCTGGCTTTGCCCGCGCCCCTGCGCACCTTCTTCTACAACCACGTCGACTTCGTGGTGACGGAGGCCGTTATTCCCGATTCGCGCAAGTACGTTATCAACGACCGGGCGGAGTTTCCGCGTCATTTCATCGACCTGGAGGACTACGGCACCCAGCCCATCAGTGAGCTGCCCCAAACCTCGGCCGAAGCCTATAAGAAATACGATGCCGCCATGCTCGATAAGAGCGGCCGCCTGCCCTGGTACATTCAGGACGTGCTGGCGAAGCTCACCCAATCGATGAAAAACGGGCGCAAGGATGAAATCCTGTTTCTGGCTGCCGACCTGGGCCACTACCTCGGCGACGCCACCCAGCCCCTGCACACCTCCTCCAACCACGACGGGCAGCTGACCGGGCAGAAAGGCATCCATGCCTTCTTCGAGTCGCAGCTGCCCGAGCAGTTTGGCAAGGACTACAACTTCAAGCTCGCCGAGCCCCGCCTGCTGCAGGACCCCGCGGCCGAAGCCTGGCGCATCATTGCCCAAAGCCACGCCGCCGCCGATACGTTGCTGGCCCTGGAGAAAAAGCTGGCCGCCGAAACGCCGCCCGCCAACATCTACGCCCTGAACGCCGATGGGCAGATCAAGAAGAATGTGTTCAACAACCCGGTGCACACCCCGGCCTATTCGGCGGCCTACCACCAGGTCCTCAACCGCATGGTGGAGCGGCAGCTGCGCACGGCCGCCCAGGCCACGGCCAACTTCTGGTACACGGCCTGGGTAAATGCCGGCAAGCCCGACCTTACTGCCCTCGACTCCAACTACACCACCCAGGCCAGCGCCAAGCAGCTGAAGAAGGAACTCAAGGAAATTCAAAAGGGCAAGCTGGTTGATTTCCGGTCGTTTCAGGAGTTTTGATTGAACTCCCTAAACAGCAGCGCCGCCTCCAGAATCTTCTAGGGGCGGCGCTGCTGGTTTAAAGTAGTTCGTTAGCTGTCAAAATCTGGTACCTCAGGCTGGGCGCTGCCGGGCTCCTGGGGCGGGGTGTGGCCCAGCTCCCGGATCATGTCGCGGGCAGCCGAGCTGAGATAGGTAGGCTGGCGGTGCGGGTCGAGGAAGCTGAGCAGGCGCTGGTACTTGGCCCTGCCTTCTTCCAGCATGTGCGGGGGCACCTCGTAGACGTAGATGTGAAAGGGCTCAATTTTCTGCACCCCCACCAGCAGAAACCGCTCGGCCTGCAGGGCGTCGGAGTAGAAGGCCGCTTGGCGGTCGTAGTCGTAGCCCGAGCACTGAGCCGCAAAGTGGTGGTAGTCGCGGGCCAGGGTGGTTTTAAAGTCGATGATGGTGTAGGGCTGGCCGGGCTGATCTACCACCAGGTCGGCCCGGAGCTTGCACAAGGTACCGGTGAGGGGCTCGGTAAACAGGCAGCTGGGCTCGGCTATACCGTGCTCGAGCAGCTCGCGCAGGTCTTCGCGCAGCCGTACACCTTCTACCAGCCACCAGATTAGCGTATCGTTTACCAAGGGGTAGCTGGGCACGTACTGCTCTGGTTCCAGCAAAGCCGTGTGAAACGCCGTACCAAAGCTCAGGGCTGGCGCATTGCCGCCTCCTTCGCGCCGGGGCTTGCCGCTGAGTGCGTCGCGCAGGCGGGAAAGGTCAGAGTTGGCAATGGCCGGCAAGGCGCGGTAGTCGTCGTAGGATAAGCGCAGTAAATCGGGGCGGCGGGTGGAGTCGGGCATAGGGTAGCAAGCGGCCGTTGTTCAGGGGGCCGCTTAGAGAGTATACCGGCAGGAAAAAAATGGGTTCAGCCCTCCTGTCTTGAGGCCCGAACCCACTGCCAATAGCCTGAAAGATAAGCCCCGCTCCACAGACAACCAAAGCCAGGGCCAAATGCAGCTTGCTTTTGACGGTCAGTGGCCCGGCATCTTTCTCCAGGAGCTACTATTTGTAGGCTACGGGCAGTAGGTTTGCGGCATCATGGAAACTTCCCCGCTGATTTATTTTGCCAACCCCGTAGGCCGCGTTATAGATAACCCGCAGGGCTTTGGCCGGCTGATTTATCAGCCGGGACCACGCCAAACTGAGGACTTCCGGGGGTTTCTTAGCCACGTGATTCGCCTATTGGCGAGCCGACCTGGTGGACGGCTGCTCATCGATCAGCGCCAGATGCAGCCCTTTACTGCCGAAGAACAGACGTATATGGTGCAGGAATGGCTGCCACGCATGGTGGCGGATGGCGGCTACCGTTACGGCTCCGTGCTCGTGGCCGACAATGTGTTTGCCCGCCTGGCTACGGCTACAGTCATTACGGCGGCACGTGGCTTGCACCTCACCTATCAGTATTTCGAGCGGGAAGGCGACGCCGTGGCTTGGCTGCTTCAACAACCCACGTAACATCTTTCCTTAAAACATAGAAGGCGGCTCCTCAGGAAGCCGCCTTCTTTTGCCTTACGCGAGTATTACCCTTAGCCTATTGCCGGCTAAAGCGGCGGGTGATGAGCTGCCCATCTTTGGCCGTGACGACCAAGGTGTAGAGCCCGGCCTTCAGGGCGCGCACACTCAGCGTGCCCTGGTCCAAGGTGCCGCTGGCCACGCGCCGCCCCTGCATGTCCAGTACCGTGTAGCCACTGCCCGTCAGGTTCAGCGCCGAGACCACGTGTAGGCGCTCCGCCACCGGATTCGGATACAGCTGCGTGGCCTGCGCCTCCGTCGACTCCTGGCTGGCCAGGGCCGTGCCCCGCCCCGCCGCTTTGCTGATGCGCACCCAGTTCAGGTTCCAGCCCCCGGTCTGGGCGTAGATGCCGACGTTGTAGGTGCCCGCGTTGATGGTCACCGTCTTCGAGACCGTCGTCCAGTTCTGCCAGCCCCCCGTGCCGGGAATCGTGGTGTTGCCCAGCTGAATGCTGCCCGCGTTCAGGTCCGCGGAAATCGTGCCGCCCGCCCCGCCGCTGGCCACGCGGTACTCAATCAGGTACTGACCCGTGGTGGGGAAGCTGATGGTGTTCCAGACCAGGTAGTCGCCGGCATCCACCCAGCCCATGTTCTGCCCGCCGCCCGTGTCCGTGGTCGGCTCGGCCGTCATGCCATTGTTGACGTTTGCCGCTTCCGCCTGCAGCGTCACGCTGAAGCCCGTGCTGGTGGTGGCGCGCACCCGCAGCGAGGTGGCCTTGTCATTCCAGTTGCCCGTGCCCAAGGCATTGCCCACCAGGCAGCTGTTGCCGGCGCTGCCCACCGTCAGCGAGGCGCCGGTGAAGTTGTCACTTTCATAAAGCACCACCTCGTAGCCGGCGTTTACTTTGAGCGAGGAAATATCATCGTTAAGAATACCGCGGCTCTGCAAAGCGGCCAGGTTATAGTTGCCCGCTGGCAGGCCTACGGCTGTGCCCGTGTAGTTGCAGTCCTTGTACATGGTGGCTACGCCGCTGGGAGGAGGAGGCGTCGTGCCGTTACGCTGCACCACTACTTGGTTGATGGCCGTCAACAGCGAATAAGTACCCGTAGCGTCGCCGCCCAGTTGCCAGATCATGATGCCGCCCCCTTGGTCGAAGGCTAAGTTGGTTTTGCTTTTGATGGTAGGAATGCCGTTGTAGCCAATGTTCTGGAACAAGTCGGCGTTAGGGTCGGCACCACGTGACAGTAGCGAGGCATACGTTTCGCCGCCGGCTTGGCCGTAGAACGGCACGCCCAGCACTGTTTTGTTAGCCGCCAGCCCGCGCCCGCGCCAGTAGCTAATGGACTGCGACGCCAGCGCGTAAGTAGAGTGAGCCGGGGCCGCATCATCATAGGCCATGATGTTGAGAAAATCCACGTTGTTGAGCACGCTGTTGAGGATGTACGGCCCGGCCCAGGTGCCCCCGGCTACGGCCGTCGTCAGCAGCTTGCCCCGGCTGTGGAGCTGGGTGGCCAGGTCCTGCATCACGGCCGCGTAGCCATTGGCCGAAGCCGATGTAGGGTGCTCCCAGTCGATGTCGATGCCATCCAGGCCATACTGGTTGGCAAAGTTGATGAGGTTGGTAGTGAAGTTGCGGGTGTAAGTGGCGTTGTTGCCGATAGACACAAACTCCGTGGGGTTGCCGTCGTTCATCCAGCCACCCACCGAAATCAGCACCTTTACCCCGCGGGCGTGGGCCGTAGCCACCAAACTCTGGAGCTTACTGGGGTTGTCGATGGGCCGCAGACTGCCGTCGGCGTTGGGCAGCAGAAAGGCGTAGTTGATGTGCGTGAGCTTGTCGTACTGCACGGTGTTCACGTCGCCCGTCCACGAAGGCAGGTAACCGATAACCTTAAACTGGGCAAAGGCGGGCCCTACGGCTAGTAGCCAGACCAGTAGGGCCAAAGCATTTTTCAGAAGCGTAGTCGTTTTCATTCGGTGGTGGTTGGTTGTGGAAAAGAGGTAATCAGACTGTGTAGAAGCGTTGATAAAGGCGGCGCTTGGTGAAAGGATTTGCCGCTGGTAGCGCGAGGGTCAGCTTCAAGCCCATCATGCGGAGCAGGCCAGTGCATGATGGGCTTAGTGGCTGCCGAGGCCGGTTTACTGCTTGCTGAAGCGGGTAGTCAGCTGCTGGCGGTCCAGGGTTTGTACCACGAGAGTGTAGAGCCCGGGCTTTAGGGCCGATACGTCGACCGATTTGCCATCATAAGTACCGCGCCATACCTCGCGGCCATCCAGACCCACGATGCGCAGCTGCTCACCGGTTTGCAGCTTGGCAGAGGCCAGCGTGAGGCGGTCAGCTACCGGGTTGGGATAAAGCTCTAGGCCGGCTTTGGTGGCATTAGCCCCCTTCAAGGCAATGGCGGCCCCACCTACCCGGGTAATGCGCACCCAATTCAGGTTCCAGCCCGCGCTCTGGGCGTAGACACCGAAGTTATAGGTCCCGGCATTAATGCTCACCGTCTTCGACACGGTCGTCCAATTCTGCCAGCCCCCCGTGCCGGGAATTGTGGTGTTGCCCAGCTGGATGCTGCCGGCGTTCAGGTCGGCGGAGATGGTGCCCCCGGCTACGGCGCTGGCCACGCGGTACTCAATGGTGTATTGGCCCGTCGTGGGGAAGTTGATGCCGTTCCAGACTAGGTAGTCACCTGGGTCCACGGTGCCCATATCCTGGCCGCCTTCCGAGCAGGTTTCCACCACCATGCCGTTGTTCACGTTGGCAGCTTCGGCCTGCAAGGTGGTAGTAAAGGCCGAGGCCACCGGCGTCAGGCGCCACTGCTGGCCGGGCGTGCCGTTGTCGGGCCACTGCTGCACGGCAGCGCTGCCGGCGGTAGAGCCACCGGCTACTTCCACCAGTTTGCCGCTGTGCTTGGCAATCAGCTTGAAGTACCCGTCGCCGGTGCTTTGGGCAATGAACTGCTGGTTGGCGCCGCCCACGTAGCTCCACTGGTTCAGGCGGGCTCCATCGGCGGTGCTTACGCCCGCCACATCAAGGGCTTTGCCGCTATGCACGGCCGTAATCTGATACACGCCCCCACCCAAGTGGGTGAAGTTGAACTGCTGGCAGGTGCAGCCGTTGCCAGTCCACTGAATCAGCAGGGCTCCATCGGCAGTGTTGGCGCCGTCCACGTCCAGGTTCAGGCCGCTGTTGCGGTTTTGTAGGGTGTACGTGCCGCTCAGGTTGGTAACGCCGGCCGTGCGCACTCGCAGAGAGGAGGCGCGGTCGTTCCAGGTGTTGCCTACCAGGCAGCTGTTGCTGGCATTCACCAC
The DNA here is from genome assembly GCF_008271285.1 of Hymenobacter lutimineralis. Classification (NCBI taxonomy): domain Bacteria; kingdom Pseudomonadati; phylum Bacteroidota; class Cytophagia; order Cytophagales; family Hymenobacteraceae; genus Hymenobacter; species Hymenobacter lutimineralis. Next base: position 274,644 of record NZ_VTHL01000001.1, on the reverse strand, counting down.
TATCGAAGCCCCGGCGAAGTTGTCGTTTTCGTAGAGCACCACTTCGTAGCCGGTATTCACCTTCACCGAGGAAATGTCGTCGTTGAGGATGCCGCGGCTCTGCAGGGCGGCCAAGGTGTAGTCGCCGGCATCAAGGCCCACCGCCGTGCCGGTATAGTTGCAGTCCTTGTACATAATGGCCACGCCGCTGGTGCTAGTGCCCACCGGGGCGGTGCCGGAAATGGTAAAAGTACCTAGGGAGCCGTAGTCGGAGTACCCGTCGGTGGCGGGGTTGCCGGAGCTGGTGCCGTCTACCTGCAAGTAGTAAGTGCCCGCGCCTAGGTTGGCACTGACGGTGGCATTCAGGGCTCCGCCGGTATCGAAGGTGCCGATCAGGGTGCCGCCGCTGTTGAAGAGGCGCGCCACAATGTCCAGGTCGCCGTGGCGGCCTACGGTGTTCACGTTCAGGTTGACGGCGCCGCCGCTGGTGGTGAAGGAGAAGTAGTCTTGGTCAGAAGTCCGTTCGATGATGCCCCGGCCGGAGAGGCCAGTGCCGTTGCGGGTCAGCCCGGTAGCTCCGCTGATGCTGTTGCTGTGGTCGTCGTTGCGGTAGCCCACGTTGTAAGGCGCCCCCGACATAATAGCCAGGTCATCCTGGGTCTGGCTGGCGGAGGCATACTCGCCGCGGCTCCAGTGCGTAACGGGCTTGTAGTAGCCTGCGCCCATGATGGGCGCCCAACGCGTGGAGCTTTTGCCGTCGTAGTACTCTTCCTGGGGGTTCAGGCGGCCGTCGTGGCTCAGGCCCAGGGTGTGGCCCACCTCATGAGAAGAGGCTTCCCCTCCAGCTTTGGGGTCCGACATAAACACCCAGCACGGGGTATCGTCGTTCCAGTTGAAGGACTGCAGGTACGCCACCCCGCCGGCGCCCGGGGCAGCCGTGTTGGTGGGCGTCACGATGCAGCGCATGCGCATGTTCTTGGGGTAGGAGTTGAACACCGCCTCATCGGTCGTCACGTTCATGTTGAACGGCCGGAAATCCTCGCTCACCAGCTCCCAAAACTCCTGAATCTGGGCGTCGTTGATGCCAGCGGGTGCCGCGTTGATGGGGTTGCCGTTGTTCCAGGGCGTGCCGGACACGTACTGCCCATCGAAGTCGAGCATGATGCAGCCCCGGGCACCGGGGTAGCTCTGCAAGGATATCACCGCTACCGCCGAGGCCTGATTGCCGGACCGACGCAGCTGGTTCTGGTTCATGCCCGTGGGCTTGTCGTAGTGGATGCAGATGACCTTGTTGATATCTACTTCCTGCACGTAAGCGTTGCCCTGCTCATCGGCGGAGTAGCGGTAGGCGCGCTTAGTCCCGCGCAGAATGATGTTGCCTTCTACTTTCCGGCCTTCGATGCGCACCAGAAAGGATGAGCCTTCCACGCCCTGCACCTCCCCTATCAGGTACTCGCCCGTAGCAGAAAGGTCCTGCCGGTAGTTGATTTTGCCGGTGAGCGTTTGGGAGGCCGACACGCGCAACGTGACCGTGGGGCTGGTTTGGCGGCGGGCCGTGCCGGCTGCTACCTGGTTTTCCAGCTGCTGCACCAGCGTTTGCGCAGTACCGAGGCGGAACTTAGGCCCGTCGGGTCGGTTCTGCTGAGCCGAGGCCGCAAGGCTGCCCAGCAGCAGCGCCGCGCTCAGCCCGTAGGAATAAACTTTTTTCATGGAGAGAAGAAAGAAGTGAATGAGGTGGTGAAAAAGAACCGGACGGCGTAGCACCGCCAGCCGCCCGGCTACGGCCCGGCTCACAAGCAAAAGAGGTCAGGTAAGAAGTAGTGAACCTGAAAGCAGTTCAGGACCGGCAACACAAGGCAAAGGGGAAGCCAGCTCAGCTGACTTCCCCTGCCCCTAGCCTATTGCCGGCTAAAGCGGCGAGTGATGAGCTGTCCGTCCTTGGCCGTGACCACGAGCGTGTAGAGCCCGGCCTTCAGCGCGCGCACACTCAGCGTGCCCTGGTCCAGTGTGCCGCTGGCCACGCGCCGCCCCTGCATGTCCAGCACCGTGTAGGCACTGTTAGTCAAGTTTAGCTTCGAGACCACGTGCAGGCGGTCCGCCACCGGATTCGGATACAGCTGCGTGGCCTGCGCCTCCGCTGACTCCTGGGCCGAGAGGGCCGTGCCCCGCCCGGCCGCTTTGCTGATGCGCACCCAGTTCAGGTTCCAGCCCCCGGTCTGGGCGTAGATGCCGACGTTGTAGGTGCCCGCGTTGATGGTCACCGTCTTCGAGACCGTCGTCCAGTTCTGCCAGCCCCCCGTGCCGGGAATCGTGGTGTTGCCGAACTGAATGCTGCCCGCGTTCAGGTCCGAGGAAATCGTGCCCCCGGCTCCGCCGCTGGCTACGCGGTACTCAATCAGGTACTGGCCCGTGGTGGGGAAGGTGATGTTGTTCCAGACCAGGTAGTCGCCGGCATCTACCCAGCCCATGTTCTGCCCACCGCCCGTGTCGGTGGTCGTCTCGGCCGTCATGCCGTTGTTGACGTTGGCGGCCTCCGCCTGCAGCGTCAGGCTGAAGCCCGTGCTGGTGGTAGCGCGCACCCGCAGCGAGGTGGCCTTGTCGTTCCAGTTGCCCGTGCCCAGGGCGTTGCCCACCAGGCAGCTGTTGCCGGCGCTGCCCACCGTCAAGGCCCCGCCCGTGAAGTTGTCGTTCTCGTAGAGCACCACTTCGTAGCCGGCGTTGACCTTGAGCGAGGAAATATCATCGTTGAGGATGCCCCGGCTTTGCAGCGCGGCCAGCGTGTAGTCGCCCGCGCCCAGGCCCACGGCCGTGCCCGTGTAGTTGCAATCTTTATACATGGTAGCCACGCCCGTTACCGGAGGCGTAGTTCCGGCGAAGCCCCCAAACGTAGCGACAACCTTAGTGGGCTGGGCCGCGTGCAGGCTGGAGGACTGGTCATTCACGTCATCATAAGCGAAGCCGTAGTTCAGGTTGTCGACGCTGATGCCACCCTGGTGCCAGAACTTGGCGTAGTAGTTGGCCGGGGCCGTGAGGTAGTACTGGCCGGCGTTGTACCAGTTTTGTTGGCCGGGGTTAGTGGTGGTGGTGTTCACCACGTGGCGGTTGATGGCCGCGCACAGCTGCGACTGAATCACCAGGTCCAGGTCGCCGTCGCCCACGCGCTGGTCGAGTACACCTTTGCCCTCCAGTACTTCTTGCGTAGTAGGCTTGCGCGACACAATACCCGTGCGGCCTACAAAGCCTCCCGACTGCCCTACCACTGTGAGGCGACCATTGCTGATGCGTCCTTTGAACACGCCCGCGTCGCCAGCATAGAAAATCAGGTCTTCGTTGACGTACTTGTTCCAGATGGCATCAATGTAAGCGCCGAAGTAGTTAGCGTAGGCTCCACCGGCCTGGAATGGGGCCGACTTGCCAGGGCAGGTAATCGTGCCAGCCGCAGCATTACGCAGCCCCTGAAACTCGGCGGGCGCGAAGCTCTGATAGGCAGCCAGGATGTCGGCGTGGCTTTTCAGCTCGCCGGCGCGCTTGTAGTAGCCATTGCCCCACAACTCCAGGCCCATGGGGTAGTTGTAGGAGTCTACGCGGGTGTGGTTGCCAAAGAACCCGTACTGGTTGTTGGTCAGCTCAATGAACTCGTAACGAATGCCTTTATTCGGGTCGTTGGGGTTCTGAAAGTCCGGGGCAGCGTAGCCCGAAGGCGCCCCTGAGGCCCCGAAGAAGTACAGGTACAGCTGCTGGCCCTGGGAGATGAACACCCGGCAGCCGGCAATGTAGGGCAGCGTGAAGGTTTTGTTGGGAATATTGCTCAGCCGGGTAAAGCAGGCCGCGTACTTGGAGTTCTGCCCGGGGCCGGTGTTGCCGTTATAGGTCGGGCCGGTCACGGTATTGTACGAGGAGGACATGGGCAGCACCTGCCCGTTGGCGGCGTTGATCCAGAGGTGGTTGCCAGCGGCGTCCTTGCCCACAATAGCCACGTAGAGGTCGGTATCGGGGAAAGGCGAGTTATTGGCAATGGTAAACGGAATGCTGCCCTGGGCCCGGCTAAAAGCGGGGAGCAGCAAAAGCCAGAGCAGGGCGGCAACGCCCGGCAGCGAAGTGCGGAAAGGTTTGAGCATGGTTGTGGGAGTTTGGTGAGAAGAGGCAATACAGTTCAGCCTCACGGGCGCGCGAGGACAGCAACTTCAGGGCGGGGGGTTCTGCGGCCGGCACTAAGGAAGGCTTCGGCCCCGGAAGGGCGCCACCAGGCAGCAGAGGATACAATAGGAGGCGTGGCTGCCGAAGAAAGGCAGTGTGGGGAAGCGGTGCGGTTGAAAGATAGTTGGCTTTTTAGAAGAAATAAAAGCCGTAATCCAAGCCAAACAAGCGGCAAAGCCCCTGCTATTGCGCTTACAACGCACGCTGGACGGCCCAGGCCCGCACCCGGCAGCTGACATATGCCCACTGTTGCGAGCCTGGCAGCTGAACCGTTTTTCGCTTAAAAAACAATCAAAATACTTCCGTTAACGCGCAACTTTATTGCAACATCGGCAGCGGCAGCTCCTATTCTGCGGAGTTTGCAACCTAAACGGCGGAGCTACGGTACTACTCAACCATTTACGCTGCGCCCCCGCGGGCTGCAGCAAAAAGTTGACGGCTGCCTGCAACCCTGTAGGTACATTCATTGCCCCTTGCGCGGGCGGCGGCCTTGCCGCAGTGCTTCCCAAACCACGTGCAACGTCCATAACTTTTCAGGTAGCTACCCGGTTTTCATGGCTATGTGCCTTTTTCAATCATGTGCGCGCACGGTGGGCGGGGTTCTGCTCGGCCTGCTGGGCGTACTGCACCCTCAGGCCGGAAAAGCCCAGACGGCCGCCCCGGCCGGGCCGCCCGCCGGGCCCCTCTCCCTCACCCAGTGCCTGCAGGTGGCCCTCGTCAACCAGCCCGACGTACGGCAGGCCCGCCTCAACGAAGAAACGGCCGAGGCCGACATCCGCATTGCCCGGGCTGCCTGGCTGCCGCAGGTAGGTCTTACGGCTTCGGCCCAGCACTATTTCGGGCTGCCTTTCACCGTCATTCCCATTGATGGCGTGAATACCCCGCGCCAGATTGGGCTGCGCAACACGTCTACCGTTGGGCTAAGCGGCACCCAGGTTATCTACAACAACGACGTGAACCTGGCCGCCCGCGGGGCCCGCTTCACCCGCCAGGGTGCCCGCCAAAACACCACCAACACCCGCATTGGGGTGGTAGCGGCCGTGAGCAAGGCGTTTTACGACATCCTGCTCTCCCAGCGCCAGGTGGCCGTTTTTCAGGAAGACGTAACCCGCCTGCAGCGCAACCTGCGCGATGCCCGGGCCCGCTACGAAGTGGGCCTGGTAGACAAGACCGACTTTCTGCAGGCGGAAATTTCCCTGAACAACTCCCTGGCCGGCCAGAAGCAGGCCCAGGAAAGCATCAAGGCCAAAACCGCTTACCTCAAGGAGCTGATGGGCCTACCCCTGGCCCAGCCCGTGGCCCTGCAGTACGACACCCTGCGCCTGGAGCAGGACGCTTCCCTCGACACCACAGCGGGCCTGAACCCCAACAACCGCATCGAGATTCAGCAGCTGCAGACTCAGAAGTCTTTGCAGGGCGTCACGGTCGACTACTACCGTCTGGGCTTTTTGCCGTCGTTTTCGGCGTTTGGCAACTACAACTCGGTGTACCAGAACAACAACCTCAGCGACTTGTACGGCCGGCGCTTCCCCAACTCCTTCGCCGGGCTGCAAGCCACGCTGCCCATCTTCACGGGCTTCCGGCGCACCCAGAACCTGCGCCGGGCCCGCCTCCAGGACCAGCGCCTCGACGAGGAAATCAGCAGCACCCGCAACCAGATCAGCACGGAATACGCCCGGGCCCTGGCTTCTTACAACAGCTACTACAACGACTACCTCCTGGGCAAGCGCAACCTTGAGCTGTCGAAGCAGGTGTACACGGTAGTGGAGCTTCAGTACAAGGAAGGCATCAAAACCTACCTCGACCTGCTGGTGGCGCAAACCACCCTGCGCACTTCTCAGCTTAACTACTACAGCGCCCTGTTTCAGGTGCTGGCCAGCAAAGTAGATGTGCAGCGCGCCCAGGGCGTGCTCCCCACCGACTATTAACTCTCGATTTAGCAATGCATACGAACTACCGAATCTGGGGGGCAGCGTTGGGCCTGCTTAGCCTAAGCGCGTGCGGCAACAAAGAAGCCGAACAGCAGAAAAATGCAGCCCCACCACCTACCCCGGTTACGCTGGTGACGGCCCGCACCACCGACGCCGTGTACTACGACGACTACCCGGCCACCGTCGTAGCCATCAACAACGTGGAGCTGCGCAGCCAGATTACGGGCTTCGTCACGGCTATTTCCTTTAAGGAAGGCGAAATAGTGCCCAAGGGCAAGACGCTCTACGAAATAGACCGCCGCAAATACGAAGCCGCCTACCAGCAGGCCTTGGCGGGCCTGCGCACAGCCCGCGCCCTGGCCCAGAATGCCAAAGTGAACCTGGACCGCTACCAGCGCCTGCTGCAGCAGGATGCCATTGCCCGCCAGATTGTGGATAACGCCGCCACCTCCTACGCCACGGCCCAGGCTCAGATTGCCGAGGCCCAGGCCGGGGTGAACTCGGCCCGCACCGACCTCGACTTTGCTTCTATCAAAGCCCCCTTCACCGGGCGCATTGGCATCTCACAGGTGCGCCTAGGCTCCCAGGTTAGTGCGGGCAGCACCCTGCTCAATACCGTCAGCGCCGAAAACCCGATGGGCGTGGACTTCGTGGTGACGGAGGCGGATCTGGCCCGGTTCGTGGCCTTGCAAAACCAGCGCGGCACCGCTTCCGACTCTACCTTCCGCCTCGATTTGCCCGATGGCACCACTTACAACCAACCGGGCAAGATTTTGGCCATCGACCGGGGCGTGAACCAGCAGACGGGTACTGTGCAGGTGCGGGTGCAGTTCCCGAACCCCGAGCGCAAACTCAAGGATGGCCTCAGCGCCGTACTGCGCGTACTCAACCGGCAGTCGGGCCGCCGCCTGGTGGTGCCCTTTAAGGCCGTGGTGGAGCAGATGGGCGAGAACTTCGTGTTTGTGGCCGGCGACTCCAGCAAGGCCCGCCAGCACAAGGTGCAGCTGGGCCCCCGCCTGCGCGACCAGATTGTCATCATGTCCGGCATCAACGAAGGCGACCAGGTAGTAACCGAGGGCCTGAACCGCCTGCGCGATGGGGGCCAGATTACTACCGGCGCACCCGTAACTGGTGCGGCCAAATAACCTATTGAACGTCATGCTGAGCCCCGCGAAGCATCTCTACCGCTTCGTTGCAAAGGCATTGATTAGCCAGAGGTAGAGATGCTTCGCGGGGCTCAGCATGACCGCCTGACGCAATACCAAGCACTAGGCACCACGCACTAAGCACTACAACATGATTGCAGAAACCTTTATCCGGCGCCCCGTCACGGCCATTGTCATCTCCCTGGTGATAGTGCTGGTGGGGGTGCTGGCCATTCTGAATTTGCCCGTGGGGCAGTACCCGGAAATCACCCCTCCCACGGTGTCGGTGAGCGGCACGTACACCGGGGCCGATGCCCAGACGGTGGAGCAGACCGTGGCTACGCCCGTGGAGGTGCAGGTCAACGGCACGCCCGGCATGACTTATCTGCAAAGCAACAGCACCAGCAACGGGCAGATGAGCATGACGGTGAACTTCGAGGTGGGTACCGACATCAACATTGCCGCCCTCGACGTGCAGAACCGCGTGGGCATTGCCCAGCCTACCCTGCCCCAGGAAGTTCAGCGCCTGGGTTTGATCGTGCGCAAGCGCAACCCCAGCATTCTGATGCTGGTGGCCCTGTACTCGCCCAAAGGCACCCACAGCACCACCTTCCTCGACAACTACGCCAACGTCTTCATCAAGGACGCGCTGCTGCGCACCAAGGGCGTGGGCGACATCGTGAGCCGGGCCGACGACTTCTCCATGCGCGTGTGGCTGAACCCGGATAAGCTCAGCCAGCTTGGCGTAACAGCCCAGGAAGTGACGGCCGCCATTCAGGAGCAGAACGCCCAAATTGCTGCTGGCTCCATTGGCGCGCCTCCCGCCCAAACCGGGCAGACCTTTGAGTACATCGTGTTCGTGAAAGGCCGCCTGACCAACACCGAGGAGTTCGGCAACGTCATCGTGAAAACCCGGCCCGAGGATGGCTCGGTAGTCTACCTCAAGGATGTGGCGCGGCTGGAGTTGGGTAAGTTCAACTACGCCAACAACTCTTTTGTGGACGGCAAGCGCGCCGCCTACCTGCTCGTGTACCAGGCTCCCGGCGCCAACGCCCTGGAAACCTTCGACAACGTGAACAAGACGATGGAGCAGCTCAAGAAGCAGTTCCCCGCCGACCTGGCCTACGTGGTACCGTTTGAGTCGGCGACGGTGGTGAAGGTGTCCATCAACGAGGTACTGCACACGCTGGTGGAAGCCCTGGTGCTGGTTATTCTGGTGGTGTTTCTCTTCCTGCAGAGCTGGCGCTCCACGCTTATTCCGGTGCTGGCTATTCCGGTGTCCATCATCGGCACGTTTATCTTCTTTCTGCCGCTGGGCTTCACCATCAACACGCTCACCATGTTCGGCTTTGTGCTGGCCATCGGCATTGTGGTGGACGACGCCATTGTGGTGGTGGAGGCCGTGGAGCACAACATGAACGAGCGGGGCCTGAGCCCCCTGGACGCCACGCTGGCGGCCATGCGCGAAATTTCGGCTCCCGTTATTGCCATTGCCCTGATTCTGGCGGCGGTGTTCGTGCCAGTCGGCTTTATTCCCGGCATCACCGGGCGCCTTTACCAGCAGTTCGCCATTACCATTGCCATATCGGTAGTCATTTCGGCTTTCGTGGCCTTGTCGCTCACGCCCGCCTTGTGCGTGCTGCTGCTCAAGCCCCACAAGCGCGACGAGAATTCGAAAGGCCTGGATAAGTTCTTCTACAAGTTCAACACCTGGTTTGACCGCGTGACCGGTAAGTACGGCAACGGGGTGCAGCGCGGCATCAAGCACGCCCGCCTGGTGGTGGTGCTCCTGGTCTGCATTATTGCTGGCACGGGGCTGCTGTTTAAGAGCAAGCCCTCCGGCTTTATCCCAACCGAGGACGAAGGCCGCCTGTTCGTGACGTTTACCCTGCCCGAAGCTTCCTCGACGGAGCGCACGGTAAGCACCTTGAAAGAGGTGATGAAGGAGCTCAGCCAGATCAAAGGCATTGCCCACTACGCCGGCCTCGGGGGCCTGAACGTGGTAAACTTCTCGTCGAAGTCGAACAGCGGCACCGTGTTCTGCCAGCTGGAGCCCTGGGAAAACCGCAAGGACAAGGAGCTGCAGCTGCAGGGGCTCATTACCACCGTGCAGCAGCGCCTGAGCCGCCTGCGCGAGGCCAACATCGTGGTGATTTCGCCCCCGGCCATTCCCGGCCTGGGCAACTCTGGCGGCTTCTCCTTCATTCTGCAGGAGCGCGAGGCCGGCGGCGACGTCAAGAAGTTTGATGCCACCCTGCAGGCGTTTGTGAGCGAGCTGCGCAAGCGGCCCGAAATCGTGAATCCCTTTTCTTTCTTCACCGCCAACACCCCTGGCTACCAGCTCACCATCGACCGGGAAAAGGCCAAGAAGCTGGGCGTAAGCATTGCCGACATCGGCACGGCGTTGCGTACCTACCTGGGCTCGGCTTACGTGAACGACTTCACGGTGTACGGCCGCAACTTCCGCGTGGTCACCCAGGCCGACAGCATGTACCGCGGCGACATCAGCAACCTGGGCCAGTACTACGTGCGCAACTCCCAGGGCGGCATGGTGCCCCTGAGCACGCTCACCACCTACAAGCGCACGGAGTCGGCCCCCCTTATCTCCCACTACAACCTGTTCCGCTCGGCCGAAATCAACGGGGCCGCCGCGCCCGGCTACTCCTCCGGCGACGCCCTGAAGGCCCTGGAGGAAACCGCCGCGCAGAGTTTGCCGGCCGGCTACGGCTACGAATTTTCGGGGTTGAGCCGCGAAGAGCAGCTAGCGGGAGGACAAACGGTCTATATCTTCGCCTTGTCCATCGTGTTTGTGTTCCTGTTTCTGGCCGCCCTCTACGAAAGCTGGTCGGTACCCTTCTCGGTGCTGCTGGCAGTGCCGCTGGGCGCCTTCGGGGCTATTCTGGCTTTGTTCTTCCTGCCTAAGCTCACCAACAACGTTTACGCGCAGATCGGTCTGATTACGCTCATCGGTTTGTCGGCCAAGAACGCCATTCTCATTATCGAATTTGCTAAGGAGCGGGTAGATAAGGGTATGCCGCTGGTAGATGCCACCCTGGAAGCTGTGCGCCTGCGCCTGCGCCCCATCGTCATGACGTCATTGGCCTTTATCCTGGGGGTGCTGCCGCTGGTGTTTGCTTCCGGCGCCGGCGCCCAGAGCCGGCAGACTATTGGTTGGACCGTGCTCGGTGGCATGCTTTCAGCTACATTGCTCGCCATCTTCATCGTACCGGTGCTGTATGTGTTGATTACGCGCTTCGCCTACGGCAAGGAAAAGCTGGCCGAGCTGGAGGCCAACTACCAGCCCGACGAGGAGCACGGCGGCCCCGCCGCCGACGGCAACGCAGGCAACCACCCCGCCCCGCTACCGGCCTAAAGAAACACCCTGCCTAACCAAAACGGGGCGCGACCAGACTTGGTCGCGCCCCGTTTTGGTTAGGCAGGCTTGGTGCGCATGGACGCCCACTATTAGAGCCATTATCTGGGCTAACGTTGTACTTGGGAAGTTGGAGAAAGTAGTTGCTGGAGGCGGGCCACCTGCTCCTGCAGGCTGAGCAGGGAAGCGTGGTCGGCGGCGGCTTGGGCGGCCCCGGCGCGGAGCACCTCGAGCTGCCGTTGCTGCTCACGCAGGGCCTCCAGCAGTACGGGGGTCAGCTGAGCGTAGTTCACCGACTTATACCCTTGAGGATCCGTGCTTACCAGCTCAGGAAAGACTTTTTCCACTTCCTGGGCCAGCAGGCCAATCTGCTCCTTTCCGGCAGTGCCACCGTGCTGCACCCCTAAGGCATTCCACTGGTAGCGCACCCCACGAAGTTGCAACACATCGTTGAGCGCGTGGGCAAGTGGGCGCACCTGCTCTTTGAAACGGGCATCGGATGTCAGGCTGACGCCGTTGGCTGTGACCGTGCCGTAGAAGGCGGCCGAGCCGCTGGGATACAGCGTCAGCGCGTCGCGCAGGTTGCCCTGGAAGGTGGTCCGCATGATCAAGGACAGGCTGGTGCTGCTGGTGGGGTTCGGAATGCGGGCCTGCACGTAGGCGGCGGGCGTGCCGCTGTTGTAGGGCGCCAGGAACAGGTGGCCCGGCAGGTACACCGACTGACTTTCGCCCACGTTCGGGTCTTCGATGAGGTACAGATCGCCGGGGGCGGGCACGTCGAGGGGGCCGCGGGGGGCGGCGGTGCCCACGCCCAGGCGGGCGCCGTTCTGGCTGAGCAGGCTTAGGGCCAGAATGTTGCCGGTGCCGGGCGCGCTGCTGCCCTCGGCCCCAAGGGAGTTGTTCAGGTACACCTCCAGGGCGTTGCTGGTGCTGCCCTGGGCGTGGCGGGTGCGCAGGAAGTGGCGGTAGCCGCCGTTGCGCCAAGCCAGGCTCAGCGCCACCGGGTCGTTGCTGCCGTCGGCGTTGGCGCCGCCCTGCACTTCCAGGCGGGCGGCCGGGGCCGCCGAGCCCACGCCCACCCGGTTGCTGGTGCCGGCGTTGAGCAGCAGCGGGCCGGCCGTGTTTTCCAGCACCGTGGCGCTGCCGCCGGCCGTGGCGGGCCGCGCCACGAGGTTAGAGCCGTTGTGCTCCAGCTTCAGCGAGGTGGCGGTGCTGCTGCCGGTCAGGCCCACGTACAGGCCATTATCGGTCGGGCTGGCTGCACCCACGGTGGCCCGGTAGCCCGCGGCGGGCGAGCCCGTGCCCAGGCCCACCCGGCCGTCGGCGAGCAGGCGCAGGCCCTCGCGGTAGTTCTGACCGCTGGCCCCATAGCTCCCGGCGCCGCCGTTGCCCACCTGCACCGACAGGCCCAATTCGGCTCCGCCGGCCCGCATCACGGCCAGGGCCCCGTCGTGCTCCCAGTAGAGGTGGTCCCAGCTGGCGGCGGTGCGCAGCCCCAGGGAGCCTGTAGCCACGTCCAGGCCCAGGGCCGGCGCGGTGGTGCCTATCCCGACCTTGCTGCTGAGGTTGTTAGGGTACAGGCTGGTGCCTTCCTGCACCCACTGCGGGTCCTGGAACGTCACCGTACCATTGGCCTGCTGGGTAAGCACCTGCCCGGCCACGCCCGCCGTGGGTGCCAGGGCGTAGGAGGCGCCGGGCTGGGTGAAGCCCAGTTTGGGCCGCGAGCCGCTCAGACTGCCGCTGGTAGTCGCGCAGCGGTTGCCGGTGCCGGCAGTGACCACGCGGCTGCTGGTGATGATGTCGATGGTGAACAGGTCGTCGGCGCTGGTGGTGGTTTTCTGGAAGCAGGTCTGCACCACCAGGTTGCTCGTGCCGTCCCACACGAAGGTGCCGGTGTTGAACACCAGTTGCAGCACCTGCCCGGTCGCGGGCACGGTCACGTTGCCGGTGTACACGGGGGTGAGCCCGCCGCTGAAGGTGGCCGTCGCGCTGGAGGCTGTAGTATGGCCCAGGGCCAGGGTGAAGTTGGTGTAGGTATCCGAGGAAAGCTTGTTGGAGACGTAGTAGCTCAGCGAAGTAATGGCCCCGGCCCGCAGCCCCCAGCCTTGCAGCACGGCCGCCGGGTACACCACCTCGGTGCGGGCCGAGGTGGAACTGCCCATGAACGGGCCTTGGCCGCCGCCGCCGCCGTTGGAGCTGGTCGAGCCCGGCAGCACGCTAACGCTGGTTTGCAGCGGCCCCGGGCCCACCTGCAGGCCGCTAGCCGCGTCGTAGCTCAGGCCCGACGAGTCGGTCAGGCGCCGCCACTGCGGGGCGGCGGCCGTGCCGCCGTTGTACCAGAAGCCCGGGCCGCTGGCCCCGCTTCCGCCGGTCTGGTACACGATGAGGCCGGCGGCGGGCGCAGGCAGGGCCTTCGCATCGGGCACGCGCGGCAGCAGCAGGCCTTTGTCGGAGCTGACGATGTCGAGGGCGGCGGAGGCGTCGGGGGCGGTGGTGCCGATGCCCACGGCCCCGGCGGGCGCAGTTTGGGCTAGAGCGGTGGGGGCCAGCGGCAAGGCCGCCAGAGCCAGCAGCAGGACGGCGCGGCGCGGCGCCCGGACGAGGAGAGAAAGCATGGGCAAGCAGGCAGACGAAGAATGGACGAAGGCGGCTATCCACCAAAAATACGACCCGGCGCGGCTCCGCCAAATCCGGCCCGCCTGCCCCGAATAGTAGGCAGACAACCGGATTTGGTAGGTGAGGCCGCGTCCTGGGCAGGGCGGGAACCGGGAAACGCCGGAGAATCCGGTATATTTATCCGATCTTTACTATATATAAAATCCGCCGTTACCACCCCCCAATGCGGCAAACGCTTCTCTTCCTTTGCTTTAGCGGTATCTTTCTCCTGCCTTTGTTCCGGGCCGGCGCCAGTCCACCCGACTCGGCGCGGGTGAGGCAGCTGCGCCAACTAGCCCAGGAACAGGCCCATACCAACCCTGACTTATCCCGGGCTACCCTGGCGAAGGCGCTGGCCCGGGCCCGCCAGACCGGTGATGCCGCCGGTGAGCGGGGCGTCCTTAACGATTTGGTAGACCTCAACGGCCGCCTCAACGAGCAGGCCGCCGCGCTGCGCTACCTCAATGCCGTGCAGCGCCTGGCCACCCGGGCGCAGGATACCCTGGAGCTGGGCCGGGCCTACTTATACACTGCCATGCTGGCCACCGAGGACGTATCCCGCCAGGTCCAATTTGCTGAGCTGGCCAGCCAGCAGTTTGCGCTGTTGCCCCGGCAGCCGTACTGGCTGCTACGGGCCCAGAGTGAGCTGGCTACTGCCTATCTGGCGCAAAAGCGCCTCGCCGCCGCCAAGCGGGTCTTTCGCCAAGCCCAGCAAATAAGCCAGCAGCTGGGGGAGCCGGGGCCGGAATTTCGCCTGCTCATCAACTGGGCCAAAGATCTGCAGGCCTGGGAGCCGGATTCGGCCCGCCTGCTGCTGGACCGGGCCCGCTACCTGGCCGATGCCCAGCTGCGCACTCCCTATCCCCGCGCCTACGTACGCAACGTACAGGCCGAGCAGGCGCTAAAGGAGCGTCGCTGGCCGGAGCTGGTCAGGCTGAGCGCCGAGGCCGCCCGGCTGGGCCGGGCGGCCAGGCTGCCCGCCGTCGTTGCCCTGGCCCAATCGAACTGGGCGGCGGGCCAGCGCCACCTGGGCCAGGGGGCTGCCGCCTACGATACGCTCCGGAAGTCCTTCGACGCGTACGAGAAGCTCACGGCCGAGGACCAGCGCCAGGAAGTGGCCCGCCTGCAGGTGCGCTTCGACGTAGAGCGGCAGCAGGCCCGCATCAAAGCCCTGGAGCAGCAACGCCGGGTGGCCGGCCTACGAGCCGAGCGCCAGCGCACCCGGCTCTACGGCCTGCTGGGCGGCCTGCTAGCTTTTGGCCTGCTTTCCTTGCTGCTGCTACTCTCGCGGCGGCGTCTGCAGCGCTCCGAAACCCAGTTGCGCGAGGCCAACCAAACCAAAGACCAACTCATGCGCATCGTCGGGCACGATTTGCGCGGACCCGTGGCCAGCCTGCAGCTCCTCACCCCCCTGCTGTACGAGGTGCTGGAACAGCCCGAGCGCCAGTCGGCCCATGCGCTGGTTCGCACCCTCGACGTGGGCGCCCAGCACCTGGGCGGGCTAATCGACAACCTCTTTCAGTGGACCCGGGCCCAGGGGGGGCAGCTGGTAAACCAGCCCGACCGCCTGCGGGTGGCGGATGCCGTTGCCAGCATTGCGGCGCTGTATGCGCCGGCGGCGGAGCTCAAGCATATTCACCTGCATACCACGGCTCCACCCGACTTGCTGGCCTGGGCCGACATGGGCCTGCTGACGACCGTGCTGCGCAACCTGGTGGGTAATGCCCTAAAGTTCACTCCATCCGGCGGCGAGGTAACCTTGCAGGTGGCCCCGGCCGAAAATGGCCGCGTGGGGTTCAGCGTGTATGATACCGGCCCCGGGCTGCCACCCGAGCGGCTCCACAACCTACTCACTACCGAGCGGCTGGAGTCAACTCCCGGTACCAACGGGGAGCCTGGCACCGGGCTGGGCTTGCCCCTGAGTGCCCGCTTCGTGGCCCTGATGGGCGGGGAGCTGCACGCGGGGACAGCGGCCGGAGGAGGTGCCCGCCTCTGGTTTAGCGTACCAGGCCTGCCGCCCGGGCCCACCAACGCCACTAAAGTATAGTCCGGAAACCGACGCCGGCATACGCGGGAAAAACGCTGCGCTGGCCCCACGCCCCGATTTGTTAACCCTCAATCCTGAACCTACTCTACATGCCGCACGCCACCATCCAGGTACTCGCCGTTGAAGACGACCCTGTTCAGGCTCTGGCCTTGGGCGGCTTGCTGCGGGGCCTGAGCTATGAGCTGGTGGGCGTAGCGGCCACCGCCGAGGAAGCTTTGATCCGATTCGAGCAGGAGCAGCCCGACATTGTCCTGCTCGACGTGAACCTGGCCGGCTCGCGCGATGGAATCCAACTGGCCCACGACCTGATAAGGCAGCGGCCTGTGCCGCTGATATTCCTTACTTCCTATCCCGACCAGGAAACCTTTGCACGAGCCCGGCAAGTGGGGCCCTTCGCTTTCCTGGGCAAGCCCTACAACGGGCCCCTGCTGGGCCATAGCATAGAGCTGGCCTTGCAACACTTTGCCACCGCGCTGGGCTTACCGGCCGATGCTTCCGGCAGCCATCTGCCTGATGGCAGCGTGCTGCTGGGGGGCGTGTTCGTGCGGGAAGGCAACCGGCTGCTGAAAGTCCCCTTCCGGCAGCTGCTGGTTGCCGAAGCCGACCACTCCTACCTACACCTGCACACGGAGGGGCGCAAACACACGGTGCGCAGCAGCCTGCGCGAACTGGAAGAAAAGCTGCCGGCTCGCCAGTTTGTACGCATCCACCGCTCCTACCTGGTGCAAATCAGCCGCATCAGCGCCTACGACTACCACACCGTGACGGTGGGGCCGCACGTGCTGCCCCTGGGCCGCGCCTACCGCGAGGAAGTATTCGGCTACCTGGAGCAGCTGCGCTAGCCCGGCCACGCGCCCACTGCTTATGCTAGCATCCGGCTCCGCAGTCCAACCCCAGCCCGGCCCGAGCGGTACTTGCCGGCCCGTAACCGGTCGTGTGGGCAGCCCGGCGGTTGGTCGTTGATATATAGAATATGGTCGTTGAGCTATTTAGCTCACCAAGGGAGCCTCCGGCGCATTAGCCTTGCGCTATGAAAATGCTTGCGACTCATTTGCGCCGGGCCGTGCTGCTGGCGGCCCTGCCCACCGTAGCGCTGGCCCAAACCGCGGGCCGCCCTGCCCCCACCACGCGGCTGAGCGCCGATGGCACGCCCTACCTTATTCGCCTGCCCGAAGCCGGGAGTGCTGCGGCCCGTACCCTGCCCACCACCGGGGCTGCCCTACTGCACCAGCAGCTGGCGCTGGGTGCGGCCGACGAGCTACGGCCCCTGCGCCAGGAAACCGACGCCCTGGGCCAGCGCCACGAGGTATTCCAGCAATACTACCAAGGCGTAAAAGTTGAGCACGGCCGCTATACCATTCACTACCGCCAGGGCCGGCCCGAGCTGCTCACCGGTGAGGTGAAGCACCCCACCTTATCCACCACCCCCGCCCTCGGGGCCGCCGCCGCCCGGCAGCGCGCCGAGGCTGCCGTGGGGGCCACCCGCTACATGTGGCAGGACGCCCAGGCTGAGCAGCAGCTGCGGACCCTCACCGGCACCCCCCGCGCCACCTACCTGCCCGCCGGCGAGCTGGTGCTGGTGGAAGACTTCCGCCGGCCGGTGGCCGCCCGCCCCCTGGTGCTGGCCTGGAAATTTGATATCTACGCCCAGCAGCCCCTGAGCCGCGCCGATGTATACGTGGACGCGCGCACGGGTGAAATCGTGCTCACGAATGCCACCATCAAGCACGCCACCGGGCCGGCCGCCACCCGCTTCAGTGGTACTCGCACCATCACCACTGAGCAGCTGAGCGGGCCCACCCGCTACCGGCTGGCCCAGCCCACCCGCACCCGCAACGGAGTGAGTGGCAACGGCATCCACACCTACAATTCGGCGGGCACCAATACTTTCGCCACCACCGACTTCATCGATACAGATAACAACTGGACGGCCGCCGAGTACAACAATGCGGCTAAGGACAACGCCGCCCTCGACGCCCACTGGGGCGCGGAAGTCACCTTCGACTACTGGGCCGACGTGCACGGGCGCAACAGCTACGACAACGCCGGCGCCCGCCTTATCAGCTTCGTGCACTACGACAGCTCGCCCGGTGATGGGGTGGGCATGAGCAATGCCTTCTGGAATGGCAGCGTAATGGCCTACGGCGACGGCAGCAGCCTGCGCCCGTTCACCGTGCTGGATGTATGCGGCCACGAAATAGCCCACGCCGTATGCCAGGCTACGGCCAACCTGGTATACCAAAACGAGTCGGGGGCGCTGAATGAGGGCTTTTCCGACATCTGGGGAGCTTGCATTGAGCGGTACGCCGCCGCCCGCTACGGGCCGCTCCCGGGCAAGTCTACCTGGTTGGTAGGCGAGGAACTGAACGGGGGCGGCGGCCTTCGCTCCATGAGCGACCCCAACGCCGGCTCCTCGCCCGACACGTACGGCGGCACCTTCTGGGTAACCGGCACCTACGACGGCGGGGGCGTGCACTACAACTCCGGGGTGCTCAACCACTGGTTTTACCTGCTCAATGAGGGCGGCAGCGGCACCAACGATGTGGGCTTTGCCTACAACGTAACCGGCATCAGCCCCAGCGGCAGCCCGGCCACCCTCAACGACGCCGCCCGCATTGCCTTCCGGGCCGAAAGCCTGTACCTGACGGCCAACGCCACCTTCGCCCAGGCCCGGATAGCCACTATTCAGGCGGCCGTCGATTTGTTTGGGGCCGGCTCCCAGCAGGTGGTGCAGGTGGGCAATGCCTGGGATGCCGTGGGCGTACGCGACGCCAGCCAGGCCCTCATCATTGCCGCCTTCAGCCCCACGCAGGCCGCCGGCAGCTCGGCCGCTACCATCACCCTCACGGGCGGCAACTTCACGGGCACCACCGGCGTGAGCTTCAACGGCACTCCTGCCCCGGGCTTCGTGGTGGTAAATAACACGACGCTGACCGTACCCCTACCCGCCGCAGCCAGCACTGGCAAGATTGTGGTGAGCAAGTCCGGAACCCGGGCCAGCAGCGCCACCGATTTTATCGTCAACACCGGGCCGCTGGTTAGCAGCATCAGCCCGGTCAGCGGCCCGGTAAGCCAACTCATTACTATTACGGGGCAGAACTTTGTAGCCGGGGCCACAACCGTGCGCGTGGGGGGTGTGCCGGCTACCAACGTGGTCGTCAGCTCTGCTACCACGCTAACCGCGACGGTGGGCCTGACTACCCCCGCCGGACCCCAGCCCGTGGTGGTAACCACCGCCCCCGGCGACAGCAACCCTACCGTACTGTACACCGTGGTGGTGCCCGCACCCACGCTCACGGCTTTCACGCCCGCCACCGGCCCCCCGGTGGGCGGCGGTACGTTGCTGGTCACGGGCACCGATTTCGGGAGCAGCCCGCTCACGGTGAGCGTAGCTGGCCAGCCGGCACCGCTGGTTACCGTTGTGTCTTCCACCCTACTTCGCGTGACGCTTCCCCCCGCCGCGGCCGGCACTACGGGCCCCGTGGTGGTCACCACGCCCGGTGGTACGGCTACGTCGGCCGGCAGCTACGCCTACCAGGATGTGCTAAGCCTGGCCTACTTTAGCCCGGATGCGGGCACGGCCGGCACCACCGTCACGCTCTACGGCGCTCAGTTGGCCGGCACCACGGATGTGCTGCTCAACGGGGTGGCGGCCACCATCACGGGTCGCACGGCCAACAGTGTGCGCTTCGTGGTACCGGCCGGCGCCCCGGCCACGGGTACTACCACCGTTACCACGCCCACCGGCAGCACCAGCAGCCCCGAGTTCCGGGTGCTGCTGCGCCTGCTCGGCCGGAGCCCGGCCAGCAACGGCCGGGCGGCTCCCCGCGCCAACTCCGGCGTACAACTCACCTTCTCGGAGCCGGTAACGGCCGCGACGGCCGCCAATGCGCGCGTGTTTTCCAGCCAGCGCGGGGGCCGCAAGGCCGGCACCTGGAGCAGCAGTGGCACTACGTTTAGCTTCGCGGCGGCCGCGGGCACGCCTCAAACCGACTTTCTACCCGGCGAAACGGTGCGCGTGAGTCTTCCCGCTACGGTGCAAAGTGCGGGTGGCGCCACCCTGCCCGCGCAGATGTATCAGTTTACCACGGCTACCGCGGGCAC
Organism: Hymenobacter lutimineralis; assembly: GCF_008271285.1. Classification (NCBI taxonomy): domain Bacteria; kingdom Pseudomonadati; phylum Bacteroidota; class Cytophagia; order Cytophagales; family Hymenobacteraceae; genus Hymenobacter; species Hymenobacter lutimineralis. Next base: position 255,213 of record NZ_VTHL01000001.1, on the reverse strand, counting down.
CGGGCGCGGCAACCTCACCGCGGGCACCACTGCTACCAGCGACGGCAACGCTCTGACCACCAACGTGGGAGATATCGACGGCGACGGCGACCTGGACCTGGTGCTGGTATCGGCCGGCGCGCCCTCCATTCAGACCCTGCTGAACGGGGGCGACCAGACGGGCTCCAACACGGGTGTGTTCAGCAACGGCACCCGGTTTTCGACCACCGTACGTCTCAACGGCAGTGCCCTGGGGGATGTGGACGGCGACGGCGACCTGGACCTGCTGGCAGTGGGCGTGAGCGGCGGCCGGGCAAGCCTACGCCTGAACGGGGGCGACAACACCGGCTCCAATACCGGCAACTTTCTGAACGGAGGCAACCTGCTGCTGCCCCCGGCCGCCGCCAACTACTGGAGCGGCAGCCTCGGCGATATGGATGCCGATGGGGACCTGGACCTGGTGCTCCCCAGCATTGCCAGCCGCAGCGTGTACGTGCTGCGCAACGACGGCAACGGCACGTTTGGCAATGCCCTCACCTACCCCTTCACCACTACGTTTGACCCTTACTTTGCGGCCCTGGGGGACTTGGACGGTGACGGCGACCTGGACGTGGTAGCCACTGATGTAAACCGCGCGCCGGTGCATATCCTGCTGAATAACCCTTTATCGGTACCCTTACCGGTGCAGCTGACTACGTTTACGGCCGTCGGTGCGGGGCCCGGCGCGGCCCGCCTGGCCTGGACTACGGCCAGCGAAAAGAACAGTGTCCGCTTTGAGGTGCAGCGCAGCCCTGATGGAGAAACTTTTGCCACCATCGGGACCGTAGCTGGCCAAGGCCACAAAAACAGCCCCACCAGCTACAGCTTTCTGGATACTCATCTTCCCACTACCACACCCCAGCGCCTAGCTTACTACCGCCTGCAGCAAGTTGACGCCGATAACGCCATCCACTATTCTCCCGTCCGAACGGTGGCCCTGCCCCAGCCAACGGCCCGCCTCGAACTCGCCCCGAACCCGACCCGGGGCCACGCCACGCTCCGGGGCAGCACCCCCGGTGCGGAGGTGCAGGTATTCGACGCCCTGGGTCGCCTGGTATTGATGGCCGCGGCAGACAGTACCGGCACTTCCGCGCTGCAACTGCCGGCCGGACTGCCCGGCGGCGTGTACGTGGTAAGGACTTCCGGGCAGAGCCTACGCCTGCTGGTGAAGTAGGCCCGGGCCGGTACGTAACAACCCGGCCAGGCCGTGTGGCCGCGCTTTCTGGCTAAAACCCCAGCCGCTCACCCTGTTGCGGAAAAACGAAGCGTACCCTCAGCGTATTAGCCGCGGTCAATTGCTGCTCGATCTGGGCTTCGTTCTTGGCGGTGGGCTTGCGGTGCGTGACAACTACGGGTAGGCCGCGCATGGCCGCGGGACCCGCCAGTTGGGCCAACACTGCCAGCTCCTGCAGCAGTAGCCGGGGCGTGAGGTGGCCGAACAGCTGGTTTTCGGGCTGTTCGTTAGGGTACGAGGCTTCGATGAACAGGGCCTTCAGCTGCCCACGCTGCACCAGCGGCGCTACCACCTGCCACAGCTCCCGCAGCCATTGGGACTTTTCTATAGCGTCGGCGCCGGTGTCGCCCAGGTAAAGCAGGTAGGAGCTGTGGTGGCGCACCAGGAAAGCCGCACTTTCGTAGCCCGGGCCGTGGCTGAGCGGGAAAACGCGTACGAACAGCGCGGTGCCCGTTAGCGCCCGTTCGGAGCCGGGCGTCAGGGGCTGGAACTGGTATTTGCCCAGGGCCGGGGCCGCACCACCGGGGCCGAAGTTGGGCCAGGCCTGCCAGTTGAAGTAGTTTTTCTGCAGCGTTTCGAGGCAGCCGGGCAGGCCGTAGAGTGGCTTTCGGGCGTCGTCGGGGGCGTTGAGCAGCAGGCCCGCTACGTGGTCGAGGTGCGGGTGCGAAAGGCAGTAGCCCCGGATAGAGTCGCGCAGGATGGTTTCGACGGGCGCCCGAAAAGCCTGGGCAGCTACGGCCTTGGCTAAGCCGGCGCGCACGGTGCCCGCATCAAGCCCGATGTAGGCGGAAGTGCCGGCCGCCGCCACCAGGTAGCTGGAGAGGTTGCTTTCATCACCCCCGCCCCGCACGCCCAGGGATACGACGGTGAAGGTGGTTTGGGCAATGGCCGGCTGGGTTAGCAACCACAGCAGCACACAAATCCAACCCGTTTGTTTATAGCTCGTTCTGCTCATGACTGGTTCCGAATGGCTGGTTGTTCTTGCTACCGCGGTAGTTTCTGTTGCGCTTTTCGGGGTCAGGCCTGAGTTCCCGTGCCCAGGCAGCTCAGCCCGTCGGGTTACGCTGCGCCCATTCCGCCTTCGTGAGTTCAAAGCGAACCTCACCGCTGCCAGTGCGGCCGGTTTCCTGCCAGCCCTGGCGACGGTAGAAGGCATCGGCGCGGGTACCGGGGGCGGTGCTCAGCCAGACGGTTTCGGGAGTTTGCAGGAAGTACCAGTCGAGCATGAGTTGATGCAGTCGTTTGCCAATACCGCGCTGGTCGAAATCGGGGTGCACGAACAGGGCCCAGATGCTGTGGTCCTGCAGATCGGCAATGGCAAAGCCGACTACCGCCCCGTCTACCTCGCACACCCAGCCGTGGCCCCGGCGCGTGAGGTAATCGAGGCAGTGCGCCTCGGTGACGAGGGCGCGGTTGCGCAGCACGTTTTCGCGCACGGCAAAGCGCACCGTCATCAGTTGGGGAATGTCCTCGGGCCGGGCGTCGCGAAAATGCATGGCAGTTGCTAGCGGAAGTTGTAGGGGTAGCCGATTTCCTGCAGGTCGTTTTCCAGCTGATTCCAGTCTTCCAGCGGGTCGATGAAGGCCTGCACCAGCTCGCGCGTCAGAGGCTCGTGCTGGTAGATGCGGGCCACGTCGGCGGCGTCAATCGGGTCCCGGTCGGTATCTTCAATGAAGTACTCGTTGGCCCAGTCGGCGTAGGTTTCGGGCTGGCCGTCGAAGATGAACAGCAGCTCCTCGGAGCCGTCGTCCTCGTCCTCCACGACGCCCGTTTGCCAGCCGTGGGCCGGCGTATACCACAGGCAGAACGTGGTGCCCAGAGAATTTACCGGCTCCCCAAACATAAACTCCTCAAAGGCCTCGGGCAGGCCGCGCGTCACCTGGGCTTTATCGGGCTGGTCGTATTCCTGCAAAAGCCCGTTGATGCAGCAGCCTTCGGGCCGAAACAGCACCAGCAGCTGGTCCCCTTCCCCGTCGTTCATCTCAAAAAGCTGCTCCTGGGCGTCCCAGAGCGGGTCGTAGGTAAAGTAGCGGTATTCCGGGTCCTGGGAGTTGATGGCGTCGAGCACGGCCAAGGCCTGACAAAGGCGCTGCAGAGCAGGCGCGGCGGGCAAGGCGGCGTAGTTTTGGGTGGAGAGCATGGCAGCAGCTAGAACGTAGAAGGACTGGGGTGAAATCCCGCATACGGGCCCCGGGCGCAAATTGCCGATTGGCAGGTCGCCTTGCAAGCCGCAAGCCGAACCATACCTTTTTCCGGCGGTGGCCGTATCTGTGCCCGATTGTCTTTTTTGTCGGACCTTGCAGTTGGTTTTATAACCCCAGGAGGCGCTACGCTGAAATTCCCACGGCTTTGCTCTACTCCTTTTCATATGTCTATTTCTCCCCGCCGGAGCCGCGTTGCCGTTAGCGCGTTGTTTTTTCTTAGTGGACTGTGCTTTGCCAGCTGGGCCTCCCGCATTCCCGATATCCGCCTGCAGCTAGGCCTCTCCGAAGGGCAGCTAGGCCAGCTGCTGCTGGCTATGCCCCTGGGGTCCCTGCTGGCCTTGCCCCTGGCCGGTTGGCTTACTGATACCTACGGCAGCCGCCGCGTGGTACAGCTGGCCTCGGCCCTCTACGCGCTGGCTCTGCCCCTGCTAGGTTGGGCCCCCACCACCTGGACGCTAGCCGCGGCCCTGGTGCTGTTTGGCAGCGGCGGCAACCTGCTCAACATTGCCGTAAATGCCCAGGCCCTGGAAGTGCAAAAAAGCTACGGCACCCAGGTAATTATGGGCTCTTTCCACGGGCTGTGGAGCCTGGCTGGCTTCCTGGGTGGCATCATTGCTACGTGGCTGGTAGGCTGGCACCAGCCGCCCCTGATTCACTTTGCGGGCATCAGCGCGGCGCTGCTCGTACTGCTGCTGGTGGTGCGGGGCGCCTTGCCTCAGCCTACGGGGCACGCCAGCGGCACCGGCCTGGTGCTGCGCATGCCCGACGGGCAGCTGCTGCGCCTGGGCCTTATTGCCTTGTTCGGGCTGCTCTGCGAAGGCTGCATGTTTGACTGGAGCGGGGTGTACTTTCAGAAGGTAGTGCAGGCCGACAAAGCCTGGGTGACCAGCGGCTACGTGGCCTTCATGAGCACCATGGCCCTGGGCCGCTTCGGCTCCGATTTTCTGACCAGCCACTTGGGCGTGGCCCGCGTGCTGCAGCTCAGCAGCGCCCTTATCTGCCTGGGGCTGCTCACGGCCGTGCTGTTTCCGAGTTTGCCCACGGCCCTGCTGGGCTTTCTGCTGGTGGGCTTCGGCACCTCGTCGGTTATTCCGCTCACCTACAGCGCGGCGGGCCGCGTGGAGGGCATTTCGCCGGGCGTGGCCCTGGCCCTGGTTTCTACGGTAGGCTTTTTCGGTTTTCTGGCCGGTCCTCCCCTGATTGGCCTGCTGGCGCAGATTTCCAGTTTGCGTCTGTCCTTTGCCTTTGTGGCCTTGATGGGTGCGGCCATTGGCGTGCTGGCTTTCTGGATGCCCGGCAGCCAGAAGGAGCCAGCCGGGCACTCCGCCCCGGAGCCGCAGCCCCTGGCCGAAGCAGTGGCGAAGTAGACATTTAGCGTTCAGCTAGCCTTAAGCCCCGCTGCAAAACCACGAAAAAGCCGGCCCCAAATCAGGGAGTCGGCTTTTTTGCATTGGTATGGTTATGGGGGCTTACTTTTTCAGGTAGCCTACCATCAGCTTGGCCGCTTTTTCGGCGGCGCGTTGCCGACCTAGCTTCTCCCGGATTTCGGCGTAGCCCTTTTTCTGCTGGGCAATGAAGGCTTCATCTTCCGTTACTTTCTTGAGCTCGATAACCAGGTTGCGGGCATTGAAGTCGCCCTGAATCAGCTCCTTCACCACTTCCCGGCCGGCTACCAGGTTCACCAGGGAAATATACTTCACCTTGATAAGCGCCTTGCTGATGGTGTAGGACACGGCACTGGTGCGGTAGCAAACCACCTGCGGCACATCAAACAGGGCCGTTTCGAGGGTGGCGGTGCCGCTAGTAACCAAGGCCGCTTTAGAGTGGGAAAGCAGGTCGTAGGTCTGGTCGAAGATGATGCGCACGTTGTTGCGCTCGAAGTGGGCGTAGTAGTTCGGGTCCAGGTTATCGACGCCGGCCACGAGGAACTGGTAGTTGAGGAAAGGCGGGATGATGGCCGTCATTTCGTACAGCATCTCCTCAATTTCCTGCTTGCGGGAGCCGGGCAGCACCGCAATAATGGGCCGCTCCGGGTCGAGGTGGTTGCGCTGGAAAAAGTCGGGGCTGGGCACGTGCTCGGCTACGGCGTCGGCGGTGGGGTTGCCGATGTAGTCGACCTTGTAGTCGAAGCGCTGGTAGAACTCTTCCTCGAAGGGCAGAATCACGAACATCTTGTCTACTACTTTCTTCACCTGGTGCACCCGCCCCTGGTTCCAGGCCCAGATCTTGGGCGAAATGTAGTAGAACACCTTGATGCCATTGGCCTTGGCAAACTTGGCGATGCGCATGTTGAAGCCGGCGTAGTCGACCAGAATCACCACGTCGGGCTTCCAGGCCAGCAGGTCGCGCTGGCACTCTTTCAGGTAGCCCCGGAACTTGAGCAAACTGGTAGCGGCCTCCCAGAAGCCCATAATGGCCATTTCCTGGTAGTGGTGCACCAGTTCCCCGCCGGCGGCCTGCATCTGGTCGCCGCCCCAGCACCGGAAGGTGGCCGCGGCGTCCTGCTGCTGCAGGGCCTGCATGAGGTGCGCCGCGTGAAAATCCCCGGACCGTTCGCCCGCTATCAGGTAGTACTTCATGGTTGGAATTAAGAATTAAGCATCAAGAATTAAGAATTGCCGGTGACCAGTATTGGCTTTTCCGTTCCGGACAACCAATTCTGCCTTCCTCATTCTTAATTCTTAATTGACTACTCCCCGTAGTACTCTACGAAATTGCGGGGTGTCTCGTACAGCTTGATGCAATGTAGCTGGGCTGTGGTAATGCGCGGCAGCTCCCGCACCAGAATATCCCAGAAAGCCAAGACCAGGTTTTCGGTGCTGGCCAGCTTGCCCGACATGAAGGGCACGTCGAGGTTCAGGTTTTTGTGGTCGACCTGGGAGATGATGTGCTCCCGAATCAGGGTACTGAGGGCTTTTAGATCAACGACGAACCCGGTTTCCGGGCTGGGCTGGCCTTTCACCGTCACAATAAGGTCGAAGTTGTGGCCGTGCCAGTTGGTGTTGGCGCACGGGCCGAACACTTCTTTGTTGCGCTCCTCGCTCCAGGCGGGATTGTAGAGCTTATGGGCGGCGTTGAAGTGTTCCTGTCGGCTGACGTAAATCATTGGGGTGCTGGGATCTTGGGGTCCTGGGGTCTTGGATGTGCTGGCTCAAGCTCCCGGAAGAACATCAACCAAGATCCTAAGCCCCCAAGACCCTAAGACCCTTGTTTTCGCAGCAAATATACGAAGAACGGTACGCCGAACAGGGCCGTGACAATGCCCACGGGTACGCCGGCCGGCGGATACAGGAGGCGGGCCAGCAGGTCGCAGCCGAGCAGAAAGCCCCCGCCCAGCAACGCGCACACCAGTAGGTTCCACCGGCCCGTGGCCCCCAGCAGCCAGCGCGTGACGTGCGGAATCATCAGCCCCACAAACCCAATGGGGCCGCACAAGGCTACTACGCAGCCCGTTAGCGCCGAGGCCGTGACCACCAGCAGCCAGCGCAGGCGCGCGACTGGCACGCCCAGCGCGGCGGCCCGCTCTTCTCCCAGCAACAAAATGGCCACGTCCTTCTGCAGAAAAGCAAAAACGACCAGCGTCGCCACCAGGGCCACGGCCGGGTAAGGCAGCAGGTTCCAGCCAGCCCGCTCGAAGCTGCCCATGGCCCAGAAGGTAACGGTGCGCAGCTTATCGGGCGTATCGGACAGGAAGGTGAGCAAGCCCCCAAGGGCCGTAGCCAGGGAGCCCACGGCCACCCCACTGAGCAGCAAAGGGGCGGGCCGCAGCCGGCCCCGCTCCATGCCCAGGGCCAGCACCACCAGCGTGGTACCCAGGGCACCCAGCAGCGCCGCCACCGGCGGCAGGTACACCCCCGCCCAGGTAAGTGTGGGCAGCAAGACAAAGCAGAGCACTGCCCCCAGGCCCCCGCCCGAGGCCGTACCCAGCAAGTAGGGGTCGGCCAAGGCATTGCTCACCATGGTTTGCATGAGGTAGCCGCTCACGGCCAGGCCCGCCCCGGCCAGCACGGCCAGCAGCAGCCGCGGCAGCCGCAGCTCCACCAGCACCAGCTGGGCAGGCTCCGTGGGATCGTAGTGGTGCAGCACGCGGCGCATCAGCTCAAAGTCGATGGCAAAGGAGCCTACGCGCAGGCCCAACAGCAGGAGCCCCAGCAGCAGGCCCGTACTAAGCCCCAGCCACAGCCCGGCCCGGGCAGGCTTCATGGCTGCGCCGGCTGCCGCAGCAGCCCCTGCAGCTCCCGCACCGAGGCCACCACCCGGGGCCCGGGGCGCTCCATCAGGTTGCCGGTCACGGCAAATACGCGCCGCGTCTGGTAGGCGTTGATGCGACGCAGCTCGGGGTAGGCCTTGAAAAACGTGCTGTCCAGCTGCCCGAAGCGCCCACCCAGCAACACATCGGGGTTGAGGCGCAGGATATACTCGCGGGTGAGGGCCGGATAGGGCTGGGCAAACACTTCCTGCAAGGCATTCTGCCCCCCGGCCAGCCGGATTTTATCGGTAAACAGCGTGTTCTGCCCGTACACGTAGATGGGGTCCTGCCAGGTAATGGCCAGCACCCGCGGGGCGGCCCCGGTAGTCGGTGGCGTTTTCTGCAGGGCAGCCAGGGCCGTTCGCAGGGAGTCCGTCAGGTGCCGGGCCTGGGCAGTGCGGCCCAGCAGCTGCCCCAATTGCTGCATGCCCCGGAACACGTCTTCCACGGTAGTATAGCGCTGAAAGTACACCGGCACGCCCAGCTGTTGCAGGCGCGCAGCATCGTCCTGGGACGTAATACCCTCCACGGTAAACACCACGTCCGGGTGCAGGCCCACCAGCTTTTCCAGGTCCAGGGGGTAGCTGTTCACCACGGGCTTGCGGGCCACGGCGCGGGGAAAGTCGCAGACCTGAGTGCGGGCCACGATGGTCGCGGTATCGGCCACGGCAAATAGCATTTCCGTCATGGAAGGCGCCAGAGCCATAATGCGGCGGGGCTGCACCGGTAGCTGCAGGCGGTGGCCCAGGTCATCGGTTACCCAATGGGTGGTGGCCTGCGGCTGGGCACCCGCCGCGGGCTGGGAGGAAGCGGGTTGTTCGGACTGGCAGGCCAGGAGCCCGCCCCCGAGTACTACGGAGAGCAGTAAGCTTACGGAAAAGCGCATGCGGGCAAAGATAGACCACAGATGCAACGGATGCATGAACGGATAGAACGGAAGGATACGGTTCCGGTACCCCCCGATCTGCTGCGTGCAAATACCGTCAACTAAAGCCTTGCAATTTTGGGAAGGCCGGCGCAGCAACTGGCACTTGCCTCGTCATTTGTTTTCCGGCGGTCAACCATCCGTACTTGGCCGGCCGCTGGCAGCCCGACTCACAACCTGCTGCCAACCGCTAATTCCGGCTACCTTTGCCGTAAACGTACTACTCTATGATCGTCGTCACTGGTGCGGCCGGCTTTATTGCCAGCTGCCTCGTCACCCGCCTGAACGCGGCCAACTTCCATGATATCGTGGTAGTGGACAACTTTTCCGTGGAGCGCAAGCTCGCCAATCTCCAGGGCAAGCACCTGCGGGAATACGTCGACCGGGGCGAGTTTTTCGACTGGCTTGACCTGAACCATGAGCAGGTAGAGTTCATCTTCCACCTCGGGGCCCGCACCGATACCACGGAGCAGGATTATGCCGTGCTGGATTTGCTCAACCTCAACTACTCCAAGCGGATGTGGGAGGCGTGCTGCCGCTACCAGCTGCCCCTGGTGTACGCCTCCTCGGCGGCCACCTACGGCTCCGGCACGCTCGGCTACTCCGACCAGGACGAGGCCCTGCTTCCCCTCTACCGTCCCCTGAACCCCTACGGCGAGTCGAAGAATAACTTCGACAACTGGGCCGTGCAGCAGGCAGAAAAGCCCTTCTTTTGGGCGGGGCTGAAGTTTTTCAACGTGTACGGCCCCAACGAGTACCACAAGGGGCGCATGGCCTCCGTCATTCTGCACGCCTTCGAGCAGATCCGGCGCACGGGCTCCATGGAGCTTTTCCGCTCCCACAACCCCGCCTACACCGACGGCGGCCAGATGCGGGACTTCATCTATGTAAAGGATGTGGTGGAGGTTTGCTTTTTTCTGATGCAGCACCGCCAGCACTCCGGCATTTATAACCTGGGCACGGGTGAGGCCCGCACCTTCCTAGACCTGGCCCTAAATACCTTTGCCGCCCTCGACCAGCCCGCCGACATCCGGTTTAAGGACACGCCCGAAGACATCCGTGACAAGTACCAATACTTCACCGAGGCGGATATGCGCAAGCTGCGCAGTATCGGCTACGAGCGGCCCTTCACCCGCCTGGAGGATGGCATCGACGATTACGTGCGTAACTACCTGATGCCGGGCGCTTACCTGTAGCACTGGGGCTGGTTTTTAGCCGTAATCTTACACATCGGGGCTAATCTCCTGATTTTCCGACTCCTGCCACTGCCGCTGGAAAGTACAGTAAGCCTGAAAGCCCCCTGGTGCCGCGCATCAGGGGGCTTTCAGGCTTACTGTATTACCTTATAACCGCGTAGGCTGCCTGACCTGGCTACGCCCGGTCCCTACGGCCGTCGACCATTTCTTTTAGCCTTTCTACTTTTTCTGGCAGTGCAACGCAGCGTTATTACGATTCTGGGCGGAGGGTTTTCCGGTTCGGCGCTGGCGGTGCACCTGGCTCACCTGCCGGGGCAGTACGCCGCCGACGTGCATCTGGTAGAACCCCGGTCAGCCCTGGGCCCGGGGCTGGCGTACAGTGGCGAGCGGCCCGAGTATCTGCTGAATGTACGGGCCTGTTCTCTTAGCCTGCTGGCCCAGGAGCCCAGCCATTTCACAGCGTGGCTCAGCCAGAACGGGGTGCAGAAGGCGGCGCAGCAGTTTTTTCCGCGTCAGCTCTACGGGCAATACGTGCAGGAAACCGTGGCCCCGCTGCTCACGGAGCCGGCGGCTAATGGCCTGCGCTTTTTTCGCCATGCCACCTCGGCTACAGCCGTACGACCCCTCGCCAATGAACAAGCGGCGCAGGTAGAGCTAGCCGATGGGCAGCGCATTCTCAGTAACCACGTGGTACTGGCTTTGGGCAACTTCCCGCCCCTGCCACCTACCCAGATGCCCGAGCAGCCCCCGGGCTTTCATCCCAACCCCTGGGCCCCCGGGGCCTTGGCTACTATTGCGCCCACCGACTCCGTGCTGCTGATTGGCTCCGGGCTTACCGCTGTGGATGTGCTGCTTGGGCTGCGGGCAACCGGTCATCAGGGTACGCTTACGGTAGTTTCCGGCCACGGACACTGGCCAGCGGCGCATCTGGGCCCGCAGGCGCCGTATCCGAGTTTTTACCACCATTCCTTGCAGGGGCTTACTACCGTAAGCCAAGTGCTGACCGCCGTGCGACAGGAAATCCGGCAGGCAGCCCGCGCGGGTATCGATTGGCGCCCCGTGCTGGATTCCCTGCGCCCAGACCTAGGCCGTATTTGGGCGGCCTGGCCGCCGGAAGAACAAAGCCGGTTTCTGCGGCACCTAGCCTCACTCTGGACAACCGTGCGGCACCGCAGCCCACCCCAGAATGCTGCTTTTATAGCGGGGATGCTGAGCAGTGGGCAGCTCCGGCAGCATGTTGGCCGCGTCCAACACCTGGAGCCCGCTGCCGAGGGCCTGCGGGTGCACACCCGGCATGCGGGCCAGCTCACCACGCTCTTCGCCCGTCACGTTATAGCGTGTACCGGGCCGCTGCTGGATTATACCCGCATCCAGGATCCACTAATTGTGCAGATGCGTACCGAAGGGCTTTTGCTCCCCGATGCTCTGCGGCTGGGAATTCTCACCAACGAGCATGGGGCGCTGCTCCAGCGCCACGGGGCTGCCTCGCCGATGTTATTTACCCTGGGTGCCAGCCGGCGGCCCCAGTCGTTTGAGTCGACGGCTGTGCCGGAGCTGCGCCAGCAGGCCGCAGACCTGGCCCTTCACCTGGCTGCTTTACTGCCCGCGGCCTGAAAAGCAGCGGGCCCAATTGCCAAGGGAATGGGCCCGCTAAGGGAGTCTTTTGATAGATTACGCGGCCAAATCTTCGTCCGCGTACAGGGGTACCACGGGCCTTTCGGGAGCAGCCGGCAGTGTGTTGGTGTCCTCGTTGGTATGGTGGCGGCGCAGGGCCCGCATCAGGAGGTAGCGGTAACGCTCCGCATCCGCCAGCGCGGTTTCTACCGCCCGCACCGCGTCGTCGTAGGTCACAACCGGCACCGACTCGGCGGCTTCACCCGTTGGATACGACAAATAAAGAACCGGGGCGTCGATGTATTCGGCAGGTGCTTTCATGGGAGGAATTTGAGCGTCAAAAAAGCGTTTCAGATGTTCTCCTGGTAAACAGCCGCAGCCCGCATTTCATTCCGAAATAGCCCTGAATTTACTCTCACCCAATCAAAATAATATATCTGATTTTCAGCAAGTTATCCAATAACTCCTACTGCTCTCATCTTACCCCTTTTGCTGCTTGATCAGCCCGGAATCTGCAGTACAATTTTCCCAAACTGCAGCCCCTGATCCATGCGGCGCAGGGCTTGTTCGCCCTCAGCCAACGACAGGATTTCGTCGATAGCCGGAACGATGCGGTGGTGCTCAACCAGGGCCACCATCTGCGCGAAGTCGGCCTCGGTACCCATTGTCGACCCCAGGATGGAAAGCTGCTTCCAGAAAATCTTGGCCGGGGGCACCTGAGGAATGGCCCCGTGCGTGCCGCCATAGAAAACAAGGCGCCCCCCGGGGGCAGCAGCGTCCAGCAGGTGGTTGAACCCCGGGCCGGCAGCGCTGTCCACTAGCACGTCGAAGGCCCCGCCTGCTTGCTGGGTGAGCTGGGCCGGCCACTTCTCGGCGGTATAGCTGATGCCCCCTTCAGCGCCGAGAGCTACGGCCTTGGCAATCTTCTCGGCTGAGCTGGACGTGACCCACACGCGGGCACCCGCCGCTACGGCCATTTGCAAAGCCAGCAGGGCCACGCCCCCTCCCACCCCGTTGATGAGCACCCGCTCCCCAGCCTGCAGCCCAGCCCGCGTAAACAAGGCCCGGTAGGCCGTAACGCCACCCAAGGGCAAAGCCGCCGCCTGCTCGAAAGACAAATGAGTGGGCTTAGGATGCACGGATGCGGCCGACACGCACACATACTCGGCAAAGGTGCCGTTGTGCGGCAGCCCCAGGATAGTAAAGCTGCGGCCCTGAGCTGCCGGGTTATTGCCCCACTGCTGCCCCGGATTAATCAATACCTCCCGCCCAAGCAACTGAGCATCAACACCTGCACCTACAGCTGAGATGATGCCGGCCCCGTCGGAGCCGAGGATAATCGGAAACTTTACCCCGGCGTACTGCCCTTTCTGAATCCAGACGTCGCGGTGGTTGAGGGCGGCAGCCCGCAGGTGCACCTGTACTTCGCCGGGGGCGGGCTGGGGCGTGGCGGTTTCAGAAAGCTGGAGGGGCTGCTCCAGCCCGTTGAGAATCAATGCGTGCATGTGGGTGGGACTTGGTGACGCGGCACAGGCCGAACTGGGCGCCAAATTCAGTAAAAAACCCGACAGCCTAGGCGCTCAGAAACCGACTCTTCAGCTCGGGTGTGGGCAACAGGCAGGCTGCTTGCCGGCCAAACCACCGGTACCGGTTGCGCGCAACCCAGCGGTAGGCGGCATCGCGCCAGGCCCGGGGTACTACCACGCCGGCCCCCAGCAGCGGCCAGAGCCCACTCAGGCGCCGGGCAATCTGCAGCACGGCCGTGGAGTGGGTGTACACTTGTCCTGCTTCTACCAGCACCACCGAGTCAGGGTCAAGAGTGGTGGGTAGCGTAACTCCCTGGGCTCGCAGCAAAGCCTGTCCTTCCGCCGATTGCAGGGCGGCAAAGTGGAAATACCCCCGGGAATCGTGCCGGATAACGAACTGTACAAAGCCGTTGCACAAGTTGCAGACACCATCGAAGAGAATAACTGCGGAGGATTTTTGCATGGTGAATCAAGCTGGCGGTGACGGCTGCGCACGGGCGCTGCGGCCCTGCATACGCAGGAGCAAAGGGTTGGATACGGCCGCACCCCGGCTATAGAGAAGGCAACTTACGACCTCCTTGCGCCTTGGTGCACCAGCAAACCATTACCCAGTACCTAGGGTTTTCGTACGACGAATGAAGCTGAACAGTACAGAGCCAAAGGCGGATTCGAAAGTAGATTATGAACAACTTTTCCTGAACAGATACAGTATTCCTGCTCTAACCTGTTCTTTCTATTTCTAATACCAACTCGCCTTTTCCATGAAAAAGTCACTTTTCCTGGCCGCTGTACTGGCCGCTACCAGCCTGGGCTTCAGCTCGTGCTCCAGCACCAACCCCGACTCGACCACGACGAATTCTGACATGAACTCGACCTCGGGCAGCTCCACTTCCGGCACCTCAACGGACGGAACCACTTCGGGCTCTACTACCACCGGAACCACTTCGGGTACCAGCACTTCAGGTAGCACCACCACGGGTACCAGCACCTCGGGAAGCACCACTACGGGCACTACCTCGGGTAGCACTACCACGGGTACCACCAGCGGCTCTACCACTACCGGCACACCTAACTAATAGCGCCGGTGCCCTTGTGGTAGCATAACGAACATCTGCGAAAGCGGAGAGGCTCTACTTACACGCAGTAGATGGCCTTTCCGCTTTCCGTTTTTCTGGCAAGTAACGCCTTGCGGCAGCCGAAGCATGCGTCGACTTTTACCTGCCCTCCAAAATCCTTTTGAACTGGACCTGCGGGCCCTGGCCCTGTTGCGCATCGGTACCGGGGCCGTGGTCCTCACGGACCTGATCATCCGCAGCACTGATCTGGTGGCGCACTACACCAACCTGGGCGTACTGCCCTTGCACGTACTCTACCAGTATGGCTGGAACCCTTACGTGTTTTCCCTGCATACCAGCAGTGGCTTGTGGCAGGTGCAGGCCCTGTTGTTTGCTTTAGCGGCCCTTACCGCCGCCGCCCTGGTGCTGGGCTACAAAACGCGCTGGGCCACGGCTATTTCCTGGCTGCTGCTGATTTCGCTGCAAAACCGCAACCCCCTCATTGTGCAGGGCGGCGACGACCTGTTGCGGATGCTCTTGTTCTGGGGCTTTTTTCTGCCGTGGGGCCGCGTGTATTCTCTTGACAGCCGCAAACAAGCAGCCCCTGGTTCTTACCGGTATTTCAGTATGGTTACGGTGGCCTACGTGGTGCAGCTGGCCTTGGTATACTGGTGCACGGCCTTGCTCAAGAATAGCCCTGAGTGGTCGCAGGATGGCACGGCTATCTACTACGCGCTCAGCCTTGATCAAATTCTGATGCCGCTGGGGCGCCTGTTGTACCCACAAGCCGAGCTGCTGCGTGGGCTAACGTTCCTGACGTACTACACTGAGCTGCTGTTGCCGTTTCTGCTGTTTCTACCTTTCCGCACCACGTGGTGGCGTCTGCTATTTGTGGGGGTGCTGTACGCATTTCACCTGGGCATCAGCCTCACGCTCTTTGTGGGGCTGTTTTACCTGATCAACATGGCCTCGGTGCTAGGGCTGCTCCCCGCGCAGGTGCTTTATAAACTGGCTGCTTGGCTGCACCCGCGCTGGGCGCAGCTGGCGGCGCGCACGCACACCTGGCGCCGCAGTTGGGTTACCTGGCTCCCAGTGCGCATAAACGTGCACGTGCAGTGGTACCCGGGCAGCCGGCGCCTGTTGCGCGCCGGGCGTGAGGCAGCTGTAGGCGCTTTGCTGGTGTATATCTGCTGGTGGAACCTAGATACGCTCCCGCAGTTCCGCTGGAAAATGACCGAGCCTATGCGCTGGTTTGGCTATATGTTTCGCGTCGATCAGCGCTGGGGCATGTTTGCGCCGGCCGTCTTCAAAGATGACGGCTGGTTTATCCTGGACGGTACTACCACCGCTGGCCAGCACCTCGATCTAAACCGCGAAGGCCAGCCGGTAGAGGCCACCAAACCGGCCTCGGTGGTTGCCCTGTTCAAGAACGACCGATGGCGCAAGTATTCGGAGAATTACCTATTTGTGGCGAATAGCTATATGCGGCCTTACTATTGCAATTACTTACTCCGCATCTGGCACGAAAACCCGGCGCACCCGCCCCTGCGGCAGCTGGAAGTCGTGTACATGAAGGAAGTGACCTTGCCCAACTACCGGGTTGCGCCGCCCGTGCGGGAAGTGCTGTGCACCTGCGCTCCGGCGCCGCGCCCCTAGCTTAGGCCGGCAATAAATCCTGAAACCAAAAGCCTACCTCCTCCGCTCCTTGGGCAAGAGCGGGATACGTGCGCCGCACCCGCTCTCCCAATCGAAAGGCAATGGGCTCCGGGAAATAAGGTGCGTCGAAAACAAAGGAATGGTACTCTCCATTCTCCCCGCAGGGGTCGACGCCCGGGGGCAGGTCGCGCACAAAATCCCGGTCCAGGAGCCGGCCGCAGAACGACTCTCCCAATAGCTGCTCGTTTACGCACACCACGATGGCCTGAAAGCCTGCCTGCCAGAATTCCTCCAGCAACTCCAGGGAGGGACGCTGCCAAAGCGGAAACACCGCCTGCAGCCCTACCAGCTGTAGCTGCCGCTCCCGGTAAGCGCGCAAATCCTCCAGAAAAATATCCCCAAACGCGGCGTGCGTAATGCCCTGGGCCTGCAATGGGGCCAAGGTATCGCGCATCCACGATTCGTAGATGGCCATGTCGGGCATGTCAGGCAGGCAAAGCTGGGTGAAAGGCAGGCCGAGGTGGCGAGCCTGGGCGGCCAGCAGCTCGACGCGCACCCCATGCATGGCCACCCGCTGGTGGGGCGCCGACACGCTGGTGAGCAGGTCGGTGACCTGGTAGTCAGGATCTTGCCGGAGGCAGTGCAGGGCCAGGGCCGCATCTTTTCCCCCGCTCCAGTTCATCAGCGTACGGTGTGCCATGGCGCAAAGCTACGCCCGGAGTAGCCTTTCGGAAGAAGTTGCGTATAGCACAGGGTAACCTTTCCCGGCATTCAACCTCTTTCCCTTATGAAACGACTTTCAGCCCTGCTGCTCACCGTGGCGGCCACAGCCTCTCTCGCGGCCTGCGACTACAACAACACGCCTGGCAAAGACCCGCAGGCCAGCCAGGATTTCACGGAGGCGCCCCCGGCCCGTAAGATGGAAACCGAGCGGGACAGCATCAACGGCCAGCAGGAGGCCCACACGCCCATTGGCACCGGCTCGGCCGCCGACCAGAAGACCTCGGCCGATGCCGCTCTGGAAGGCTCACCCAGCAACCCCAATTCCCCGGCCACAACTCTGCCCAAGGAGTCAGCGCAGCAGCGCGGCTCGGCCCGCGAGGAGTAGTCTACCTTACGTCCTACGCTTATTTGCACTGCCCGTCAGGCCATTGGCCTGGCGGGCAGTGCGCGTTTGGGAGCGGGCCCCAGGCCATCGGCCGCTCCCGGCAGCCCCGGGTACCGCCGAGCTTCCGGCGTTGTGGATTTGGCAAATATTCGGCCGCTTCGGGAGAATAAGCGCAATAAATATTTGGTTTTATTAATAATATCAATAGATTGAAAATCATTGTTTTACATAGATCATATTTCCAAATTGTTAAGAAACTATTAGGCTAGCCTACTTAACAATTTGTTCATGACCTTTGCGGCGAAATTCCGGGGAAGTGCCCTGGATAAATAAAAAAGCTCCCCTTATGAAAAACAGACTCCTTCTGTTTTTACTGCTCGGCTTTGTGCTTTTCACGAGCAGCCCGCCCGTCTTAGCCCAAGGCGTAACTACCGCCGCCATGAAAGGCATTGTGCTGGACGCCAAAGGCCAGCCTTTGCCCGGCGCTACGGTGGTAGCCACCCACCTGCCCTCTGGCACCCAGTACGGCACCGCCACCCGCGAAAATGGCCAGTACGACCTACTTAACATGCGCGTGGGTGGCCCCTACGAGCTGAAAGCCTCGTTTGTGGGCGCCCAGACCTACACGGCGACGGGCATTCAGCTGGCTTTGGGCAAGACCTTTGAAAGCCGCATTACCCTGGCCGACAACACCCAGGCCCTGGGCGAGGTAGTGGTGCGCGGCAACCGCGACGGGCAGATCAACAAGGACCGGACGGGGGCTTCTACCAACGTTAACAACACCGCCATCCGGACGCTGCCTTCCATCAGCCGCTCCCAGGAAGACTTTACCCGCCTCACGCCGCAAAGCAGCGGCCTGAGCTTCGGGGGGCGCAACACGCTCTACAATAACTTCTCCCTCGACGGCTCCATCTTCAACAACTCTTTCGGGCTGGATGCGCCCACGCCCGGTGGTCAAACCAACTCCCAGCCCGTCAGCCTCGACGCCATTGAGCAACTGGAAGTGAGCCTGGCCCCCTACGATGTGCGCCAGGGCGGCTTTACGGGTGCCGGCATCAATGCCGTAACCAAGAGCGGCACCAACGACTTTAAGGGCACCGTGTACTCCTACTTCCGCAACGAAAGCCTGATTGGCAAGAAAGTGGGCGACGTGGAGCTGCGCAACCCCGACCTGAAGTTCAACCAGTCGGGCTTTGCCCTGGGCGGGCCGCTGGTGAAGAACAAGCTGTTTTTCTTCACCAACGCCGAGCTTACCCGGCGGGATGACCCGGGCCTGACGTTCCGGCCCGCTACCAGCGAAGCCGAGGCCCAGGCGGCCCTCAACGGCCAGGCCCCGGGCGTGAGCCGGGTACTGGAAAGTGACCTGCAAAGCATCCGCCAGCGCCTGATCGACGTGTACGGCTACGACCCGGGCACCTACCGCGACTTTGTATATGCGACGCGCAGCGACAAATTCCTGGTGAAGCTGGACTGGAACATTACCCCCAAGAACACCTTCTCGCTGCGCTACAACTACCTGAAAAGCTCCCGTGAGCAGGGCCCCCACCCCATTGCCATTGCGCCGTCGTCGCGGGTGCAGGGCGTGAACACGCTGCAGTACGCCAACTCGGGCTACACCATCAACAACAATCTGAACTCGGTGGTGGGTGAGCTGAACTCCCGCATCGGGGAAAAGCTCAGCAACAAGGCCCAGCTCAGCTTCTCGGCCTTCCGCGACTTCCGCGACCTGCCCGCCGCCAAGCTATTTCCGCAGATTGACATCACCAAGAACGGCACCACCTACGTGAGCGTGGGCACCGAGCAGTTTTCGGCCGAAAACGTGCTGGACCAGAACATCCTGCAATTCACCGACAACCTGAGCTACTTTGTGGGCGCCCACGTGCTGACGGGCGGCGTCACCTACGAGCAGTTCAAGTTCGTGAATGCGTTTAACCTGCAGCGCTTCGGCTACCCCTTCTTCGGGGGCCTGGACGTAGCCCGCTTTTTTGAGGTGACGGACCCCAACAACCCTGATTTTGTGGACCTGAACGCCATTGCCACGGCCGGCGGCCAGAAGCGGGTGAAGTCGGTAGACGTAAATGTGGGCCAGCTGGGCTTCTACGCCCAGGACGAGTGGAGCCTGACCCCGAAGTTTAAGCTGACGCTGGGCGTGCGGGCCGACATGCCCATCTACAACACCACGGTAGCCCAGAACGAGCAGGTGCTGAATGCCCCTCTGCTGGATGCCAGCGGCCAGCCCGCCAAAGTAGACGTAACGCAGTTCCCGAGCAGCAAGCCCCTCTGGTCGCCCCGCCTGGGCTTCAACTACTCCGCCGGCGAGGGTGAGTACACCACGCAGGTACGTGGGGGCACGGGCATCTTCACCGGCCGCATCCCGTTTGTGTGGATCAGCAACCAGGCTTCTAACTCCCAGTTCGACCCCGGCTACACGTTCCAGATCAACGGTACGGCCAAGGACTTCAAGTTCCCGCAGGTGTGGCGCTCCAACCTGGCCATTGACCAGCAGCTGCCCGGCGGCCTGGTAGCCACCGTGGAAGCCATTTACTCGAAAGACCGCAACGCCGCCATTCACCGCAACTACAACCTGGTAACGCCCACGGAGCAAGCCGCCGGCGCCGACAACCGCCAGATTTACCCGGCCGCCGGCCCGCGCATTACGCCCGGCTTCTCCGGCCCCGACGGGCAGTTCAGCTTCCTCGACGCGGGCGTGATTGTGCTGGAAAATACCAATAAAGGCTACCAGTACTCGCTCACGGGTCAGCTGAAGAAGGACTTTGCCAACGGCCTGTACCTGATGGGGGCCTACACCTTCTCCCGGGCCAAGGACGTGACCTCCAACCCCGGCGAAATTGCGGCCGATGCTTTTCAGCGCAACCCGGTTATCGGCAACGCGAATGCGCCCATGCTGGCTTACAGCGACTTTGGCCTCCAGCACCGCGTAATTGCGGCGGCGGGCAAACGCTTCAGCTACGCCCAGGACAAGCTGGCCACTACCCTCAGCTTCTTCTTTGAAGCGGCCCAGGGCAACCGCTTCTCCTACACCTACGCCGGTGATATGAACCGCGACGGTATTTTCGGCAACGACCTCGTGTTTGTGCCGGCCGCGCAAAGCCAGATTACCCTCGTCGACATCACCAACAGCCAGGGCGACGTGCTGGTATCGGCCGCCCAGCAGTGGCAGCAGCTCGATGCCTACATTCAGCAGGACAAGTACCTGAGCGAGCGGCGCGGCCAGTACGCCGAGCGCAACGGCAGCCTGAGCCCCTGGTACACCCAGCTGGACATGAAGGTGCTGCAGGATTTCTCGCTGACGGCCCTGAAAAAGAAGCACACCTTCCAGCTGAGCCTGGACGTGCAGAACCTGGGCAACCTGCTCAACTCCGACTGGGGTGTGCGCCAGAACGTGGCCAACAACCGCCCCATCGAGTTTGTGGCCTACCAGGGCAACACGCCCACCTACCAGTTCCGGGGCGGTAGCCAGACGTTCCTCAACAACACCGACCTCAACAGCCGGTGGCGCGCCCAGCTTGGGCTGCGCTATATCCTGGACTAGCGTTTTTTGCTAAGAGCTGGTGGCTGTTAGCCCCAGGCTTCAAGTGCCAAGAGAAAAAGCCCCGCAGCAAGTTGCTGCGGGGCTTTTTCTGGTCTGTAGTTGATGGAATGAGCGACTGTGAAGCAGCTGTCTGCCCTTTACTTCTGCGCAGCAGCCCAGGCATCCATCTTGCGCTCCAGCACGGCCAGGGGCATCACGCCATCCTTGAGCAGCTCGTCGTGGAAGTTGCTTAGGCTGAACTTGCTGCCCAGCTGCTTTTCGTAACGGCTGCGTAGCTCCCGAATTTTGAGCTGCCCGATTTTGTAGCTGAGCGCCTGCCCGGGAATGGCCATGTACCGCTCAATTTCGGCCGTGGCTCCATCTTCGCTGATGGCCTCGTTGGCGAGCATGTACTCAATGGCCTGCTCGCGCGTCATGTTCTTGGTGTGCATGCCCACGTCTACCACCAGGCGCACGGCGCGGTGCATCTCGTCGCCGAGGGCACCCATGCGTTGGTAGGGGTCGGTGTAGAGGCCCAGCTCTTTGCCCAGGCTTTCGGTGTACAGGGCCCAGCCTTCGCCCATGGCGCCGTACCAGGCAAAGCGGCGGAACTTGGGCAGGCTTTCATTTTCCTGCTGCAACGACGTCTGGTAGTGGTGGCCCGGAATGGCTTCGTGCAGGAACAGGGACTCCATGCCCGAGGTCACGTTGAACTTGGTGGCATCCACGATAGGCACGTAGAAAATGCCGGGGCGGGTGCCGTCGGGGCTGCCCTGGTTGTACTCGGCCGAGGCCGAGGCGGCGCGGAAAGCTTCCGTCTGCCGGATTTCAAACGGCGTCTTGGGGGTACGCCCGAACATCTTTTTCAGGTTGGGGTCAATCTTGGCCTGAATAGCCCGGAAAGCGTCCAGCACCTCTTTCGGGGTTTTGTAGGGCATGAGCTTGGGGTCGGCTTTCAGCTGGGCGAAAAACGCCTTCAGGTCGCCCTTGAAGCCTACCTGCTGCTTTACCTGCTCCATTTCCGTGCGGATGCGGGCCACTTCCTTTAACCCCGTCTGATAAATCTCCTCGGGCGTTTTCTCGGTGGTGGTCCAGTATTTCACCAGGTAGCGATAGGTGTCGGGCCCCTCGGGAATAGCCGCAATGCCGGTACTGGTGCGGGCCTTGGGCAGGTATTCCTTCTCTAGGAAATCGGCCAGCTTCTGGTAGGTGGGCGAGAGTTGGGTGAGGATAGCCTCCTGGTACGCCGACGACAGCTGCTTACGCTCGGCTACCGTGAATTCCTTGGGGAAGCGGTTGATGGGGCCGTAGAACAGGCTTTTGGCAGCATCCTTCACCACCAGGTCGCGCATCTGCGGTATCATTTTCACCACCAGCGCTTTGGGCAGCACCACGCCGGTGCGCATGCCTAGGCGAAAATTGCTGATGGCCGTATCGGCCCAGGCCGGAAACTGCCGCACGCGGCCCAGCCAGTTTTCGTAGTCTTTTACCGTCTTGAAGGGTTGCACGCCCTCACCCGAGCCGTACTGGCCCAGCGTGAGCGGCAAGCCCCAGAACTGCTGAAACGGTATCATCCAGGCGTTCAGCTTGAGGCCCGCCAGCCGGCTTTGCATCTCATACTCGAAGATATCGTAGCTGATCTGGTCGTTGGCCGAGAGGCTGGCTCGGTCGAACTTGTGCAGCTGATCCAGGTAGCTTTGGTAGGTGGCGCGCTGCTTTTCGCGGAAGGCGCGGGTGCCGTCGTTGGGCAGCTGGTCGTTGTAGCGGTTGTCGCCCTGGGAGGTGGCATCCAGCGGGTACAGTTTGGCATTTTCCTCCCAGTAGCTGTCGAACAGCTTGTTGAGGTCTTGCACAGCTGCGGTGGCAGTACTGCCTTCAGCTTGGGTTTCGGCCGATTTCTGGGGGGAACAGCCCACCAGCAGGGCCCCGGCCACCACGGTGGCCCAGGTTAGATGCTTCATTGACGAAGAAAGAAAATAGGTGGATGGATGGTCGGGCAAGCTAGCAGAAATTCCGGCGCCAAGCATGGCCTGGTTTCGCCATTTCCCGAGCGGCAGGCCGCGGGCTTCGGTGCCCGTATGGCCCTCACCCACCACCCGGTGTTGCTGCCACGCGTTGCCGCCCGGGGCTAAGCACAACCGGCCGGCTCCCGAATGACGGCAACTTTTCTGGGCCTTTCTTCTAACCCAAACCGTATAGGCTGGTTATAGTGCCTTCATCAGCCTTTTAACACCGCAACCGCATACTTTATGAATTCCATTGCTGGCAAAATTGCCCTCGTCACGGGCGCAGGGAAAGGCATTGGGCGCGCCGTAGCGCTGGCCCTGGCCCAGGAGGGGGCCCACGTGGCCTTGCTGGCCCGCACCGAAACCGACTTGCAGGCCGTAGCCGAAGAAATCCGCCGCCTGGGCGGAAAAGTTGCACTGACCGCCGCCGACGTGGCTGACCGTGCCGCCGTAGAAGCCGCCGTGCAGCAGCTCACCGCCGAGCTCGGGCCCATCGACATCCTGATCAACAATGCGGGCATTGGCACCTTCGCCAAGTTCCTCGACATGGACCCTGCCGAGTGGGAACACATCATTCAGGTGAACTTGCTGGGCACGTATTACGTGACGCGGGCCGTGCTGCCCGGCATGATAGAGCGCCAGCTCGGCGACATTATCAACATTTCCTCCACGGCCGGGCAGCGCGGGGCCGCCACAACCAGCGCTTACAGTGCCTCCAAGTTTGGGGTGTTGGGCCTTACCGAGTCGCTCATGCAGGAAGTACGCAAGCACAACATCCGCGTGTCGGCTCTCACGCCCAGCACCATTGCCACGCCCCTGGCCCTCGACAACAAGCTCACCGACGGCAACCCCGACAAAGTAGCCCAGCCCGAAGACCTGGCTGAGCTGATTGTGGCTCAGCTAAAACTCAACCGCCGGGTTTTCATCAAGGAAGCCGGCATGTGGAGCACCAACCCGTGACAATGGGTGAATGGGTGAAAAAACGCCCGTCATCCTGAGCAAAGCGAAGGACCTTATCACGCTGGAACGATTTGTTCAGGCGTGATAAGGTCCTTCGCTTTGCTCAGGATGACAGGTCTGGGAAAACCGCCTACTCACTCCTTGCTCTACCGCACCACGCCGTCGGGGCCGATGCGGAAGATAACGTCGCTCTTGGCGGGGGCTTTTTTAACCATGGTGCCGAAGGCCCCGCGCTTTTCGAAGGCGGCAATTACCTCATCCTCGACGGGGGTACGCTTCACGGCCGAGTTGCTGGCCCAGAACTCGGGGTTGTACTTCACGCTCCGGATGGCATCCAGGTCCCGGTCGTCGAGGCTGGGGCGCTCATAGGCCAGCGCAGTGGGCGTGGTGGAGGTGTCGTAGAAGAAGGTAAAGGCCTGCACTTCCACCGGAATGGGTGCCTTACCGGGCTGGGTGAGGTCGGCCGTCACGTTCATTTTGAAGAACGAGAGGGGCGCTACGGCGTCGGGCGTGGCGGGCTCCTGAAACGACATATCAATCTGGCGCAGGGCGTTGCGGAATTTCTGGCTGGGGTTGGTAGACGTGAGCGTGACGTTGGGCGAGGCCGTCTGGAAACGCACCACGCGGTAGGTGTCGGTATCAATCCAGATAGTGCCCTCGGAGCGGTATTTCACCTCGGGCCGGGTTTCGTACTTGATTTCGGCCACGCCACCCTTCGTGGAGTCGGCTCCGGACACAATGCCCTTGATTTCGACCAAGTAGTTCTGGAACGTGTTGGGGCTAAGCAAGGCTAGGGAGTTCACAGAATCAACCGAGAAAAGGCCGTAGGAGCGCGTAAACACCGAAAAGTTGCTGAAGTTGGTGGCGGCCTGCACGCCGGCGTAGCGGCCCTGGGCTAGCGTGGTCCCCTCGATGCGGGAAGAGTTGGACTTCACGTTCCAGATAACTTCCTGCAGCTCGCTGGGCTGCCCGCTCACCCGCGTTACCTGCCGGTAAAAGGCTTTGCCGTAGAACTTCTGGCGGTTGTCGCGCAGGAGCTTGCGGTAGGCGCGGTCTACCAGCTGAAATGCGTAGCTGCCCACTTTCACCTCGGGCAAGGTAATGGAAGCCGTCTGCAGCTCAATGACTAGGGGCGCGGCGGCGCTGGTCACGCGCACCGTGTCTTTCTGGTGGCTGAGCTCGGAAACGACTAAGGTGCGGGGTAAGGAGGGCACGTTGAGCGAGAACTCGCCGTTTTCGTTGCTGGCCGTGCCCAGCGTGGTGCCGCTCACCCCAATGCTGACGAAGGGCAGCGGCTCGCGCGTGTCTTTGTCGATGACGGTGCCACGCAAGGTTTGAGCAAATGAGCTACTGGCAACGAGTAACAGCGCCAACAACAACGCGTATGGCAAGCGAAACAGCGGAAGGAAGCGGAAGGAAGTAGCCAAAGCAATACAAGGTTTGAATCGGTGCGCCAGTTAAACAAGCTAACGAAGTTACGGCCATTCTAGTCAGTGTAGCTTCGGACTTAGCCCGAAAACGGCGCTTCCCTACATGAGCGTAACCTTTGTCAGCAAACAGTAATCGTGCCGCTCCGCTTCATCATAGATGAGTGACTGGCGCAGCCTCCGAACTTTTAGCGGACCTCCGCGCTCCTCCAGCTCGGATGCTTTAAATAATCCAGCAGCTTAGGCAGTAGCCTCTGTAATGCGTTGCCGCCCGGCACCTCCACAAACCGATAGGCTCCCCACGCCAGTAGCATGACAAATGCCAGAGCCAGAAAAACCGGTATGTAGCCTGGCAAATGCCCTTGCAGAAGCAGAATGCCTACTCCTACATTATGAAGCAGGTACAGAGAATACGTAAGCTTACCCAAGGTAGCCCAGATACGTGGCCCCGGCAGGGCAATACGTTTTCGTGAGCTGAGTAGCAGCAGCAGGCCCACACCGAAAAATAGCGCTACGGCAATAGCCAGTTGAAAGGGCTCCGGGTCGTGGTGGTAGATCTGCATCCGAAAACCCTCCGACCGCAGACTTCGAATTGCTAGGCCCCCAGCCAGTAGCATGGCGGTGTAGAGTAAGGCCGGTGCTCCGGCCCGCTTTTCATACAGGTACAGGAGCATGCCCAGGATAACATAGGGGCTATAGCCCGGGAACAACAAATGCTTAAACAAGCCATTTGGAGGTTCAGGTCCTGCTACCATCGTCACGGCTAGCCACCCAAAAATCAAGGGTAGCAGATAAGACCACAAGCGGCACCCAATCACCATGGCGACAAGAAAATAAAAGGCCAGCTCCACCGTCAGAGTCCAGAAAACCCCATTCAGGGAAGTCTGACCAAAAAATTCCTGGAGCATCGTCAGATTTACTAGCAGAAGTTTGGTGGTAGGCACGGGGGAGATGCTGGTGGTGCCCCAAAGTCGCAGACCAGCAAATGTTAGCAAGCAGCTAAGCCAATAAACGGGGTAGAGGCGCGCTGCCCTGGCAACGACAAATTCCCGCAAGGACTTATGCCGGGCCGATTTCAGGATCATATACCCGCTGATCATGAAGAAGATATCAACGGTGATGTAGCCATAGCGAATGACTTTGCTGAACGCCCCGATTGGGGGGCCGATATGCAGGATTCTTGGGCAGGAATACACAAAATGAAACAACACAACAGCTAAAGCAGTCGTGAAGCGTATCATGTCAACCCCTGGCAAATAGCCGGATCTTGAGTGCTCAGAACCAGCGACAATACTTTTCATAAAAATGATGTAGTAACAGCTTATGAAGCATTTGGTAAGTTCTGGTAGCGGGCCAGGGCCTCCAGGCAGAAAGCCGTGGTTAGTTCCTCGGAGCCCCAGCCCCGCAGCCGTTTCGGCCCGCCGTAGTACAGGCGCCAGCGGGGCCACTCCCCGGCTGGCTGCTGCTGGGCCAGCAGAAACTCGATGGCGGCAGCTAATTCCGGCGGGTAGCTGCCCCAGGAAAGCAGGGCGCAGGCGGCCAGAGCCGTATCCAGCACCGTTTCGCCCAGGCGCCCATCGGGCCGGGCGGCCGCGCAAATGCGCGCGGTTACGCTGGACCGGGCCGGCGCCAGCCCGGTAGCCCCGTTGTGGTAAGCCCGCCCAAAGAAGTAGTAGACCGAGTACACATTCAGGTACCACTTATCACAGCTGGCTTCGCGGCCTTCTGCGATGATGCGCAGCAGATAGGCCTCCACCGCCCGGGTTTCGGCCCTT
Organism: Hymenobacter lutimineralis; assembly: GCF_008271285.1. Lineage (NCBI taxonomy): Bacteria > Pseudomonadati > Bacteroidota > Cytophagia > Cytophagales > Hymenobacteraceae > Hymenobacter > Hymenobacter lutimineralis. The sequence continues at coordinate 228,728 of NZ_VTHL01000001.1, read as the reverse complement.
TCCCCGAGGTAGTACAGCACGTTGGCATTCACCACGGCATCTACATCCTGGCGGGCCGCTTCGGCCCGCCAGAAGAGTACACTCTGCCGCACCGACAGCAGCTGGGGCAAGGTAAGGCGCCAGTAGGGGCCGTAAGCTACCGGGCGCAGGCGAGGTATCAGCCAGGTATAAAAGAGGCCTTCCCGATTGCGGTTTGCCAGCAGCAGCGGGATATTCGTCGGCTTGGGACAGTCAATGCCGCGGGCTTGCAGCAGGGCGGAAATACAGGCGGTATCGTCGAGGTCAGGGGGGGAAAAGGCGTAAAAGGGGTGCCAGCCAGGAAAGTGCTGCCATACCCCGCCCCGCTGCATCTGGTACTGTAAAAACCTGGTAGCCCGCGTCAGCATTTCCTCCGCCCTTGGCTCACCAGCCACGTATAGCAGGCAATTGCTCACCAGCACGGTCGGGAACAAGCTGGGGTCGGGCAGGCAATAACCAGCTTGCATAGCCTCGTCGGGCGAGATATACGCGCAGAACTCCCCGTGCGGGTACTGGTGCTGGTGCAGGTAGTCCAGCGCCCGGTCGATGCCCACCGCCAGGCGGCGTTTTACGTCAGCTGAGGTGCGGCCAGATGCGTCCATTCTACCTCCAGGGTAACGAGTTGGCGGATAATCTGCTGATAATTTTTCTCCAGGCTGGGCGGGGCCTGCACCGAAAGCTGCGCGGGGGCATCTTCCCAGCCCAACATCGCCACCGGCTGAATAAGGTTTACGTCGTAGATAGATGCTCTCACCAAGTAGTCCCCAGCCGTGAGCGGGCAGCGCAGGATGCGGGCGTGCAGCGTATGCCGCCCGGCAGGCAGCTGCAGCGCCTGGGTGGTGTAGCCGCCAGTGATGCAGATCGAGCCGTCGTTGGTGTAAATCAGGAAAGACCAGGCTACCCCGGGCAGGGCTTGCAAGGAATTATACGTCAGCTGCACCCGGATTTCTTCGTCGGGCTCAACGGGCCCGCCCTGCGGGCCCGTGAAGGTAACGCCCTCAATAATAGCCGGGCGGCTGGCAGTAGGCGTCAGGCGCCCGGGGCCGCTTCGGGCGCCCGAGCCAAACTGTTGGGCGAAATAATGGTCCAATGCTTCGGTAGCGCCTCCCTGGAAGGCTACCCGGCCTTTTTCGAGCACCAGGCCGCGCTGGCAAACGGCCTGCACGTGGTGGGCGGCGTGCGAAACCAGAATAATGGAACCACCCCGGGCCAGGTAGCCCATCATATGGTTCAGGCACTTGCGCTGGAAATTGAAGTCGCCCACGGCCAGCACCTCGTCTACCAGCAGGATGTCGGGGTTGAGGTGGGCCGCCACCGCGTAGGCCAGGCGCGCCGACATGCCGGAGCTGTAGAACTGCACGGGCATCTCAATGGCGTCGCCCAGTTCGGTGAAGGCAATGATTTCGGGCAGCAGGGGCAGCACCTGGCTGCGGGTAAAGCCCAGCAGGGCCGCCCGCACGAAGATATTTTCCCGGCCCGACAACGTGGGGTCAAGCCCGACGCCCAGCTCAATGAGGGCCCCTACCCGGCCGCGCACCTGAATCCGGCCCGCATCGGGCTTCATCAGCCCGTTGAGCATCTTGAGCAAGGTGCTCTTGCCGGCTCCGTTGGTGCCCAGAATAGCCAGCGCTTCGCCGGCCCGCAGCTCAAATGTCACATCCTGCAGGCTCCAGAACTCGTGCCGGCGCAGGCCGGTGGCTGCGGCCTTAGCCCGGGGCCAGAGCTCGGACCCTATATCCAACAGCCCGTACCAGAGCGCGGTGCGTAAATGGCGGCTAAACTTTTTGGACAGGCCTTGGACGGATAGAACAACGGACGCAGACATAACAGAAACAAAGAAGATGGCTATACCGGCGCAGTACAGCTAACAGGCAGAGTGGCCAGGGCCCGAAAATGGTCGGAAGGGAAATACTGGGCGGGCTCCAGGGGGGCAGCCGCGCGCAGGCGAGGGTGCGGCAGCAATACTTCTACCAGCACTTGCTGGACCAGGCGGCGGGTTAAGAAGGCCCCGATGCAGTGGTGGGCGCCGCCGCCAAAAGCCAGATGCCGCTGGGCCGGACGCTGCATATCCAACTCATCGGGCCGGTCGAATACCTCTGGGGCCCGGTTAGCGGAGCATAAGCTCAAAAGCACTACCGTGCCCGCCGGCAGCCGTTGCCCACCTAGTTCAACCGCTTCCGTGGTAACACGGTGCAGCAGCATTTCGGGGGGGTCGAGGCGCAGGCATTCCTCGATAAAGCGGGGTAACAGCTCCGCCGACGCCCGCAGCTCTGCCGCCAAAGCCGGGTGCATCAGCAGCTGCCGCATGGCACTGCTAAGCATGGCACTGGTGGTAGCGATACTGGCCAACCAGAGCAGCCGCAGCAGCTTTACCACGGCCTCGGTGGTAAGCGTCCCCTCCGCCAGCTGCCGCAACAGGTGGGCGGTTACCCCAGGCTGGCCCACCGCAGGGTGGTTCTGCAGCCACTGGGTGAGCACCTGTGCCACCCGATCAATGTAGCTAAGCTGATAAACATAGCCGGCCTGCTCTTCCTGAAGTGAGGCTATTACCGCCGCTGGCAAGCCAAGGAGTTGGTTAGCTACGGCTTGTGCCAAAGGCATAGCCAAGGATGTCACAAAATCAAACGACGGCTCTTGTTCCAAAGCGGCGAGGTGCTGGCGCGTCCACTGCACAGCGTAGCCGGTGAGGTCTTGCAGGGCCGCCGGCGTAAAGAACCCTTGCATCTGCTTGCGCATGAGCCCGTGGTAAGGCGGGTCGGCCCCCAGCAACGCTGCTTCGAACTGCGCATGCACCTGGCTGGAGAACTGATGAGGCTCCTTGAGAATGGTATCCACCAACGAGTAGTCGAGCACCAGCCAGGCGTTGTAGTTCGGCAGGAAGTAGAGTGGGGCTGCCCGGCGCAGGTAAGCCAGCACCGGAGACGGGTCCGTCAGGTAATGGGTGCTACCTAGGTCGAGCTGTTCAGCATAAACCTGCGGGGTGAAAGATATTGGAGCGCCCCCCAAGCCCGTGCGGCGTAACTGGCGGCAGGCCTGCTGAACCATGGCAGCTTCCGGCTGTCCTTGTTGCATGGACTCTATAAGGCGTGGTGGCTGCGGCAGGCGGCGTAAGGTTTTGGTGAGCTGGCTTTTTAAAAAGGAATGTCCCACGTACACCCAATTGGAAAACCCTGCCGCCGACGTTACCTGCAATTGAGTATGGCTGTAGGTTGGGCTAGCCAGCATGTCGTACCAATAACTGGCAGGCAGTACTGTACCGCGAGGAATCAATATTTCCCGGAAAGCACAATAGAAATCCACCCGCAGCGGCTCGGGGCGTATGTGCTGCAAATGCTCCCACATTTTTGCTTGATGTGGAGCTATCAGCGGGGTGTGGTAAGGCCAGGTTGGGCTGCCGGGCATTACCTGAGCCTGCACTCCTTGGGTACGCAGGTAGCGTAGGGCGGCCTCTTTATCATTTTGGTGGCAGAGGGCCATGATTTTTTCTGGACCTGACTCATAAATAGGCAGCAGGGGCACCGGGCAAGCAGCTAAGACTGGAGCAGCGGCAGCCATACCCAGCAGAATAAGCAGCGGAATATAAGTGGGAGGGCCAGTCTTGTTGACCTGCGTTAGGGCGCAGTTGATCCGTACGGCATCTTTAAGGCTTAGTCCGCCCGCGGCATACACCGCTGCTACCTCCCCCTGGCTCTGCCCTAGCGTGGCCGTCGGCACAATTCCCTTTGACCGCAACAGGGCACATAGGCCCAGTTGGCTAGCCAGAATGTGGTAAACTATTTCGTGCTCGGGCAAGGCGTTGGGCTCCAACGGTACTTTCTCGAAGCCCGCCAGAATAGTTTCGTTGGCGAATTCCCGGTGGTACTCATCAATTTCCTGGATAGTAGCCCGGAATACGGGTTCCTGAGCATACAGCTCCTTTCCCATGCCCGGCCAGTTTTCATAGCGCCCGGCAAACAGAAAGAGGCTGGTTTCTGGGGGAGCCTCAAACCAGCTTGCAACCCGAGTGGCTGCCTTGCGGGGCTGGCGCAGGGCCTGGTAGGCAAGATGGGCGAAACGAGGCAGGGCCATGAGAAAAGATGAAAAAGCAAGAAAAGCACATTGGTGGTGGCCGCTACATGCGGGCAATAAGGTGGGGCCGGGCCACCCGGTACACCAGCCAGCTAACCAACAGCAGCGCGCCTGAGCCCAGCAATACGTAGTTAAACCCCAGGGTTGGCAGCAGGCCCTCGCCCAGCAGCCAACGCCGGGTAGTAGCCAGCAGCGGCGCTACAGGGTTGAGGCGCAGCCAGCTCGCCAAATGAACTGGGGGCGTATACACCACGGGCGTCACCAGAAACCATAGATTCAGCGCAATGGCCAGAGCATTCGACAGATCGGTGTAGAGCAGGCCCACGGGTGCCAGCAGCCAGCCCAGAGCCAGCCCAAACAGCAGCAGCGCCCCCACCCCCACGGGCACCAGCAGCAGCGTGGGCGACCAAGTCAGGCCAAACAAGGGCAAAACCAGCACCAGCAGCAGCAAGCGCACTACCTGGTTGAAAACGACCACGCCCATGCCCGCTACCAGAAAGGCCTCGTGGGGTACGCGAACCTTCGCCAACGTAGCCTTTACAGCTGTGAGCTGTTGCAGGGGGCACTGTACTGCCTCCACAAAGCCCTGCCACAGAAACACCCCGGCCATGACGAAGACAGGATATGGCACACTCAGTTCCTGCTGCGAAACAATGCGGGCCCGGCCCAGAAACGTCCACACCAATCCCACCACCACGGGCGGAATCAGCATCCAGGCGTAGCCCAGCACACTCTGGCGGACCTGCACTTTAAGGTTGCGCACAAACAGCTGGCGGCTTACCGGCAGCAGCACGCGCAGGTCGCGGCGCAGCTCCCGCAAAAAGGCCCGGGGCGTGGCTACAGCAGAAGCAGAGGTGTAGATAGTTTCTTGCATTCTACTTCAGGGTAACGACTTTAGTGGGCCGGAGCCGAATGATAGGAATCGGAAATTTACGGTGCGGCTTACACATTCCGGTGTACCCGCCCTCCCCTAGCCTTGTTTTCTTTTTCATGCCGCCGCGCCCTTCCCTTCTATCCAGCTGGCTTCCAAAGCTTTCGAAACTAGCTCGCGCCCAGGAGTGGTGGGAATACAAGCTGGCGCCCATCCTGGCTACGGCCTATGCCACGGCGCTGATAACGGCGGCACCGCTCAGTAACTTAGTGCCGGGCCTACTGTTTCTGCTGGCCTCCTTGATTGTGGGCGCCACCTACGTAAGCTTGCTCAATGATTTCACCGACCGCGCCGAGGACCAGGCCGCCGGCAAGCCCAACCGGTTAGCTTCGGCTTCCCCAGGCCTGGTGCGCGGGCTGTTTGGTTTGTGCCTAGGCAGCGGCCTTCTTTTCGGTTGGTATGCTAGGCGTTTAAGCCTGCTGGCGGCTCTGCTGTATTTAGGCGCCTGGGTGGCCTATACGCTCTACTCCCTTCCCCCTTTTCGGTGGAAAACCCGGGGCGCCCTGGGCCTGCTGGCCGATGCCGCCGGGGCGCACCTGTTTCCGCAGCTCTTCACGGTGACGCTGATAAGTGCCTGGCTAGGAAGGCCGGTACCGCTGCCTTGGCTGCTGCTGGTGGGCGTCTGGTCTCTGGCCTGTGGCGGGCGTAACATCATCTGGCATCAACTCCATGATGAGGAAAATGATGTCCGGACGCAAACACCCACGTTTGTCGTTCGCTGGGGTGCCCTGCGGGCCCGCCACCTGGCCGAAAGAATCTTGTTTCCGGTGGAGGTAGCTGCCTTTGGTGGTTTACTGTGGCTAGGGCAGGCTCCGTTGGCCTGGCTGGCGCTGCTGGTATATGGCGGGCTGGTGTGGTTCCGGTTGCGCCAGTGGGGCATTGTACCCGTGGTGGCGGCCCCCCGCGCCAAGTACCAGCTGTGGCTTAATGAGTATTACGAAGGGCTATATCCGCTGGCCATGCTGCTCACCGCAGCCTGGCCGCTGCGTGCGGTCGACGCGGGCCTCCTAATCGTGCATGGGTTGCTGTTTTCCCAGCGCCTCCGGCAAACGGCACTAACGCTCTGGGCAGGGGCCCTCACATTGGGTGCCCGGCTGCGGCGGGTTTGGCGGCTGCGCTAGCCGGCCGGCATCAGCTACACGCTTTCTGAAGCCAGCTCGTCGGGCCGGAAGCGGTTGCGCAGAAACAGCCAGAGCATGGTGGCTCCGTGGTAGCTGCTTTGCAGCGGAGCCAGGGCAAAGGCCTTTTGTATGGAGAGGCGCACCTGCCCGGAGTGCCCGCCACGCTTCCACAGCAAGTGGGCAAAATTGAGATGATGCGTAGCTAACTGGCGCTGCAGTAGCCGCCGCTCGGCCAGCGTTACTTGTCCGGCAAACCGCTCGGCCAGCAGCATCCCGTCGTGCAGGCCCAGGCGCTCTATGACTTCCAGGTTTTCCCGGCCATCGTACACGTTGTCGCGCTGCATACACTTCACCCACGAGGGCTGCAGCGTGAAAGCCGCCTTACAAGGCCGGTGCATCACCATATCCAGTATCAGGCACCAGTCGTCGGCAATCAGCATGCGCTCATTCCAGTTGCTCACCATGGAGCTACGCCGAATAACCAGGGCCGAAGACGGCGCCGGGCACGTTTCCAGGAACAGGCGGCGTACCAGCGTCGGGCTCAGCAGCCACCACTCTCCGGCCGGCTGGCGCAGGTACCGGCGCCACCAGCCTTGCGTGGCCAGCTGGCTAAGATGACTGGGGTGATGAGAGTTACGGTGATGATTCAGAAATACAAAGTCGAGCTGGTGCTGCACCAGGCAGTTGATGCTCTTAGCCAGAAAGTCGGGCTCCCAGGTATCATCGGAGTCCAGGGAAGCAATAAACTCCCCCCGGGCATACTGCAGCCCTTTGTTACGGGCCGCTGCCTGCCGCTGGTTGGCTTGGTAGTAGTACTCCACTTCCGGGTAGCCGGCTAATAGTTCCCGGGTATTGTCCGTCGAGCCATCATCTACCACAATTAGCTGTATAGCCGGGTACGTTTGCGCCCGCACGCTGGCCAAGGCTTTTACTAGTAAGGCCGACCGATTATAGGTAGGAATAATAACGGAAACCAGGGGGTGATGCATATCAGCACTAAAGATAGCTATACCAACACCCGCTCGCGCAACAGGCAATCAGCAAAATACCGGGCCGGATGCGGCACCGTCTGCTGCCGGGCGTATGCGGCCGCCCGCTGGCCCATGGCGCCCCAGTGCTCCCGGTGGTCCCAGGCGCGTTCCAGGGCTTCATCCAATGCCTCGGGGGTAGCCGCCGCCGCCAGAAATCCGGTTTCGTTATCCAGCACCAGCTCGGCATTCCCCCCGGCGGCCGTAATGATGGCGGGCCGGCCACAAAGCATGGCTTCTACCAGGGCCAGGGGCAGTCCCTCGCTGCGCGAAGGCAGCACCAGGGCGTGGTGCGTGGCCCACACCTGCGAAATGTCGGCCACCTGCCCGCCCAGCGTGAGGTTGCGTACCCCCAGCATGGCGGCCATTTCCTCTATGGCCAGCCGGTCGGGGCCACTCCCAAAGAGCGTGACGTGCACGGGCCGCTCCTGCCAGTGCGGCTGGGCCAGCACGCGCAGCAGAATGTCCTGGCCTTTGTCGAGCAGGTTGAGGCGGGCCACGCAGGCCAGGCGCAGTACCTCGCCCCCGGGAAAGGGCAACTCGCCCTGAAAGGGCACCTGAAACGGGTTGCGGATAACCTGGGCCTGGGGCAGCTCAAAGCCCAGCTGCCACTGCGTGAGCTGGCGGTTGTGCTCCGAAACGAAGTAGCAGCGCAGAGCCCCGCGGTACACCTCCTGAGCTTGGTGCCGCTGGTGCGCAGGCGGAAAAAAGAAGTCAATGGCTTTCTGACACACCAACACGTAGGGCACGTTCTGAGCCAGGCACTCCGCGGCAAACTCCACCCCGTCGAAGTTGCAGCCCTGCGACACCACCACCAGGCTTGGCTGAAACCGGGTGAGGGCTTGGCGTATCACCTGGCAGCCGTAAGCGCGTAGGGTAGTCTGGCGCGACGTGGGCAGCAAGCGGTTGGTGAGGCGCGTGCCCCAGGAAGGCGTAGCTTCCAGATCGATAACGGGGCACCCCGCAGCCTGCAGGCGCTTTACGGTGCCGTGCTGGTTGTCGACGGTGGTTTTGAGTACCCGTACCTGGTGTCCCTGCCCCAGCAGCTCCAGCGCGGCCCCCGACCAGAGCTCTTCGCTGCCGCCCCAGGCATCGGAGCAGGAGCTGATGACCAGCAGGCGCAGTACTTCTTTTTCTTTCACAAGGCAGAGGGAAAAACTATAGGTCCCAGGCAGACAGCTGCTGAGCTTGCGCGGTCCTGGCCGACCAAAAATAAAGAATTATGTGCTCACCTTTACGCCAAACTACGAAAGCAACCATGCAGACCGGGAGAGTAACAAGAAACGGAGGGTATGGGCGCCGGGCGCTTTGGCTGCTCCTGCTGCTGGCAAGCTGTACTACAACTACCCAACCGCCAGCCACCGCCGAGCTGCGCCTGGCCTTCGGCTCCTGCAACCGCCAGGACCTGCCCCAGCCGCTCTGGGACGATATTGCGGCCGACAAGCCTCAGGTATGGATCTGGCTGGGCGACAACATTTACGGGGACTCCGACGACCCCAAGGTGCTGCGCCAGAAGTACGAAACCCAGTTCACCCAGCCTGGCTACCGCCACCTGCGCGAGCAGGGCACCCACGTCATTGGCACCTGGGACGACCACGACTATGGCCGCAACGACGGGAACAAGCATTACCCCTTCAAGGCCCAGAACCAGCAGCTAGCCCTGGACTTTTTTGAAGAACCCGCCAGCAGCCCGCGCCGCCGGCAAGAAGGTATTTATGCCGCCTACGAATACCCGGTGGGCCGCCGGAAAGTGAAAGTCATCCTGCTCGACGACCGGTATTTTCAGGACACGCTCTACCGCGATAAAGCCCTGGTGTACCACCCCAACCTCACCGGCGACATTCTGGGGGAAGCCCAGTGGCAGTGGCTGGAACAGCAGCTACGCGGCTCCACGGCCGATGCCCACATCATTGCTTCAGGCATCCAGTTTTTGCCCACCCAGCACCGCTACGAGAAGTGGAGCAACTTCCCGAGGGCCCGCCAGCGCCTGCTGGATTTGCTTGCGGCCACCAAGCCTAGCGGCGTGCTGCTCATCAGCGGTGACCGGCACATCGGGGAAATTTCGCGGCTGACGCTACCGGGGTTGCCGCAGCCTATGCTGGAAATTACGTCCAGCGGCCTCACCCACCCCGCCACCCAAAACCATGGCGAGCCAAACGACCTGCGCGTGGGGCCGCTTATCAACCAGAAGCACTATGCGCTGCTGCGCTTTACAGCCCAGGGTGCGGGCCTGCAGGCCGAAGCCAGCCTGCGCGGGGACTCAGCCCGGGTATTCTACTCTGAGAACCTGACGATAAAGCGCTGAGCTGCGCCACCGGCGGTATTCCGCTAACTTCGCAGCTTCATCGATTTTCCTGCTTTTCGCGTGCCGCTGCTCCGCTTCCTCTCGCTCCTACTCCTGGCTTTTGCGCTGCTGCGCCCCACCGATTCCCTGGCCCAGCGCCGGAAAGTCGCCCCCACCAAGCCGAAACCTGCCGCTGCTACCGCCCAGCCCGCTAAGTTGCCGTTGCCCTTCGCCGCCCAGCTAAGCCAGTCCCGCTGGGTTGACTCAGTGATGCTGACGCTCACGCCCGACCAGCGCGTAGCCCAGCTGTTTATGGTGGCCGCCTACTCCAACCGCCAGCGCATCGATGAGGACTCGGTGTCGGCCCTGATTCAGCAGTACGGCATTGGGGGGCTTATTTTCTTCCAGGGCGGGCCCGTGCGCCAGAGCCGTCTGCTCAACCGCTACCAGAGCCAATCTAAAGTGCCGCTGCTGGTGGCCATGGATGCCGAGTGGGGCGTGGGCATGCGCCTGGACAGCGTGGTGCGCTTCCCATTTCAGATGAGTATGGGCGGCATCGAGGAAAACCAGCTGCTCTACGACATGGGCACGGAGGTGGCGCGGCAGTTCCGCCGCCTAGGTATGCACGTGAACTTCGCCCCGGTGGTCGACATCAACAACAACGCCGCCAACCCCGTTATCGGCTTCCGCAGCTGGGGCGAGGACCGCGCGAACGTGACCGAGAAAAGCTTTCAGTACATGAAAGGCATGCAGGACGCGGGCGTACTGGCGGTGGCCAAGCACTTCCCCGGCCACGGCGACACCGACACCGACTCCCACCTGGCTTTGCCCTTGGTGCGCGTAGATGAGCGCCGCCTCGATACCCTGGAAATGTACCCCTTCCGGAGTTTGATGCGGCGCGGCTTGGGTGGGCTGATGATTGCACACCTCAACATCCCGGCCCTCGACAGTACCGGCACACCCTCCACCCTCTCGCGCCCCATCGTCACGGATTTGGTGCAGCGCAAGATGGGCTTCGAGGGCGTCATCTTCACCGATGCCATGAACATGAAGGGTGTCATCAGCAAGTACCCGCCCGGCGAGGCCGACGTGCGTGCCCTGCTGGCCGGCAACGACGTGCTGGAGTTCAGCAAGAACATTCCGCTGGCTATTCAGATGGTGCGGGCCGCTATTACCCGGGGCGAGCTAACCCAGGCCGACATCGACCAACGCTGCCGCAAGGTATTGGCCCTGAAACAGTGGGCCGGCCTGGACAAGTACCGCCCCATTGAGCTGCGTAACCTTACCCAGGACCTGAACCCGGCCCACGCCCAGTTTCTCAGCCGCCACCTTTCGGAGCTGAGCGTGACCTTGCTGCGCAACCAGAAAAACCTGCTGCCCCTCCCCCGCCTCGATACGCTGCGGCTGGCTACGCTTGCCATTGGTACCAAGGACACCACCGACTTCCAGCGCATGGTGGCCGACTACGCCCCGGTGCGGCACTTCTGGCTTCCGGCCACGCCTACCCTGGATGAGCTGACGCAGATGCGCGCAGCCCTGCGGCCCTACAACACCATTCTGGTGGGCCTGAACAACCTGGGCCGCCTGCCGGCCACCAACTTCGGGGTGACGGCGGAAACCAACGTGCTGCTGCGGGAGCTGGGCGCGGCCCGACAGCGGATGGTGGTGTGCGTGTTTGGCTCGGCCTACGCCGTGACCAAGGTGCGCGACCTGGACCGCGCCGATGCCGTGCTGGTAGCCTACCAGGAAAGCCGCAACGCCCAGGAAAAGGCTGCCGAGCTGATCTTCGGCTCCTTCGGCGCCCAGGGCAAGCTCCCGGTTACAGTCTCCGACCGGTACAGCTACGGCAAAGGCCTGCGCACCCAGCCCGGGCAGCGGCTGCGCTTCGGAGCGCCCGAAGACGTGCAGATGGATGCCCGCCTGGAAGCCCGCGTGGACTCGGTGATGGCCCAGGCCCTGGCTGCCCGCGCTACGCCGGGGGCGCAGGTGCTTATTGCCCGGCGCGGCACGGTGGTGCTGCGCAAAAGCTACGGCACCCACACCTTCGCGGAGCCTGGCAAAGCCGCCCGCCCGGTGCGCAACACCGACCTCTACGACCTGGCTTCTTTAACGAAAGTAGCGGCCGCTCTGCCGGCTCTGATGAAGCTGCAGGACGAAGGCAAGTTCTCCCCCGACAAAACCCTAGGCGAGTATTTCCCCGAGCTTCAGAAAACCAACAAGGCTAATTTGAAGCTGCGCGACGTGCTCACCCACCAAGCTGGCCTGAAAGCCTGGATTCCTTTCTGGAAAGACTACGTGAACAAGCAGGGCCAGCTCCGGCACCGGTTTTTCCGGCAGGATTCGTCGCGGCGCTTCCCCTTGGAGGTGGCTACCGGCGTGTGGGCCCGACGCACCCTGCCCGCCCGGCTGGTAAAGGCCATTGGCGAGTCGGAGCTGAACGCCAAGCCGGGCTACGTGTACTCCGACTTGTCGTTTTACCTCTACCCCCTGCTGGTGCAGCGCCTTACCGGTAAGCCCTTCGACCAGTACCTGCGGGAGGAAATCTACCAGCCCCTGGGCGCTACCACCCTGGGCTTCAACCCCACCAACCGCTTCCCGCTCAGCCGCCTCGTGCCCACGGAGTACGACTCCCTGTTCCGGCGCCAGCTGCTGCACGGCACCGTGGACGACGAGGGCGCGGCTTTACTGGGTGGCCTCTCGGGCCACGCGGGCTTGTTTGGCTCGGCGACGGATCTGGCCAAGCTGGTCCAGCTTTACGCCAACGGCGGGCAGTTTGGGGGCCAGCAGCTTATCAAGCAGGCAACCCTGGCCGAGTACACGCGCTGCCAGTTCTGCCCCCAGAACCGCCGCGCCCTGGGCTTCGATAGGCCCGCCTCACCGCCCGCCGGCAACACCGCCCACGATGCCAGCGCCAGCTCCTTCGGCCACTCCGGCTTCACGGGCACCTATTTCTGGGTGGACCCCGAGCGGGAATTGGTGTACATCTTCCTTTCCAACCGCGTAAACCCCAGCCGCCGCAACAACAAGCTCTCCGATCTGAACGTGCGCACGCAAATTCTGCAGCTGGCTATTGAGGCGGTTCGAAAAAAACAGTAAATTTAGATCCAACCAACCTATCGAAAAGGAGTAATTTCTTTATCCTCAACACTTAATAAGGATTAAATACTATGCTTTCACGTTTTGTTTTATCAATTGCGTTTGTCCATTCATTATTAGCATCATCTTGCAGTAATAGAACGAGTCGCGCACAAAGCGCTTTAGAAGAAATCAATGAAGATTCAGAATTATCGCCCATAATAAATTCAATGATTAATTATGGCGTTTATGATGGTCCTTTCATAGGGGAAGGCAATCAACCCTCCCCTCAGTGGGCTCTTTTTGAGAGGCTTTCAAAAAGAGCTACTCCTAGCCAATTTATCACCTTAACAAATCATGCGTCACCTGTTATACGCTGCTATGCATTTAAAGCTTTAGTAGGAATAAAATCAGATAGTGTGTTCTCTATACTAACTCATCATTTGGACGACACTACCCGCCTGGAAGCAAGCAGTGGATGTTTTATAAATAATGAATTCACTGGAGACGTTATGATAGAACAGGTAATCCCCATATATGAGAGAATGCCGCGCAAAATATCGGCGAAACAGGTGGAATACGTGGACAGCATTTTGCTACACGACCCAAACAATAATTTATCTTCAGTAGTATTTTCTATTAAAAGATTAGAGATGAATAAAAAAATTACCCTTTGATTAGAAGATTAGCCATCCAGCGCAGAATTTGGTCAGCAGTAGATATGCTAGAACGATATAACAAGCCACAGGACAAAGAAATAATTAAATCATTACGTTAATTATCATCTGCACAGAACCAGTTTTAAACCTTATAATCCACGAGCATACTTATTTAATAAGTGGGGCTTTATGGCCAGCCTAGCTTATCTATTATTCCGAGGGCTACAGAGGGTTTGTGGAGGGCAGCACCCTGTGGTACCGCCTGCTATAGGTACGACGCCCCCGACGCTGCGAACCACTACGCATAAACGCAAGCAGGTTTCTTGCTTTTCTACAATTATCAGCCCCATCCCAACAGCCCTTCAACCCACCCTTTCACCGAAGGCACAGCGAAGGCATCCCGAACACAGGCCGAAAGCCGCCTATCGGGAAAGTACCATATCACATACTCATGCTATTGATAGCCGGCCGGTGACCGGGTAAGTTTGCCGCTGTATCCTGTCTGCTGCTGTATGTCTTTACCTTGCACTCCTCTTTTTGCCTGGCCCCGTTCGTTTAAGTTTCAAAAATCGGCGGCGGCGCTGTCAGTAGCAGTTGCTTTGGCCCTCAGCGGCTGCGGCTGGTTTGGGGAAAGCGAAGAAAACCTACCGCATTTCAAGCTCACCGAATTCCAGAAGCAGTGGGCTGCCCCGTACCAAAAGGGGGCCGAGTGGAAGTTCCGCAGCCAGCAAACGGGATATGTGCGCACGTACGTGGTAGAACAGTACAAACACCAGGAGCATAAAATGGGCCCCGGGGGCTGGACGCTGGAAAAAACCCATTATCGGGAGGAAATTGATGCCCTGCTGGTGCGCAAGGACTCGACTTTTGTGCTTCCCGGGGCGTTTCTGTACACGTTTGCGCTGACTGCCCAGGTAGACGAAGGATACTCCGGCTACTCGCACAGCGCCGGTTACTCCAATATCGGCCAGTGTAAAGTGCAAGGCTTTGGGGTAAGCATGTCCTTGCCGCTGCGGGAGCTGGAAACGGGCCAGCTGGCACTCTCGCCGCCCTACTCGCTGCTGCCCCAACTCACCCTGAATGGGCGCACCTACCAGCGGGTTATTTCCCGCATACCCACTACGCCAATGCCCGACGCCGGCCGTCAAGTACTCTATACCCAAGCCGAGGGCGTTTTGCAGTTTGAAGAGTTGGGCCAGGTGTGGGTGCGCGAATAACCCGGCGTGCCCGGTACTGGTACGAAAAGACCAGCTCGGGGTAGTACTACGGCACCGGCACAAACTAGCCATTTTCTGCTTAGCTTGAGGCACTCCTCCCACCTTACCTGCCCTACCCGATGCTAGGAATGATGATGCAGGAGCCCTTGCGCATAGCCGGGCTCATCGAACACGCCGCCAAATGGCACGCCGACACCGAAATTGTGACGCGCCTGGTAGAGGGCGGCATCCACCGCTACACCTACGCCGCTGCTCACCTGCGCAGCCAGCAGCTGGCCAACGCCCTTAAGGCGCTGGGCGTGCAGTGGGGCGACCGGGTGGGCACCCTGGCCTGGAACACCCACCGCCACTTCGAGCTGTACTACGGCGTGTCGGGCATGGGGGCGGTGTGCCACACCATCAACCCGCGCCTGTTCCCGGAGCAGCTGGTATACATCATCAACCACGCCGAGGACCGGCTCATCTTCTTCGACCTTACCTTTCTGCCCCTGGTGGAAAAGCTGGCCCCGCACTGCCCGCTGGTGGAAGGCTGGATTTTGCTGACGGACCGCGCCCACATGCCCGAGGCCACCACCCTGCCCGGCGGGGTGCGCTGCTACGAAGATTTGCTGGCGGCTCAAAAAGCAGAGTTTGCTTGGCCGGTATTCGACGAGCATATGGCCTCTTCGCTGTGCTATACCTCCGGCACCACCGACCAGCCCAAGGGCGTGCTTTACTCCCACCGCTCTACCCTGCTGCACTCCTACGCCGCCGCGTTGCCCGACTGCTTTAACTGTTCGGCACGGGACGTGATTTTGCCCGTGGTGCCCATGTTCCACGTCAATGCCTGGGGCATACCGTACCTGGCGCCCATGATTGGGGCCAAGCTGGTGCTGCCAGGCCCCGGGCTGGATGCGGCCAGCTTGTTCGAGCTATTTGAAAACGAGGGCGTCACGTTCTCGGCGGGCGTGCCCACCATCTGGTTTGGGCTGCTCACGTTTATGCGCGAGAAGAAAGCCCGGTTCAGCTCCCTGCGCCAGATGATTGTGGGCGGCGCTTCCTGTCCGCCGGCTTTGCTCAAGGCCTTTGACGAGGAGCTGGGCGTAACCATTCGCCATGCCTGGGGCATGACGGAAACCTCCCCCCTGGGTACCGTGTGCACCCTCAAGCCCCAGCAGCTGAGCCTGAGCCCCGACGAGCAGTTTGCCATTCAAACCAAGCAAGGCCGCGTCATCTTCGGGGTGGACATGAAGATTGTAGACGACGAAGGCCAGGACCTGCCCCACGACGGCGTGGCCTTCGGCGACCTGCTCGTGCGGGGCCCCTTCATCGTGGCCGACTACTTCCGGAGCGGGAAGCTGGGTGAGCTGACGCCCCAGGGCTGGTTTCGCACCGGCGACGTGGCCACCATCGACCCGGCGGGGTTCATGCAGATTACGGACCGCTCGAAGGACGTTATTAAGTCGGGTGGGGAGTGGATTTCGAGCATCGAGCTGGAAAACCTGGCCGTGGCTCACCCGGCCGTGGCCGAAGCCGCCGTGATTGGGGTGCCCCACAGTAAATGGAGCGAGCGGCCCCTGCTGGTGGTGGTGCGCCGGTCCGGCCAGGAAGTATCGGCCGAGGAGCTGCTGGCGTTCTACGAAGGCAAAGTGGCCAGCTGGTGGACGCCCGATGCGGTGGAATTTGTGGATCAGCTGCCGCACACCGCCACCGGTAAGCTCCTCAAGACCCAGCTCCGCCAGGATTTTGCGGACTACACGCTGGGCGAATAGTTTTTTTTAAGAACGCGTCATGCTGAGCTTGTCGAAGCATCTCTACCGCTTCGTTCGCACGAAATAGTTCAGTAGAGATGCTTCCACAGGCTCAGCATGACATTCGGTTTTTGCTAGGCCTGACGGCCTTATGCAGCTGTGCTGTTACTCCTGCGCTTTCATCTTCTCCTCGATCATGCGCTGGAGCTCCGGCAGGTTTTCCTGCACCCGGCGCTGGCCCAGCTGCATGCCCGCCTGGAGCAGCAAATTCTGCTTGCTCACATACTTCTGCCCGGTACTCGACTGGTAGAACTTGGTAAGTTCCTTGAGCTCTTTCTCCGTGAACTCGCGGGCGTAGAGCTGCACCATCTCATCCTTGAGTGAGGCCCAGCTCATGTACTTGGCCATGAAGGCGCGCATCTCGGGCTCTACTTTCTTAAGGTTGGGGTTTTGCTCCACCTGCAGGGTCAGCATCTGGTCGATGGCCTGATTGGTGGTTTTCTCGGACTGCATCACTTCCAGCAGGCTTTCGGCCGCCTTGCGCTGGCTCGCCGATACGGGGGCCGCCGTTGCGGGCGCAGCCGGGGCCGCGGTAGTATTCTGGGCCTGTATGGCCGGGGCCGTGAGCAACAGCGTAGCAACTACCAATACGCCGCCCCGAAGAGCAGCCGAAAAATCAAACGAAGCCATAAAACAACGATGGGCGTGAACGAAGGTATCAGCCTCGAAGGTCCGAAAAATAACCCGGATGCGTCCGTCGGCTACAGCTTCACTACAATGCGCCGCTGGTATAAGAGCCAGAGCACCCCGTACCAGATAAGCGCGCACACCACCGCACCGGCCAGCGAGGCCACGTAGGGTGAACTGAAGTATGGCACGAAAAACTGCCCATACAGCCAGTCCTTCATAGATACCGGGCTACCACCGGGCCCAGCTACCGTCCAAATATTGAAAGTACGCGCTACCAGCGTGGAGCCCACAAACACGAGCAAGGCATTTACGCCCGCTACTTGCGCCCACGCCAGCCCACGCCGCCAGCCCTGCACGTCGCAGAGCCAGTAGAGCGTGGCCAGCAGGGCCAGCGCCAGCCCGCCCACAAACAGCACGAAGGAGCTGGTCCACAGCGCCTTGTTGATGGGAAACCACAGGTTCCAGAGCAGGCCCAGGGCCGTGAGCAGCACCGCATCCACAAACAACCAGGCTACCTTGGCGGCCGGCTCCACATCCTTGCGGCGCAGCCACTGCCCGGCCAGCACGCCCAGCAGCCCAGTGCCCACAGCGGGCAGGGTGCCCAGCAGGCCTTCGGGGTCCCAGGTGCGGCTGTACTGCCAGAGGTGGTTTTCGGTGAAGACGAGCCGGTCGAGCCAGGCGCCGAGGTTGGTTTCGGGCTCCAGGTTGGCCGGGCCGTGGCCGGGCACGGGCACCAGCTGCATCAGCACGTTATAGCCAATCAGCAGCGCGGCCACTAGCCAGAGCTGCTGCCGGCGCGAAGTATACAGGAACAGGGTGCCGCATATTCCAAACACCAGCCCAATGCGCTGCAGCACGCCCGGCAGCCGTACGGTGCTGAACTCGAAATAAGGCAGCAGCGTCACCAGAATGCCCACCGCAATCAGCAGGCCAGCCCGGCGCCATACCCCAACCACTGCCGCCCGGCGCCGCTCCGGCTCCTGCCGGCTGCGGTCCAGAGCATAAACCGCCGACACGCCCACAATGAACAGGAAAAACGGAAACACCAGGTCGGCCACCGTGCAGCCGTTCCACTTGGCATGCTCCAGCGGCTCGTAGATGTGGCCCCAGTCGCCGGGGTGGTTTACGAGCAGCATCGTCAGCACCGTCAGGCCCCGGAACACGTCCAGGGAAAGCAAGCGGGCGGAGGAAGCCTCTACCAGCGGCTCGGTACCGGTAGTCTGGAAGGCAGCTTGGGTAGTACCGTTCATAGCGAAGCGGGCGGGCAGCACTTGCTACCCAGACCGCACTAAGCTAGCTAAACGGTGGTATTTATAGCTTTTAGCCCGCTTATTTCCCAAACAGCCGCCCGAAGAAGCCCCGCTTTTTCGGCTTTTCCTTCACCTTGACTTTGGTAGGGCCAGCCTGATTGCCGGGCAGCGGGCGGGCCGGGCGGGCGGCAGTGGCTATGGGCTTCTCCGGCAGCGTCTCGGGCAGGGGCGGCGTGGCCGTAGGCGGCTCCTGCGTTATAGCCTCGGGCTGCGGACTCAGGGTGGTCACGCGGGCTGGGCGGCTTTCGTTGTGCAGCCGGTCTACAGCCGTGATGTAGTAGGCATACTCCTGCCCGGCGCGGGCGGCCGTATCCTGCAGCTGCTGCACTTGCCCGGCGCGGTGGCGCACCAGGGCTACAATGTGGCGCGGGTCGTCGGGGCCGGGCGTTTCGCCTTCGGCAAAGCGGTACACCACAAAGTAGCGGGCCTCGTCCCCGTCGGCGGCGGGCGGGCCAGCCTGCCAGCTCAGCCTCACGGGGCCACCGGCGCGGGTGATAAGCACGTTCTGCGCGGACCGGGGCGGCACGGCATCCATCCAGGGCATGGCCGGCACCAGGGCCGGGTAGCGGAACAGGTTCAGGCGCAGGGAATCGGTGGTGTGCAGGGGGTTAGCCATGAGCGAGCGGGCCGAGAAAAACAAGCTGCCACTCACGTCGGTGGGGTACGCACGGTTCATCCGGATCTGCCGGGGCAGCTCGCGGGGGTTGCGCCAGGTGGTGTCGCCGCGGGTATTTTCCAGCATGCGGTACATGCCGTGCCCAATGTAGAGGTGGCGGTCGAAGTGGTTGCGGGCCCACCAGTCAAGGATAGTGGCGTAGGGCACCAGCTTGAAGTTGGAGCTCCAGTACAATTGG
Source organism: Hymenobacter lutimineralis (assembly GCF_008271285.1). Classification (NCBI taxonomy): domain Bacteria; kingdom Pseudomonadati; phylum Bacteroidota; class Cytophagia; order Cytophagales; family Hymenobacteraceae; genus Hymenobacter; species Hymenobacter lutimineralis. The sequence goes on along the minus strand of NZ_VTHL01000001.1, from coordinate 209,743 downwards.
GGCACTACGTAGTCAATCCAGCCCTGCTGCAGCCAAAGACGGGTATCGGCATAAAGATTGGCGTAGCTGGGCTGGCCGGCGCGGGTGTCGGAGCCCTCCGGGTGGGCCGACTTGTTCATCCAGACCCCAAATGGGGAGATACCAAACTTCACCCAGCGCTTGGTGTGCCGGATAGAGTCGTGCAGGCTCTCAATCAGCAGGTTGACGTTCTGGCGCCGCCAGTCGGCCAACGCCAGGTTTTGGGGGTTGTAGCGGGCGTAGGCATCCTCGTCGTGGATTTTCTGGCCCGGCTCGGGGTACGGGTAGAAGTAGTCGTCGAAGTGAATACCGTCCACGTCGTAGCGGCGCACCACGTCCAGAATCACCTGGGTGATGTAGGCGCGCACTTCAGGCAGGCCGGGGTTGTAAAGGAGCTTGCCGGCGTAGCGAATAAACCATTCGGGGTGCTGCTTAAACTGGTGGTTGGGAGCCAGCCGCCGCGTCACCGAGTCGAGGGAGGCCCGGTAGGGGTTAAACCAGGCGTGAAACTCCATGCCCCGCTCGTGGGCTTCTTCGATGAGAAAGGGCAGCGGGTCGTAGGCGGGTGAAGGCGCCCGGCCTTGCTGGCCCGTCAGCCACTTGCTCCAGGGTTCCAGCTCGCTCTGGTAAAAGGCGTCGGAGGCGGGGCGCACCTGCACAAACACGGCGTTGATGCCGGCCTGCTGGCCTTTATCCAGCATGCGGCGGTACTCGCGGCGCTGCTGTTCGGGCGTGAGGGTGCGGGAGCTGGGCCAGTCGATGTTCTCTACGGTGGCTATCCAGATGCCGCGCAGCTCGCGCTTGGGCGGCACGGCGTCCTGGGCTACGGCCGGGGCCCCGCAGGCCGACAGCAGCATGATAACCAAACCCCCAACAACAGCCCTACCCGCAGCAAAAAATCGAAACATCAGCACCAGAAACGAGAAATCAGCCCCGAAATTACGCAGCCCAGGCCAGAAGCACCGGGGTTTCTTTCGGGGTAAGGCCGCGGCAGCCTGGTTATAACGCCGAGAAGGGCAAGTCCAGCAGTCCAAACTCGCCCCAGCGGGCGTAGTCGTAGTGCCACCACTCGCCGGGGTAGTTCTGAAAGCCGTGGGCCTGCATGGTAGTCAGCAGCAGGGTCCGGTGCCGGCGTACCAAGGAAGACACGGGCTCGAAGCTGGTATGCGCGGCCGGGCTCAGCGCGTCGAAATCGGTGGGCATGGGCAGAGGCTGGCCGGTGCTCAGCTTCACCAGCCCGACATCCACGGCGCAGCCCCGGTTGTGGCGGGAACCGCGCCAGGGCGGGGCCGCGTAGTGCTCATCCTGCACCGCTTGGTAAAGAGCCACCGTGGCCGAATAAGGCCGGTAAGCATCATAGACTACCAGGCCTACGTCCTGCCGGCGCAGGGCCTGCTGCACCTGGCCCAGGGCTTCGGCGGCCGGCTGGCGCAGGTAGGCGGCCGGTTGTGGGTAGAGCGGGCGCCCCAGCAGATTGTGCGGGGTAGCATACCGGATGTCCAGGCGCAGACCGGGCACCACGGCGGGCAGGCTGAGCAAAGCTTGCTCGGGGTGGGCGCGCACCAGCTCGCGGTAGCGGGCGGGGCTGCGCAGCACTACTAGGCCGTAATCATCGGCAGGCGCTTCGCGGGGAATACTCATGGTCGGGCCTGTTCGTAGCGGGGATGCCAGTACGCGCTGACGTGGCGGCGACGGCGCGGGGAGGTGCGGGTAAGCTCATGGGCATACACCAACTGACCCAACCGGCGCAAAAAGGGAAAACCCAGGGTATCATAGTCGTAGTGGTCATCGTTGAGCACTTCGTCGTGGTTGACGTACACCACGGCGGCCAGCAGAAACTCTACGCCGCTTATCGTATCGACGATGCAGGCATTATCGAGCAGAAACCCGTAGGCCTGCCCGATTTTGTTGTAGATGCGCACGCCGGGGGGCAAGGCAGCCGGGGGCCCGCCCACCAGCAAAAACTTGGCGTAGTTATCCGGGTACGCGGCCGAGTCGTAGCGGGGCCACTGACTTTGGCGGGGCAGCAGGTGCAGGTACTTGCGCAGGAAGGCGTAGTCGTCGGGCATCAGGCCAAAGCGGCGGGCGGGCGGCACAGCGGCCGGATACAGCAGGCTCTTGAGCAGATGCTGCTGGTCACGGACCGGGAAGGCATTTTTAGCGCCAAAATCAAAGGGCCGGCGCACCAGCGTGTCGCCCTGGTAATATCCCGTGCCCACCTGCTGGTGGCGCGCCCGCAGCGGGGGCAGCGGGTCCTTGTTTACCAGGGCCGGGCGCCGCTGGCTTACCTCGGTGCCGGCGCTGTCCACAAAAAACGTGAAGGGGTTGGCGTGGCGGGAGCCCGGCTCCTGGTCGCCCACGGAAAGCCGGTGAACCAGGCGCGTCCGGCGGGATGTGCGGGGCTGCAGTGCCGCGTTCAGGTACTGCTGCCCCAAAAACTCATAGAGGCGGTTGTAGGCGTCATTGTCACTCACCAGCAGCACTTTCCGGATGTAGTGCCCGAGCGTAGGCCGCCCGCCCGGCGCAGTACTATCGGCCACCACTCGCGTTTGACCGGCAAAGGCCGAGTCAATCTGCAGTGGGGTTTCGCGGCCCGGCCCCCCTAAGGGCACCCGCTTCATGCCTCCCAGGGGCCGCTGGCCCAGGCGTAGGGCTTCCAGCGTGAGGGCGGCGGCGGCCAGCTTCACCGTGCTGGCCGGGTAGATGTATTCCCCGGGGCGCCCCCGGAAGGTGAAAGTGCGGAAATGAGGCCTGCCGCGCCGGTCGCGGCGTACTCGGGTGTAGTACACCTGCACCCGATGCTGGGCCGGGGCCTGGAGCACGGTGCGCACGGCCGCGGCCGTATCCTGCCGCAGCAGGCGGCGCAGGGGGTTACCAGGCTGGGCCCGGGCCGCTGCAGCCGAACACATCATGCCCCAAAGCAAGATTACCAACCTCCTGTAAAGAAAAAACGTCCGCATAGCGACCCGAAGATACTGGCTTCGGATTGCTATGCGGACGTTGCTCGGAGAGATGGGACCTTAGTCGCCTACGCCGCCACGGGTGAGGTCGTTGTGGGGTTTGGGCTCCTCGCCCCCTTCCATGCCGTTGGTTTGCTCGGCGTTGCCGTAGCCGCCGCGGATGCCGTCTCCGTCGCCCATGTTTTCCTGGGTGCTGGTGGTAGCTTCGGGGTTGCCGGCGGCGTTCTGGTCCTGATCGGGGCCGGGAATTACGCCGCCGGTGCTGGCTTGCGGGTTCTGCGCGGCCTCGGGGCTCTGGTGCTTGTCGTGGTCGGAGGGCTGCTGTTGTTGGCTCATGGTGGGAATCGTTAGGGAAAGTGGAAAGAAAGGTTAGAGGGTTACCTGGCCGGTTGCGCCACCCGATACGCCGGTGCCGCTGCTGGCCGTCCCTCCCCCGATGGGGCCTTCGGCCTCGGGGCTGACGTTTTTGCCCTGGATGGGCTTGCCGCCCTCGGTGCCGCCGCTGCCGGAGTTGTCATCGGCGTTGAGGCCAGTGTCGTGGCTGCCGGCAGCCTGGCGGCCTTCGGGCTGAAAGTTGCGGGCCCGCTCTTCGTTCTCGGTTTCCGAGTCGAGGGGACCGGTGGGGTGTTGCGAATCGGCCATAACAGGAAAAGTCAGTAGTGAAACAGAACCTTAACAGCTATACGGCCGGCCCGGCCGACGGTTGGCCGGCTCAGGCTTTTGCGTATCTTGCTCAGCTATTCTTTCCGCCTATTCACGCCTGCTCGTATCATGTCAGCGCCTACCAATCCGGGAGCCGATTTCACTGCCCAAAAAACCACGGAGGAGCTTTTGTTCCTGGCCCGCAACCCTTCCCTGTACCACCAGAGCCTGGTCGACTCGGCCCGCCGCGAGCTGCAGCGGCGCGGACAGCTGCCCGCCCCCGAAGGCCCCGCCGAACCAATGCTGCCCCTCGATGGCTGGGAGGATGAGCCCGACGCAGTGTACAGCTGGCCCCGCCTAGTGCTGGGCGGTGTGGCCACCCTGGCCGTAGCCGGCGGCTTGTGGTGGGCGGCCCGCGGCAACGCACCTGCCCCCACCCCCGCGGCCGAGTCATCCGGACCGCCGGTGCTGGTATCGGTGGAAACCCATCAGATACCGGCTTTTACGGCGGAAGTAGAGTCTGACCTGAAAACGCTGAAACGGCAGCTGCCCAACCAGGAGCGGCGCGACACCACCGCCACCCGCAAATACTTGCTGCTGGCCCGCCGCTTCTGGACCGCCGAGCATCAGACTGCGTACTTCCTCGAGCACCTGCCCCAGGTAGCGGCCGACTCCACCCTGACCGGGCAGGCCGAGCTTATCGACCAGGAGTGGCACCGCCTCACCAGCGTGCTGGTGTACAACCACAAGCTGCGCCCCGTGATGACGGAGCGGCTGGCGCTGATGCGCGATATTGCCCACCGCCGCATGGAGGCCCTTATTCTGCTGAAGGGCCGCTACAGCCAGGGCCTGCCCCTGGGCGGCAAGGAGCTACAGGCCACCCTGCAACCAGTGCCCAACCTGCTGGCCGAGCTGCAGGGCCAGGAGGCCACTATCGAAGGCGGCCAGTTGGGCGGGTAGCCAACATCTGGCGCACGCGCAGGTTATCAGGCCATGGCTGACCTCCCTCCCGACCCGCCTTCCCTGGCCGAGGTGCTGGCGCAGAAAACCGACGCCGAACTGCTGTACCTGGCCCAGCACGCGCACCGCTACCCCCCGGAGCTAGGCCAAGGCGCCGTGCGCGAGCTGCAGCGCCGGGAGCTGATTCCCGACGAGCTGCCCTCCCCCCGCCGCGCCCCGCAACCAGCGGCCGACGAGCCGACGGAATCCTGGGCGCATCTGCTGGGCCAGGTGGCGGCGGGCGTATTACGGCCGCGCCCGGGCTATTTCGTCACGCCCATTCTGCTAGTGGCCAACCTGGCGGTGTTTCTGCTGATGGCCGCCAGCGGCGTAAACGTTTGGGAGCCTCGGGGCGCCGAGCTGGCCGCCTGGGGGTCGAACTTTTCGCCCCTGGTGCCCACCCAGCCCTGGCGCCTGCTTTCCTGCCTGTTTGTGCACGCCGGCCCGGCGCATCTGCTGCTGAACCTGGGTGCCCTCCTGCTACTGGGTTTGCTGGCCGAAGGCAAAGTGGGCTCGGGGCGCTGGGGGCTGGCGTACCTGGTGAGTGGCCTGGGTGGCAGCCTGACTAGTTTGTGGTGGCACACCCGAGGCATTAACTCAGTGGGAGCTTCGGGGGCTATTTTTGGGTTGTATGGCCTGCTGCTGGCGTTGCTCCTGACCCGCGCCCTGCCCGTCACCCGCGAAGACCGGGGCGGCATTATTGGGCTCCTGCTGTATTTTGCCCTGGGCAGCCTGGTGGGGGGCCTCGAAGGCGCCAACACCGACAACGCCGCCCACATCGGCGGTATGTTGACGGGGATTTTCGTGGGCTTGGTGCTTAGCTTCAGCCGGTCGAAGCCTTCGTCTCATTCGCCTTCGAACTAAGGCTCTAGGTTAGGCGCTTTGCTTTCCGTAAACTACTACCCCTCAGCGGGCTGAATGCTGCTGGTTCATTTTCCGTCCCATTTCCATGACCACTACTTCGCCCACCAACGACGATGCTCCGCAGCCTGATAAACGTCCCTCGCGCCTGCGACGCGCGGCGCAGGCCGTCAGCCGGGCCGCCCGCCTGCCCTTCGATGGGCTGGGCTACCTGTACCGCACGGGCCAGGAAAATAAGCACTTCACCCTGCCGGTGCTCAACGGTGCCTTTGGCGACCAGCTGGCCGCCCGCCACGACCCGCGCGCCATCCGCCTGAGCTTCCGCCGCCACGATGCTGACGTAGCCGTGGCTGACTTGCGCCTTTCCGCGGAGCGCCATAAAACGGTGGTGTTCCTGCACGGCCTGATGGGCGACGAGTACATCTGGCAAACCGGGCCCGAGCCAGCCGTGCGCTACGGCCCGCGCCTGCAGCAGGAGCAGCCGGTACACTGCCTCTACGTGCGCTACAACACCGGTCTGCACATTTCCGAAAACGGCCGCGCTCTGCACCACTTGCTTGCGGAGCTGGTGGCCACCTACCCCGAGGCTACCCGGGAGCTGGTGCTGGTGGGCCACAGCATGGGCGGGCTGGTTGTCCGCTCGGCCGGTTACTTCGCTGCAATGAAGAATGAGGAGTCAGGAATGAGGAATGCAGCCAGCGCGCTTCCCCAACCCGAAACCCGAAACCCAAAACCCGAAACTGAAAATTGGTCCCAGCGGCTGAAGTCGGTTTTTCTGCTGGGCGTGCCCAACGACGGGTCGTTTCTGGAGCAGAACAGCCACCTCACGTCCACCATCCTGCGCAAAATCAACCTGCGGCCCACGCGCTTTATCAGTGGCCTGCTCGATAGGCGCAGCAACGGCATCAAGGACCTGCGCCACGCCCGGCTGGTCGACGAGGACTGGCTCAGCCCGCACGCCGACGACCTGCTGCCCCCGCGCACGGTAGTGCCGCCCCTGCCCGGCGTACACTACCACGTGCTGGTGGCCTCCGTGCTGAAATCCGTGGGCTCGGCCCTGGCCGACTACTTCGGCGACGGATTGGTGGGCACCGGTAGTGCCCGCGGCACCGTCTTCGGCGACCCCGCCCTACCCCTGGACATCTACGTGAGCACCCGAACCTTCGCCCAGCAGCACCACGGCACCTTGCTGGCCAACGAGGAGGTATATCAGTACCTGCGGGCGCAGGTATAAGACCATTGTAAAAACAACGCCCCACCAGCGCAGGCTGGCGGGGCGTTGCTCAAACATCTTCTGATAGCCCGGGCCGGGCAGGCGGGCAGATAGGCACCAGTATCCGTGTTGCGCTAGTGCTTTACTACACGCTTGACTACCAGGCCCTCGCGGGTGTGCAACTGTAGCAGGTACAGGCCAGCAGGCAGGTCCGCGAGGCTTATTTGCTGGCTGATGCGGCCCTGCTGCACAGGCAGTACAATGGTGCGCAGCACCTGGCCCAGGGCGTTGGTGATGGTGACTGCTACGCTTGCCTGCTCCCGCAGCCCGGCCACTGCAACGGTCATGTAGCCGCTGGTAGGGTTGGGATACAAAGAGGTAGCTGCTTCCAGGCCCGTAGCGCGGCGGGCGGCCAGCGCAACGAAATTGGCATAGGTTTCCACGGAGTAGTTCTCGTAGCGCTCTTGCTCGGGGTTATACTCCTGGGTTAGCTTGCGGCGCAGCTGGTTGGTGGCTGTGTAAGCGAGCAGGTAGCGGTAGGAGTCTACAATTTGCCAGCTGTTGTCTATCCACTCATCTTCCTGTTCCAGCGTGGGGTTTCCGTAATCATCGTTGGTGTTGATGTAGCGGCCCTCATTCACCCATACGTTGGGGGCCGTCATCACCTGGTGCACCACCGTTGTGCTGCCGTTGGGCTCATACGTGAGCGTGTAACGCTCGTCGCCTTGCCAGGTCCCAGACATGGCATCCCAGGTCTGCTGTTCGTAGTAAGAAGGGCTAAGATCCTCCCAGTTATGCCAGGCAATGTTGCGGATCCGCTCGTCGTTCACGTATTTCTTCAACTCATCGTCCCAGTCCTCAAAAAGCAGGTCCGTCCACTGGTTGGCGGCGCTGAACGAGTAGGTCTGTCGGCTATCGGGCAGCCAGGCGTTGGTTTCCAGGTCGAAGTCTTCGAACACCTGGCTGGTGAGCAGGCCAGCGGGGTTGTACGTGTTGGTAGTTCGGTAGCTGCCGTTAGTTTCCCAGGCGCCATCTACCCACTGCTGGTACGTGTAGAGCGTTTCGTTTCCCTGGGCGTCGTATGTTGTCTGCGAGCGGGAGCTATTGATGTAGGCCGTACCATCCCAACCCTGGTAGCTGCTTTCTGTCTCGTCGCCCCGGGAGTTGTAAGTGACCTGGTAGCGTCCGTTAATGGCGTTGGTGGCCGAATCGGTGTAAACTTCCTGCGTCACTAGGCCCTGGGCGTTGTAGGTATAGCTGGTGATTTGTCCGGATACCCAGGCACGGTCCTCTTCGTCCCAATAGTGACGAATAGCCCGCCCCGGCAGGCTTACTGATGCCGTTCGCTGGTGGCGGGTGGCTTTCTGCGTGCCCCGCTGGCTGGCTTGGCGGTCAGGATGCCGTGCCTCCCGGCGAAAAAGCTTGTTGACCAATTCATTCCGCGACAGTTGCTGTGCGTGGCTGGGGCTGGCGGCCGCTAGTGCGGCAATCAGACAGGAAAAGAGTAATAGGTGCTTCATAAGTGACTAAAAATTGGTAAAAGGATCCGATCCTGTAATGTATAACACAGCCCGCACACTAGCCATTGCATCCTCCATTATTCATCCAAAATCCTGTTAATGAAGACATAAACGTTAGCTCCACGCCCAACATCAGCCTACAGCTTCTTCCCCTTGCAGACACGCACCCGGCAGAAGCGCTGTTCAGGCAATCAAAGAAAAGGCCCACAACGGAGTGTTGTGGGCCTTTTCTTTGCATGTTGTGGCGAAAGGTTGTGGGCCTACCGGTAGGTTTGGCTTGCCCCGGCCTGCCGCACGTACCGCTAGCCTACCTTCAGCTCCCCAAACCCAGCCGGTATCACCACCTGCGGCAGCGTCAGGCCGGTTTCGAGGGTGGCGGGAGTAGCTTCGGCAGTCTGCCCATCTACCACAAGCGTATCGACGGCGGAGGGCAGGCCGTGCAGCACCACGCGGTAGGTGGTGTACGTAGGCTGGTAGTCGCCTTCGATTTCCTGCTGTACCGTTAGCCCCTGGGCGGAGCCGACGACGCGGAAGCGGCGGGTGGTGCGCTGGCCCTGCTCGTAGCCGTAGCCTTCGCCCCCGTCGTCGTAGAGTACGCTCTGCTCTTCGCCTTCTGTGTAGTACACGTGCAGGGTGAGCTGCTCCACTACTTGCTCGCCCACATACTGCATCACGGGGTACATGGGTACCACGGCCCCGGCGCGCACAAACAGCGGAATCCGGTCGAGGCCGGCGCTGGCCCACACTTCGGCGCCCCCGGTCTTGGGCTCGTCGGTCCAGTAGTAGAACCACTCCCCGCGCGGCAGGTACATCCAGCGGCCATCGGCCCCGGCCTGAGTGATGGGGCACACCAGCAGATGGTCGCCGAGGCTGAACTCGGCCATGCGCAGGTAGGTATCGGTGTCGGTCTGGTCGAGGAAAGCCAGGGGGCGCAACATGGGCGTGCCTTCCGTGACGTACTGCCAAAAAGTGGTGTACATGTAGGGCAGCAGGCGGTAGCGCAGCTCAATAAAGGACTTAGCCAGCTCCATGTACTGCTCCCCGAACGACCAGGGCTCCTGGTCGCCGTGGTCGCCGGAGCTGTGGGTGCGGAAGAACGGGTGAAAGGCGCCCAGCGCTACCCAGCGCACGTACAGCTCCCCGTCGGGCGTATCGATAAAGCCGCCAATGTCGGAGCCGATAAAGCTGAAGCCCGAGATGCTCAGGCGCTGGCACTGGATGTTGGCCAGCCAAAGGTGCTCCCAGGAGGCAATGTTGTCGCCGGTCCAGCCGGAGGAGTAGCGCTGCCCGCCGCTGTAGGTGCTGCGCGTGATGGTGAAAGGCCGGTTGGGATAGGCAAAGCGCTTCACGCCGTCGTTGGTGGCGCGGGCCATCTGCATCCCATAGATGTTGTGGGCCTTTTTGTGGGTAGCGGGCTGCCCGTCGTAGTCGAAGCGCACGTCGTCGGGGAAGGTGCCTTTCTCGAACACGGCGGGCTCGTTCATGTCGTTCCACACGCCCTTCACGCCGGTTTCCTGGATGAGGCCCTTAAACAGGCCGGCCCACCACTCACGCACGTCGGGGCGGGTGAAGTCGGGGAAGTTGCAGAGACCGGGCCACACGGAGCCTTTCATCAGGGGCCCGTCGCCGCGGCGGCAGAAGTAGTCCTTTTCCAGCGCCTCGGTGTACACCGAGTAGTCAGGGTCAATCTTGATGCCGGGGTCGATGATAACAATGGTCTTGAAGCCGTCCTCGGCCAGCTCCCGCACCATGCGCTGGGGCTCAGGAAAGTGCTGGGGGCTCCAGGTAAAGCACCGGAAGCCGTCCATGTAGTCGATGTCGAGGTAGATGGCGTCGCAGGGAATTTGCCGGTCGCGGAAGCCCTGGGTTATCTGCTTTACGTTGCTCTCGGGGAAGTAGCTCCACTTGCACTGGTGGTAGCCCAGGGCCCAGAGCGGGGGCAGCTCGGGCGTGCCCGTGAGGCGGGTGTACTCCTGGGTGACTTCGAGCAGCGTGGGGCCGTAGATGAAGTAGTAGTTCATTTCCCCGCCCATGGCCCAGAAGCTGGTCACGTCGGCGCGCTCGGCGGCAAAGTCGAAGTACGACTTAAAGGTGTTGTCGAAGAAGATGCCGTGGGCAATCTTCTGGTGCAGTTCCAGGTAAAACGGAATGTTCTTGTAGAGCGGGTCGGAGCCCTTCACGTAGCCGTACGTGTCGGTGCCCCAGTTGCTGTAGCGCTTGCCGCGCAGGTTCATGTTGTCGGGCTTGTCACCGAGACCGTAGTAGTGCACGCCGCTTTGCACCTGCTTGCTCATCTTCACGATGTCGTTGCCGGTTTCGTACTCGTACTCCCAGTGGAAGCCCTTTTCGTCGGCGGAAAGCAGCGTACCCGAGCGGTCCAGGATGCGCACCCCGGCGTTTTCCTTGCTGATGGTGCAGATCAGCCGCTCGGTGGTGATGCGGAAATGGTCGGGCTTTTCCTTGAATTCCAGGAACTCCAGCTCCCGGCGGGCCTGCTCGGCCGGAATGGCGTAGCTGAAGTCGGGGGCAAAGCCCCCATCGGCGGCGTAGCGGAAGCGCAGAATTTTGTCGGTAACTACATACAGAGCGAGCTGCACGCCATTGTCGCAGCGGAACAGGAAGCCTGAATCGGTGCTTTGGCAAGAAATAACCCGGCCGGGGAAGTGCTCCTGCTTCCGCGCCGCCAGGTCGTTGATCATGTAGTTGTTATCCTGGATATTATCAGCCATTGCGGAAAGGTGCGAAACAGAAAAAAGGTCGGAGCGGGCCTAGAGCGGCCAACTTTATCGTGCAAGGTAAAAACGATTAAGAGGATTTTTCGCTAACATTCGCCGTAGCTTGCGTAAAGCACGCGACAAGCTCCTCCGTTGGGGTTTTTCTTTCGTCTATTTTCACCGTTCCAGCCATGGGAACCCCGAATTTGAAAGTCTTACTGTTGGGCTGGGATGAGCCGCTTCCGGATGCGGAGGCTCCCACTCCCCAGGCGCTTGCCCAGGCCTTGGTCCCCCAGACCGACGTTACCGTACTCATGCCCCACCTGTCGGCCGAGGCGGCCCCCTTCCCGGCTTCGGCCAACGTAACCAGCCTGGGCAACCTGACGGCCGCCGAAGTACAGGCCGCAGTGGCGGCCATGCGCCAGGCCACCCCCGGCCGCACGGCCTGGAATGCCCCCGCTGCACCCTACACCGGCTCCAGCCAGGACGCCGGCCCCGGGCTGGATGAGCAGGCGGCCCCGCTGCCGGCCCCAGTTCAGCCAGCGGAGGCAGAAACGGCGACGGACGTAACGGTTCCTGCGTTGCTGCTGCCCGATGCCTTCGAAATTGAGGGGGCGGAGCCCAGCGCGGCCGAAGCCGCGGCGCTCAGCCAGGCCGAGGATAATTTAACATTGGACCAAGCCCCAGAAGCCACCCCGGAAAACATTCCGGAAACAACCGAGGAAATCAGCCTGGGGCCCAAGCTGGCCGCTGCGGCCGAGCGTGCCTCCACCGACGACGCCCTGGCTATTCTGCGCAACGAGGCCGGCGCCCCCGGCGACCTGAACTTCCGGGTGATTCAGTACGCGCGGTTTGCTACCCCGCTGGCGGCCGGCAAGCAGTTTGAGATTATCTACGCTACCGACTGGCCTACCTGGCTGGCGGCGCTGGAAATCCGGCAGCGTACGGGCCGCCCCCTGGTGTTACAATTGCACTCCCTGGCTCAGGACCGCGCTTCGGCCGACGACTGGGGCTGGATCCAGGCCCTGGAGCGCCTGGCCCTGCGCCGCGCCGATGTTGTGCTGGTGAATTCCGAAGAACTCTGCCACCGCGTGCGGGCCATCTATAAACTACCTTTGCGCCGTATGCGCGTGCAGCCAGACCCGGCCGACGCTACCGAAGTAGCCCGGATTGTGCAGGCGGCCCTGACTGAGCTGGCTGGTTCCGCGACCTGATTTTTTGCTTATGACCCCCGAACACACTTTTGATGCTGAGCTGGAACTGGATGGTGAAAGCGGCGGCGTCTACGTTCTCATCCCATTCAGCGTGCCCGATACGTACGGGGTACGCGGCCCGCTCCCGGTAAATGCCACCATCGATGGGTTTCCCTACCGGGGCAGCCTCACTCCCCTCGGCGACGGCGCGCACGCGCTGCTCGTACAAAAGCAGATCCGCAACGCCATCGGCAAAACCTGGACGCAGTCGGTGCACGTAACCCTTTCCCGCGACACCGAGGAGCGGAGCGTGGAAGTGCCCGATGACCTGGCCGCAGCCCTCTCCCGTGCCGGCCTGCGCCAGCGCTTCGACGAGCTTTCCTTTACCCACCGGAAAGAGTTTGTGCAGGGTATTGAGCGCTCCAAAAAGTACGAAACCCGCCTGCGCCGCATATCCGATGCCGTGGAGCGCATAGCCGCGGGCCGCAAGCCGTAAGCAACGCTTTTTCAAAATCAAGGCGCGGGCACTGTGGCACATCCTTGATGTGCCACAGTGCCCGCGCCTTGATTTTGAAAAAGCGCCTAGGGTAGTCGCTGGAGTACCAGCACCGTGCGGTTGGTCACATACAAGCTCAGCTTGTTTACGCCGTCTTCCTGGAAGGTCTCGTACACGTAGCTATTGTCTACGCGCTGGAAGCCGCCAAACGCCGCATCGTCGGAGTTGAGGATGATGCGGTAACGGCCAGCGGTGGGCACAAAGAAGCGGTAGTCGGGCACGCTGCGGTCTACGTGGAAGCTGAAGACGAATACCAGCCCACCCCGCTCAAAAATCATGACTTGATTGGTGGCATCGATGTTCAGCTCCTGGGCCGGAGCGGCAGCCAGCAGGCGCTGGGTGCGGGCCGTGGTGACCATAGCCTTGTCGAAGGCCTGCAGGTACTGGTACTTCAGGTCGGGGTTGTCGGCCAGGCTCCACTGGCGGCGGGCGTAGTGGTGGCTCCAGTTGTTGCCGGCCCGCGGGAAATCCACCCACTCGGGGTGGCCAAACTCGTTGCCGATGAAGTTGAGGTAGGCCTCTCCTCCCAACGCCAGGGTGCTGAGCCGGATCAGCTTGTGCAGGGCCATGCCCCGGGCCACAACGGGGTCGGGGTCATCTTTGTGCATGTGGGTGTAGATGGACGCATCCATCAGCCAGTGGGCCAGGGTTTTGTCGCCTACCAGGGCCTGGTCGTGGCTTTCGGCGTAGGCCACGGTTTTCTCGCCGGCGCGGCGGTTGGTGAGGGTCCACCACAGGTCGCGCAGGTTCCAGTCCTCGTCGCGGGTGTGTTTGAGCAGCTTGATCCAGTAATCGGGGATGCCCATGCCCAGGCGGTAGTCGAAGCCCACGCCACCTTCGGCTACCGGGCGGCACAGGCCGGGCAGGCCGCTCATATCCTCAGCAATGAGCAGGGCGCTGCGCTTTAGCTCGCGCACCAGCGTGGCGGCCAACTGCAGATAGAGAATAGCGTCCTCGTCGGCATCGGGGCCGAAGTACTGGTCGTAGTGCCCAAAGGCTACGCCCTCGCCGTGGTGCTGGTAGAGCATGCTGGTCACGCCATCGAAGCGGAAGCCGTCGAAGTGAAACTCCTCCAGCCAGTAGCGCAGGTTGCTGAGCAGGAACTGCTGCACCTCGGGCCGGCCGTAGTTGAACAGCTTAGAGTCCCAGCCAGGATGATTGCCGCGGCTGCCTTCGTGGAAATACTGCCCGCCCGAGCCGTCAAAGTCCGCCAGACCTTCGGCTTCGTTTTTCACTGCGTGGGAGTGCACCACGTCCAGCAGCACGGCCAAGCCCCGGTTGTGGGCTTCGTTAATGAGGAATTTCAGGTCCTCGGGCGTGCCGAAACGGGAAGAAGCCGCAAAGAAGTTGGCTACGTGGTAGCCGAAAGAGCCGTAGTAAGGGTGCTCCATTACGGCCATCAGCTGCACGCAGTTGTAGCCCAGGGCCTGCACGCGCGGCAAGATGGTTTCGGCAAACTCGCGGTACGAGCCCAGGCGACCTTCCTCCGTGGCCATGCCCACGTGGCACTCATAAATGAACGGCTCCCGCACCACATTGGGAATGCGAAACTTCTGGTCGGTCCAGGCGAAGGGCTCGGCCCGCCACACCTGGGCGGCAAAGTCCTTGGTTTCCTCGTCCTGCACGGCCCGGCGCAGGGTGGCCGGCAGGCGGTCTTTGCCGCTCTGGCTGGTGCGCACGTGTACTTTGTAGCGGCTGCCGTGGGTGAGGCGGCCCGCGTAGTCTTTATCGGCCAGGAAGGTTTCCCACACTCCATCGGCGCGCCGCTGCAGAGGCGTGGCGCTCCGGTCCCACTGGTTAAAGTCGCCTACCAAAGACAGGGCCTCGGCGGCCGGAGCCCACTCGCGGTACCAGTGGCCCCGGCGCCGCGCATCGTAGTTGAGGCCGAGCTGCTGGTGGGCCGATGCGAACTTGCTAAGGGAGCCGTACTGCTGCTTGATTTCGGCCAGGCGGGCCTGCAGGCGTTCCTGTCGCGCCAGCAGCACCGGTTCATAGGGGGCCAGCCAGGGGTCGTTTTCGACGAGCGTCAGGTGCGGCGTTTCGGAAGCGGCGGTGGTTGAATTGAGCGACATAGCAGTAAGGGTTTGGCCCAAAGCTACGAGGCCCGGCGAATTATGAGGAGTTTCTGCGCTTTATATCTCCAAAGGCTACTGCCGACCTTCACCGACCGACCCAAGGCAGGCCGCTACCCAAGGCATCTGGCGTCTGTGACGTTGATACTGGTTCGCAGCCGGGCCTGTATCTTCGCTTACCATGAAACGACACGCCCTGCCCCTGCTGCTGGCTTCCTTGCTGGCCTGCACTACCGCGCCCCCCGCTACCACCTCTGCTCCCACCTCTGCTCCCACCCCACCGCCAGCTGTACCCGTGGCGGCTGCGGCGCCTGTAGTTACCGGTAAGGCCATGGTGGTTTCGGCCCACCCCGAGGCTTCCCGCATCGGCGTAGAAATTCTGCGAAAGGGCGGCAATGCCTACGATGCGGCCGTGGCAGTACAGTTTGCGCTGGCGGTGGCCTTGCCGGTGGCCGGCAACATTGGCGGGGGTGGCTTCCTCCTCTACCGCGCCGCCGATGGGCAGGAAGGCGCGCTGGACTTTCGCGAAACGGCCCCCGTGGCGGCTTCCCGCGACATGTACCTTGATGCGCAGGGCAACGTGGTACCGGGCCGCAGCACGCTCGGCCACCTGGCCGTAGGCGTGCCTGGCACCGTAGCCGGCATGGTGGAATTGCACAAGAAGCTGGGCCGCCTCCCCTGGCAGGACGTGGTGCAGCCTGCCATCAACCTGGCCACGCTGGGCGTGAAGCTGACGCCGAAAGAAGCCGCTGCCCTCAATGGCAACCAGGCCGCATTCCGGGAACTCAACGCCGGCCATTTGCCGGCCTACGTAAAGCCCCAGGGCGAGTGGCAGGCCGGAGAAGTTATCTACTACCCCGAGTTGGCGGCGGCCCTCACCCGTATCCGTGACCGGGGCCGGGCCGGGTTTTACGAGGGCGAAACGGCCAGCCACATCGTGGCCGAAATGCAGCGGGGCAAAGGCCTCATCACCCGGCAGGACTTGGTTAGCTACCGCGCCAAGTGGCGCACGCCCCTGCACGGCCGTTACCGGGGCCACGAGGTGCTCACGTTTCCGCCACCCAGCTCCGGCGGCGTGGCCCTGTTGCAGATGCTGCAGATGCTGGAGCCCTACAACCTGCAAGCTGCGGGCTGGCACTCCCTGCAGGCTACGCATTGGATTACGGAAGCCCAGCGCCGGGTGTACGCCGACCGCGCTACCTACCTTGGCGACCCCGACTTTGGCCACGTGCCGGTAGCCCAGCTACTGGAGGCCGGCTACAACCGCCAGCGGATGGCTTCTACCCTGTCCTACCGCGCCACGCCCAGCACGGCCGTAACGGCCGGCGCGGGCTTGCCGGGCTATGAGTCGGACCAAACCACGCACTATAGCATTGTGGATGCCCAGGGCAATGCCGTGAGCTGCACCACCACCCTGAACGGGGCCTACGGCAGCAAGGTAGTAGTGGCCGGCAGCGGCTTCCTGCTCAACAACGAAATGGACGACTTCAGCAGCAAGCCCGGCACGCCCAACGCCTACGGGCTGGTGGGCGGCACGGCCAACGCCATTCAGCCCGGCAAGCGCATGCTTTCCTCCATGACGCCGACCATCCTCACCAAAAGCGGCAAGCTTGTGCTAGTGACGGGCACGCCGGGCGGCAGCACCATCATCACCTCGGTACTGCAAAGCATCCTGCACGTGCTCGACTATGGGATGAACGCCCAGCAGGCCGTGGCGGCCCCACGCCTGCACCACCAGTGGCTCCCCGACCAGATTGAAGTAGAAGAAGGGGCCCTATCACCCACCGTTCAGGATTCGCTCCGGGCCCGCGGCTACGTGCTGAACCCGCGCGGGGGCTGGGGCCGGGTAGATATCATCCGGGTACTGCCCAACGGCCAGCTCGAAGGCGGCGCCGACCCGCGCGGCGACGACTCAGCCCAGGGGTATTGATTTAGAGCCACATTGGCCTACTGACAAACGAAAAGCCGCCCTTATCTAGAGCGGCTTTTCGTTTGTTAGCTGTTTGGCTACGACATTTTCATGTTGCCGGCGGCCGTGACCAGCAGCTGGCCGAGGTGGCGGAGCTGGTCGCCGAAGCCGTCGTGCAGGTTGGCGGCGGAGCGGGAAGCTTCTTCGCCTAGGAGCTGCAGGGTATGCGCGGCGGCCAGCTTGTCGCCGTTTTGCAGCTGGCTACGCAGGGCTTCTACGTTGGTATTGAGGCCACCAGAGCTGGTATGCTGCCAGGCATCCAGGGCTTCCATGATTTCGGAGCCGTTCAGGTGGCCGTGGTTGATGCTATTGCCGAAGGCATTGTTGGCGGCTTCGAGGCGGCCGGCGTGGTTGGGGGCGTGGTCCATATGGCGGGAAAATGCAGAAAGCGTACGAGGAATAGGTTTCCTGTGCTTTACGCCGGCGCGGCGCGGGCTGTTGCCCCAGAGCTCAGCTTTTCTGGCTGACCCTAGGGCAGCGGCAGTTCGGAGCCTTATCTTGCCCTTTCACCCGAGCTCCCCAACCCATGCTTTCCTGTATCCGTCGTGCCCTGCCGTTGTTGCCGTTTCTGCTGCTCCCGCTACTGCCGGGGGCCCTGGCCCAGCGGGCAGGCAGCGGCCCACCCACCCAGGACCCGTTCGGGCAAAAGGAAGCCGCGGTGGCGGTACGCAGCCTGGGCAACTACCAAAGCCACTCGGTGTTCGACAACATTCTCACCATCCGCAGTACCGATGGCGCTACGCTGCGCGTGCGGCCTTGGCGCACGGGCGTGGTGCGGGTAGAGTATTTTCCGCCGAGTCAGCCCGTGCAGGAAATTCCGTCGGTGAGCGTAGTGCAGTCACCGGTGCCACCTGCCCCCGAGGCGGCACGGGCCGTTCAGCGCCTAACCGGCTCGTCCAACAGCGGCGCGTTGCGCAATGAAGCCAATGCATTAGTATGGGCGCTGCCTGAAAGCTTTGGCACCTCTTACGCTACCGTCACCATTCAGAAAAACCCGCTTCGCGTCAGCTACCAGCGTGGCTCAGAAACCCTGATAGCCGAGGCGGGCGGCGCGTTTGAGCAGCTCACGCCCACCGGTGGCACGGGGGTTTCCTTCCGCCTTTCCCCCGATGAGCACCTCTATGGCACCGGCTCCCGCGCCCTGCCCCTGGACCGGCGCGGGCGCAAACTCACCCTTTACAACGAGGCCCACTACGGCTACCAGAATGGCGAGCCAACCCTGAACGTGAGCTTGCCCACCGTTGTCAGCAGCCGGGGCTACATGCTGTTTTTCGACAACCACGCCCCCGGCACCCTGGACCTGGGCGCCACGGAAAAGAACACCCTGGAATACCGGGCCGAAGGGCTCCGAAATCTGGCCTACTACATCATTACCGGCGACTCCTACGCCGAAATTCTCAGCCGCTACACCGCCCTCACGGGCCGGCAGCCCCTGCCCCCCCGCTGGGCCCTGGGTTTGGTACAAAGCCGCTTCGGGTATAAGTCGGAGCCGGAAATGTACCAGGTGGCCCGCCGGATGCGCCAGGCTGATTTTCCACTGGATGCCCTGGTGCTGGACCTTTACTGGTTTGGGGGCACCACCCAACAGGGCGACTTCCAGTGGGTGAAGCCCAACTTCCCCAACCCGCGCCGCCTGCTACACCGCCTCGATTCGACCGGGGTGAAAACCGTGCTTATCACCGAGCCCTACATCATGCGCACCTCCCGCCACGACCAGCTGGTGCGCAGCCAGGGGCTAGTGGGTCGAGACCAAAATGGGCAGCCCTACACGGTGGAGTCGTTTTGGGCGGGGCCGGCTACGCTGGTGGATATGTTCCGGCCCGCGGCCCGGCAATGGCTCTGGCAGCACTACGACCGGCTAAAGCAGGACGGCGTGGGCGGCTGGTGGAGCGACCTAGGCGAACCGGAAAACCAACCCACCGATATGCAGTATGACGCTGGCACTACGCGTCAGATTCACAACGCCTACGGGCAGGCCTGGGCGGGTATCCTGAGTGAAGGCTACGCCCGGCAATACCCACAGGAGCGGTTGTTTAACCTGGGCCGCTCGGGCTGGGCGGGTATGCAGCGCCACTCCCTGTTTCCGTGGTCGGGGGATGTGAGCCGGTCCTGGGGCGGGCTGCAGGCGCAGGTCCCCATCATGCTGAGCATGGGCCTGGGCGGGGTGGGCTACATGCACTCCGACGCGGGCGGCTTTGCCGGCAGCACCCCCGACCCCGAGCTGTATACCCGCTGGCTGCAGCTGGCCAGCCTCGGCCCCGTGCTGCGCCCCCACGGCTCCGGGGTGCCACCCGAGCCGTATTGGTACCCCGAGCCTTACCGGAGTGCCGTGCGCCGCTTCACGCACCTGCGCTACGAGCTGCTGCCCTACCTCTACACCCTGGCCTGGGAAAACAGCCAGACCGGGGCTCCGCTTACCCGGCCAATGAATTTCGGGGAGACGCAGCTGGTAGCCTCGGGCCTGCTGGAGCCCGACGACACAACCACTCCCCCGCTGGATTGGAGCTGGCAGACAGATGCCTCCTCGGCCTGGGGCCGGGAACGGCGCCTGGTTCGGCAGCGGCAGGCCTTTGCGCGCAGCAACCAGCCTCAGTTCACCAACGTCAATGACCAGTTTCTGCTGGGCTCCAACCTGCTGGTAGCTCCCGTGTTGCAGCCCGGGCAGCGCCGCCGCAACGTGCTGCTGCCGGCCGGCACCTGGGTGGATTTCGACACCCACCAGACCCTGCCCGGCAACCAGACGGTGGGCCGCAACGCCCCGCTGGCGCGCATTCCGCTGCTGGTGCGGGCCGGGGCCATTCTGCCCCTGGCACCCTACGTGCCCACCACCGCCCGCTACCGCACCGATACCCTGCGGGTGCGCTACTACGCCGACCCCAGCGTGCGGGAATCCAGCTTCACGATGTATGAAGACGACGGGAAGTCCAGGGAGGTAGCGGAGCAGTTTCAGCTGCTGGCTTTCGAAGGCAGCACCAGCACCACGGGCACGAGCCTGCGCGTGGCCGTGCGCGGCACCTACCCCGGTGCCCCTACCACTCGTACCGTGGAGCTGCTCATCCCGCGCGTAGCCGCTACCCCTGCTGCTATCCAGCTGAATCAAGCCACTTTACCCGCTACCGACTGGCAGTATGCAGAAGCCAAGCACACGCTGCGGGTACGTTTCCCGCTCGGCGCCCAGCCGGTGCAGCTAACGGTGCCCGGGCTGCAGCTCGACACCACGCCCGCCGCCGACCTTACCCCCGAAGTAGTAGAACTGCAGACACCCTCCAACCGCACCTTTGGGGGCAGCACTCAGCTCAACTATGCGCTATATCAGCCCGGTCACTATGCGTTGATGATTCGCAACAGCCAGGGCGAGCTGGTGAAAACGCTGCCGCTGGCAGCCGAAGCTGGCGCCCACCAAGTGCCTTGGAACGGCGACGATGTGCAGGGCCGCCCGGTGCCCGGCGGGGTGTACTGGGCCGAGCTATTGGGCCAGCACCAACGCCTCGTGCTGGTGCGTTGAGGCGCTAGGACAGACTGCTCGGTGTGCTTTCGGGCCTGCGAAACCGCCTTCCAGGCTTATTCGGCTATGCTTTTGGCGGCCACTACGTCAAATGCCAGCTGGAAGTCGTTGCGGATGGCGTAGGAGCCGAGATTCTGGAAAAAGCTGCTGGAATTGTGGTTGACGCCAAACAGGGTGCGGTCGAGGCGGGCAGTGCCGGTGATGCGCAGGCGGCCAGCGGGCAGGCGCTCTACCAGCAGTGGGAACTGCACGGCCCGGGTGATGCCGTGCAAAGTGAGCTGGCCACGGGCGGTGCCCTGCTGCACGTCTTTCAGCACGAAAACCGCCGTTGGATATTTTTCTACATCAAAGAAATCGGCACCGCGCAGGTGCTCGGCCAGCTGTTCTTGCTCCTGCGCCAGGGTGCGCATGTCAAACTCGAAGCGGCCGTTGCGCGGGGTGCGGCCGTCGTATTCAAAGGTACCCCGCCGCAACAGCACGGTGCCAGTGGGTGCATAGGTACCTACCTCGGCGTAGCCCGTCCAGGTGATGCGGCTCGCGGCGGAATTGACTTGGTAAGTGGAAGCGGCGGGCCGGGCCGCCGCCAGCGTGAGGGTAAGCAGGAAGACTAGGAGCGTTTTCATCTAGGGCTCAGTAGAAAAGGTAAGGTGGAAGACACAGGCTTCCATGGCCGATGCGGTGGATGATTCAGAGAAAGCAAGGAGAAAACCAGGACCGGGTAGGGCCTTAGCGCACGGTTGCTTCGGTTTCAATCAGGCCCATGCCCTTGTAGAGCTTGCCCGCTTTGTCTTTGGCCAGAATGTACCAGAGGGCGTCGCCGCCGTAGAGGCGCTGGGCGCTGTCGGCGTAGCGGTAGTTTTTGGCGAAGGTGTAGGTGCGGCCGGGCAGCAGACGGCCATCCGGGCAGCTGAACAGCTCCGCAAACTCGGCGGGCGTTTCGCGCATGTTGGCCTGCCAGCCCGCCTCGCTGTACCAGATAAAGCTGCCACACTCTACTATTTCCAACTCGCCCACC
Organism: Hymenobacter lutimineralis; assembly: GCF_008271285.1. Lineage (NCBI taxonomy): Bacteria > Pseudomonadati > Bacteroidota > Cytophagia > Cytophagales > Hymenobacteraceae > Hymenobacter > Hymenobacter lutimineralis. The sequence goes on along the minus strand of NZ_VTHL01000001.1, from coordinate 188,506 downwards.
TCCGAGCGCACGAAGGTGCTGTGCTTCCACACGTAGGCCCCGGGCTTGTCGGGGTTGGGCTCGGGGTAGTTGGGATTGGGCGTGTGCCAGAGCGTGAGGCCTACCGGCACCTGCCGTAGCTTGTCGGGCAAGGCGCGGCGGTGGTCGGTCCAGGCACTGGGCGTCTGGGCTTGCAGAAACGTGATAGGTGCAGCGGCCAGGGCTGCCAGCAGAAGGAAGGTTTTCATGGGCCAATCGGGGGTAGAATGAACGACCCAAAGGTGACGGGCTCCTCCTCCGCAAACGCCCCATTTTTGTCCCTGGGGCGTCCCACATTATGCAATGGGACGCCTTTTTGGCTTTATTCGCCTTGGTTAGCAACCGCGCCGGGTTGGGCCGGAAAGTCACGCGGGGCCACGCCGGTATATAGCTTGAAAATTCGGTTGAAGGTGGTTTTGGAGTTGAACCCGCTTTCGAAGGCAATGCCCAGAAGCGTCAGGCGGTGCACATCGGGCCCGGCCAGGCGGCGCTTTACTTCCTCCACCCGGTACTGGTTTACTACCTCATTAAACGACTGGCCCAGTCCCTGCCGAATGGTGGAAGAAACTAGTCGGGGTGTCAGTCCGGTGTGCTGGGCCAGCTCGGTCAGGGTCAGCGTCGGATTCAGGTAAAGGCGCTCCTGCTCCAGAGCTTGCCGGATGCTGGCCAGCGCCGCCGCATCAACCGTGGTGAGGGGAGTATCCGGGTTGGAAACACTTGGTACCATGCGCGGCCCGGCCGTGAGCGTGGGTTGTTCAGTTTCCGGCTCGGGCTCAAACGACACCGCCTGCATGTCGGCCTGCCGCAGCCCCACCACGCCCACCAGAAACAGCACCACTCCCAGCAGCTCCGTGGAGTAGTCGTATTGGTAGTACAGCCCCAGAAACTCCCGCATCACCAGCTCCCCCAGCCACTGCAGGCCTACCACGCCCACCAGCACCAGCAGCACACGCAGCCACTGCAGCCGCAGCCGGGAGGTTTCGGAGAAGTTATCGGCCAGCCACCGCCGGTAGGCCCGCAGCCGCCGCAAGCACAAACCCAGATAAAGCAGCAGCGAAATCCAGGTTCCTATAAACTCCAGGCGGTAGGTATAGGGCCGGTGCACGTGCTGCCAGAACCAGTTTCGGTACTCGTAGTCCTGCCCACGCAGCCACCAGTAGAGAGCGGCCTGCGCCAGCACCGGCCCAAAGTGCCACAGGTGGCGGGACTGGAACCGGAAGTCGTGGTTGACGAGACTGCGCACGTAGAAGTACAGCAGCGGCCCGAAGGCGAAGGAGTAGTAGATGGGCGCGAAATACCAGTCGGGATTCTGGCTGTAGATAGTGCCCACGCGGAAAAAGCCATCCAGCAGCCAAAGCGCAATGCTAAGCATCAGCAAAGCCAGAAAGCGGTTGGACGCGCGGTTGGTGGGAGCCGCCGCCAGCAGCCCCGCCGCCAGCAGCGCCTGAGCTACCACGGCCAGCAACCCGAGCACAAGGGGCGTAAAAGGTATCTGCATGGGCGGAGAGGAAGCTCAACGGGTTCGTGCCCCAAAATACTGTTTTCTGTTGGCCAGCCGGTTCTCCGATGGGGCTCCTTCTACCCGCACGGGGCGGCCAGGGCTGGTATCTTTGCTACCCCCATCTGCCCCCACCATGACTGCCAAACTCCGTGAATGGCTTCGCCGCTACCTGCCCGCCGAGGTTCTGTCGGTGGTTGCCACGCTGGTGGGGGCAGGCTTGGCCTGGCGTCTGGCCCCCGGGCAAGAGTGGTGGGCGGCGCTGGCCGCTACCTGGGCGGGCAACGTGGCCTATTTCGGCTGGCTGCTGGGCCAGGATATGCGCCTGGCCCGTCGGCAGCTGCAGGCCCGGGGGCGGGGCTACACCCTGCGCAGCTTCGGCCGCAACGTGCGGGCCCTGGTCGTGGAGTTTGGGCTGGCGGAACTGCTGGATTCGCTGCTCATCCGGCCCGCGCTGATGGTGTGGCTGCCCCGCTGGCTAGGCCACCGCGCCGGGGGCATTCTGCTGGCCAAGTTTCTGGCCGACGTCACGTTTTACTTACCCGCCATTATCAGCTACGAGCTCAGCAAGAAGCGCCTGCGCCGGTTCGACGACGAGTAGTTGCTGCTGCAGCCCACCGCACCTCGTCTATCTGCCTGGCTACCTGCATTCTACTTCCGAAACTCACTTATGTGCCGGCGGTTTAATGCCGAGCTTGTTATGGTTGAGCTTACCGTGTTAAGCCAAGGCTATTATTAGAAAAATTTAATAAGTATCTTTTGCAAATCATCCAGCCCAACAAAAGACGAATATTAATTTAATCTTATATAAATCAGCATTATTCGTATAATAAAGCCTTATATATTGACAAAAGGGCAGAATTCTACCGGTTTTATTTCATCGATTCGATTTAAGTTTCTACTTTACTGCTTTCCTTACCACACCGTTCAGCTTTCCGCGCTCTTGTTTTAGTTTTATTATGACCGATGAAGAAAGGATTACCAGAAAAATAGCCGAAATAGCCGCCACCGCCGACCAATATCCCGCCGTAGTTATCATTCATCATGTACCCACGCAAACCGTGCGCTACCTCTCAGAGTGGGGGTTGGAGCTGCTGGGCGCTACCCTGGAGGAGCTAACGGCTCTGGGCCCGGCTTTCTCACCCACGTATTTCAACGCGGTGGAGTCAGATGAGTACATGGCGCGGGTTTTTCAGCTCATGTACCAGCACGAAGCCCCCGCGGTGCATACCTTCTACCAGGAAGTGCGCACCACCGAGCGGGCAGGCTGGAGCTATTACCTTACCTCCATACGCCGCCTGCTGGCAGACGACGGGGGTAATCCGCTGCTGGTGATGGGGCTGGCTATTCCGCTGCACCCCGAAAACCACTTTTCCACCAAAGTGCAGCGCCTGATTGAGGAAAACCAGTTTCTACGCCAGCACAACGCCATATATGCTACCCTCTCCAGGCGCGAGCGTGACGTGCTGCGCCTGCTGGCCCTGGGCCACAGCGCCCCGGAAATAGCCGACGAGCTGAACATTTCGGAGCAAACGGCCGCTACTCACCGCCGCAATGTGCGCCAAAAGCTGGGGGCCAACACGGTCTTTAAGCTGAGCCAGTACGCCCGGGCTTTCGACCTGATTTAACGGCTCAACGGCTGCTTTGCCCGACTACCGTTGGGCCGGGGACGGTGTGCCTGGCGCACTGCATGTCCGTGAAGTTCCCGTAGCCTCGCCTTGTTCCCATTTCTTATCTCATTCCCGCCATTCCGGCGCTTTATGTCCGATTCCGTTACTTCCCCTCCTTTGCTGGTGCCGGCCCCCAGCCAGCAGCCTATTTCCCACCTGCAGCAGCGGCGCATCGACGAGGCGGTGGCCGAAATAGCCCAAACGGCCGACCTGCATCCGGGTGTTATCATCGTGGCCAACCTGCTCATCGACCGGGTAGAGTACATGTCGAAACGGGGGCTGCATGAACTGCGCACCACCCCGGACGAACTTCGGGCCCTGGGCCCGGGCTACTGGGAAAAGTATTTTAATCCCGCCGATGCCGCGGACCTCCTGCCCAAGGTGTATGCCATGATTCAGAACCCGGACCCCTGGGCCTCCGTGAGTATCTTTCAGCAGGTGCGCAGCGCCCCGGACGGCAGCTACGTGTGGCACCTGAGCGCCACGCGGGTGCTGCTGCGCGACGAGAGTACCGGGCAGCCGCTGCTGCTGGTAACTTCCTCCGTGCCCATCGACCCGCTGCACCACGTCACGCACAAGGTGAGCCGGCTGCTGGAGGAAAATAACTTCCTGCGCCTGAACGGGCGCCGCTTCGCGACCCTCTCCAGGCGCGAGCGTGACGTGCTGCGCCTGGTAGCCCTGGGCCACAGCGCCCCGGAAATAGCCGACGAGCTGAACATTTCGGAGCAAACGGCCGCCACCCACCGCCGCAACGTGCGCCAAAAGCTGGAAGCCACCACGGCCTTCGAGCTAAGCCAGTACGCCCGGGCCTTCGACCTGATCTAGAGCATTCTGGGGTAGTGGACTAGGCAAAATTACCTACTTCCGGGTATTGTCCCTGGCAGGGAAGAGGCGGACCTTCGAGGCTTTGTTTCACCTCTTTCTTCTAACCTATGCAAATTATTACCCGAATACGCTCATACAGTTGGGTTGGGCTACTGTCATTTTTACTACTGCCCAGCCTGTTGGTAGCACATGCCGAGGTGCCAAAGACACCGGGGGTGCACCGGGTTGCGGCCCCAACTATTTCCTCGTTTACGCCCAGCAGTGGCGCCGCTCAGACCACTGTGGAAGTAACCGGGACTAACCTGAATAATATTTCCGGTATTGCCATCAACGGCGTTGCTTACACGGGTCCTTTCATCACGGATGGCACCGGCAACTACGTTTCATTTAGCGTGCCGAACGGCGCTACCACGGGCCGTATTACCATAACCACCTCGGGGGGTACGGCTACGTCCGCCACTGATTTTGTGGTAGAGGCTTCCGGCGCGCCGGCTATTGCCGATTTATCACCGACCAGCGGCTCCGTAGGCACCCAATTTATCATCACGGGCACCAACTTGGCCAGTGTTGACCAAGTGCTGTTCGGTGGGGAGCTGGCTGCTACGTTTACCCACGATTCGCCCACCCAACTTACTGTTACGGTACCAGCCAGCCTTGTTCCCGGCACCTACGATGTCACCATTAGCGGCCCTAATGGCTCTGAAACGGCTTTTAGCGGTTTCACGGTGACCAATGCCAGCCACTCCATAACTTCCGTAAATCCCACCAGCGGATCCGTGGGCACCAACATCAGCATTTTTGGAACGGGCTTCGTGGGGTCTACGGCCGTGTACTTTAATGGCATATCGGCGAACTTCAGCGTAGAAAGCGACGAAGGAATTACGGCGCAGGTGCCCACTGGTGCCACCACTGGCCCTATCACTATAGCTACTCCCAGCGGCACCGCTACCAGCCCCAGCAACTTCACGGTAACGGTGCGGGCCACTCCCACGATCAGCAACGTGACGCCAGCCAGTGGGCCCGTAGGTACACAAATCATTATCACCGGCACCAACCTGAACACTATCCAGCAGGTGCTTTTCATTCCTGGCACAACGGCTAGCTTCACTATCAATTCTGCTACCCAGATTACGGCCACTGTACCTGCCTCACTTACGCCAGGAAATAAAACCCTTATTCTGAATGGTTCGCAGGGTTTTGCCCAAGCTTCGGGTGGTTTCACTGTTACGGCGGCCAGTACGCCGGCTATCAGCAACTTCTCCCCGCAAAGTGGTCCGGCTCAGAGTAACGTGACTTTGTCCGGCTCAGGGTTCACGGGGGCTACGGCCGTAAAGTTCAACGGCGTAGATGCGCTTTTCTTCAACGTGGTGAATGACGGACAGATTTCCGCTACTGTACCTACCGGTACTTCCAGCGGCCCGATTACGGTAACGACCCCCAACGGCACGGCCACCAGCAGCATTAACTTCACGGTAGTAGGCGACCCGGTGGTCTATTCCCTTTCGCCCGAGGAAGGACCCGTTGGCGAGACGGTTGTCATCACGGGCGAAAACTTCACGACGGGTTCGTTCGTGACTTTTGGTAATGCCGTGTTGGCCTCCCGCGTGGTTAATTCCTCCACCAAGATTACGGCAACGGTGCCGGCCGGCGCTACCACCGGGCCCGTGGGCGTAAACACCGGCGGTACGACGGGCTTTAGCCCCGGGGTATTCACCGTCACCCCCACTCCTGCGCCTACGTTCACCTTTTTCAGCTCGGGCAGTTCCGGACCATTACTGGGCCGCATCAGCCTAACGGGCACCAACCTCAAGGGCGCAACCTTGATTACCTTCAGTGGCACCAGCAACAACACCGTAGCTGGTCCCTTTACTACATCCCCCGACGGCACTACCCTCAGCAACGTGCAGGTACCGCTGGGCGCTGTAACAGGCCCCGTTACCATCACCACGGCCGGCGGCACCAGCAACAGCCAGACCTACACAGTTATTCGGGACCTGGTTATCAGCGGCCCTGGTACGTACGGTATAGACCAGGGGACTTACCGCACGGTAACTATCCGGAATGGCGGTACGGGTATGACGCTGAATGGCACCACTATCGAACAATCATTCACGGTTGAAAACGGTGGGCGCGTAGAACTGATGACGGGTGAGAACACGCCCATCAGCGGCCCTGGCACCTTTGAAGTGCAGGCTGGTGGCATTCTGGAAATCTATTATGATGGTATCTATAAGACCGGCGCGAAAGGCGTCATCCAGACGGCTAACCGTATCTTCTCCACGGATGCCATTTACGAGTTTGAGAGCATCGGTGACCAAAGCACCTTCACCGGCACCGGCCTGCCTTCTACTGTCCGCACCCTCAGCATCAGCTCCGGAGAATCAGTTATTCTTAGCCAGCCGGTATCTATTCGTCGGGAGCTGCGCCTGAACTCCGGCACCCTGGATCTGCGCGACAACCGCCTGACATTGCTCAGCGACGCGACGGGTACCGCCCTGATTGTGAGTAACGGGGGGACTCTGGAAAATAATGGCGTAACGCTTGAAATTCCGGCTACTGTTCAGCGCTACATTGACCCCAGCCAGAACGCCGGCCTGGGCTACCGCCACCTGAGCGCGCCCGTCAGCGCCGCTACCGTGGCCGACTTTGGCAGCGGCGGCACCACGCCTAAGGTGAATGCAGAATACAACACCTCCCCTACCCCCGGCAAAGCCAACCCCTTCCCCACCGTCTTCGGCTACGACCAGTCGCGGCTGGCTTCAGCCACCAATGATTTGTCGGCGTTCAGCAAGGGCTGGGTTTCGCCAGAGTCTTTGGCAGAAGCGCTGCCCGTGGGCCGGGGCTACTCCGTAAATACCCCGGCTGGCCAGACCCTGAAATTTGAGGGCAAGCCCAACGATGGCACCAAAACGCTGACGCTGGCCCGCAACGCCGGCGCTACCGCCGATGACGCCGGCTGGCACCTGGTGGGCAACCTCTACCCTTCTCCACTCGACTGGAGCAAGGTAGCCGCCGCCGACCGCCCCAACCTGGACGCCGCCATGTACGTGTTTGAAAGCACCAGCCGCTACGGCGGCGAGTACCGCACCTACGCCAACGGCGTGGGCGACAACCCGCTGATTGGCCTGGGCCAGGGCTTCTTCGTGCGCGTGAGCAAGGGCCAGACCAGCGGCTCGCTCACCTTCCGCAACACCCAGCGCGTAACCAGCTACGCCACCCAGGCGCCCGTGCGCCGCGGCTCCGACGACCTACGCCCCCTGGTGAAGCTGACGCTGGGCACGGCCCAGGGTGCCAGCCAGGATGCCCTCTACCTCTATGCCGAAGAAGGAGCTACCACGGGTCTGGATGCCAGCTTCGACGCAGCCAAGCTGCGCAACACCTCGGGCCTGAACCTGGCGGCGCTGACCACTGCAGGAGAAGAGCTAGCCATTCAGGGCCTGCCTACTCTGGCCGGCGAAGCACGCATTCCGCTGCTGGTACAGGTGCCTGCCTCGGGTACCTACTCGGTACGGGCTCCACAGTTGGCCAACCTAGCGGCCGGTACCAAAGTGTATCTGGAGGATGCCACCACCGGCCAGCGCACGGACCTGCAGGCCACCAATGCCGCCTATAGCTTCCAGGCCGATAAAGCGCAAACCTTCACTGGCCGCTTCTGGCTGAACGTAGGCGCTGCCACCCCGCTGGCTACCCGTGGTGGGGCTTTGGCCGCTACCCTGGCCGTATACCCTAACCCCGCACACGGGCAGGCTACGGTGCTGCTGCCCGCGGGCAGCAAGGCTGCCACGCTCACCCTGCACGATGCCCTCGGCCGGGCAGTGCGCTCCGCCAAGCTGCCCGCGGGTGGTGGCGCGGCTCCGGTAAGTCTCACGGGTCTGCCCGCCGGCGTTTACCTGCTTCAGGTACAGGCGGGTGCCGAACAGGCCACGCGTCGCCTGGTGGTGGAGTAACCCGGCCCTACCTACGGGGCTGCTGCCGTGCTATTCACGTCGGTAGCCCCGTTCAGTGGCCGACCGGGCTGCCTTGTTTTCTTCCCTAGTAACTCTTCATTTTGCGCATGCTACGTCACTTACTTCGCGGCCTATTCGTTGCCGCTTTGCTCTTATCCGTTCAAACAGCCTGGGCCCAGGGTGAGCCGCCGGAAGGAGGTCCGGAGCCCGATAGCCCCACCGATGTACCCATTGATGGGGGCGCCTCTTTGCTGCTGGCCGCTGGGGTGGGTATGGGCTTACGGCATTTGCGCCGTGGCAAAGCCCAGTAACCATCCCTCAAGTGCCCTGCGGCGGCCCCGCACTGCCGGGTTTGCAGCCACCCTAAAAAACAATTCCTGAAAAAGCCCCGCATGCCAGGCATGCGGGGCTTTTCTTTGCAGCAAGCAAATTCATGGTTACAAGCCCCTGCTATTGGGGCAGCGCCTTATCTTCTCCGCATGAAGTCACCAGCCTTGCCTGTACTTACGCTGGAGTCGTTTCCGCAGGGGCGGGCGCGGCGGCCCTGGTACCTGGAGCGGCTGGCCCAGCACGTGGCCAACTTCCCCGGCGTCAGCCAGCCCCACGCCCACGACTTTTACCTGCTGCTCTACTTCACCCGCGGCCATGGCACCCACACCATCGACCTGGTCACCTACGACCTGCAGCCCGGGGCGCTGTTTTTCATGACGCCGGGGCAGGTGCACCACTGGCAGCTGCCCCACGATGCCCAGGGCTACGTGGTGCTGTTTGAGGCCGACTTCTATCTATACCGCTACCCGGGGGGCCGGCTGTTTGAGTACCCTTTTTTCGACCACCGCCAGCCCCCGGTGCTGTATCTGCCCGAGACTGAAACCCACATTCCCTGGCTGATGGAGCGCATGTGGCAGGAAAACACCCAGCCCGCCCCGGCCCAGGATGACGTTTTTCGCTCTTACCTGCACATTTGCCTGGAGCTGGCCGCTCGGCAATACCCAGCCGCGCCAGCCACCTTCTCGCCCGAAGAACCCTTGCACGCGCAAACCCTGCTGCGGGCTTTCGGGAGTCTTATCAACCAGCACTTTCGCACCAGCCGGGAAGTACAGCATTACGCCGACCAGCTGCACGTTTCCCCCAACCATCTGAATGCGCTGTGCCGCCGCCACCTGGGCAAAACGGCCAGTGCCCTGGTGCAGGAGCGCGTGCTGCTGGAAGCCCGCCGCCTGCTGCGCCACTTCCCGGACACCATTGCCCAGGTGGCCGACGCCCTGGGCTTTGAGGATGCCTCCTACTTCAGCCGCTACTTCCGCAAGCACAGTGGTCAGACCCCAGAGGCATTTCGCCAGCAACCGTGAGGTGCCGGCCGCGTTGATTTGTGCTAGACAAACCCGCGAATTGCCCTTACCTGACCGACCTGCGTAGAGTAATTTTGTTTACTGCTATTCTTGCAGCTTTCTTATGGAAACTACTGATTCTACGGTCCTGGCTATTCTGCAGCAACGCTGCCCGCGCTGCCACCAAGGGCCACTTTTCTCGCATTCAGCCATCAGCACCAAGTTCACTGAAATGCCCGAGCACTGCCCCGTGTGCGGACAGGCCTACGAGCCTGAGCCCGGCTTTTACTGGGGTGCCATGTACATCAGCTTCGTGTTTTCGACGGGCATTATGCTGGTGATAGGCTTCGCGGTGTACTTTCTGCTGAACGACCCCGACACCTGGGTGTACATCCTGAGCGTGGCCGTAGCGTCGTTGCTGTTCATGCCATTTTCCCTGCGCTATTCCCGCACCCTCATGCTTTACTTGTTTGGCGGGGTGCGCTACGATGCCGCGCGGGCCCGCACCAAAAGCTAAGCGGCGGCGCCCGGAGCTGACGGAAAAAGCGGTATGTTTCGCCATGTACCGCTTTGCCCTATTCTCTCTGGTCGGCTTACTCAGCCTGCTGGCCTCCTGCCAATCTGCCTACGACAACATCACCGACTGCGCCCCGGCTGCTCCCCCACAGTACACCATCCGGCACCCGCAGTGGGCCGATTCGGCCAGCATCTACGAGGTCAATATCCGGCAGTACACGCCAGAGGGCACGTTTCGGGCGTTTGAGCAGCACCTGCCGCGCCTGCAGCAAATGGGCGTGGGCATTCTGTGGCTGATGCCGGTGCAGCCCATCGGGCAGCTAAACCGCAAAGGCACCCTGGGCAGCCAGTACTCCATCCAGGACTACCGCGCCGTGAACCCCGAATTTGGGACGATGGAGGACCTGCGCCACCTGGTGGGCGAGGCCCATAAGCGCGGCATGCACGTAATTCTCGACTGGGTAGCCAACCACACCAGTTGGGACAGCCAGCTGGCCCGGCAGCACCCCGAGTGGTTTACCAAGGGCCCGCAAGGGCAGTTCGTGCCACCCGTCGCTGATTGGCAGGACGTCATCGACCTCGATTACTCCAAGCCAGAGCTGCGCCGCTACATGCAGGAAAGCATGGCGTACTGGGTGCAAGAGGCCGACTTCGACGGCTTCCGCTGCGACGTAGCCGGCCTGGTGCCCATGGATTTCTGGGTGCAGACGCGCCAGCTCCTGGAAAAGCGGAAGCCCGTGTTCATGCTGGCCGAGTGGGACGAGCTGCACAGCCCGCCCTTCCTCAAAAAAGGCGAGTTTGACCCCAACACCGGTATGCTGGAAAAGGCCTTCGACGCCACCTATGCCCTGCGCATGCGTTACCTGCTCGACAGCATCAGCCGGGGCCGGCAGCCGCTGGCAGCCCTGGATGCCTACCGCGCCGTGGAGCGGAGCCGCTACCCGGCCAGCGCCTACCTGATGTATTTCACCAGCAGCCACGACATCAACAGCTGGGACGGCACCGAGTACGAGCGACTGGGCAAGGATGCCCTGCCCCAGGCCGTGCTCACCGCGCTTTTGCCCGGCATTCCCATGGTGTACAGCGGCCAGGAAGCAGCCCTTAAAAAGCGGCTGCGCTTTTTCGACAAAGACACTATTCCGTGGCGGGATTATCCGCTGCAGGACTTCTATACCAAGCTGCTCCAGCTAAAAAAGCGCCATCCCGCCCTACGCAATGGCGACGCCTGCAGCCAGTTTGCGAAGCTGGAAGACGGCAGCCCGAAAGTGTATGCCTTCCTGCGCCGCAAGGCCAAAGCCGCCGTGCTCACGGCCGTAAACTTCGACAGCCAACCCCACGAGCTGGCCTTGGGCATCGTGGCCCCGGGCGTGTACCGGGAGCTGTTCAGCGGACAGGTGTTGCGCCTGGGCGCGGGCTCGAAGCTGCTGGTGCCCCCGCACGGCTACCGCGTGTATGAGCGCCTCCCCGACCCGCCGCGGCAGGGCCTGTGGTAATGGAACCTGCGCTGCTCACGGTTGTAAAAGTACGCTCGGGTGCGAGATACCCGCTTGGTCCTGCTTGCTTACTGCGCCCCTTGACCACTGGCTAGTGTAGGGCTCTACTACTTCGTTCAACCTGGAATTCCCCCCGCACGACCTAGTAGACCCACGTAGCCGATTGCTACCATACCTTCCTGTAAGCAATAGCAAGCCGTCAGACTCCTTCCTGCCTGGCAATGGTTGGCTGCATTCAGCTACCTATATCCTGCTTTAGGCACCTGAGAGATACTGGCGGCTCTGTTCCAGGATGGCGGTGGCAACAGTAAGCATAGTATAGTTTATGTACGCATGAGAGCTGATTTCCATGGCTTGTGCGGTTACGTAAACCGCCGGAGTATACTGGGCAAAAAGTGGGCTCAACGCTTTTCTTATCCTAAAAACGTACTTTTGCATTCTCTTCGGAGATTATCCCGACCGACTTTACGCAGCACCCAACCCTATTGCCATCAACAAAAGAATTTTTACCCCGGCAGCGCCGAAGGCCTTGGCTGATTGGGTTTCTGCTGTTGGTTTGCCTCGGACTAGCACTATTGGCTTACTACGATATCGACCAGACCGTAACGGCCGAAGACAAACAGTATATTCAGCTTTACCTGCAGGGTATTCCCTCGGGCCCGGCCTCGGCGCAAACATACGATCAGCAGCTGGCCCTGATTAAGGCGGCACAAAACGTGGTGCTCACCCACTCCATCACGGGGGTGGCCATTGCCCTGGGCCAGCCCCGGGAACCCAAGGACGTGTACACGTCTCACCTGGGCTTGTGCTACGACCGCATCCGGGTGCTGGAGAAGATATTTATGAAGCTGGGTTATCAGACCCGGCACGTAACCCTCTTTGCCGATGTGCCCGCCTTATCAAAGCTCCAGGAGCTGACTACCGCGGGTGTGCCTAGTCACGCCATTACGGAAGTTCTCACCAAAAAGGGCTGGCTGGCCGTTGACTCCAACCACCGCTGGGTAGCCATTGACGCGCAAAACCAGCCCTACTCCATGGAGAACCTGCAGGCTAAGCTCCGAGAAGGGAAAGCCAGCGTCTGGCTTACGCAGCCGGAGCACGACTACCAGCAGTTCTATTCGAAGCCCTGCACGTTTATTTATGGCCTGTACTCTCGCCACGGCCAGTTTTACCCTCCCTACACCCCTGGCATTCCCGATTATAACCTGCGGGAGCTTCTCTACAACTTCTAAGCTGGTTGGACTGCTGCGCCTTGCTCCGCTCATGAAAATGCCCTGGGTACTCTCCCAGGGCATTTTTGCATCTGATAGTCGGACCTGACCAACCGGTCCCAGGCTGTTGCCAGCGGTTTTTGCTATGCAACCTGCAACCTTGAGCGCCGCTCAGGGTCCGTTTATTTTGTTGTTAACTCAATACAATGCGGGCATTTGGCGTTCTTTGCCTGGCCCTGAAACCGACACGCCACCTGCTTCGGGCGGCGCTATTGATGAACCCTTTTTAAGCAGCACCACGTTGCGTACCTATGGCAACTTCCAGTAAACGTACCCGTCCTCGCGCAGCCGCTGAAACCACTGCGCCTGCTCTCTCACATGCCGATCAACTACAGGCGCTCCACACGCGGGAGGAAGGCAAAACTGTTATGTACAAACAGGATGCCTGGGGGCACATTGAAACCCGTTTCGTTCGAACTCAGAATGTGGCAGCTTGGGAAGCCAAAGGCTTCTTTGTACGCTAGCCGGTCCCACTCTACTTTCTTTTTTATCCAAAGCCCCTACCCCTGGTTGGGGCTTTTTCTATGCCCATCGTTTCAGCCAGCACAGCCACTCTGCCGCTCGCACTTAGACATACTGAGGCAATTGGCGACTTTTTTTACACTTTTTATAAAAATTTTTAGCAGGTCGTATTGATAACTTTAAGTTATAACTAATAACAACAGGTTATTTTACAGGAATTCTGTTTGCCAGCTATAGTCTCTCACTGGTTTAGGGTGGCGTGAAAACTGAATCTGCACGACGAGGAACTGTAAAAAGCCTGAATAAGGGCTATTGAAGTCAATTATTGTTGTCGTGCAGCCATGATTCTGAAAATGACTGCCTGACTTCGAACACGGCTGAATCGGCAGGTTTGGGTATAAAGTTTAGTTATGAAAAATAGGTCTGACACGTACCCTTTTCAGGGCTTAAAGAGGCATTTCTCAGGGTCTTGGGCCCGGAAACGGCTTGTATTTCAAAAGAATCCTCCTCTACATTTGTCGCACTACTCTTCTACAAAACAGAGAAGATGGGATGTACGCAAAGCAGAAACGAACCTGGCTTTGCTACGCATCGGTACGCTGGGATAACCCTGAAAACCGATGAAGGCTTCGTCCTATTAAAGCAAGTTGCTATGAACCTTACTGGCCCTTCTGCTGCTTATTTCGCCACTCCCGAGTTGGTAGAGCGGTGTTGTTGCGGCGCAACTGCTGTGTTCGTCAGCCAGGGAGCCGCATAACTGCCAGCATACCGGCACACCGCTTCCTGACCCAGGTAAGCCACCTTCCCGACAAGCATGGGGTGTCCGGCTGCAGGGTGGCCTAAGCCAAGCTGGATTGCACTTTTTCCAGGCGGCTACTTATAGCCCGGATTACCGACACGCTGTTTCCTACTAAGGTCTGTAACTGGAAAATCCGTCCACTACCTTCCTCTGGGTTTACGGCTGCGACCTGTACTTGCCGCAGCCTACCAGACGGAAAACCGGCCCTTTAGCGCCTCTGGAGCGCACCGATGAGCAAGCCCTTATCCTGGTAATTGTTCTATTTTCTCAGCCACGGGCATCGGCCTGCTGACTGCTTGCGCTTTACGCCCTCATACCGCCTTTCCCTTGCCCTATGCAAGTCAAAAGCTATATGGGAGTAGGTAGGCTCAGCGGCAGCGCAAGCCAAATCCTTTCATTCCCGAACACCTGATAATTCAAAGTATCCGGTAACCCGGCATACCAGGCTTACTCGCGAAAACTCAGTTGGGGTTTGCGCGGAGCCCTGCGCATGGCAACAGGCAGCGCATGCTTCGGCTGACCCTATCACACCCTTCCTCTCTTCTTTTCATGAACTACTCTCTACTTCCTATTGTGCTGGCACTGGGTACCGTTGGGGCGCCGTCGGCAAGCAGCGCTCCACGGCTAGGTCACTACCTGGTTGCGGTAACGCCAGTAACCGGAAAGGTGCTCGACGAAAATGGCCAGGCCCTACCCGGTGTGACGGTGCGGGTAAAAGGCACTGCTACGGGTACTACCACGGCTGAGAACGGGGAGTTCAGCCTCAGTGAAACCCCAGAAAACGCCACGCTTATCTTTTCCTTTATCGGCTATAAGTCCCAGGAAGTCAAAGCCGGGCAAGCTGGCAGCCTGACGGTGCGCCTGGTGCCGGACCAGGGCCAGCTAAACGAAGTGGTAGTGGTAGGCTACGGCACCCAGCAGCGCAAAAACCTGACGGGCTCCATCGTGAAGGTTGACCCCACCGATACCAAAGAGCTACCTGTGGGCAGCTTCGACGCGCAGCTCCAGGGCAAGGTTTCGGGGGTGCAGATTTCTTCCAACTCCGGGGTGCCGGGCGGGGCCGTGAATGTGCGGGTGCGCGGGGCCACCACCATCAACGGCTCCAATACGCCGCTGTACGTGGTAGACGGCGTGTTTATGAACAACAACAGCCTGCAAACCATCAGCACCGGGGGGAAGGCCTCGTCGCCCATTGCCGACCTAAATCCGGCCGACATTGAAAACGTGGAGGTGCTCAAGGATGCCGACGCCACGGCCCTGTACGGGGCCCGGGGTGCCAACGGGGTAATCCTCATCACCACCAAGCGCGGCAGCTACAACCAAAAGCCGCGGGTGAGCTTGAACGTGTCGCAGGGCTGGGCCAAGGCGGCCAAGCTCTGGGACCTGGCTACCGGGCCGGAACATGCCCAACTCGTCAACGAAAACTGGCTGAATACCACCGGCTCTACCCCGCACACCTATGAAAACCGCCCCTACCGCCCCGTTTCGGAGGGTGGCCGCGGGCTACCGGAAGAGCAGCCTACCTACGACCGGCTGAGGCAGATATTTCGCACGGCCCGTCTGCAGAACTACGACCTAGCCGTGACTGGGGGCAGCAGCAGCACCCGCTACTACATTGGCGGAGGCTTTACCAAGCAGGAGTCTATTCTGCGGCCCATCGACTTTCAGCGCGCCAGCTTCAAGGTGAACCTTGATCAGCAGATTTCCGACCGGGTGCAGATTGGCGTCAGCAACTCCTTTTCGCGCACGTACCGCAACGAAGGGCGCGCCGGGGACGGCCCCGCGGGCGGCTTGCTGCAGGCCGCCTTGCACACGCCCACCCTGCTTTCGCCCTACGATGCCAACGGGCGGCTGGTCGGCCGCGCCAGCTTCGATAATGTGGAGCTGCTCATCAACAACTACGACGTCAACTCCACTAGCCTGCGCTACATCGGCAACTTGTACGGCGACGTGCAGCTGCTGCCCACTCTGAAGTTTCGCACCAGCTTCGGCGTGGACTACAACAACTACGACGAGGAAGAGTACTGGAACACGCTGCTGATTGCGGGAGCCGGCGTAGGCGGTCTGGCTACGTCTAGTGTCACGCAGTACACCTCCCTGCTCAACGAAAACACGCTCAACTACCGGCAGCAGTTTGGCAAGCACGGCCTGGGGCTGCTCCTGGGCCAGGGCCTGCAGAGCGACACAAACGGCCGCACCTTTGCCCAAGGCACGGGCTTCCCCAACAATGCCTTTAAGGAAATATCGGCCGCCTCCGTCACGAGCAGTACCCGGAACTGGTCGGGCTACCGGCTGGCCTCCTTTTTCGGCCGGGCAGACTACAACTTCGACGACCGGTACCTGCTGAACGTGAGCTTCCGGGCCGATGGCTCCTCCCGCTTCGGCAAGAAAAATCAGTGGGGCTACTTCCCGAGCGTGGGCGCCGCCTGGCGCGTGAAGCAGGAAAGCTTTCTGCGTGACGTGCCCGTGCTCAGCGACCTGAAGCTGCGGGCTTCGTATGGGCTGACGGGCAACCAGAACGGCATCGGCAACTTCGCGGCCCGGGGCCTGTGGAACGGTGGGGCCAACTACCTGGGCGCGGCCGGCATTGCACCCCAGCAGCTGGCCAATGCCGACCTGAAATGGGAGCAAACCTCCCAGGCCAACGTGGGCGTGGACGTAGCTTTCTGGGACGGACGCGTGGCCCTGGAATTCAACGCGTACTACAAGTACACCAAGAACGGCCTGATTCAGCTCACGAAGCCCGCCACCACCGGTTTCCCCTACTACTGGGCTAATGCCGTGGAAGTGAGCAACAAGGGGGTGGAGTTTGCCCTCAACACCGTGAACGTGCGGCAGGCCGATTTCAGCTGGAATACCAGCTTCAACATTGCCAGCAACGCCAACAACATCGAAAAGCTGGCCACGCCCACCAAATTCGGCAGCCGCGACCTGATTCTGCAGCAGGAAGGCCACCCCCTGTACTCGTTCTGGGTGTACAAGCAGCTGGAGGTAGATCCAGAAACGGGCAACGCCGTGTACGATGACGTGAACCGCGACGGGAAGATTACGGCCGCCGACCGGCAAATTGTGGGCAGCATCTGGCCCAAGTTCTTTGGCGGCCTGAACAACACCTTCACGTACCGGGGCTTCGACGCCAGTGTGCTGGTGGCCTTCCAGTACGGCAATAAGGTGTACAACCACAACCGCTTCTTTGGGGAAGGCGGCGGGGCCCGCGACGAAGCCCGCGTCATCTTCGCCAGCAACCTGGACCGCTGGCAGCGGCCTGGCGACCAAACTGACGTGCCCCGCCCCGATGGCATCAACGTGAACAACTACCTCGATGGGGGCAGCCGCTGGCTGGAAGACGGCTCGTTCATTCGGCTGCGCAACGTGAGTGTGGGCTACACCCTGCCCGAGCGCCTTACCCGGGGCCTGCACGGCAGCTCCATTCGGGTGTACGCCCAGGGCACCAACCTGGCCTTGCTCACCAACTACTCCGGCCTCGACCCCGAGTCGGCGGCCAGCAGCGACGCCAACCAGCAGGGCATCGACCTGGGCACTCCCCCGCAGCCGCGCAGCCTGCAGATAGGCATCAGCGCTACTTTCTAACTCTTTCTTCGGAAGGCTTCTGCCGCGAGTTACCGCCCAGCATTCCGGAACCAAAAAACCAGAAACCAGCATCATCATGTCTACCGCCTACTTAAAAACCGTCGCTTTTTTCGCTTCCATAGCCGTAGCCTTCAGCGTATCGGCGTGCGCGGACTTTCTGGATGTAGAGCCCCGCGAATCCATTGCCGATGACCTAACCGTGACCGACCAGAAGTCGGCGGCGACGGCCCTGAACGGGGTGTACAGCGCCCTGGCCAGCGGCGGCTACTACGGCACCAGCTTCCAGAGCATCGGCTACCTCACCGGCGACAACGTGCAGTGGACGGGCACCCAGTCGCAGGTGCAGGAGTTCATCAACCACAACGTGCGGGCCGATAACTCGACTATCAGCACCGTGTGGTCGGCCATTTACGTGACCATCAACCGCGCCAACCACGTCATCAGCAAAGTGCCCGCCGTGACGGACCCGCTGCTGACGGAGGCCCTGCGCAATCAGTACGTGGGCGAGGCTTACTTCCTGCGCGCCCTGGCTTATTTCGACCTAGCCCGCACCTTCGGCGGGGTGCCCATTATCACGGAGCCTACCTTATCGGCTACGGCTAACCAGGGCATACCGCGGGCTACTCAGGCGGAAACCTACGCCCAGGTGCTCCGCGACCTGGAAACCGCCGAGCCGCTGCTGCCCAACCCGGCCACCGTAGCTACCAACGACCGGTACCGGGCCACCCGCAAAACGGTGTGGGCCCTGAAAGCCCGGCTATACCTGTACCAGCAGAACTGGGCCCTGGCCGAGGAATACGCCACCCGCCTCATCAGCGACAACGCTAACTACCAGCTGGTAGCGCCCTTCAACGCCTGGTTTACGGGCAACGTGCGCGGCACCCGCGAATCGGTGTTTGAGCTGTTCTACAACGGTACTACCGAAGTGAACGGCCACCGCGGGCAGTGGCAGCCCACCGTGAACGGCGGCACCCGCCAATGGGCCCCCAACCAAGCCCTGGTTTCGTTGCTGACCACGGAGCCCAACAATGCCGCCAATGGACGTAGCGCGCTGATTGCCGCCGTGAACAATACCACCTGGTACGGCAACCTCTACTACCGCAGCCCCGGCTCCGACCCCAGCTACATTTTCCGCATTGCCGAGCTGTACTTGATTCGGGCGGAAGCCCTGGCCCAGCAAGGCAAGCTCCCCGAGGCTCTGGCCGACCTGAACGCGGTGCGCGGCCGGGCCGGGCTGGAAGCCAGCCCGGCCGCCACTCCGGAGGAAGTGCTGCTCGCCATTGAGCAAGAGCGGAGACTGGAGTTTGCCCTGGAGCCCCACCGCTGGTTTGACCTGGTTCGCACGGGCCGCGCCACGGCGCTTTTCAAAGACCCGCTGGATGTCAACGCTCCGCTGCCCAGCTTCCGCTTGGTGCTGCCTATTCCTATCAGCCAGCTCCAGGTAGATGCGGCCCTGAAACAGAACGAGGGCTACTAGGCCGCTATTAGAATTCTATTCAGAACGTCATGCTGAGCGAAGTCGAAGCATCTCTACCGAACGATTTAGCTTGAACGAAGCGGTAGAGATGCTTCGGCTCCGCGGACGCCAGATGAAGCATGACAATTCCCAAACACAGGAATTGAATTTTCTGCTACCTCACACCACTACTCCCATGAGCACAACCCTTTCACCCGCCGCGCCGGCCTCCGTAGCTGGCTTGCCCATAACAGCGCCCTCTCCAACCGCCGAGGCGCCGTGGTCGGAGTTCGAAAAAGCGGTGTTCCGCCTGGCCTTCCTGTACTTTTTCCTACAGATACTGCCCCTCGACTGGAAATACTACCGCGACGTAGCCGCCAACTGGCACGGCTTTTCGTTCGGGGACATTTTCCGGCTGGCGCATTACTCCCCCCGCGTTTTCAACGGGCCCGACTCCTTCGTGAACTGGGCCGTGGTGGCACTGGTAGCTGTGGTGGGCGCCATCATCTGGAGCTTTTTCGACCGTCAGCGCACGGAATACAACACGCTTTACTACTGGTTGCGCGTGCTGGTGCGCTACCGGCTGGCGGCGGCCCTGCTGGCCTACGGCTTCCTGAAGTTCTTTCCGCTGCAAGCCCCGCCGCCTTCGCTCAGCCACCTGAACACGCATTACGGGGACCTGAGCAACTGGAAGATTTTTGCGCTGAGCCTGGGCATTGTGCCTTCCTACCAGTCGTTTTTGGGGCTGGTGGAAATTACGGCGGCCCTGCTGCTGCTGAACCGCCGCACGGCCAGCATCGGGGCGTTTCTCAGCTTGTCGTTTCTGGGCAACGTGTTTCTTTCCAACCTGGCTTATGAGGGCGGCGAGTACGTGTACAGCTTCTACCTGATTGCGCTGGGTTTGCTGGTGCTTTGGTACGATGCCCGCCGCGTGAACGACCTGCTCACGCTGGAGCGCCCGGCCGTACCCAACCGCTTCCGGCTGCAGCTGCCCGAGGCTTGGAAGCGCACCACGCGGCAGGGGCTGAAGTGGGGCTTCGTGCTGCTGTTTGTGGCCGTGTATGGCGCAAAAACCTACGCGGCTTACCAGCGCGGCTCCTACCACTACCCCGCCGCGACGGGCCTACCCAATGCCGCGGGCCTCTACAATGTGCGTGAGTTCCGGCTGGCGGGCCAGGTGCGCCCCTACTCGGCCACCGACCCGGAACGCTGGCAGGATGTGGTGCTGGAGAAGTGGAACACGCTTAGCGTCCGCTCGAACCAGCCCGTGGTACTGGACCGCACCAACACCGAAGCCATTCACGCCCAGGACGCCGACCGCAACTTCGAGTATGCCGGGGCGGCCGGCCGCCACTACTACGCCTACCAGCTCAGCCCCGATGGGCAGACGCTGACTTTGCAAAACCGCAACCCGCTGGAAGGCCCAGGCAAGCTAACCCTGCACCTCACCCGCCCCGACGCCCGCACCCTCACGCTCAGGGGCACCGACGAGCAGGGCCGCGACCTGCAGGTGGTGCTGGAAAAGCGCGACAAGAAATACCTGCTCGAGGAAGCCACCAAAACCGGCCGCCGCGGAGGCCTGAAGCTCTAGGTTCTCTTCACCTGAAACGACTACTGCTATGTCTACTACTTCTTTCACCGTCGCGCCGGCCCCCGACACCCTGATAGCCCCAGCCACCCGCTCCGGCTACGCGCCGCCCACTAAAGCTACTGCCAACCGCCAGCCCTGGAAACCCTGGCAGCGCGTACTTTTCAGAGTAGCCTTCCCATTTTTCGTGCTCATGTCCTTGCCCAGCGACCTGGGCTGGTACAAGAACCTATTCACCATCGACTGGCTGCACGGACATTACCGCGACGTGTACGACATTGCCCGGTTCTCGCCCACGTTCTTTCTGCGGGGCGGAGCCGAAGACGGCACGCCGGCCTTGCTGGGCTACGACAAGTGGTTTATTGCCCTGGGCATTTCGCTGGTAATTGGACTGATCTGGACGCTGCTTTCCCGCAAAAAGGAAGAATACGAGGTGCTTTATTACTGGCTGCGCGTGATTGTACGCTTCCGGGCCGGCATCGGCATCATCGGGTTCGGCTTCACCAAGGTATTTCCCACCCAGATGCCCTACCCGTCCCTTGGCCTCCTCAACAGTGACTTTGGCGACATGACGGCCCAGAAAATCTTCTGGCTGCAAATCGGTATTGTGCCCTGGTACCAGGTGTTTACGGGCGTGGTGGAAGTGCTGGCCGGGGCCATGCTGTTTTTCCGGCGCACCACGTTCCTGGGAGCGGCCCTGCTGCTAGGCGCCCTAGGCGACATTGTGTTCGTAAACTTTGCCTACGACGGCGGCGTGCACGTGTACAGCTCCTACTTTGTGCTGTTGGCGGCCTTTCTGATGGTGCAGGACATTCCCAACCTCTACAACCTCCTCATTCGGGAGCAGTACACCGTACCCCAGCACTATTACCCTACGTTCCGGGAAAACTGGCTGCGCTTTACCCGCCTGGGACTGAAGGTGGCTACTTTCGGCATCTTTTTGGGGTACCTGACTTACCTCGAATACCTCAACTTCACCTTCGACCCCTACAAGCAGCCGGCCCAAAAGGGCATTGCTGAGCTGCGCGGACTTTACAACGTGGCCGAGTTTCGCCTCAACGGGCAGGTGCTGCCTTACTCTCCGCTCGACAGTGTGCGCTGGCAGCAGGCCACCTTCGAGAAGTGGACTAGTTTTACCTACAAAGTAAACCGGCCGCACAAGCTCGACCTCTCCAACGGCGGCGGCGCGGCCATGCGCGACATAAACCGCACTTTTGAAACCACCGGTCTGGCGGGCGGGCAGCGCGTATTTTACTATGATGCTGACCCGCAAACCCGCACGCTCTACCTGCAAAGCAAAGTGCGCACCGGCAAAGACGAGCGAGGCCGCCGCCGTGAGCAGGAAAAAGCAACGGCCCAGGTGCGGGGCAGCAGCATCCCGGCCAGCCACAGCAACGGCTACGGCGGCGACTATGGGGGCAGCTACGTAGGCGGCAAAGAGGCCCAACAGCAGGCGCAATACCAGGCTTCTCTGGCCAGCTGGATCAGCCTGGAGGCCCAGGACCGCATCGGCGACGAAACCCAAAAAATCGACGCCCGGGCCCTGAGCACGCGGCGGCAGCGGGGCATCAAAGCCGAGCAGAAACCCGAGCAGCGTGACCGAATGACGCTAACTTACCGCACCACCGACGGGGGCCGGCACGTGGTGCTGCGCGGCCTCAACGAGTGGAAAGACTCTCTCTACGTCGTACTGGAGCGCGTAGATCGAAAATACACCTTGTCGGAATCGACGCTGTCGGCCGGCCAATACTAAAAGCTGATGCGTAATCCTGAGTATGATGCGGTAGTGGTGGGCTCGGGCCCGAACGGGCTGGCGGCGGCCATTGTGCTGCAGCAGGCTGGCTTGTCGGTGCTCTTGCTTGAAGGCAAGGACCAGCTGGGCGGCGGCCTACGCACGGCCGAGCTGACTTTGCCCGGCTTCCACCACGACATCTGCTCAGCCATTCACCCGCTGGCGGCAGCCTCGCCCTATTTCCAGACCTTGCCCCTGGCTCAATACGGGCTGGAGTACATCACCCCGCCGGTAGCCGCCGCGCACCCGTTTGACGACGGTACGGCTGCCATGGTGGTCAACTCCCTGGCCGACACGGCCCATAGCCTGGGCGTTGATGAGCAGGCCTACCAGCAGCTGTTGGCGCCCGTAGTAGCCAGCTGGCCTCGCATTGCCAACGATGTGCTGGCCCCGCTGCGCTTTCCGAAGCATCCGCTGGATCTGGCCCGGTTTGGTTTCTCGGCCCTGCAGCCCGCTACGCTGCTCGCCAACCGTTTCCAGACCCGGGAAGCGCGCGGGCTGCTGGCGGGTATGGCGGCCCACGCCATTCAGCCGCTGCAAAATCTGACGACCTCCGCCATTGGCCTGGTGCTGCTGGCGGCGGCCCACCGCAAGGGCTGGCCTTTGCCCAAAGGCGGCTCTCAGTCTATTGCCAATGCCCTGGCTGCCCACTTCAGGGCCCTGGGTGGGCAGATAGAAACCGGCACCTTCGTCCGGTCGTTGGCGCAGTTGCCGGCCGCCAAGGCCGTGCTGCTGGATGTGACGCCGGCCCAACTCCTGCAAATGGCCGGGCACAAGCTCTCGGGCATTTACCAGTGGCAGCTGCGGCGCTACCGCTACGGCATGGGCGTGTTCAAAGTAGACTGGGCACTGGATGCCCCGATTCCCTTTACTGCCGAGGGCTGCCGCCAGGCCGGCACGGTGCACCTGGGCGGTACCCTGGAAGAAATTGCGGCCAGTGAAAAGGCGGCTGCCGGCGGCGCACACCCCGAGAAGCCCTTCGTGCTATTGGCCCAGCAAAGCCTCTTCGATGCTACCCGCGCCCCGGCCGGCCAGCACACGGCCTGGGCCTACTGCCACGTGCCCAACGGCTCGACCCAGGACATGACCACGGCCATTGAGTTGCAGATTGAGCGGTTTGCCCCGGGGTTCCGGGAGCGAATTATCGGCCGCCACACCTTCAATACCGCGCAAATGGAAGCGCACAACCCCAACTACGTGGGTGGCGACATCAACGGCGGTCTGCTCGACCTCACCCAGCTCTTTACCCGGCCAGCCTTGCGGGCCTCGCCCTACCGCACGTCCCAGGCGGGGCTGTACCTATGCTCCTCGGCTACCCCACCCGGCGGGGGCGTGCACGGCATGTGTGGGTACCACGCCGCCAGTCGCGCCCTGCGGGACATCTTCCACCTGGCTCCGCCCCCACTCTACCAGGAAAGCGCCGCGCCGGCGCTACCCCACCGTTAACCTCTCTCATTTGCCTTCGACGCTTCTTTTCTATGTCAACTGCCGTTAAAACTGCTCCTGTTAAAACCTCCTTCACCCTGCACGAAGACTGGGTGGTCGTGGTGCTCGGCGCCCTGCTAATCGGGCTTTCTTTATCGGGGCTGCCGTTTGCCGTACCGGTGTTCAACTGGGATACCGCCGCCGACCTGACCGGCAAAGTGCTTAGCCCCGCCAACCTGCTGCTGATTTTAACCCAGTTTGGGTACCTGGCAGCAGTAGCGGCCGTGGGCGCCTGGCTTACCAACCGACCGTTGCAGCAGTACGCGCTTGGATTTCCCACGGTGTATTTGCTTACCCTGGTGGCCCTGGTAGCGGCGGGTAGCAAAACGGCGCGTAACCTAGGGTTAGAGGCCGTTATTTTCAGCTTGCTGGCCGGGCTGCTCATCGGCAACCTCTTCCGCCTGCCCGACTGGCTGCGGACCACGCTCACGACGGAGCTGTTCGTGAAAATCGGGCTGGTGCTGCTGGGCACCAACGTCATCTTCACCGATATTCTGAAGGCCGGCTCCCTCGGGCTGGTGCAGGCCCTGGTGGTGGTGCTGTCGGTGTGGTACTTCGCGTTCTGGCTGTGCCGCAAGCTGAAGGTGGATGAGGAGCTGACGATGATGATTGCCAGTGCCGTATCCATCTGCGGGGTGTCGGCGGCCATTGCTACCTCGGGCGCCATCAAGGGCGACGGCAAGAAGCTGTCCTACGTCATTTCCCTGGTCCTCATCACCGCCATTCCGATGATGCTCCTCATGCCCTACGCGGCGCACTGGCTGGGCCTCTCCCAGGAAGTAACGGGGGCCTGGCTGGGGGGCAGCATCGATACCACCGGCGCGGTAGTGGCCTCTGGTACGCTGGTGGGCGAAGAGGCTCTGAAAATCAGCACCATTGTGAAGTTTTCGCAGAATGTGCTGCTGGGCGCGGCCGCCTTTGCCATTTCCATGTACTGGACCTACACCAGCCACCCCAACGCCGCCGAGCCCGATACCAAACCAACGCTGGGCGTGATTTGGGAGCGGTTCCCCAAGTTCGTGCTGGGGTTTGTGGCCGCTTCCCTGCTATTTTCCTTCGTGCTTTCGCCCGAAACCACTGAGGCCGTGAAGGGTGGGCTGAAAAGCGCCCAGGGCCTTTGGTTTGCCCTGGCCTTCACCAGCATCGGGCTGGAAACCAACTTCAAGGACTTGTTTAAGCACGAAAACAAGAAGCCCCTTTACGCCTTCCTCCTGGCCCAAACCTTCAATATCTTCATCACGCTACTCATTGCTTCCCTTCTATTCCGGTAGCAGGTGGTGCTTTCTTTCCTTAGCCTAACTCTTCAGCTGTGTCCACCCGCCGCTTTGCCATTCTTACTTGCATGGATGCCCGCCTCGACCCCACGCGCCTGCTGGGGGTGCCCGAAGGCAGTGCCCACGTCCTGCGCAACGCCGGGGGCCGCGTCACCGACGAAACCCTGCAGGCCCTTCTCCTTTCGCATCAGGTGCTGGGCACCCGCGAGTGGTTTCTCATCCAGCACACCGATTGCGGCATGCGCCTCTCGGATGAAATGCTAGCCGCTGCTCTATCCGACAAGGCCCCGGTTATCGTTACGGGGGCACCCGCATCCTTCCCTGAGCTGCGCCAGGCCGTGGTCGAGGACCTGGCGCGGGTGCACCGCCACCCCCACCTCCCGGTTGGCGTGCGGGTGTTTGGGTACGTTTTCGATGTGCGCCACAACCAGCTCCTGGAAGTGCGGCCCATCCGGGTTGCCCGGGCGTCCGCTTCCCCTAGCAGCGCTTCCTGATGGCTAACTCCCAGAAGCTTGATCTGCTCATGCTGGCTGCCCACCCCGATGATGCCGAGCTAGGCTGCGCGGGCACCCTGCTGCGCTATGCGGCTGCCGGGCGGAAAGTAGGCGTGGTTGACTTGACCCGGGGCGAGCTGGGTTCCCGCGGCTCGGCTGAGCTGCGCGACGAGGAAGCCGCCGAAGCTGCCCGCATTCTGGGTTTGCACGTGCGCGAGAACCTGCGCATGCGCGACGGTTTTTTTCGCAACGATGAAGAGCATCAGCGGCGCATCATTGAGGTAATTCGCCGCTTCCGGCCCGAGCTGATTCTTACCAATCCCAACATCGACCGGCACCCCGACCACGGCCGCGCCGCCGACCTGGTGCATGACGCTGCCTTCCTGGCGGGTTTACCCAAAGTCCAGACCCAATGGGAAGGCGAGCCGCAGGCGCCCTGGCGGCCCCGGCTCCTGCTTCAGGCCATCCACAACAGCTACGTCCGGCCGGATATTGTGGTAGATATTTCCGCCTTCTGGGAGCAGAAGCTGGCGGCCCTCACCGCCTTCCGCAGCCAGTTTTACCACCCGGAGTACCAGTCGGAGGAAATCAGCACCTACATATCCACCCCCGACTTTCTGGGCGTGCTGGCCGCCCGCAACCGGGAGTTGGGCAGCTACATTGGGGTGCAGTTTGCGGAAGGCTACACCAGCCGGCGCCCCCTGGGCCTTGATGACTTGTTTTTGCTGCGCTAAGCCCGCAATGACGTGGTCAGGCCGTAGTGGGAGTTTGAAACCCGGCTTAGCGGTACAGCCTTAAAGCAGTGCGCGCCCGAACCATAATGCGGCCACGGTGCCGGCCCCCGCCAGGGTATTCAGCAGGTTTACTACATTGTTGGACAGGATGCCCCGCCGCTCTAGCGTGGCACCCAGCACCGAATCCGTCAGGTTGCCTACCGTGCCGGCCAGCGGCAGCCACCACAGCCAGGGGCCGTAGCCCGCCGTTAAGCAGTAAATGGCCGCCAGCACCACGCTCCCGGCGGCTCCCAGGGCCGTGCCTTCCAGGCTCACCACCCCATTCTCGCCCCGCGTGTCGGGCCGGAAAGTGAGGATGTTCACGTACCGGGTGCCGTACACGTTGCCCAGCTCCGAGGCCAGGGTATCGGCCGTAGCGGCGGCAAAGCTGCCCGCCAGCATGAGTAAGCCCAGGGCGCTAAACTGCGGAAACAGCCAGCTCAAGAGCCCCAGCAGCCCGGCCACGCCGGCGTTGGCCAGTACCTGCCCGGCCGTGCGCCGGCCGCGGTTTTCTTCGGCCAACCCCAGTCGGCGTTTATCGGCTACCCGCCAGGCGGAGGCTGCCGTGCCCAGAGCAAAAAACAGCGCCAGCAAGCCCAGGCCCAGGTAGCCGGCACCCAGAAAAATAAGCAGGCCCACGGCCCCACCCGTCCAGACGGCGGCGCCCGTGAGCTTGCGGGCCCGGTAGCTGTAGCCCATGCCCAGGCCCAGCAGCACAAGCACCGGAACCAGCTGAAAAAGTACGGTCATGGCCGGAAGATACGGCGGCCGAGCGAAGACGCTAGGTAAACGCTGCGCTGCCGAAAACCTCGGCAGCCACCCATACAAAACCGGCACGGGGTACCAGCTGGTTGTCTCAGCCGATACCCCGTGCCGGTAGCACAGTTCACTGTTTATTGCCAGCCGCCGCCCAGGGCCCGGTACACGTTCACCGAGGCGTTGAGTTGCTGCATCTTGGTTTCAATCAAATCAAACTTTGATTCCAGGGCGTCGCGCTGGGTGAAGAGCACTTCGGTGTAGTCGGCGCGGGCCGAATTGAACAGGCTGTTGGAGATATTAATGGAGGTGTTCAACGCCTGTACTTCCCGAGCCTTAGCCTCGTAGCTGTTCTGTAGGTTGCTGATGTTGGCCAGCTGGTTGGCAACTTCGATGTAGCCATTCAGGATGGTCCGCTCGTAGTTGTACACGGCCTGGGTTTGCCGCGCGTTGGCCGAGTAGTACAGGGCTTTGATGCCGTTCTTGTTGATGAGCGGAGCCGCCACATTGCCCGCCAGCATGATCAGCATCGACTCCGGCGCATTCAGCAGCAGCCCGGGCTTCAAGGCCTGCAGCCCAAGCCCCGCATCAATGCTCAGGCGCGGGTAGAAGTTGGCGCGGGCCACCTGTACATCGAGCTTGGCGGCCGTCAGGTTCTGCTCGGCCTGCCGGATGTCGGGGCGGTTTTGCAGGAACTGGGCCGGCACGCCGGTTTGCACGGCCTTGGGCACCAGGTCCGTAAAGTTCTGCGCGTTGCGTGCCACCGGCTGCGGGTAGCGCCCCACCAGGAAGTTGATGCGGTTTTCCGTTTCCGTAATGCGCTGCTGAATCAGGTACTGGCGGCTGGTGGTGTTCTGCACCTGGGCCTCGAAGCGCTGCACGGCCAGCTCCGTCACCCGGGCTGCGTCTTTCTGCAGGCGCACGGCCTTCAGCGCGTTGGTCTGAATGCCGATGTTCTGCTGCAGAATGGCCAGTTGGTTGTCGAGGGCCAGCAGCTCGTAGTACGAGGTGGCAATTTCCGCTACCAGGTTGGTCACGGTGAAGTTCCGACCTTCTACCGACGCCAGGTAGCGGTTGGTAGCCGCCTGTTTAGCGGTGCGCAGCTTGTGCCAGATGTCCACTTCCCAGGAGGCAAACGCCCCGGCCTGGAAGTTCGTCAGTGGGTCGGGGGTGGGCTTTTCGTGGATGGGTACGTTTTCCTCCGTGGCACCCTGCAGGGTGTAGCGGCCCACCCGGTCGGCGGCGGCTTGCACGCCCAGACCTACCGTGGGCAGATACTCGCCCTTACGGGCGCGCACTTCCTGGCGGGCAATGTCAATTTCCTGCAGGGTGATGTTCAGCTCCTGGTTGCGCTGCAGGGCCGTGTCGATAAGAGCAACGAGGTTGGGGTCGGTGAAGAACTCCCGCCACCGCACCTTGCCGGTGTTGCTGGCCGAGTCCGGGGCGGCGCCCGTGAAGCTCACGGGCACCGCGCGGTTTTCTTTTTTTACGGCCAGCTGGGGCGTTTTGCAGGCTCCTACCGCGAGGGCCAGGCCTGCTGCGCCCAGGTAGTTATACAAGCGTTTCTTAAGCATAAGGCTCCATTTCTTCCAGTTGCACGCGGGGCTCTACGCCTTCGAGGATGGGGGCTTCGTTTTCGTCCCGAATCAGTTTGCTGTTGCCGGCCAGCGTGCCGAAGAAGTAGTACAGGCCGGGGATGATGATTACCCCGAACACAGTGCCGAACAGCATGCCGCCCAGGGCCGAGGAGCCGATGGTGCGGTTGCCGATAGCGCCGGCACCCGTAGCTACTACCAGCGGAATCAGGCCGGCAATAAAGGCGAAGGACGTCATCAGGATGGGGCGGAAACGTACCCGGGCACCTTCGATGGCCGCGTCGCGGACGCTCATGCCTTCCTCGTGCTTCAGGGCCGCGAATTCCACAATCAGTACCGCGTTTTTCCCCAGCAACCCGACGAGCATTACCAGCCCCACCTGAGCGTAGATGTCGTTGGCCAAGCCAAACATCTTGATGAACAGGAACGACCCGAACACGCCTGCTACGAGAGAGAAGATAACGGCCAGCGGCAGCAGGAAGCTTTCATACTGCGCGGCCAGTACCAGGTACACGAATACCAGCACGACCAGGAAAATAATCGTCGACTCGTTACCACGGCCTACTTCGTCCTTCGACAAGCCACCCCAGTCGATGTCGTAGCCGTGGGGCAGATCCTGGGCCACTTCCTGCACCGCCTTGATGGCCTCGCCCGAGCTGAAGCCGGGGGCCGCGCCGCCGCGGATGGAGGCCGTGGTGTACATGTTGTAGCGGTTGATTTCGTTGGCACCCTGGGTCTTCACAATCTTCATGAAGGCCGAGAAGGGCACCATTTCGCCTTTGTCGTTCTTGGCCCACATGTTCAGCACGTCCTCGGGCAACTTGCGGTACTCGGGCGAGGCCTGCACAAACACCTTGAAGAAGCGCTGGTACTTGATGAAGCCCAGCTCGTAGGTAGAGCCCACCAGCACCGACAGCGTGTTCATGGCGTTGCCGATGCTCACGCCCTTCTGCATGGCCAGGTCATTGTCAATCTTAAGCTCGTACTGCGGGTAGTTGGCTGAGAAGAAGGTGAAAACCCCGGTCAGCTCCTTGCGCTTTTTGAGCTTGGCAATGAACTCGTTGTTTACCTGTTCCAGGGCTTTGTAGTCGCCGGAGTTGGTTTTGTCGAGCAGCTGCAGCTGGAAGCCGCCCGCCGCGCCGTAGCCGGGTACTGCTGGTGGCTCGAAGAACTCGATGGTCGCGCCCGGAATTTCGCGGGCCTTTTCCTCTAGGTGTTCGATGATTTCGGCAATGGACTCCTTGCGTTTCGACCACGGCTTCAGGTCGAGCAGCAAGGTACCGGCGTTGGAGCCGCGGCCTTCCGTCAGCACTTCGTAGCCAGCCAGAGAAGAAATGTTGGCCACGCCGGGAATGTCCTTGGCCAGCCCCGCGAGGCGCTGCGACACGGCGTTGGTTTGCTCCAGGGTGGTGCCCGGTGGCGTCTGCACAATGGCGTAAATCAGGCCCTGGTCTTCGCTGGGGATAAAGCCGGCCGGCAGCTTGGCCGCAATGGCCCAGATGCCCAGCCCAAAGGCAATGAGCATCACGAAGGTGACCACGCGGTTGGCCACGATGCGCTGCAGCAGGCCGGTGTAGGCGTTGGTCAGCTTTTCGAAGCCACGGTTAAACCAGTCGAAGAAACGCTGCAGGGGCGTCTGCTTCTTGGGCTGGCCGTGGTGGTTTTTCAGGATCATGGCGCAGAGCACCGGCGTAAGCGTGAGGGCCACCAAGCCCGAAATAACGATGGCCGTGGCCATGGTGATGGAGAACTGCCGGTAGAAAATACCCACCGGACCGCTCATGAACGACACCGGAATAAACACCGCCGTCATCATGATGGTGATGCCGATGATGGCCCCGCTGATTTCGCCCACCACCAGGCGCACCGCGTTGTAGGGCGAGAGGTGGTCTTCCTCCATCTTGGCGTGCACGGCCTCAATCACCACAATGGCGTTGTCCACCACGATACCAATCGAAAGCACCAGAGCGAACAGCGTAATCATATTGATGGTGAGCCCGAAAGCCTGCATGGCCATAAAGGAGCCCACCAACGACACGGGCACGGCCAGGGCCGGAATCAGCGTGGAGCGCCAGTCGCCCAGGAACAGGAACACCACCAGGGCCACTAGGATGAAGGCGTCGCGCAGGGTGTGGATTACGTTCTCAATCGAGGCGTCGAGGAAGTTCGACACGTCGTAGGTGATTTTGTAGTCCATGCCGGGCGGGAAGCTCGTTTTCTTGAGCTCCTCCAGCTTGGCCTTCACTTCTTTAATTACGTCCGAGGCGTTGGAGCCGTAGGTTTGCTTGAGCACAATAGCCGCCGAGGGATACTGGTTCAGGTTGGAGTAGATGTCGTAGTATTCCGAGCCCAGTTCCACGTTGGCCACGTCGCGCAGGTGCAGGCTTTCCCCGTTGGAATTGGCCCGCAGAATCACGTTTTTATACTGCTCCACGTCGTTGAAGCGGCCCTGGTAGCTGAGCACGTACTCCAGGGACTGGGCGCTTTTGCCATCGGCCCGGCCGATACGACCCGGGGAGCCAATCACACTCTGCTCTTCCAGGGCCTTCATCACGTCGTCGACGGAGATATTGTAGGCCCGCATCCGGTCGGGCTTGAGCCACACGCGCATGGCGTACTGCCGGCTGCCCAGGATGCTAGCCCGGCCAATGCCGTTGAGGCGCTGCAGCTCGGGAATCATGTTCACCCCGGCAAAGTTGAACAGGTACTTCATGTCCGTGTTCTTGTCTTTCGAGTACAAGTTCACGTACATCAGCATGTTCGGCACCACGCGGTTCACAATCACGCCCTCGCGCTGCACCAGCAACGGCAGGCGGTTGAGCACCTGCGCAATGCGAGTATTCACGTTCACCACGGCCTGGTCGGGGTTGGTGCCCAGGTTAAATACAATTTGAATGTTGGCCTCACCGGCCGATACGGCGTCGGAGGTCATGTACTTCATGCCGGGCACGCCGTTTACGGCCTGCTCCAGCGGAATCAGCACCGACTCGGTCAGTACCTTGGCGCTGGCCCCGGGGTACGAGGCACTCACCATCACCAGCGGGGGCGAGATTTCCGGGAACTGCGAGGTGGGCAGCTGAAAGATGGCCAGCGCCCCCATCAGCAGGATGGACACCGAAATGACGATGGCGAAAACCGGCCGTCGAATGAATTTACTGAACATAGAATGGCTGTTCTTTTCGTGGAAAAGGTCATGCCGAGCGGAGCCGGAGCACGTCTGTCTCAGGCTACCTCAATTGGGAAAACAAGGCGGGGAAATGCGTTGGCTCTGCGCAGCACGAAAGGCTATTTCAGGCTGTGTCCTACTCCGCAGATACTTTCAGGTGCGAGATGACGCCCTGCGGGGCGGTGAACGTGGAGGCTATTTTGTCGCCGTCCTTCACTTTGCGCAGGCCTTCGAGCATAATCCGGTCGTTGGCCGTGATGCCGGATTTGATGACGTACAGGTCGGGCATTTCCGAGGCAATGCCGATTTCCTGCTGGTGCACTACGTTGTCTTTACCCACCACAAACACGTACTTCTTCTCCAGTACCTCGAAGGTGGCTTTCTGCGGGATTATGAGGGCGTTTTTCAGGGGCACCGTCATCAACACCGAGCCCGTTTCGCCGTTGCGCAGCAGGCCTTTAGGGTTAGGGAAAGTGGCCCGGAAGGCAATGTTGCCGGTTTCGTTGTTGAAGTCGGCCTCGATAGTTTGCACTACGCCGGTCTGGTCAAATACCTCGTTGTTGGCCATGCGCAGGCGCACGTGCGCGGCTTTGTCGTTGGATTTGGCGTGTGCCTGGTAGGCCAGGTACTCGGCTTCGGGCACGTTGTAGTACACCCACATCTTGCTGTTATCCGACAAGGTGGTGAGCAGGTCGCCCTCGTCTACCAGGGAGCCTAGCCGGGCCTGGAAGTGGTCCATGATGCCGGTAAACGGCGCCCGAATGGTGGTGAATCCCAGGTGGGTCTTAGCCAGGTCAACTTCTGCCCGGGCCTTGTCTAGTTTAGCTTCCGAGAGGGCCAGCTCGTTGTTGGATACTACGTTGCCGCTAGCCAGCTTTTTGGTGTTCTGGTACTCAATGCCCACGTATTTGGCCTCGGCCTCGGCTTTTTTCAGCTCGGCCTGGTAGAGCAGCGGCATGATCTGGAACATGAGCTGCCCCTGCTGCACGCGCTGTCCTTCGTCCACGAAGATCTTCTGGAGGTAGCCTTTCTCCAACGCCCGCACCTCAATGTGCTGGAAGGCGTGAATCTGGGCCACGTACTCCTTGGTGATGGTCGTATCCTGCTGCAGCGGACTGGTTACCAGATACTTTACCTTCTCTTCTTTAGCCTCATGCTTCTCCGAGCAGCTCGTGCCGCCGTACACGATACCCACGCTCATGAGCGTGAGCAGAAATCTTCTTTTCATAAAGCGCTGTAAGTGCCTTCCATTGTGAACGGCACAAAACAACCCCCAGACCCATGAAGACCGGATGAAGCCTCTTATTTTCTATTATTTGTCGGTTTACCACGAAGAATTCTAGCGGCGCCTACTTGGCAGCCGCCGTCTTGCCGGGCTTGAATACCAGCCGAAAGGCCTGCAGAGCCGCCGGATGATAAATAGTGGCGTGGGTTTCTTCCGGCATGGCTTTGTAGTGCCAGGTAAGCGCCGGCCGGGCACTTTTTAGGCCTGCCGTAAACCGGCGCGTAGTGGGTGCGCCCAGGGCATCCTTGCTGAACGCCACGTACAGCGTCTTGGCTGGCCCCGTATAGCTGCTCAGTCGGCTACCGGCTTGCTCGGCCAGGCTGCCGTTGTTCCACCACACGCTCGGGTCGAAGGCAATGTAGGTGTCAAACAGGTCGGGCTCCAGCAGACACGTTTCCACCACAAACAAGCCCGCCAGTGACTCGCCTACAATGGCGGTTTCCTGGGTGGTGCGGTAACGTTGCCGGATGGCTGGCATCAGCTCGGTGCGGATAAACTTGCGGAAGGCGGCCGACCCGCCCACGCGCGGGGCTATTTTCAAGTCCTCCGCGTTGGTTGTCGGGCCGGTCATGTCCCGGCGGCGCGCGGTATTCTCAATGCCTACCAGGATGAATGGCCGCATGGTGCCGTTACCAGTGCCCACCTGCACCAGGCCCGCTACGTGCAGAAAGTCCTCGGCCATGCCCCCATCGGGCATGTACAGCACCGGGAGCCGCGAGGTAGCGGAATCGGTGTAGGCCGCGGGCAAATACACGTTGATGCGGCGCGTTTCTCCCAGCGTAGCCGATTCTAGTGTAAACGTCTGGCCCATAGCCAGGGGCGCGGCGGGTGCCTGGGCATAAGCAGCAAGGCTACCGATTACACTCAGCAGGAGCAGTATCAGCGGCGACCGAAAAAGCAGATGGTGCATCAGGCAGGCTTTAAAAAGGAAATGTATCAGAAACAGGTTGCTGAACGTCGGTTCGGCTTACCTATCCAGCAAGTTAGCTGATGATAATCAGCATGAGTGGGCAATACGAACCTGTCGTGGCTGCCGTTCAATGGAAAGGAACAGGAAAAACTGCTTAGCGGGTCCGGCTTTTTCTCTGGACAGGCTCCTTCACCCCGCCTTTCGTTAGCCTTAGGCCATCTACTTTTCCGCGCTTGTTGATCAGAAACTCCACGGTTCGGTCGGGCTTATCCGGTCGAAAAAACTTCCGCTCAGACTCCGGCACCAAGGGCGTGTTCAGGTCCTGCAAATAGAGCTGACCGTTGGCGTAGCGGATAGTTACGCTGCTATACTGCCCCGCCAGCGCCGCCAACTGCTCCGGCGCCACGCTGATGGCCCGGTGGACGTAGGGCAACTCCACGTCTTTGCCAAATAAGATGCCCGCCAGCCCGTAGCTGATCCAGTTTGACTCGGCCTCGTTGTTAGACAGCACCGTCACCAGAATATCATCCTCCGGGTACCGGTCCCAGGTAGTCATGGCCCCAAAGAAGCCCCCGCTGTGCGTGAGCAGGGCGTGGCCGTGGTTGTAGTACGGATTCACGAACAAGCCATAGCCATACCGGTCGAGAAAGCCGTTGCCCGCAAATCGTTGATTGTGGGGCGTGGCCATGAGGGCCTTGGAGGCTTCCGAGAGCAGTTGCGTGCCGCGCAGCGCCTGGTCCAGCCGGGCCAGGTCGCCCACGGTGGAGTACAGCCCGTCGTGCCCCACGTTCAGGGCCCAGTTGAGGTAGGGGTTCTTGACGAAGCTCTCCCCTTCCCGGTAATACAGGCGGGCCAGCCGGGGCACTAGAGCTGTATTGCTGTTCAGGCCGGTACTGGTCATGCCAGCCACATCCAGGATATGGCGCTGCAGGTATTCGCCATACGGAAGGCCCGAGGCCTTTTCAATAATCTGCCCCAGCAGGTAGTACCCCACATTGCTGTAGCCTACCCGCGCCCCCGGGGCAAACTGCACGGGCAGGCGCTGGATTACGGTCAGGGCAGAGTCGCGGGAAACGTTCGTATAATCCAAGTACTGCGCTTCAAAGTCGAGGGCCAGGCCTGCGGTATGCGTCAGCAGCTGGTGCAGGGAAATAGCGCCGCCGTTGGGGAAGCCGGGGAAAAACTTGCTGAGCTTATCGGTAAGCTGTAACTGGTCCCGCTCCGCCAACTGCAGAATGGCCAACGCCGTGAAGGTTTTGGTAATGGAGGCCAGGGCAAACTTGGTATCTACGGTGTTTGGCGTGGCCCATTCGTAATCGGCCAGGCCGTATGCCTGCTGTAGCAGCACCGAGTCGTGGCGGGTAATGAGCACCACCCCAGCAAAGTGGTTGACGGCAGCCTGCGCCTGCATGTAGGCAGCTAGCCGTGGCTGCACCGTGGGCTGCGCTGACGCTTTACTGAGACCCAGCCACCAGCCGAGCATCAGGCACCAGAGGAGCTGCTTCATTTCGGTAGCGCGCAATTTCCAATGATTTTAAGCAGCACCTGCTCGAACTGTTGCAACTCGGCCTCCGTCAGGCCAGCCAGAGCCGTGCGCTGGTTAAGCTGTATGGTGTCGCTCAGCTGAGCCAGAATATCTCTGCCCTGAACCGTAATTCGCAAGGCGAACTTGCGGCGGTCCGTGTCGTGCAGGTGCCGGGTGAGCAGGTTCTTTTTAATCAGCAGATCAATGATGCGGGTAATTGAGGCTTTGTCCTTAAATACCCGCTCCGCCAGTTGGTGCTGACTAAGCTCCGGGTGTTTGTCCAGCACAATCAACGTCAGGGCCTGGTCTACGGTCAGGTCGCTCATCACGGCATCAACGTTGTGTTGGCAAAGCCTGCGGTAGGCTTTGATGGCTTGCTCAAGGGTATACAGCAGGCTTTGCGTGGGGGTATCAACTAACATAGCATCTTGTTTGATACAATAATAGTTGATATATCAACAAAGCAAGTATTCCCTAATTACTTTTCTTTTCTTTCAGACATTTCCCTTTATACGTCAGCAAGTTATCAGTAAGCAGCCCACCCTCAGTTGCTCCACTTAAGTCTATGCTTTCCTGTAGGCAAGGCTGTAGCTGTTGTAATGCACGAAAAAGCCCCGCCAAATAAGCGGGGCCTTCTTGAAACTTGTTGGGCTTCAGCCAACACTAAGTTAGCGCAGGGCGGCGGCTACGGTAGTAGCCAGTGGTGTGGTGGGGTGCCCAATCAGCCGCGAGAGTTGCCGGCTTTCATCAAACAGGGCCCCATGAGCGGCGGCCACATCCCAACCGGCAATGGCCTGCGCCAGACCTTCGGGCAGCCCAAATCCAGCCAGGGCAGCCGCATAATCGGCTTGGGGCAGGTCGCGGTACGGCAGGTCGCGGCCCGTCTGACGGGATACTTCCGCCGCCAGCTCGGCCAGCGTGTAGGAGTCGTCCCCGGCCAGCTCGTAGGTTTTGCCCTCGTGGCCGGGGCTCGTCAGCACCGCTACTGCCGCCGCGGCGAAATCGGCGCGCGCCGCCGAGGAAATCCGGCCTTCCTGGGCGCTGCCCACAAACGCCCCGCCCGCCAGCGCTCCGGCAATGGAGTTGGTGTAGTTTTCGGTGTACCAGCCGTTGCGCAGCAGCGTGTAGGGAATACCGGCGCTTTTCAGGATTTCTTCGGTAGCCCGGTGCTCATCGGCCAAGCTCAACTCCGAGACGTCGGCGTGCAACAGGCTAGTGTACACAATATGTTTTACCCCATTCTGGCGAGCCGCCTCAATTACGTTGCGGTGCTGAGCGGCGCGCTGGCCTATTTCGCTGGAGGAAATCAGCAGCAAAGTGTCGACGCCGGCGAGGGCCGCCGCAAGGGTTTCGGGCCGGCTGTAGTCGGCTTCCCGCACGGGAATACCCAGGTCGGTGGCCTTGGCGGGCGTGCGCACCAGGGCTACTAGCTGGTCGGTGGGCACTTGGCTTTTGAGCTGTTCAACAACGAGGCGGCCGAGCTGGCCGGTGGCGGCGGTAATGGCAATGAGCATGATACAGTAGCTAAGAAGTGATGGAAAAGCCAAAATTACTTCCTATACTTACCAAAAGTAAGTACGCACAGAAAGGTTAGTATGAAAAAAGTGAAAATAGTTTCGGGAGCCGGGCAGGAAGGGTTATCGGGAAAACTGCTGCGCGGGGACTTGCTTTCCGCCGCCTGCCCCTCCCGCATCATTCTGAAGCATATGACCAGCCGCTGGGGCGTGTTGGTATTGATTTCTCTGGAAGGAAATACCCGTCGCTTCAGTGAGCTGCGCCGCCTGATCGGGGGCGTTAGTGAGCGGATGCTGGCCCAGACGCTGCAGTGGCTGGAAGCCGATGGCCTGGTGAAGCGCGTAGCGTACGAGGTGGTGCCCCCGCACGTGGAGTACAGCCTCACGCCCCTAGGTCAGGAAGCAGCCGCCAAAGTCCGGGATTTGGCCGACTGGATTGAAGGCAGCTTACCCAGCCTGATGCAGCACTGGCCTGCAGGGATGCTGGCCGAGGCGGAAGAGTAGCCTTCCGCATCCCCTACCGCAGCCCGCTCCCACGTGACGGCTACGCCGAAAAACCAGGGAGCGTTCATTGCAGTCAATAGCCTGCAATGAACGCTCCGGGCGGCTCTACTATCCAGCGCCGTTTTCGCTGGCCTTAAACTCCTGCATTTCCACCGGTTGGTCGTTTAGCAGGAGTTGAGGCCCAAGCCCACCATGTGGGCCGAGTGCCCTGCTCCCGGGTCGGGCCGAGTTGCGGAACTGGCGGCGTGTTTCGGCGGGCTTGTTGGCGCAGCTGGTCAGCCGCAAGTAGCCCGAGCACAGGACAATGAGAAAAAAACGGGAAGTCGTGTATCGTCGCGTTGAGGGGCGCCCAAGCCGTGAAACCAGCCGGCTCAGGCTCGCTTATGCCCAAGGCCGATACTTTTAGGGCAGGAGTGAATTATGCAAGATTATGGGAAGATTCCGTACCAACCCGGGCCGGATCAGTTCGTTCCTTTGTTGCGTGAGCTTACGTGCTGCCTAGGCAGTTTAGACAGCTTTACGGCCACGCTACCTTTCTTATGGAACCTGCCACCAAAACAGAAACCCTCGATATCGAAGGCATGACCTGCGCCTCTTGCGCGGCCTTCGTGGAAAAGTCGCTTAGCCGCACGCCCGGCGTACAGCGCGCCGTGGTAAACTTTGCCACGGAAAAAGCCACCATTGATTACCTGCCCACGCAAGCCAGCCCCGCCAGCCTGAAGGAAGCCGTGATTAGTGCCGGCTACGGCGTGACGGAGCGTGCCCCCGCTACCAGTGCCACCGACCGCCAGGCGGAAATCGACCGGCAGAAGGCCCAGGCCTATCAAAAGCTCAAACGCCGCTTCTGGGTGGCGCTGGGGCTGGCCGCCCTCATCATGCCGCTGAGCATGCTTATGCTCTGGCCCGCTATAATGGCCCGCATCAACATGCAGGCACTGAACTACGGCCTGCTCATCCTCACGCTGCCGGTACTGCTGTACAGCGGGCGTGAGTTCTACTCCTCAGCCTGGAACGGCTTCCGGCACCGGGCCGCCAACATGGATACGCTTATTGCGGTGGGCACCGGGGCTGCTTTCTTCTACAGTGTGGCTGCCACCGTCGTACCGGGCTGGTTTATGCGCCAGGGCATCATGCCGGAGGTGTACTACGACACCACGGCCACCATCATTGCCCTCATTCTGCTGGGCAAGGTGCTCGAAACGCGCGCCAAGACGCAGACTTCCGCCGTCATGAAAGCCCTGCTGGGCCTGCAGGCCAAAACTGCCCGCCTCGTGCGGCCCGGCGGGGAGGAAGTAGACATTCCACTGGAGCAAGTGCAGCTGGGGGATATTCTCCTGGTACGCCCCGGCGAGAAAGTAGCTACCGATGGCGTGGTGGAAGACGGGCGCTCCTCCGTGGACGAGGCGATGCTGACGGGGGAAAGCCTGCCCGTGGAAAAAAAAGCCGGTGACGCCGTATTCGGTGCTACGCTCAACAAAACCGGCTCCTTCCGATTCCGCGTAACCAAAGTAGGCGCCGATACCCTGCTGGCACAGATTGTAAAACTGGTGGAAGACGCTCAGGGCAGCCGTGCCCCCATTCAGCGACTGGCCGATAAAGTCAGCGCCATTTTTGTGCCTACGGTGGTCGTTATTGCCCTCCTCACGTTTGTACTCTGGTTTGACCTGGCGCCAGTGGCTACGCGCCTGCCGCTGGCTTTGGTCAACTTTGTGGCGGTGCTCATCATTGCCTGCCCTTGCGCGCTGGGGCTGGCTACGCCCACCGCCATCATGGTAGGCACGGGCAAGGGCGCCGAGCACGGGGTGCTCATCCGCAACGCCGAAGCCCTGGAAAAAGCCTACCAGGTCAACACCGTGCTGCTCGATAAAACCGGCACCATCACCCGCGGTGAGCCGGCCGTAACCGACGTGGTGGCCCCCGGTCAGGATGCCAGCCGGCTGCTCCAGCTGGTAGCGGCGGTTGAGCGCCAGAGTGAGCACCCACTGGCGGCGGCCGTGGTGCGCCACGCGCAGGCGGGCTCGGCTGTGCTCCTGGCCGCCACGGGCTTCCAGGCTTTGGAAGGCAAAGGCGCCAGCGCTACGGTCGCCGGCCAGGTGGTGCTTATCGGCAACCAACGCTTGTTGCACGAAGCAGCTATACCCCTCCCATGTGAACTGTCGGCCCAGGCCGAGCAGCTATTAACGCAAGCGAAAACGGTGCTTTACGTGGCCGTAGATGGCTTGGCCGTAGCCCTGATCGGGGTGGCCGATACCGTGCGCGAAACTTCGGCCGCTGCCATCCAGCGGCTGCAGCGGCAAGGCATTGAGGTAGTGATGATGACCGGGGACAACCCACACACGGCCGCCCAGGTGGCCCGGCAGGTGGGCATCACGCGGTACTTTGCCGAAGTACTGCCCCGAGACAAAGCCAGCAAAGTGCAGGAACTGCAGCAGGAAGGGCGTGTGGTGGCCATGGTAGGTGACGGCATCAACGATGCGCCCGCCCTGGCCCAGGCCGACATCGGGCTGGCCATTGGCACGGGCACCGATGTGGCGCTGGAAGCCGCAGGCATCACGCTCATGCGCTCCGATTTGCAGGGGGTGGTAACGGCCATTGAGCTCAGCCGGCAAACCATCCGCGTTATCCGGCAGAATCTGTTTTTTGCTTTTATCTACAATGCGCTGGGTATTCCCATAGCGGCGGGCCTTCTCTACCCATTCTTCGGCCTGCTGCTTTCGCCCATGCTGGCAGCTGCCGCCATGGCCCTAAGCTCGGTGTCGGTGCTGACAAATTCCCTGCGCCTGCGTGCTTTTTCTCCCTCTCATTCTTAGCGCCACATGGATATACCCGAAATCCTGGTCACCGCGACCGGAATAACCCTGGCCGCGTTGGTGGTCTGGTACTTCTTCTTTTCCACTCGCCCAAAGGCCCGGGCTCAGGCCGCCTCGGGCGGGGTGCAGGCAGTAACCATCATGGTAAAAGGTGGCTATACTCCCGAGACAATCGAGGTAGAGTGCGGCAAACCCGTGCAGTTAAGCTTCTACCGCGCCGAAGAAAACGGCTGCTCGGAGGAAGTGTTATTTCCCGACTTTAACCTTCGCCGTGAGCTGCCGGCTTACCAGACCACGCTGATTGAGTTGCGACCTGAGAAAGCCGGCAGCTACGAGTTTACCTGCGGTATGGGCATGCTCCGGGGCCGGCTGATAGCTAGGTGAGCGGTGGCCGAGCACTGCCAGTGCGTCGTGCCTTCGCCCTTCGTGCACGCGAAGAGTAGCCAACAGCCCCTGCGGTAATTACGGCACTCCTATGAGACGCTACTGCTTACCGGGCTGGCCTAAGTTTCCTAATAACCTATCAGAGGTTTGTCGGATCTGCCACTGGAGCTGGCGCCAACGGCCGCCCGGGTTGGGCCCATCGGCGGGGCAATAAGCAACAATGGTTATTTTGACACCTTGCAAAAAAGAAAAACCCTCCTGGCAGCGCGCCAGGAGGGTTTTTAGTGATTCCGCTGGGATTCGAACCCAGGACCCATACATTAAAAGTGTATTGCTCTACCAGCTGAGCTACAGAATCATTTACTTTGCAACCGGCGTTGGTTATTCGCTGATTGTGGCACAAAAGTAGAGGGCCTTGCCGTATCCTGCAAACGTTTTGCTCAAAAAACTGTACTTTTTTTTTCTTTTTTGTCTTCTTTTGAGCCAACCAGTTCTGGCCCAAAAAGATAGACAACTCCTGCAAAAAGCCGATTCTCTGTTTGAGTTGGGCTTGCCGGTCCAATCGTATTCGCATTATCGGAACCTGCAGCGGCAAAATCAGCTTGCCAGCACGCGGCAGCTGCTTCGCATGGCCTACATCCAGGAGCAGCGCGGGCAGTATCCGGCGGCGCTTTACTACTTATCGGTGCTGCAGCACCGGCGCCCCAGCACCGCTACCTGGTATAAAATGACCGAACTGGCGCAGGCCAATCGTTTGGAAGGCTACAGCGCGTCGTGGCAGCAGGCGGCCCGGGTCAGTGTGCAGCGCTACTACACCTACTTACTGCAGGCCGTGCTGACGGTAGCCGTAGCTACTGGCACCGTGCTGCTGTGGCGGCTGCTGAAGCGGCGACCAGTGGCTTCGGGCTGGTGGGTGGCTTTCGGATGCTTTCTGCTGCTGGCGGAGGGTATCGTCAACCTACTGGGGCCGGAGCAGGTGGGGCTGGTATGCCGGCCCCGGGCCGCCATCATGAGTGGGCCGGGAGCGGGTGCCACGTGGCTGACCGTAGCCGCTGCCGGCGACCGGCTGGCGGTGGAGGGCACCCAGGATATCTGGTATAAAGTACGCTGGCGGGGGCGCCAGGCGTATATCCGGCAGCGCAACCTGCTGGTGGTGGAATAGCCAGCGGCAGCAGGTTGCGCATCGGGCTACTTCAAGGGGGAGTTTTTCTCTTTGCGGAAGTGGTTCAACACCAGCTTATCGGCCAGGCCCGGCAGCAGCTTGTTCACCCATACCGTAAGCTTGCCCTGACTGGTGAGTACCAAGTCGCGACGACGCTGCTGCACGGCGCGCAACAGATGGCCGGCTACTTCCTCGCTGCTCATGATGTTGCCCTCATCCAGCGGCGACTCGCCCTGCTGCGTGCCGTCGGCGGCCAGGGCCACGTTCCGGATGTTGGAGGCGGTGAAGCCGGGGCAGGCCACCAGCACGTGCACGCCCTGCGGCAGCAGCTCCGTGCGCAACGCTTCCAGGAAGCCCTGCATGGCGAACTTAGACGCCGAGTAGCCCGTGCGGCCCGGCAACCCCCGGTAGCCGGCAATGCTGCTCA
The DNA here is from genome assembly GCF_008271285.1 of Hymenobacter lutimineralis. Taxonomy (NCBI): domain Bacteria; kingdom Pseudomonadati; phylum Bacteroidota; class Cytophagia; order Cytophagales; family Hymenobacteraceae; genus Hymenobacter; species Hymenobacter lutimineralis. The sequence goes on along the minus strand of NZ_VTHL01000001.1, from coordinate 146,185 downwards.
CCCCCACGATAGAGCCTTTGGTAGCCAGAATATGGGGCAGCGCGAACTTGGTGGTGTAAACGGTGCCGAAGAAGTTAGTTTGCATGAGCTGGCGGATAACCTCCAGGTCGGCATCCTGAAACAGGGCCCGCATGGAAATCCCCGCGTTGTTCAGCAGCACATCTAGTCGGCCGAAAGAGGCCACGGTTTCCGCAACGGCCCGCTGCGAATCGGCTTCGCTGCCTACGTCGGCGCGCACGGTGCGGTACTCGATACCTAAGTTTTGCAGCTCAGCGGCCGTTTCGCGCAGGCGCGCTTCGTTGCGACCCGTGATAACCACTTTGGCGCCTGCCTGCCCAAAAACCACGGCGCAGGCCCGCCCGATGCCCGACGTACCGCCGGTAATAAGCACTACTTTTCCTTTCATGAGCGCAAAGCTATAGGAAGATGCGAAGGGCACTGATATGGTGGGCGAACGGAAAAACACTTTACACAGGCGCTTGCCTCTCTCTTCACGGCTCATCGACGCAGGCTCCAGCCTGATAGGCGCTGATTTTGCGGTAAACTGCTCGCCCGGCCAGGTTATCTTATACAGCTCCGGGCATTATCCGCTAATTTTGTCCCCGTGAGGAAATCCGTTAAAAACATTCCCGCGGAGCTGCTCCGCGAAGTCGAAATTACCGACATGGTGGCCGAGGGCAAGTGCCTGGTGCGCCGCGAAAACCTGGTCATCTTTGTCACGCAAGTAGCCCCCGGCGACGTGGTGGATTTGCGCGTGACCAAGGCTAAAAAGAACTTCCTGGAAGCCGTGCCCACGCGCTTCCACAAGTATTCGGAGCTGCGCGTGCAGCCCTTCTGCGAGCATTTCGGCACCTGCGGGGGCTGCAAGTGGCAGCACCTGGGCTACGATACCCAGCTCAGGTTCAAGCACCAGCAGGTGGCCGACACCCTGCAGCGCATCGGCAAAGTAGCCCTGCCCGAAATCCTCCCGATTCAGCCTTCGCCCGACCAGACGTATTACCGCAACAAGCTGGAGTACACCTTCAGCCACAACGGCTGGCTCACCAACGAGCAGATCAACAGCGGCCACAATTACGAGCGGCGCGTGCTGGGCTTCCACACCCCCGGCCGCTTCGATAAGATTCTCGACATCAACCACTGCTGGCTGCAGCCCGACCCCAGCAACCAGATCCGGCTGGCCGTGCGCGACTACGCCCTGGAGCACGAGCTGCCCTTCAATAACCTCGTGACCCAGGAAGGCTTCCTGCGCAACCTCATCACCCGCACGGCCAACACCGGCGACCTGATGGTGATTCTGCAGTGCTACTACGCCCACGACGCGCTGTTTCCGCTGCTGGATTTCCTGCACGAGCGGTTCCCGCAAATCACCTCCCTCAATTACGTGCTCAACGACAAGGGCAACGAAACCTTCCACGACCTGGAGGTGGTGTGCTATCGGGGCGAGCCGCACATTCACGAGGAAATGGAAGGCCTGCGCTTCCGCGTCGGCCCAAAATCCTTCTACCAGACCAACTCCGACGGGGCCTTCAACCTCTACAAAATCACCCGCGACTTCGCCCAGCTCACCGGCTCGGAGCTGGTGTATGACCTCTACACCGGGGCCGGCACCATCGCCAATTTCGTGGCCCGGCAGGCCAGGCACGTAGTGGGCGTGGAGTATGTGGAATCGGCCGTGAAGGACGCCTACATCAACTCCGAAATCAACGGCACCACTAACACCGAGTTCTACGCCGGCGACATGAAGGACGTGCTCAATGCCGAGTTCATCCAAAAGCACGGCCGCCCCGACGTGGTCATCACCGACCCGCCCCGCGCCGGCATGCACCCCGACGTAGTGGCCCGCCTGCTCGAAATGCGCGCCCCCCGCATCGTGTACGTCAGCTGCAACCCCGGCACCCAAGCCCGCGACCTGGAGCTGCTGGATGAGGCCTACAAAGTGGTAAAAGTGCAGCCCGTGGACATGTTCCCCCACACCCACCACGTGGAGAACGTGGTGCTGCTGGAGTTGCGGTAGACCGCCTGTCATCCTGAGCGGAGCGAAGGACCTTATCACGCAAGAACGAGCCGTACGGTAGTACTCCTGACGTGGTAAGGTCCTTCGCTCCGCTCAGGATGACAGGATTCCGCTCAAGATGACAGCATATTTTTCAGAATCTACTGCCAGAGGTCATGCCGTATTATGTGTACATCACCACCAATCCAGCCAAAACGGTGTTATACATTGGCATTACGAACAGTCTTGCTTCCCGCATGGCGCAGCATTACGCCATGCGCGGTTCCGATCAGACTTTTGCGGGGCGTTACTTTTGCTACAATCTGGTTCACTTCGAAGAATACACTGACAGCAAAGTCGCCATTGCGCGCGAGAAGGAGTTAAAAGGCTGGACGCGGGCCAAAAAGGAAGCGTTGATTGCAACTGGCAACCCGGCGTGGGATTTTCTCGAAACCTAACCGTGTCACCCGTCACTCTGTGCGCCACATGTCATCCTGAGCGGAGCGAAGAACCTTACCACGTCAGGAGTACTACCGTACGGCTCGTTCTTGCGTGATAAGGTCCTTCGCTCCGCTCAGGATGACACAAAGAAAAACTCATGGACTACACCAACGACCCCGAACTGAACGGCAAATACCTAGGCACCATCACCAAGGACTTTGCTACCGTTTCTGATACCTTGAGCGAGGCGTCCTCGCAGATCCGCAAGCGGGATATTTCCAAGTACCCCATCTTCGTGTTTGCCCGCCAGGAGGTGCCGCTGGGCGGCCTACTCATCAACGCCGACGAGCTAAATCTGGAGTGGCACGTCTTTGCCAGCTACCTGGAGCTGTTCGTGCAGCAGGGCATCGTCGGCCAGGATGGCATCGAAGCCTTCCAAAGCACCTACCGCGACGCCGACGAGTACTGCTGCCTGTTCGTGCTTGACGAGGAATTCACCAACTTCGTCTACATCCCCTACCCGGAAGACTGAACCACGGATTCGGGCGGATTGGTCGGATTTCGCGGATTTTGTGGCCGATTAAAAAGGGCTTGCCTTCTGGCAAGCCCTTTTCCTTGTAGAGGTAGAAGCCGGGTAGTTAGCGCCATCCACAAATTCCGTGAAATCCGCGAAAAATCCGTGTAATCAGTGGTCGAAGTGATTGAAGCCCTGGGCGCGGAGCGGAACGGGCTGGCCGGCTTTGGTGATGAGGTTCGCGCCTTCACTCTTCTCCACCATGTGGCCGATAATGGTGATGTCAGGGTGGTTCTTGATTTTGTCGTGGGCCGACAAGGGCACGGTGAAAAGCAGCTCGTAGTCCTCGCCGCCGTTGAGCATGCACATGATGGGGTCGAGGTTGAACTCCTCGGCTACTTCCAGCGTGGGGTTGGCAATGGGCAGGTTTTCGGTGAACACGCGGGCCCCGGTGCCGCTGGCGGCGCACAGGTGCAGGACTTCGGAAGCCAGCCCGTCGGAAATATCAATCATGCTGGTGGGCACCACGCCCAAGTCGCGCAGCTCGTGCACCACATCCATGCGGGCCTCGGGGCGCAGCTGCCGCTGCAGCACGTAGGGATATTTGCTGAGCTCCGGCTGCGTTTCGGGGTCGGCCTGCCAGGCTTGCTTTTCGCGCTCCAGCACCTGCAGGCCCAGGTAGGCTCCGCCAAGGTCGCCGGTCACGCAGAGCAAATCATTGGGGCCAGCGCCACTGCGACGCACGGCCTTGCCGGCTTCGGCGGTGCCCAGGGCCGTGATGCCAATGGTCAGTCCGCTACGACTGCCGGTAGTGTCGCCGCCTACCAAATCTACGTTGTAGGCCTCGCAGGCCAGCCGGATGCCTTCGTAGAGTTCCTCTACGGCCTCCACCGAGAAGCGGGACGGCACACTCAGGGCCACCACAATCTGGGTAGGCAGGGCGTTCATGGCCGCTACATCCGACACGTTTACGGCCACCGCTTTGTAGCCTAAGTGCTTTAAAGGACAGAAGGTGAGGTCGAAGTGCACCCCTTCCACCAGTAGGTCGGTGCTGACGACTACCTCCTGCCCGGCCGTAGGCGCCAGGATAGCCGCATCGTCGCCGATGCCCAGAATGGTGCTGGGCTGATGGAGCTGCACGGTTTGTTGGATTCGTCGAATCAGGCCAAACTCACCTACTTTATCTAAGGGCGTCACGTCGCTCATGGTACTGCGTATTATGATAAGGAACATCAGCCGCAGCTTGATATGCCGCAACGCTGTTTCAAGGCAAAGATAGCGGGCATCAGGGCTACACGCAGTGCTGCCACAAAACAACGGTGCCGCTCCCTGACTCAGGAAACGGCACCGTGTTTAGCAGCCAAGCTGTAAAGCAAGCTTGGCTTTGGCAACTGCAGTAACTGGCGGTTATTTAATCACCAGCTCTTTGTACACCGTGATTTGGCCATCGGTGCTGGTGCACTGCACAAAGTACAGGCCGGCTTTCAGCTTCGATACGTCCAGGGTCAGGTTAGCATCCGCTTGGTTGCGGGGCTGCACCGAAATGCGCTGGCCTAGGTTGTTGAGGACCGTAATACGGCCCACCTTCACGTTACGGAGCGAAACCGTCACCTTGCCACCCTGAGCAGGGTTGGGGTAGATGCTGATGCCTGTGTTGAATTTGTCGAGCGTTTTCAGCGTAGTGCTGTACGTGCCTAGGTCGAAGTCGTACTCGTGGGAACCCAGGCGGGAGTAGTCCTGACCACCGGGGTTGCTGGAACCATCCGGACCGTTGAAGGCCGTAGAGTACATCATCCAGGTATCGGCGATGTTGTAGCCGCCGGGGTTGCGGGTGGGCGGGTTGGAGCCGGGTACGTTTTGGGGCAAGGGGTTGGTGAAGGCCCCACCCGATACGTTGGGCCGACGAACGATGGACTGGTTGGCCGAGGTAACGTACACCTTGGGCGTCCCGTCTTCCTTCACGCCATCGGCTTCCTTGTTGGCGCCTCTCCAGTTGCCGTCATCCGTGCCGGCCGCATTCAGGGGGTTTTCCCCGATTACGCCAATCAGGTCAACAATTACGCCCGCACCCACGCCGGCCGTGCCGCTGGGGTAGCGCACCAGCGCAACGGCGTCGTTGCCGTTGAAGAAAGCCACCCCGCCGGTTTTGATGGTGTTGGGGCCCTCCTTCTGGTAAGGGGCGCTCAGCTGATCGGCTACGGAGAGAATGCTGGAGAGGCTGGCCGTGAGGTTGGCGTACACGAATACTTCCCCGGGCAGAAGCACGTTGTCGCCGGTGCTGCGCTTTAGGCGCTCCTCCTCCGTCACCGTGGTTGAGCCGTTGGAGTAGCGGCGCAAAGAATAGGCATTCAGACTGACGGTAGATTTCGTAGGGTTAAAGATTTCTACCGCCCGCTCGTTACCGGCCGATTTGATGGGGTTATTTTCGGGGAAAGCAAGCCCCTCCCGGTGGGCGCCTTCGTTGTACTCGGAAAAGAACAACTCATTAGCCTGGCCAAACGACGTGGAAGCCGCCAGCAGGAAGGCTGAAAGTACTGCGTAATGTTTTTTCATGGAGCAATGGGTGAATGTACAAACCGGCTCAAAGATACGGCCGGTTTCTGGTTTCTCCCCGTTTGAAATCGGGATAATACAAAGACCAAACTATACGCTAAGAGGAATTTCAGTATACTGTCCCGTTGATAGTTGCACTTGCTAACGAACGTTCGGAACCTTATCTTTGTTTACTCAGCAGTCCCATGGAAACAGCCACTAACCCTCTTTCGCGCAAGGCCCAGATCGACCAGGTCGCCACCGACTTGTTTCGGCGACGCGGCTTTGCGGCCACCAGCATGCGGGAGCTGGCCGCCGCTTTGGGCATTGAGGCCGGTAGCATCTACTCCCATATCCGCTCCAAAGAGGAAATTCTGCACCGCATCTGCTTTGGGCTGGCCGAGTCGTTTATGGGTGGCTTGCGCGCTGCCCAAACCGAGCTGCCCGCCACCCCTGCCGGGCAGCTGCGCCGTGCCATCGAGAACCACGTGCGCGTGCTGATTCAGGACACGGCGGCTTCGGCCGTGTTTCTGCACGAGTGGCGCCACCTTAGCGAGCCGGCCCTCACGGAATTTCAGCACCTGCGCCAGCAGTACGAGGCCGAGTTTCGGGAGCTGATTGCCCAGGGCGTGCAAACCGGCGACCTGTATACTCCCGACCCCGCGTTTGCGGCTCTCACGCTGCTGGCCAGCCTCAATTGGCTGCCGACGTGGTACCGCCCCGACGGCCCGCTCACGGCCGACCAGATTGCTCAGCGTTTAACCGATCAGCTTCTCGACGGTTTAGCTTATTAGTTTCCTTTCTCTCACGCTTCCATCCCCACCCAGTTATGTACGGCTCCGTCAGCACCCACGACATTCCCGCCCAGGCATCTACCGGCCTCGAAAACGAAGACCCGCAGCTGCTGGCCGAATTTGAAGCCCGCATAGCCCGGGGCGAGAAGATTGAGCCCGACGACTACATGCCGGCGCTCTACCGCAAGCAGCTCATTCGCATGATTGAGCAGCACGCGCACTCCGAAATCATCGGGTCGCTGCCGGAGGGCACCTGGATTACCCGGGCGCCGGGCTTCCGCCGCAAAATGGCCCAGATGGCCAAGGTGCAGGACGAAGTAGGCCACGCGCAGCTGCTGTACTCGGCGGCCGAGACGCTGGGCAAGTCGCGGGAGGAAATGCTTACGGACCTCATCACGGGGAAAAGCAAGTACTCCAACGTCTTCAACTACCCCACGCCTACCTGGGCCGACTCCAACGTCATTTCCTGGCTGATCGACGCTGGCGCCATTGTCAACCAAATGGCCAATGCCCGGGGGTCTTATGGTCCCTATTGCCGGGCCCTGGAGCGGATTTGCGCCGAGGAAAGCTTCCACCTGAAGTATGGTCACGATGCCGTAGTGCACATGGCAACCGGCACGCCTGTTCAGCGCCGCATGATGCAGGAGGCTTTGAACCGCTGGTGGCCCCCGATCATGACGTTTTTTGGCCCCGCCGACAAAGCCAGCCAGCACACCGAGATTTTGATGCGCTGGAAGGTGAAAATGGCGTCGAACGACGACTGCCGCCAGCAGTTCCTGGACATGTACGTGCCCAAGATCCTGGAAATCGGGCTGACCATTCCGGACCCCAACCTGCGCAAAAACGAAGAAACCGGAAAGTGGGAATACACGGAGCCCGACTGGGAAGAGCTGCGCCGCGTCATCAACGGCGACGGGCCCTGCAACCAGGAGCGCCTGGCCGTGCGCCGGGCCGCCGAGGAAAACGGGGCCTGGGTGCGCCGGGCCCTGCAAGCCAAGCGCCAGGCACCCAAGGCTGTACGCCCGCTGGCTTAATTTAATTAAGAATGAAGAATTAAGAATTAGGAATGGGGAGGTAGGCCGGCGTATAGCGCTGGGCGAAATTTCTCAATTCTTAATTCTTAATTCTTAATTACTCCCCGATGCTTTCTTCCCTCGACCCGCGCATTGCCCGCTTGGCCCTCCCCGATGCGCCCGCTGCCCTGCAGCCCAAAGCAGCCTTCGACCAGTTTGAAACCTACGAAGTCTTTCACCAGAAGAAGGACGGAGCCCCCTTCAGCTACGTAGGTCCGGTGCACGCCCCTTCCGCCGACGTGGCTTTTCTCTTTGCCAAAGAGCAGTACAGCCGCCGCGCGGCCTGCTCCGGCATGTGGGTAGTGCCCACCAGTGCCATCAGCCTCACCCGCTACGTGGGCGACCAGGAATCGGTGTACGACGTGGTGCCGGCTTCCGCCCCGGAGGCTCCCGGTGTCCCGGCCGAGTCGGAAGACTACCTGATCTTTCACCTTAAGAAACGCGGAAAAGCGCACACGCACGTAGGAGCAGTGCAGGCCACATCGGCAGCTGACGCCCTGGAGCAGGCGAAACGGGCTTTCGGTGAGCAGCGCCCCGTGGTGAATGTGTGGGTAATGCGCCGCGCCGACGTGCTCACCTCGGAGCTGGAAGACCGCGACATCTGGAGCACTACCCCGGAGAAAAAGTACCGCGACGCCATTGCTTATAAAGTGCAGGACCGCATTGACCGGTTCAAGCAGGAGCATTCCTGAGTTCGTATTCTCTTCCCGGCTTCTGCTTCCTTTAAAAAGTTAGGCTCCGCTGCTACCCTCCATGATTGACCCCAAAAAAGACCTGCTTTACCGGCTGGCCGACGACCAGCTGATCCTGGGCCACCGCAACTCTGAGTGGAATGGCTTAGGCCCTATTCTGGAAGAGGACATTGCCTTTTCTTCCATGGCCCAGGACAAGCTTGGCCACGCCCTGCAACTGTATTCCTTGCTCCACGAGCTGGGCGAAGCCGAGCCCGACACGGTGGCCTTCACCCGCAATGCGGGCCAGTTTCACTGCTGCCAGCTGGTGGAGCTGCCGATTGGGGATTACGCCTTTTCGCTGATGCGGCACTTTCTCTTCGACCATGCCGAGCTGTTACGCTTCGAAGCCCTCACGGCTAGTTCTTACGAACCGTTGGCCCAGGTGGCGCGCAAGCTGAAAGGCGAGCTGAAATACCACGTGCTGCACGCCAATACCTGGATCCGGCAGCTGGGCACCAGCACCGACGAGGCTATTGAAAAGCTGCAGGCCGCCCTCGACCTGACGCTGCCCTACGCCCTGGCGTTGTTTGAGAAAACGGAAGCGGAGCCGGCAATTATTGCCGAAGGCATTTTCATTGGCGAAGATGCGCTGCGGCAGCAATGGCTGGAGAACATCAGCCGCGTGCTCAGCCAGACGGCTCTGGAGTTGCCCGACGTTACGACCATCAGCCCCGGAGAAGGCGGCCGCCACGGAGTACACACGGAGTTTTTGCAGCCCCTGCTGGATGAAATGGCTGAAGTATTCCGGCTCGACCCCACCGCCGACTGGTAGGCTGGCTTGCAAGCGTCGTCTTTCATCTCTCCTACTCATCCCGAATCGCCTTTGCTCCACATGACCGAAGCTACCATTCTCTCCTGGCTTGATGAGGTAAAGGACCCCGAGATTCCCGTGGTTTCGCTAGTGGACCTGGGCGTAATCCGGCGCGTGCAGATTGCACCGGATGGGCACGTATCGGTTTGGATGACGCCTACCTTTTCGGGGTGCCCGGCGATGGACTACATGCGGCGAGACGTGGAACGCGTGTTGTGTGAGCATGGCGTGGCAAACCACACCGTTTCCATGTCCTTGGAGGAAGCTTGGAGCAGCAACGACGTGACGGAGCGCGGCCGGCAAGCCCTGCGAGAGTTTCGCCTTTCGCCCCCTCCCCCGCACCAGGGCATCATCGACCTGGATATCCTGGAGTACGCCGAGTGCCCGCACTGCGGGTCGCACAATACGGAGCTTCGTTCGCCGTTTGGCCCTACGTTGTGCCGGGCCCTGCACTACTGCTTCGACTGCCGGCAGGGGTTCGAGCAATTTAAGCCGGTATAGCGCAACTCCCGGCGAGCGGGGCTTGTTTTCGCCGGAATTGTTGTTAGTTAGCGCACTCCTATTTCTTGTCGTATGACCTCTAAATATTCTTTTTGGCTAGCCTTTCTGCTGGTAGTCGTAGCCGCCGCCTGCAACCGCACGCCCAAGCCCCTGGATCCGGCTTCTGCCAAAGCTGTCAAGCTGCAGCTTGGGGTGCTGCAGGACACCGTAGCCAGCCGCTGGAGCGAAATGATAGCCAGTGACGATGCCAAGCTTAGCGCCACGCGCCAGGTGCTGCGGGCTCTGGCCGAGCAGCCGGGCACCAACCGCCCACAGGTACAACAGCTTAGTCAGGCCAATGACCGCCTGGTTCGGCGGCGCTACAACCAGCAGAGCATGCGGGAATCGGCGCTTATCGACGCCTATGATGCCGCGCAGGACTCGGTTCTCCGGGCCGTATATGCCGTAGCTTCGCCCGCCGCCGGCCAGCCCGATGAGTTCATCCGCAACCTCACGGAAGGCATCCAGCAGTACGACGATGCCGTACTGGGCTACCGTGTACGCTACGACCAGGCAGCCAAGCATTTCAACGACTACCTCCAGCTACACCGGGCAGAGCTTGCCGAACTGGGTGGCAAATACGCCAAGTTGGAGCCACTACCGCTCTTTACTATTCAACTGTAAGCAAACTGTTCTGCGGTCGGAATAGATAAGCTGCTTTGCGTATGCAACGCAAAGCAGCCCGCACGGCTCTTCATTTCAAGAGCCCATCTATTTTAACTGCTTATGCGCTTCTTCAATACCCTTCGCCTTACGCCGGGCGTGCTGGTAGCCGCCGGGGCTATGCTGGTTTTGCCCGGCTGTGCCCACGACACTGTGTCGCCTGAGTGCACTACTCTCGCCACTGCCCGCGACTTAACCGGCTTGGATGGCTGCCGAATGGTTCTGGAGTTGGCCGATGGCTCCCGCCTGGAGCCATCAGGAGAAATCTGGCAGAACTTCCCCGCGAAAGATGGGGAGCAGGTGTTCATCAGTTACGAAACAGAGTCCCGCGTGAGCATCTGCATGGTAGGCCCATCGGTCCGGGTTACTTGCATCCGAGCCGCTGCGGCTACTACCAATTAATTACCTGCGCTTTTTCTCACTCACTCACCAAAAAAGCCCCATGCATTGCATGGGGCTTTCTTTTACTGGTTAACCGCAGCCTCGTTACAGCTTGGCCATTTCGTCGCGCACGAAGTCGGCCAGGGTGCGCAGGTAGTCGGTGCTAAAGTCGAAGCGGATGCCAGCGGCGGCATAAATCTCGCCGATGGGAGCCGTGTAGCCCAGGGCCAGGGCGCGCTTATAGGCCTCCAGTGCTTGCCCCGGGTTTTGGCGGAAGTTCCGCCACACGGCAATAGCACCCAGTTGGGCCATAGCGTATTCGATGTAGTAAAAGGGTACTTCGTAGAGGTGCAGCTGCTTTTGCCACAAGTAAGGCTTGTACCCCTCCAGTCCTTTCCAGCTCACGGTGCGCTGGTTGAACTCATCGAAGATGTCAGTCCAGCACTGATGGCGCTCCGCCTCGGTGTGTTGCGGGTTTTCGTACACCCAATGCTGAAACTTATCAATGGTGGCAACCCAGGGAAATGTTTCGAGCACACTTTCCAGGTGCGTCTTTTTGGCCCGGCGTAGCTCTTCGGCATCGGGAAAGAACACGTCCCAGTGGTCCATGCTCATCAGCTCCATACTCATCGAGGCCAGCTCGGCTACCTCGGATGGGGGGTGCTTGTCGGCGGAAAGCGGCAGGCGGCGGGTCAGAAAGCTATGTACGGCGTGGCCTCCCTCGTGCAGCATGGTTACCACGTCGCGCAGGGAGCTGGTGGCATTCATAAAAATGAACGGCACCCCGGTTTCATCCAACGGGTAGTTGTAGCCGCCCGGGGCCTTGCCTTTCCGGCTTTCCAGGTCCAGGTTGCCCATTTGCCGCATGGTGCGCAGGCAGTCGGCCAGGAAAGGGTCGAGGCGTTCGAACACCGTCACGGTTTTTTCCAGTAGTTCCTCCCCCGTTGCAAAAGGCCGCAGCGGCGCCTTGCCCGATACGTCTACATCCAAATCCCAGGGGCGCAGCTCCGCTAAGGCCAGGTCCTGCCGCCGCTCCAGGTCGAGGTCGTCGATGAGCGGCACTACCGTTTCGCGAATGGCCTGGTGAAAGTCGCGGCAATCCTGCGGGGTGTAGTCGAAGCGGCCCAACGCGGCAAACATGTAGTCGCGGAAGTTGGGGAAGCCGGCATTCCGGGCCATCTGATGACGCAGCTGCACGAGTTCGGTAAACAGTGCGTCCAGGGGCTGAGCATCCTGCAGGCGGCGCTCCTGAATAGCGCGGTAGGCTTCTTCCCGCAGGGCACGGTTCGGGTTTTTCAGCTGGTCGGCCGCCCGGGGTAAGGTCATTTCCTCGCCGTGCAGCGTTACCGTCATGGCCCCCACGGTGGCGGCGTACTGCTGCTGCTTGGTGCTGATTTCGGTTTTCACCGGAATGTTAGCCTCCCGGTAAATTTCGAGGGCCTGACGGACCGAGCGCACAAATACCCGGTAGCGGGCCGCATCGAGTTCGGGCAGAAACTCCGACGCCATCATTTTCTCGTTGAGGGCGTGGTCGTAGGGCGCTACCTGGGGCTCAATTTCACTTACAAAGAACTGAAAGGCCTCGGCGCGCTCCTGGTCCTGGGTATCACAGGTCATGCGGATATAGCGCCAGGCCATATCCTCGCTGAGCACACTTTCCAGCTCGGAGCGGTCGAGCAGCCAGCGTTCCAGCTCAGCGGCGGAATGAATAGGCCGGTCACGTAACTCGATAAAATAAGCTTCCAGCCCTGCCCAGTCCCCTACTTGAAAATCTTCGGGCAAATAATGGCGGGGCGGGCGCTGCGTGTCGGTAGCCAGCGCAGTTTCGACGAAAGTATCCATCTAGAAAAGTACTAAAAATGCTAAGCTCGGCCTAGCCGATTTCAATTACGACGTCGCTGGTGAGCGGGTGACCAACGCATACCAAGACATAACCTTGCTTCATTTCGGCGTCGGACAGCCCTTCCCGCTCATCTAAATGAACTTTCCCGCTTAGGCATTTGCCGCGGCAGGCGGTGCACAATCCGGCCTGGCAGCTATACGGCAAATCGATGTCGAGGTCCAGGGCAGCTTCCAGAATTGTTTGCTGCGGGGTTACTTCAAACTGGTATTCCGAGCCCTCGTAGTTGATGGTGACGTTGCGCGTGACAATTTTGCCGTCGTCGTCAGAAGAGACGTCGCCGTGGCCATTGGGCTGAGCGGCGGCGGCTTCCATGGTTTCGGCCGCGGCCACGAAGCTTTCCCGGCGAATCCGCTCGGCGGGCACGCCCAACAGCTCCAGCGCCGCCTTGGCCTCGGCCATCATACCCTCGGGCCCGCAGAGGAAATACTCGGCCTGCGCGGCCGGAATCTGGCGCTGCTCCAGGATGCGCAGCAAAGTAGTGCGGTTGAGGCGGCCGGTGTGCTGGTGGGCGGCCGGTCCCTGCGTGGGTTGGCTGTACACGTGCTCTACCTGCAGGCGGCCGGCATACTGCTGCTCCAGCTGGCGCAGCTGCTGGCCAAAAATGACGGACGCCTCGTTGCGGTTACCGTACACCAGCAGCACCTGGCTTTGGGGTTCTTCCCGCAGCACCGCTTTCAGGATGCTCATGAGGGGGGTGATGCCGCTGCCGGCCCCCACCAAGACAATAGAGCGGGCCAACTGGGGCTGGGGCTGCAGGGTGAAGTTGCCGAGGGGCGCCATCACCTCCAGCTGTTGCCCGACGCGCACGGTGTCGAGCAGGTAGTTGCTCACCAGCCCACCCGAAACCCGTTTCACCGTCACGGCCAGCCGGGGCGCTTCCCCGGGGGTGCTGCTGAGCGAATAGGCCCGCCGCTCCTTTTTACCTCCCGGGCCGCAGGGCAGAATCAGCGTCAGAAACTGACCGGGCTGACAGGCTACCGGCTGCCGGTCGGCGCGTTCGAAGTGAATGGTAGCGGCATCGGAGGTTTCCTGGGTGATTTCAACGACGTTGAGCGTGAGGTATGGGGAGCTCATTCAGGCAAGTAAACGGGTGGTAAATGGAAATTTAGCTGATTGCTCCGGGGAGCATTACGGGGTGCAAATTACGTGAATCCGGCGGGTACGTTTTAGCTTGCGTACACCTTTCGGGTATACGATTTTCCCTCTCCCTCCGGTTTACTGCTTTTCATGACTTCGCTTGCTTTAGTACTGCGCCAGCACCAGGCCGAATTTGCCCCCGTGCTGCCCGTTGATTTAAGTGCCCCAACCGTAGCCCGGCTGGATTTTTCGGCTGCTAACCCCCAGCTTACAACGGCCGATTTGGGAGATACCGCTGCCTTTGAAGCGCTGGTAGAACAGCTTCTGGAACAGCAGCAGGCCGCTATCGGGGTGGGCGGTTACCTGGAGCACCGGGTAATCTACCGACGGAGCCCCGGTTTGTTTGGCGATGCAACCCAACCCGCCCGTTCCCTGCACCTGGGCGTAGACGTATGGCTACGGGCCGGCACGCCCGTGATGGCGCCGTTGGCAGCCGTAGTGCATAGTGCCCAGGACAATGCCGGCTTCGGCGACTATGGCCCCACCGTAATACTAGAGCATGAGCTGGCCGGTACCACCTTTTACACCCTGTATGGTCACCTTACGCGCCGCGAAACCGCCCTGCTGCGGCCCGGTATGGTGATTGAGAAGGGCGGCACCTTCGCCGAAGTAGGCCCAGCCCCCGAAAATGGCGACTGGCCCCCGCATCTGCACTTCCAGATTATTGCCGACCTGCAAGGCCGCGTAGGCGACTTCCCTGGGGTGGCCGCACCGGAAGAGAAAGCGCAGTGGGCCGCCCTCTGCCCCGACCCTAACCTGATTTTGCAGAGTAGCCACCTGTAGTCTGAACCACGGATTCGGGCGGATTTTTCGGATGACCCGGATTTTGTAATTGGCGTGAATAAGCTCGGGTTGAAAAATAAAAGGGCTTGCCTTTCGGCAAGCCCTTTTTAATCGTCTCCACAATCCGGGTCATCCGAAAAATCCGCCCGAACCCGTGGTTTAGTCGAATCTAGTCGAACTTGATGGCTACTACGGGCTTGATGCGCGAAATGAGGTAGGTAGGCAGCAGCACGGCCAGCAACGACATCAGGAAGGTGGCCACATTCAGCAGGACAATGATGAGCGGGTCCCAATGGATGGGTACCCGGTCCATGTAGTAATTCTCGGGGTCCAGCGGGATAAGGTGAAAGAAGTACTGAATGGCACAGAAGCCTAGCCCGGCCAGGTTGCCGTAGAAAATGCCGCGGAGTGCCAGATTCAGCCCCCGGAAGAAAAACATGCTCCGAATCTGGTTGTCGGTGGCCCCAATAGCCTTGAGGACGCCAATCATGTTGGTGCGCTCCAGAATCATAATGAAGATGGTAGCGACCATGTTGAAGGTGGCCACGAATACAATCAGCAGCAGGAAGATGACCACGTTGCGGTTGAGTAGCTGCAGCCAGTCGAACAGCTGGGCGTATTCATCCGTGATTTTGTCAAGCTTGAGGTCATAGCGCAGGTTTTCGTACAAGTCGTCGGCTACGGGGTCGAGCTGCTTGAAGTCCTTGAGTACTACTTCCATGCCACCCACCAGCGTATCGGGCCAGGCATTCAGCTCCCGAATCTGGCGGATGTCGCCGATGATGTACACCTCGTCAAATTCGTCAAGGCCGGTCTGGTAGATGCCGCTGACCACAAACCGCCGCACGCGGGGCGGGTTCTGAATAAAGTAGAACAGCGCGTCGTCGCCCACTTTCAGGCGCAGCTTGTCGGCCACCTTGCGCGAAAGCAGCACCTGGTCGGAGGCGGCTGTATCGGGAAACGAGATAAACTTCCCTTCCACCAGGTTCTGGCGCATCAGCGAGGGGCTTTGCCGCTCGTCAATGCCTTTCAGCACCACACCCAGCACTTCTTCGCGGGTTTTGATGATGGCCGTTTTGCGCGCAAAGGGCTGCGTCGACTGTACCTGCGGAAACCGCTTCAGGTCGTTGAGCAGCTGCACGTTGCCGATGGGCTCCACCTCCAGGGAGTTGTTGTTGTCGTACTTGCTGATGGTCAGGTGCGACCCGAACGAAAAGATCTTGCTTTGGATTTCGTTGCGGAAGCCTTCCAGGATGGCAAACGACACAATCATGACGGCAACCCCCAGCGCTATGCTGACAATGGCTATTTTTGTCACCGTCGAGGTAAAAGACCCCGCGTCGGCGCCATCAATTTTGTGGGATATATACCTGGAGACGTTCACTGGCGTAAAGCTACACGTCTACGTTCAGTTTTCTAGCTTCGTTGTGCATGCCTCTCGCCCTTTTTGCCGGACTCCTCGGCTTTACTTTCCTGCTTACCGACTGCAGCCGCACGGCTACTTCTGCAAGCACCTCTTCCTCAACCGTTAGCTCCCCCGCTACTGTCGCCCCCCAGGTTCGTACTTCGCCCCCACAAATACTTACTGACGAGCCGGTAAAGGCCCCAGTGGTGGTAGGCGCGGGCCAATTCGACAAGTACCTGCCTTTGCTGAAAGGCAAGCGCGTGGGCTTGGTTGTGAACCAGACGGCGCGCGTTGGCCGGGCCTACCTGGTTGATACGCTCCTCACTAAAGGAGTTGACGTAACCGTGATTTTTGCCCCGGAGCATGGGTTCCGCGGAGAAGCAGCGGATGGCGCTACCATCAAAGACGGCAAGGACGCCCGCAGCGGCCGGCCGGTTCGCAGCCTCTACGGCGCCACCAAGAAGCCCACGGCGGAAATGCTGCAGAACGTAGACGTGCTGGTCTTTGATATTCAGGACGTAGGCACGCGCTTCTACACGTTTATCAGCACCATGCACTATGTGATGGAAGCGGCGGCCGAACAAAACAAAGAAGTGCTGGTGCTGGACCGCCCCAACCCCAACGGCTGGTACGTGGACGGGCCGGTGCTGGAGCCCCAGCACAAATCCTTCGTGGGCATGCACCCCATCCCCATCGTCCACGGCCTGACGGTAGGTGAGCTAGCCCAGATGATCAACGGAGAAAAGTGGTTGGCGGGTGGCCGCCAGTGCCGCCTCACGGTGGTACCGGTGCAGGGCTACACCCACGCCACGCGCTACGAGCTGCCAGTGCGCCCCTCTCCCAACCTGCCCAATGCCCACGCCGTGGCCTTGTACCCCACGATCTGCCTGTTCGAGGGTACCGATGTGAGCGTGGGCCGCGGTACGGACTCCCCGTTTGAAGTAATTGGGGCACCCACCCAGCCCGCTACGCGCCCTTTCAGCTTCACGCCCCGGCCCAACGCCGGCTCGCCCACCCCGCCACAGAACGGCCAGCTGTGCTACGGCGAAGACCTGCGCCAGACCGGCAACGACGTGGGGTTCACCCTGAAATACCTGCTGGACTACTACCGCCAGAGTATGGCTAAGGACAAGTTTTTCGGCAAATACTTCGAGCAGCTTAGCGGCACCTCGGCATTGCGTCAGCAGGTAATGGCCGGCAAGTCGGAGCAGGAAATTCGAGCCTCCTGGGAGCCGGCGCTGGGCCAGTACAAGGCCCTACGCAAGAAGTATCTGTTATATCCTGATTTCAACTGAACCGTGGATGCCTTTAGCCAGCAGCGGCCCTATCCTTGTTGCATCTACAGGCGCCTTCCATTTTGACCTACTCTATGCTTCGAATTGTTTTTATGGGCACGCCCGAGTTTGCGGTGCCCACGCTCGAAACTCTGCTCGCGTGGCCGGGCTGCCAGGTGGTGGCCGTCATTACGGCACCGGATAAGCCAGCGGGCCGGGGTCGGCAGCTCCAGGAGTCGGCCGTGAAGCAGGCGGCGGTGCGCCACGCCCTGCCCGTGCTCCAGCCTACCAACCTAAAGTCCCCGGAGTTTCAGGCGGAGCTGCGCAGCTACGCGGCCGATTTGCAGGTAGTCGTCGCTTTCCGGATGCTGCCCGAAGCGGTTTGGAATATGCCGCGCCTGGGCTCCATCAACATCCACGCTTCGCTGCTGCCCCAGTACCGCGGCGCGGCTCCTATCAACTGGGCCCTTATTCACGGCGATACGCAGACGGGCGTGACGAGCTTTTTCCTGCAGCACGAAATTGATACCGGCAACCTCATCTACCAGGATGCCGTGGACATTGCCGCGGAAGATGACTTCGGCACCTTATATGAAAAGCTGAAGGCGGCTGGCGCGGCGCTGGCCCTGCGCTCAGTGCAGGCCATAGCAGCAGGCCAGGCGCCCAGCATTCCCCAACCGGCACTGGCGGAATTGCGGCCAGCGCCAAAGCTGCAAAAAGAAACCGGTCGGCTGGATTTTCAGCAGTCGGCGCCGGCGCTGGCCAACCTGGTACGGGGACTTTCCCCGGTGCCCACGGCCTTTACCCAGCTGCCCGACGGCCGCACGCTGAAGGTGTTCAAGGCCCAACCCCTCGACGATGAGGAAGCCAGCGGGCCCGATGCCAGCCAGCCCGGCCGCTGGTATACCGATGGCCGCACCTACCTCCGCCTCCAAACCGCCAATGGCCTGCTCGACTTGCTGGATGTGCAGCTGGAAGGCAAAAAGCGGATGCCGGTGCCGGACTTCCTACGTGGTATCAACACCTCGCAGGTTTTTGGAGTATGACTATTACGCCGTCTTGGTTTATGCTCGGCCGGCGCACCTCATTTTTTCTTTTCTAGCCTGATGACTGCACTCGTAGTAGCCGTGGCGGACAATGGCGTGATAGGCGGCGACAACCGTCTGCTCTGGCATTTGCCCCTGGATTTAAAGCATTTCAAACAGCTCACCCAGGGCCACCCCGTGGTCATGGGGCGCCGCACGTTTGAAAGCATTGGCAAGCCCTTGCCCAACCGCACCAACATCGTTATTACGCGCCAGGCCGGCTGGCAGGCCGCAGGCTGCGAAACCGCCAACTCGGTGCTGGAAGCCCTGGAAATGGCCTCGAAGCTCGATGAAGAGGTGTTTGTAATCGGGGGCGGCGAGATATACCGGCAGGCCCTGCCCGCCGCCGATGTGGTTTACCTCACGGAAGTGCACCACGAGGTAGAAGGCGACGTAACCTTCCCCGACCTCACGCCCGGCGAGTGGCGGGAAGAAAACCGGGAGCGGCACGAGCCCGACGAAAAGCACGCCTACGCATTCAGCTTCGTCACGCTGCGCCGCCGCTAGCTGAGCTACGCTGCTGGCTACCACTGCACCTTTCCTTTTCTGAGTCCGGTAGAAACAAACAACGGCCGCTGAATAAGCGGCCGTTGTTTGTTTCTACCGGACTCAGTGGTTGCCTAGCGCAGCAGCACCAGCTTACCCCAGTCCTTCTTGAAGGCCTTGTCGCCGTCGGTACGGCGGTGGTCAAACTGAGTGGTCTTATCCATTAGTACGCGGTAGAGGTAGGTACCATTGGCCAGTTTGTCGCCAAACTCATCGGTGCCATCCCAGGCGTACTCGGTCACGTTGTTGCCGATGTGCAAGGGCCCGAGCTCCGCCATAGATATTTCCCGGACCACTTTGCCGGTCAGGGACATGATCTGGATTTTCATGTCCCGGGGCATTTCGGCGCCCGTCATCGTGAACACGAAGCGCGTCTTGCTGGTCACTGGGTTCGGGAAGGGGTACACATTGGTGATGGTTGAGGCATTTACTACCTCAAACGTCACTTCGTACCGCTCCGTGGAGGCCTTGGTGCCCGTTACGTCCTTGCCCTGCACCTGCAGCTTGTAGATGCCATCATCCAGCTTTTCGGGGCGGTAATCAATCTGCGCCTGTCCTTTGGCGGCATCGGCCTTGAACGTAATGGCCGGGCTGTTCATGTCGATTGGCTCGGCAAAGGTTCCGCCCGGGCGCAGCAGCAGCACCTCGAAGTTGCTGGCCTGCATGGTGCGGCGCGTATCATCATCGTGCAATACGGCTGTGATGATGGGCGTCGGCGACACGATGTCTCCGTTCAGAATGTGCTGGCCATCGAAGGCCACATCAAGCGTAGGCGGCAGGTTTTTGTCGGGGGCGTTGAACGCCACCTCCAGCTCATTGTTGAAGTAATACAGCTCCGGCTGCAACTGGGGGTTTACCACCACCTTCACCGTGGTAGCCCCGGTAAAGTCGGCCACATCTACTTTGAACAGGTAGGTTACCGTGGCGTCGGCCTTCAACGCCGCTTCCGACTCCAACTCCATGGTGCGCACCACGCTGCCGTTCTTGATGGTCGCCACGGCTTTTACCTTCTCGGCGAAGTCCACCATCGACGCATTCTGGAACACGACGGGTAGCTGCACCAAGCCGGTTTCGGCCTGCTTATCCAGGTTGTCGTAGCTGCCTGCAGCGGCCAGGTCCCGGCGCACAATACCTTCGGGAATACCTGTGTAGGTGAGCAGCCACTGCTTGAGCTGGGGCGCCTGGCGGTTGGCCTCATCCTTCAGCTCCATCTGCAGCTGCAGGTAGGGGTACTGCTCAGCCGAAATAGTGCTCAGGTCGGTGGCGCTGGTTGTTACGCCGCTGCGCACCACTTCCGTGGTGCCGTCCTTTTTCAGGCCAATAACATTGAAGGTGGCGCTGCTGGTCTCGGTTTGCTTGAGCGTGTAGTAGAGCGTGCCCCAGGTTTTGGCCGGCCCGATGCGGGTAGAGGTAATCTGCCCGGCGCTGCCGTTAGTTTGCAGGTTTTTGGTGATGACCAGCACCTGATTGGTACGAGGCGTGGTGCTGGCTATATCGGGGCCGGCTTCCTGGGCCTGCCCAGCCGTCAGGCCCTGCTGCCCAATCAGCACGAATGGGTCCCCATCTTTGAGGTCATCGATAACCTTGGAGCCCAAGCGGTTGAAGGCCGCTTTCAGATCAGCCGAAAAGGTGGAGAACCGCACCCGGTTCAGCGACACCACGGCCACGTAGTAGCCCTTGGGCACGTTGTTGAGCAGCGTCAGGAGCTGCGCCTGCTTGGCCGCGGCATTGATGTTGATGGAAGCATTCTGCGCGAAATGGTAGTAGCGCGACGACTCCAGCCCGCACGTCTGGTAAGGGCCGCCGGCTAGGTCGCTCACGAAGGACAATGTACGGGGGTTATACACCACCACCAGCAGGTTCGGCAGGTTGGTACCGCAGTCCGCACTCGACACTGGGTCGTTACCCAGCTGCGCGCCGTAGGCCGCGTTGTAGGTAATGCCGTTGCCGGTGCCCCCGCCAGCGGTGCGCAGCGTCAACGGTAGCTGGCTGCTCTCAAACTTCCACTCCATGCCGGGGCGCGAAAGACTCAGGCCAGTAATATCGTCGCGGTCGAACTGCCCGTAGTGACTTTGCGACCAGCCCCCGGGACTGTCCGGAATCACCCGGAACGAGCTGGTAGACCAGCCCCCTTCTTCATCGACGGCGGGCGTCTGGAAGCGCATGCGCCAGTAGTACACCACGCTGTCCTGGCCAGCGGCGGGAGCCGGCAGCGTGGGCCGCCAATCGGGCGTGACGCTGGCCGTAACCGTCGCCTGCAGGCGGGCCGGGCTGTTAAACGTGGGCACCGTGTCCAGCTCCATTTCGTAGACGCGGCTGGTCGCCAACGGATTGTTGTTCTGTCCGATCAGGTGTACACTCTGCGAAGACACAATGGCAAACTCGCCCGGCGAAAGCAGCGTGATACCGCCCTGCAGGAAGTTGTAAGTCAGCGTAGCCTGGTTGTTGTTCTCGTTGAGCTCGGCCAGTTGGTTGGCGGCATCCACGGCCACCGTGAAGGTGTTTTGCCCGAAGACGTTGCCCGTATTGTCGAAGTTGAACGTGAGCAGCGTATCCCGGCCGATGGAAGGCGCAGTGATAGTAAGTACGTCGTTGGGGCGGCTGCTGGAAGCCGGATAGGCCCGCGTTACGGTTACGGTCACCGGGTCGGTCGTCCACTTGCCCAGGTTACCCGTGCCCACCTGCACGCGGAAGCTGGCGGAGTTGGCATCTACCTTGGTTTGCCCGGCTCCGGGCAGCAGCTTCACCTGCGTATCACTGGTGTAGTAATCGGGCTTTTCCGGGGCGTAGAGGTGTACCAGCGGGTCGCCCTGCCAGATGGTATTCATCACCAGGGACGTGGAGTGCGGGTCGTTGGGGAACTTGGCCAGCACGCGTTCAGCCACTTCCCGGAACACCACCGGTACGGGTTTACCATACCACTTGGGGTCGTTGAACAAAGCCCGGTACATGTTATTGCAGTAGTAGTCGAGCTGGTTTTCGTAGCCAAAATCCGAGTCAGCCAGGAAGCCGATGGCGCCTTTCTGCGGGGCCAGCAACCAGTTTTCGCCCACGGAAGTAGTGCCGGCAATAAAGGAATTGCCCCCGGCGCACCCATTGATGAGAAACACCGGATACTTGCCCTGGTTGTTGTAGCCATTCACCGGGTCGTTGGGGTTGCCCAGGTTCAGGTCGTACTCCGTGGGGGAGCCGTGGCCAAAGTAGGTAATCAGCGAGAGGCCAGCATTCAGCTCATCGGCAATGTTGACGTTCACCGGGGTTTTGCCAATGGTCGTGCGAGTGATGGTGCGCACCACTTTCCCCCCGAACAGGGGACGTTCCGCCAGCGCCTTGTAGTCGTCTACGTAGCCCCGAAACTGCAGAAACTGCGCTTCGTCCTCGCCCCCGGAGAGGTGCAGGATGTTCTTGCGCCAGGGCTCATTGCCCAGTTGCTCGTATTCTTTCAGCTTAGCCAGGTAGTTGGCCACTTCCTGGGACGTGCGCGCCGGTATGCGGCCCGTGGGTATTTCAGCCAGGTAAGAGCCGGTTTCCCAGTTAGCAGAAAAGAAGATATCAGAGGCAGCCCGCGTAGAAGCTGGCACCAGGTTTTTTTCGGGCAAGCGGGCCTCGTACTGGCGGTACTGCACGTTGCCGGGGCCGTTAGGCACGTTGCCCCGCTCCCCGGTTTGCAGGCCACGGCCGAGCAGCAGCAGGTTGCGGTCGGCGCGGGGAGCTTCGGCCAGCAGCCACTTCACAAAACGCCGAACACCCAGCGGCGAGCTTTCACCATAGTGGTGCAGGTCGTAGAGCTGCTGGGCCGTGACCACCAGCGTATCCTGCTTGCCACCGGCCACCGAGGCCCGGTACTCAGCGTAGGCCCGCACGGGGTTGGTTACGTCGGTAGCCGCTTTCATTAGCGTGGGGTGGCTGATGATGATAAAGCCAGCCTTAGCTGCTTCGATGGCCCGGAAGGAAACCTGGCGGGCCGGCAGCGGAACCTGGGGGCGGTTACTATCGGCAATCAGGAGCTTGCGCGTCTGACCATCGGCCGAGGGAAATACGAACCCACGCTTGTTCTCGCCCAGCGACACGCCCGTGATGCGCTGCACGGCGTAGGGGTCGGTGATGTCGTAGCCCCGGGCTGTGGCCGGAATGGAGTCCAGGGCGTAGTACGCCGGGCCGGCCAGGGTGGAGTCGTTCTGAAAGGTAATGGCGCGGGCCTTGCCCCAGCGCGAAACCTGCGGGTAGCGCAACCGGAAATAAGCAATGCGGAACCGGTCACTGGGCTCAGCCACGATATCGTGGATGGCAAAGTTCACATCGAGCTTGCCATTGGTCCCTATCTCACTGGGGTTGATATCGTAGGTGGTGCCGGCCGTAGCAAAGGCCTTGTACGACAAGGAGCCCAGGGCCCGGGGCGTAGTGCCCTTGCCCTGCGGAATTACCGTAAAATCGGTAACGTGATTGTAGCGGGAGCTGCCCACTACCACAATATCCAGCTGCGGTAAGGGCCCCGTGCGCACCAAGTTCCGGATGCTGTCCATGGTCTGGGTTTCCTTGGGGTAGCCCGCGTGGAACTGGCCCGAGAGGTAGGCTTCGCCGGTTTCGGCCCAGGCCTGGAAGGACAGGACGCTGTTGTCGCCCGCCAGGTAATCGTGCGTGTACATCGTCATCCGCGTCTGGATGCGGTAAGGATGCGCGGCCACGGTTGCCTCCACGGCGGGCTCGGCCATGCGCTTGCCCAGGGTGCCGGCCTTCCAGGTCAGGAAGTAAGCCGCCGTATCCGTAAACATGCTGTAGAGAGCGTGGGGCTGGTCGCCTTTCTTTTTATACAGGGGCCGGTCGAGCTGGCCGTCGTTGCGCTGGCCGAAGAACTCGATGAAGGTGGTAGCATCGAGCGTGGTCTGGCTACCACCTACGTAGATGGGCACCTCCTTGCCCCGGCGCCAGAGCTGAAACTCCTCGGGCTTTACCCCCGAGATGCCCGCCTTGGTTAGGTAGTCGTAGTCGAGCCGGTAGATACCGTCGCGGGCAATCCTGATTTTATAGTAAGGCTGCCCACTGACAATCCACTCGTTGCCGTAGGTCCCGGACTGAGCCAGCAGTGGCCCCGCCGGCAGCAGCAGGCACAGCAGCAGCAGCCAGGAGCCCCAGTTTAGCCGGGCTTTTGTGTAGGAGTTATCCATCGTATAAAACGTTGTCGTTTACTTAAAAAGAAAATGCCGCGGCCCTTGGTTTTAGCACTTAGTGAAACCCGTAGCCCAGCGACACAATAATGGAGTTGGTTTTGGCCTGCTCCACCGCCAGGCGCGACAAGGCCACGTCCAGGCGCAGGCCGCTGGCCGTGAAGCCCACGCCCAGGCTGGGCTGGGCCCGCCAGCTTTCTTTGGTAGAAGTGGTTCCTTCTATTTTCTGAAAGTTGCTGACCCCGGCCCGGAGAAACGCCACGTTGTTGTAGCCGATTTCCAGCCCCAGCTTGGGGTCGATGCTCACAAAGCTGGTGGAAACGGCCGTGTTGCGCTGCCCGTCGGTGGTCATTTCCAGGTCGGTGGCCACCAGGGCCGTGAACTGCCCCGGCAGCTTCACGTTGTAGGCGGCCCCCAGCACAAAACGGGGCAGGGTAATTTCCGAGCTGCTTTTCGGAATCGATAGGGTGTCGTTGGTGCTTTCCCGAAACTTGTCGGAGTTGATAGACCAAGCGGTGATGGTGGTGGTAATGTCGCGGGCCATCAGCCCTAGGCGCCAGTTGCCGCGCTGGTACTGGGCCCCGGCATCAAAGCCAAACCCCCAGGCCGTGGCAAAGCTGCCCACGTTGCGGTACACAATTTTGCCGCTGCCACCCAGCGTAAGGCCTTCAGGACCCAGCTTGCGGGCGTAGGAAAGCAGTAAGGCGTAGTCGGCCACCGAGAAGTAACTGATGCGGCTGTAGTCGATTTGCCCGTACTCATTCACCAAAGCCCGGGTGTCGGCAATGTCGTCTACCCCCAGGCGGATGATGCTGGCCCCGATGGCGCTTTTCTCGTCCAGAGGCATGGCAAAGGCCGCGTAGTCGTTTTTGACGATGCCGGAAAAGAGCTCCGAGTGCATGAGCACGGCATCGTACTTGGCCTTCTGATTCAGGAGGCCCGCCGGGTTCCAGTAGCCGGCCGTGGCATCCTGGGCCAGGCTCACCTGGGTATTGCCCATGCCCAGGGCACGGCCCCCCACCCCAATGTTCAAAAACTCATTGGCGTATTTGGGCGTGTTGTCGGTGCTCTGGGCTAGGGCAGCTGACGTGAGGCCCAAACCCAGGCCCATGGCTCCCAGCAAGCGGGAAAAACGGAAGAAGTGCTTCATACGCGGAATAACAATTCGGGGAACGGAGTGGCTGGCTAACGCAAAGGTCCACTGAATAGTGCACGGAATATATCGGTTTTCGACCAAGTATCCTCCGGGCTCGACCAGCCGGAAATACCTACGCGCCAGCCCTGCCAATCAGACTTCAAAGCTCCGCAAAAAGTGCCAATTCTGGCCAGAAAAAGGCCCCTACCGAAAAACATAAAAATATTTTCACCTAGTACCTTGCGTTGCATAGTACCTTTCAATATCTTTGTCTCATTCTTCATCCACTACCACGCATCCCTCCTATGAAAGTAGAGAACACCCAAGTGCAGATGCGGAAGGGCATTCTAGAGTTTTGCATTCTGGAAATCATTGCCCGGGGCGAGGTCTACGCTTCCGACATGCTAGAAGAGCTGACGGCAGCCCGTATGATTGTGGTAGAGGGCACCCTCTATCCCTTGCTCACCCGCCTTAAGAACGCCGGCTTGCTGGATTATACCTGGAAGGAGTCGGTTTCCGGCCCGCCCCGCAAGTACTACACCCTCACGGACGTAGGGCAGGAATTCCTGCACCAGCTGCGCCTCACCTGGGAGGAAATCGAGGAGTCCATCCAGATCATCCGCTCCCAGCCTTCCACCCCTACCCCCGCCGCCGAGTAACGGCCGGCAGTTTCTGACCAGTACTTCCTGAACCGCAGCACCAGATGAAAAAGAACATCAGTATCAACCTGCAGGGCCTGATCTTCCACATTGAAGAAGATGGCTACGAAGTCCTCGGCCGCTACCTGGCCGAAGTACGGGCGCACTTCTCCGGCTACCCCGGCCACGAGGAAATTGTGGCCGACATTGAGGGCCGCATTGCCGAGCTGTTCGCCGCCCGCCTTTCTGCCACCAAGCAAGTCATTACGCTCAGCGACGTGGAGGAAATGACCGCCAAGATGGGCCGTGTCAGCGAGTTTCAGTCGGCCGATGAGCTGGACGAGGACGAGCTGGAGCAGGCCGTAGCCACGGGCCGCATGCCCCAGGCCGCGCCGGCTGCCGGCGCGGGTACCACCACCGCTGATGCCGAGCCCCGCCGCCTCTACCGCGACATGGCCAACCGCAAAATTGCTGGGGTAGCCGCCGGTATTGCCCGCTACTTCAGCGTGAACCCGCTTTGGGTGCGCCTGGGCTTCCTGGCGTTGCTCTTCATCAAGCCGCTTGTGCGCAGTGTTATCGATTTCGACGACAACATCGTGCGCTTCGAAGGCTTCGACCTCGGCGGACTATCGGTGCTCACCTACATCATCCTTTGGATTGCGCTGCCGAAAAAGTACGATGCCACGCCGGCTGATGAAGACCCTACCTTCAAGAAGCTGTACCGCGACACCGATACGGGCAAAATAGGCGGGGTATCCGCCGGTCTGGCCGCCTACTTTAAAACGGATGTGGTCCTGTTCCGCCTGCTGTTCGTGCTGGGCATCTTTGTCGGCTTCGGCATTCCGCTCTATATCGTGCTCTGGATTCTACTGCCGGAGGCCAAAACGGCCTCCGACAGACTCCGGATGCGGGGCGACGCCGTTACCCTCTCAGGCATCGACTCCTCGGTGCGTAACCAGGCCGCCGATGGCAGCTCGGGGCGCCCGGTAGGCACCTTCCTGGAAGAGTTTTTTCGCAACCTGCGTCCCCTGTTCAGCGTTCTGGGTACCCTGCTGCGCGTTGCCGCTGCTTTCTTCCTGATCCTCATTGGCTTTTCCCTGCTTATCGGCACCATCATCATGCTGGGTGCCGGCCTGGGCATCTTCACCTCCGAGCAGTTTGAAATAGACGGCGTAGCGGCGGCCACGGTCCTGGGCGACCTGCCCGGCTGGTTCCTGCTCAGCGCCTTTCTCTCAGCCTTCATTCCGGCCCTGGCCATGCTGCTGGCGGGCGTTGGCCTACTGCTGCGCCGCTCCATCCTGAGCCGCACGGCTTCGCTTACCCTGCTGGGTCTCTGGCTGCTAGGCGTTGTAGGCTCGGTAATGGGTGGCGTGCACATCAGCCGCAACTTCCAGCGCGAAGGCGAGCAAACCCAGGATGTATCGTTTCCGCAGCTGAATGCCCGCACGGTGCGGCTGGAGCTGCGCGACCTGGAAGAAGGCAAGTGGACGGGCTCGGTGCTGCAAGTGGCCGATAGCGGCCAGGTAATCAGCGTACTGCGTGCGGCCAGCGCCCGGGGCGTGACGGAGGAAGAAGCGGCCCGCACGGCTGGTTCCAGCGTCTCGTACCAGATGCGCAGCCTCAACGACTCCACCCTCATATTCGACAACCACTTCCGCATTGCGGCTGGCTCGCCCCTGCGCGACCAGGAGCTGATGCTGACCCTGCGCCTGCCCCGCGACCGGCGCTACCGCATGAGCCGCGACTTTGCTCACTGGCTGGGCAGCGAGTTTTTCGTGGGTGACGACATCCCCGAAGATGTGGAGAACCGCACCTTTCAGCTGCGCGGCAACAAGCTGGAGTGCATTGGCTGCCCGCCCAGCACCAATACCGACGAGGATAATGACAACGATGACGACTTCGACATCGATGTGGACTCAGACGGCTCGGCCATCAACATCGACTTGGGCAGCCCCGATTTCGACACCGACCTGGACGCCTACGGCGACGGCCGCCGGACCTTCAACGTGGATGATTTCAACAGCATTGAAGCCAGCGGAGCCTACCGCATTGTAGTACGCCGCGGCGACAGCTACCAGATTGAAGCCGCCGGGGAGGAGCGCGACCTGCGCCAGCTGCGCATCGAAACCGTGGGCGACGGGCTGCGCATCCGGTCCGAGCGCGACGGATTGTTCGGATTTTCCGGCACTAAGGAGCCTATCCTGGTGCGGGTGCAGCTGCCGGAGCTCGTCCACCTCGACCTTAGCGGCGCCTGCCGCGCCGATGTGTCGGGCTTCCAGGGCAAAGCCTTGCAGGTAGAGCAGAGCGGGGCCAGCATGGTGAAGCTGGATGTGAACGTGCCGCGACTGGAGCTGGATCTGAGCGGGGCCTGCAATACGGCGGTGCGCGGAGAAGCGTCGGAGCTGGATGTTGAAGGCTCGGGCGTGTGCAAAATTGAAGCCCTGCGCCTGCAAACCAACCGCGCCACCATCGACCTATCGGGCGCCAGCCGGGCCCGGGTGCGGGTAGCCGAGAAACTCCGCGCCGAGGTAACGGGCTCCAGCCACGTCGACTACGCCGGCAACCCTACCAGCGTGCAGAAAGACGAGTCGGGCGGCTCCCGGGTGCGGGCCATCAGCTCCGCCAGCAGCGAGGAAACATCGGACTCAGACGAGGAATAACATCGAGCACACTTACTGGTTTACCAGATAAGCAGCTGACGTTCCGCTCTTTCGGGCACGTATAAATCAGCTGCGACGGGGCTTTGAAAAAAAAGAAGCGGGACAGGCAACTAACCGTACCTGTCCCGCCTCTATACAAGCGGTGAATATGAGGTAAGAGGGGTTTATTTGGTGAGTGAGTGATGCCCCTGAGGAAGCCCTTTGGCCTGACCCTGCTGCAACAGGAAGGCAAAGGCTTCCTCATACTCGTTTCGAATCTTGCCATCCAGAATGGCTTCCAGCACGGCTTCCTTCAGCTCGCCCACTTCCCGGGAAGGCTTCAGCCCAAACGTCTGCATAATCACTTCCCCGGTAATCACGGGCTTGAAGTTGCGTAGGTGGTCTTTCTCCTCTACCTCCTTCAGCTTTTCCTCCACCCGCTCGAAGTTGCGCAGGTAGCGCGCCACGCGCTGGTGGTCTTTGCTGGTAATATCAGCCTTGCAGAGGAGCATCAGCCGATCTATTTCGTCGCCGGCCTCGAAGAGCAGACGGCGCACGGCGGAGTCCGTTACGGTTTCTTTTACCAGCGCAATGGGGCGCAGGTGCAGCCGCACCAGCTTCTGCACCTGGCGCATTTCTTCCCCCAGCGGCAATTTCAAATCGGTGAAGATGGCTGGCGTCCAGCGGGCGCCTTTGTCTTCGTGGCCGTGGAAGGTCCACCCTACCCGGGGGTCGAAGCGCTTGGTGGCGGGCTTGGCAATGTCGTGCAGAATGGCGGCCCAGCGCAGCCACAGGTCGCCGCCGGCTTCGGCCACGTTGTCGAGCACCTGCAGGGTGTGGTAGAAATTGTCTTTGTGGGCGTGCTGCCCGCGCTTTTCCACGCCCTGCAGCTGGGCCATGCGCGGAAAAATCAGCTGAAGCAGCCCCGAGCTAAACAGCAGCTTGAAGCCGTAGCTAGGCTTGGGAGCCAGAATCAGCTTGTTCAGCTCGTCGGTTATCCGCTCCTGCGACACAATCTTGATGCGCTCCTTGTTGCGGGCAATGGCATCGAAGGTATCGGGCTCGATATCGAAGTTGAGCTGGGCGGCAAAGCGCACAGCCCGCATCATGCGCAGCGGGTCGTCGGAAAAAGTAATGTCGGGGTCGAGGGGCGTGCGGATGATTTTACGGCGCAGGTCGCCTATGCCGTCGTAGCGGTCTACGAGGGCCCCAAAGTCTTCGGGATTGAGGCTCAGGCCCAGGGCGTTGATGGTAAAGTCGCGGCGGGCCAGGTCTTCTTCCAGGGTGCCGGCTTCCACCTCAGGCTTGCGGCTCTCGGCCCGGTAGCTTTCTTTGCGGGCGCCCACAAACTCAATTTCCACCTCCGGGGTGGGGAGCATGGCCGTGCCGAAGTTCTTGAATACCGTCACGCGGGGCCGGGAAGGCAGCCGCTGCCCCACGGCCTGGGCCAGCCGGATACCGTCGCCCACGCACACCACGTCCACATCTTTGCTGGGGCGCTCCAGGGCCAGGTCGCGCACGAAGCCCCCAATCACGTAGGCGGGGTAGCCCAGCTCGCCGGCCGCGTCGGCAATGGTATGGAACAAGGGTAACTCGGGAAGCTGGGGAAGTTTCATGCGCGGTGCCGTAAGCCAAACAAGCTGCAAAGGTAACGGCTGCCCAGGTACTTCCACTGCTCTGCCACGCCTTCTGGCTACCGGCCTAGTCGCGCAGCACCGTCAGGGTGCCATCGGCTTCTACCCGCACCACGCGCGAAGGCGCAGCCGACTTCGTATCGTCCTGCCGCCAGTTTGCCACGTAATCCACGGCCCGCACCAGCTCCGGGCTCACCTCCTTATACATAGCAGCGGCGGGCTCCCCACTGAAGTTGGCCGAAGTAGCGACCAGTCCGTGGCCCAGGCGCCGCACAATTTTGTGGGTAAACTCGTCCTGGGAGATGCGCAGGCCAATGGTGCCGTCGGGGGCCTGCAGGCTGGGGGCTACCTGGGAGCTGGCCGGCACCACGTAGGTAGTGGGGCGGGTTTCGGCGGCCAGCAGCTCCGGCAAGTTGGCCGGCACCACGGCCGCGTAGCGGGCAAACATCTGCTCGTCGGCCACCAGAATCAGGCAGGGCTTACCGGGCGGCCGTTTTTTCAGCGCATACAGCCGGTCTATCACCCGCGGGAGCTCGGCGTCGCAGCCCAGGCCCCACACGGTGTCGGTGGGATACAGAATGATTTGCTGCAGCAACAAGGCATCCACGGCCGCGTCTACTTCCTGGCGAAAAAAATTACTCATGGTGGGCTGTTAGTTTATAAGAAAGGTAGGCCAGAATATCCCCGGTACCGCGGCTGTAGCAGGCGTTGGCCGGCTACGGCTGCAGTGTCTGCCAGGCGGCCGACTCCGGAATACTCTGGCACAGCTCTACCAGTACGCCCGCGGCCGATTTCGGGTGCACAAAACACACCAGCTTATTGTCGGCCCCGCGCTTGGGCTCCTCGTTCAGCAGGGTAAAGCCCTCAGCCCGGAGCCGCGCCATTTCCGCCCGAATGTCGTCTACTTCAAACGCCACGTGGTGAATTCCTTCGGGTTTCTTTTCCAGAAACCGGGTAATAGCGCTACTCGGGCTGGTGCCGGCCAGCAGCTCAATCTTGGAGCCGCCCACCTGGAAAAACACCGTATCCACGGCTTCACTGGCCACGTGTTCCTGCTTATAAGGCGCTACGCCCAGCAGGCGCGTGTACAGCTCGGTGGCGGCGGCCAGGTCGTGAACGGCCAGGCCCAGGTGTTCCAGATTGGTGAGCATAAGCAGGGTGCGAAAAATGAGGTGGCGCTAGGTAGCCAACCTTGTTTGGATTGTGTCTATTTTTGTAGCGTAAAAGTAAACCTCCTTCCCGGTTTGGCTGTTTCAATGGAGAATAATTCTCCACTGGCTACCTTTGCCGGTGAATTTCATCCGACGCCCCAAGCACCATGCTGAAGCTGCCAATTTACCTTGATAACAACGCGACTACGCCGCTGGACCCGCGCGTGTTGGAAGCCATGCTCCCGTACTTCACCGAGCATTTCGGCAACGCGGCCTCCCGCAACCACCCCTTTGGCTGGCAGGCGGAGGAAGCCGTAGACTATGCCCGCGAGCAGATTGCCGCCCTCATCAACTGCGACCCCAAGGAAATTATCTTCACTTCGGGCGCTACGGAGTCGGATAACTTGGCCATTAAGGGCGTATATGAGATGTATGCCCAGAAAGGCAACCACATCATCACGGCCACCACGGAGCACAAAGCCGTGCTGGATACGTGCAAGCACCTCGAGAAGCAGGGTGCCCGCGTAACCTATCTGCCCGTGGACGCGGAAGGCCTCATCAGCTTGGCCGAGCTGGAAGCCGCCATGACGCCCCAGACCATTCTGGTGGCCATCATGTACGGCAACAATGAAACCGGCACGATTCAGCCCATCCGCGAAATTGCCGCCATTGCCCACAAGCACGGCGCCCTGTTCATGACCGATGGCACCCAAGCCGTGGGCAAAATCCCGGTAGACGTGCTGGCCGATGGCATCGACCTGATGGCCTTTACCGGCCACAAGTTCTACGGCCCCAAGGGCATTGGCGCCCTGTACGTGCGCCGCAAGAACCCCCGCGTGAAAGTTACCGCCCAGATGGACGGTGGCGGCCACGAGCGGGGCATGCGCTCCGGCACGCTCAACGTACCCGGCATTGTGGGCCTGGGCAAGGCTTGCGAGCTGGCCCGCCTGGAAATGGCTGCCGACACCGCCCGTCTCAGCGCCATGCGCGACCGGCTGGAAAAAGAGTTGCTCACGCTGGAAGAAAGCTACGTGAACGGCTCGGTTACGCACCGTCTGCCCCACGTCACCAACATCTCCTTCAAGTACGTGGAAGGCGAAGGCCTGATGATGGGCGTGAAGGACTTGGCGGTATCGTCGGGCTCGGCCTGTACTTCGGCCTCGCTGGAGCCTTCGTACGTACTCAAGGCCCTGGGCCTGAGCGACGACCTGGCGCACTCTTCCCTACGCTTCGGCCTGAGCCGCTTTACCACCGATGAGCAGATCGACTACGCCATCGGCCACGTAAAAGAAGCGGTAACCAAGCTCCGTGAAATGTCTCCCCTGTGGGAAATGTTCAAGGAAGGCATCGACCTCAACTCTATTGAGTGGGCTGAACATTAATTTTTAGCGCTTAGAATTGAAAACCAGGAATGTTACCTTGGTTTTCGCTCTAGGTTCTGAGTTCTAAAATCTGACTTTTAATTTCAATAAAGCCATGGCTTACTCCGATAAGGTAATCGACCATTACAGCAACCCCCGCAACGTGGGCACGCTGGACAAAAGCAAGAAGAACGTTGGTACCGGCCTCGTAGGCGCCCCTGAGTGCGGCGACGTGATGCGCCTGCAGATTGAGGTAGACGAAGCTACCAACACCATCACCGACGCCAAATTCAAAACCTTCGGCTGCGGCTCGGCCATTGCGTCGTCGTCGCTGGCGACGGAGTGGCTGAAAGGCAAAACGGTAGATGAGGCGCTGGCCATCGATAACATGGAGATTGTGGAAGAACTGGCGCTGCCGCCCGTGAAAATCCACTGCTCGGTGCTGGCCGAAGACGCCATTAAGTCGGCCATCAACGACTACCGCGTGAAAAACGGCCTGCCGGAGCTGGAAATAGCCAAGTCGCACCACTAATAGAACTGAGAAACTAGAAGTGAGAAGTTAGCCTCCATGTATCGGGGTTGACTTCTCACTTCTCAGTTCGAACCTCTCACTTCTACATAAATGGAAGTTTCCCAGGACGTGCACGTCGAGAGTGCGCGCATTCAGCGGCAGATTGAAGAGCATCTGGGTTTGGGTCCCGGCGGCTTGCTGTTTGAATTCCGACAGCTGGAGCGGGGGCAGGTACGGCTGGATCTGATTACCGTGAATCCGCGCCACCACCAGAGCTTCCTGTTTCGCTACGAGGTAGGCTACGACCGGCTCGATGCCCTGCGCAAAATGCTGGCCTACGTGCAAAGTGCCCGCGACGTGGAAAGCTCCTACACTATTCAGTGGCGGGCCCGCGGCGACAAGGAACTGCACACCTCTTACTTCCGCGCCCACAACCCCTACGAAGCGCTGGACAAGCTGTACTACGGCCGCGACCAAACCACGCTTACCGTATTCAGCGTAGTACTGAATCCTTCATCTTAGTTTGCTGTTGGTGTCTTAAGGGTTTGAAGCTTGGTTTTTTGTTCCGGCCAAACGGAACGACCACCAAGCGCCCAAGCCCCACGACCCTAAGTCCCCCAAAGCCATGATTACCGTTTCTGATAAAGCCAAAGAAAAAGTAGCGCACCTGATGGCCGATGCCCAGCTCGACGACACCTATCGTCTGCGGGCTTCCGTGGCCGGGGGCGGCTGCTCGGGCTTGAGCTATAAGCTCGACTTCGATAACGAGGTGAAGCCCATGGACCAAGAGTTTGAAGACAAGGGCGTACGCGTGGTAGTGGATATGAAAAGCTTCCTCTACCTGGCTGGCACCGAGCTTAACTTCTCCGATGGCCTCAACGGCAAGGGCTTCTACTTTGATAACCCTAACGCTTCCCGCACCTGCGGCTGCGGTGAGAGTTTCTCGGTCTAGACTGCCGACGTTTCCCGTTTGCAACGAAAAAGCCACCCCAAAAGGGTGGCTTTTTCGTTGCCCCCGAACTACCCTCTCCCCCTGCTCAACGCTTGAGTAGCTGGATAAGTAGTGCCTGGGAAATTGCGCCGTCATGTTGAGCCTGTGGAAGGATGACTATACAATTACTTATCCTCCACTAGGTACCCACACCATAGAAGACCACTTCTCAAACCAACACCCAACAAAAAAGGCCTCCCGAAAACCGGGAGGCCTTTTTTATTTGATGGCACGTAGCGCTAGTTGGTTTTGACCAGCTTGTGCGTGGAGCGAAGCTGAGCGCCCTGAAGCACCAGCACGTAGCTGCCCTGGGGCAGCTGCCGCAGATCCAACTGCTGCGAAGCCGGTACCATGGCGCGATACACCTCACGGCCGGCCAGGTCCGTTACAATGGCTTGTACTGCGCCAGCGTGTTCAGGCAGCTGCAGGTAGAGTGTGCTGGCTACCGGGTTGGGATAGATACCCGCCGATAGCTTACCGCCCTGTACCGTGCGTACTTCGGAAAGGTGCGCGGTACCATCCTGGTCTACCTGACGCAAGCGGTAGTACGATACCCCCGACAACGGCTTGGCATCGGCAAAGCGGTAGGTGCTGCGAGCAGTGGTGCTACCCTGACCGTTCACGCGGCCTACCTGAGTAAAGTGCACCCCATCGGCGGAGCGCTCTACTTCGAACCGGGCGCTGTTGCGCTCCGAGGCCGTAACCCACTGCACCTGTACCTGCGCGCCCTCACGGGCGGCCGAGAAAGCCGTCAGCTGAACGGGCAGGGGGTTGACGTTGATGGATGCATCCGTGCTGGCCAGCACAAAGTCGCTGAAGGACGTGAATGGATCCGAGGTAACGGTAGTAGCAGAAGTAGCCGACTGGCCGATGTCTTCCCAAGCCCCGCCTGCATGTGACTTAGCAATAACGAGCGAAGGCGCGTTTGGAGCATTTACCCCGTCTTTGTAAGCGTCGTACGACAGCGTAATGGTGCCGGCAAACTCACCGGCGCCAGGTTCCGTAGCGGGCGCTACCGTGTAGTAACGCTCGGTGGAGACGCGCTTGATATCACTGCTGCCAAAGTTCTGGTTGGCCGGAGCGCCTTCGTGCTGAGTAGCCGTGTAGGTAGCGGCATTGGCTTGGGTGGTAATGTTCAAGGTGAGCGGGCGGTACTCGGCGGCCTGGCCAACGGGGAACATGAGGGTACCGGCCCCAGCTACTTTCATACGAGCCAAGGGGCCTTCAATATAGCTGGTGCTGTTACCACCAAAAATGTTTACCAGATTATTCAGCTTCAGCGCGTTGTCATTGGTATTAAGTACGCCACTGGTCAGCGTGAGGGCATGCTCTACCACTGGTGTAGTGCTGGCGCCCGTCAACGTAGTAGTAGTGTACCCAGTCCCTCCATTCATCTTAAGGCTGTAGTAGTTACCGGGATTCACGTAACTGGGGCTGGTAATTTCTACCTGCCCAACAGCTGCGCCCCAGCCGGTAGCTACGCGCAGGTTGTCAACGGTGAGGGTAGCGGAAGCACCAGATGCACTACCTTGGCGTAAAGCAATGGTTGCGGGGAGGAAAGCTGTAAGGCTGGCATCGGTAAGTGGACCGATAAACGGAGTAGTCGGCTCCGTGCTGAAATTATCTGCGGCATCAAATACGTACAGACTTACTACATCGTCTTCTGCAGTTTCAGCAGTGCCTTTTGTTTCGTACTTCAACACTACCAAGTAAGTAGTGGCCAAGTTATGAACGGTGGTGGAGTAGGTAGCTGAAGCCGTGCCGCTTCCCACGCTTAAGCCAAAGTTGATTCCAGTACCGGAAGAGCGTGCAAACACCCGTCCCCGGAACAGATTCCCTACTGCAGGATCGGCTTCGGCAAAGTGAAGGAAGTAGTCCCCAGAAGCCTGAGCCGCGCTTACTTGTACCAAAGCCGAAGCATATAACTTATCCTGCAATGGCAATACGGCAAAGGCCCGGTTGATGTCCTGACCGTTAGTTTTCAGCGAAGCTTTAGAAGAACTGTTGGCGTCTACAGCCGCAATTCCTTGTGGGTAACCTGTTGCGAGCAAGTTATCAGCTACTGTGGAAATACTGTTAGTGGTACTTCCGCTGTGTACTGCCCATTTGGTGGCTGCATCGGCAGAAGCAGTGGTCGTGAGTGTGGTGGAAGCTGCATAATCAAAGTTTTCCTCCAACAGTAGCACGTTAGCGAAGGAAGGAGTGTCGTCCGTTACAATAGTGACGGTAGCCGTTGAATTGACCACTGTGGCTGGTCCACCTGCCGTAACTGCCAAGCCCAGTACCACAGTCTCATTCGTCTCTATATCAGTATCGCCCTTAATCGTTAGGGTCACCGTCTGGGTCCCGGCAGTGTTGAAGGTAAGCGTCTGGGGCAGGAAGGTGAAATCGGAGCCGGCGGTAGCTGTACCAGTACCCGTATTGCTCACAGTTACTTCCAGAGGGCTGGCTGGAGTATTTGCTACCGTCACGTTTACACTAACGGTTGAGGTGCCGCTGTTGCCTTCCGTAACGGAAAGTGTGTTGGGAATAAAGCTCACGTAGGCCTCGCAGCTCAGCGGAGCGTCCGTGGTGGTGATAACCAAGGCCGTGGTGCCGCCGGCGGGCGAAGCGGTTACCACGCCGCTGGGCCAGGTGCCATCGGCGTCGGTGGCAATGCAGCCCACGACTGCGCCGGTTTGCAGGCTGCGCTGCTCGATGCGGCGTATGCCATTGGCGTTGTTGTTGGGCGTGATGGCGCCCCAGGCTCCGGTCACCCCTTCTACATTGTTGGCATAGAAGGCGGCGTAGTTATTGACCAGGGTGTTGGCCGAGCCGTCGCTTTCCACGAAGGAAGCGTAGAGCGGCCGGCCGCTGCCGGTTTCGTTATCGTAAGTCAGCACGAAGTTGCTGGCCGTAGCGCCCGAGTTGCCATATACTGCAGTGGCATCCGTGGCGCTGGTGCCCAGGCTCACTACGCTAACGGTGCTGGTGGTGGTGAGGTAGGATACCGGCGTAGTACCGCCATTGCCGTTGTTGAGCACAATGCGCATCTGCACCACGTCGCCGGGTTCAAACACGGCATTGGAGGTAGGCTCCAGCACAAACCAGCCGGTGTAGTTACCGCTGGCATCGGCCTGCAGCTCCCCGTAGTTACCGGCGGTGGTAAACCCTTTCGAGCCCGTACGAACAAAGGCACCCGCCGTAGTTGCGAAAATGGAGTTACCAGAGCCTGTTGCGGACGTGTTGTCCACGGCTGGATCAATGGCGCCGTTGTGGTAGCGGTAGGTAGCGTTGGGGATCAGGCCGCTGAGGGTAGCACGGTAGGCATACGGCACCCGATTATCATGCGCGGAGGTGCCCGTGCGGGCTACCAGGTACTGGGGCAACACTACCTCGGTCAGGGTAACGGGCGCCGCGGGCGAGGCCGAGCGTTCCAAACCGTTGCTGTAGCCGCTTTCGTTGGTCGTGTAAATGGTGAAGAAGTATTCCGTGCCGTTCGTTAGGCCGGTTACCGTAGCGCTGGTGCCCGTGCCGCTGTACACCACGTACTGGTTGGGGTTGGCCACCGTACCCAGGTTGGTGCCGCTGCCGAATACGGTGTTAGCGGTGAAAGAGCCCGAAGGCTTCACCGTGACGCTGGAACCAGCCCGGGCCACAATAACCACCCGCGAAAAGCAGCTGGTGGGGTTGGTCCAGCTCAGAGTTACTTGCTGG
Organism: Hymenobacter lutimineralis; assembly: GCF_008271285.1. Classification (NCBI taxonomy): domain Bacteria; kingdom Pseudomonadati; phylum Bacteroidota; class Cytophagia; order Cytophagales; family Hymenobacteraceae; genus Hymenobacter; species Hymenobacter lutimineralis. The sequence continues at coordinate 108,655 of NZ_VTHL01000001.1, read as the reverse complement.
TTGCCCGATACCGCCGTCGGGTTCATTACCTCGTTGGTAGCGTAATTCACGACCGACAGGTCGGCGCCGTTGTCGGTGCCGGTGGTGGCGGGGGCCGAGGCATCCACCCGGATGCGGTAGCTGGTGCCCGTCGCAATGCTGGTGGGAATAGTACCCGAAATGGTGCCGCTGTTGGCCGTGCTGCTAACGCTGCCAATAGCCGTGCTTACGCCCCCACTCACGATGTAGGCCGTGTACACGTTGCCCGTGGTAAAGGTGTTGGTAGAGGTGAAGGGCACCGAAACGGCCGCTCCCCCCTGCCCCACGCAGAACGAGGTAGGCGAAATAGTGCCGGTAGCCACGGTAGGAACCGTAGAAACCTCCACTGTTCCATAAAGATTTACATCATCAACACTGTAAGTGCCTCCAGTAGCAGAAGAGCCAGCAGCGTAAAATCTAAACGTCACTTTCGCTATCAAATTGGTGAAACCGCTTAAGGTCACCGATTTGGAGCCACCAGTAGTACTTCCACTGCTCAATGCGGTAGCAAAGTTGTCTAGGCTTGAACGAACTTCATACTTGTTCGGACCGGTGCCAGAACTCTGGTCTACAAACGTTAGGGTCGTCAGGCTAGCCATATACCCGCTGTTTGCATTAAAGGCAAATTGCACGTATTTGCTGGTGTCTATCGTTGCGGTGGTCGACCAGTTACTCGAACTATAGCGCCCACTTGCCGTTGAGCTTGTTACATTCTTCCTGCTGAATGCTGACCCGGTTACGTTAGCGTTTTGCGTAGACGGCGTCGCTCCGGCAGTGAAGTCATATACCAGCAGCGGGGCCGTCAACGTCGTGAACGTGGTGGAACCCAGCGGGGTCTGTAGGTAGTTCTCGAAACCGGCCGTGCTGCTTTCGTTGTAGGCATACACCTCGGCTACGTAGTTGGTACCAGCCGTCAGGCCGGTTACGGCGGCGCTGGTACCGGTGCCATTCAGCACCACAAAGTTACCGGTGCCGGTGGTAGCACCGCTCCCGAAGGCCAGGTTGGCGGTGTAAGCGGTTTTATCGGTGGGTGCCACGGCCGTGGTCGTAGCGGCCCGCACTACCAGAAGGCGCTTGGAGCCGTTGCCGCTGCCTACGGTCAGGGTTACGGCCACCTGCGTGGGCGTGCCGGCGCTTACGGTTGGGGCCGTGGTAGGCTCAGCTACTACGGTGCCGGTTACGGCTTTCGTTTGCTCCGCAGCGCCCGTGGAGTTCAGCGTAACGCTGCCGGCTACGGTACCGCTCCCGGCGCCGCTCAGGCGCACGTACACCGGCACGTTGGTGAGGGTACCGCTGCCAAAGGCAATGCTCGTGGAAGTGCCAAAGCCCGAGCCGCTCGACTGGGAAACCTCGTAGCCCGTGGGCGCCTGCACCACCACGTTGGCCGTGAGGTTGGTGGCACTTACCGTGAACGACTGCTCAGCCGAAGGTGAGCTGGCTACCGTGTTAAAAGCCGTGAGAGCGGCCCCCGAAGGCGAAATAGTGGGAACCGGAGCCCCCGAGCCAGTGGTTACGTCCAGCTTCACGGGCGAAGCCTGCAGGTTGGGCACGTTGTCTTCGGCTACCACGTACACATCGTAAGCCGTGCTGGCCGAGAGGCCACCTACTACCGAGGTAGCCGCCGTGTTGGCCGTGGGATTGGTGAAGTTGCCGCTGGCCAGGGGCGTACCACTGGCCGCTTTTACCTGGGCCGCCGTGGGAGCCGTAGCACCGTCGGCCAGCACCACGTAATAGGTCTTGCCTACTTCGTTGATGGTTGAGCTGAGCGTGAAGCCCGTGCCCGTAGGAGCACTCGTTGATGGGGAGCCTGTGGCGAAAGTGGGCGGAGTGGTATCAGAACCGCCACAAGGATTGGCCGTCGTACCTGAGTTGCGGGGCGTTACAGGAGTTGCAACAGTAAAATCAGTTCCGTTCTGATCAGTATCATCACACCCTCCATTTCCCCGAATGGCGGCTGTAGTTGTGCTTAAGTTTGCTGTTGTTGAGGTGCCTTCTTTCTGTATAGCGTTAGTACCATATCCAACAAAGTCTATAACTGATGCATTGGGAATAGTAGTAGACTGAGCTAATGCGGTAGTATTGGCCACCAAAGCCACCCTACCAGCAGTTCCAGACATTGCAATTACTCCTGAAGCATCCTGGTTGGTAATATCTGCTCCAGTTGCTCCAGTTGCTGTTGCCAACCGAACCAAATAATATTTACCTGCACCGATTTTGGCACCAGTTGGGAAAGAGAAAATTTGATAACTACCTGTTGTGCCCGTTGCGGGGGCATACTGGATGGACTTACCATCCAGTGTAACCTCGCTAGAACTCTTATTGAATATTTCTACAAAGTCGTATTTGTAGGACGGCGAAGGCGAGGTAGATGTACCACCACCACCACCATATACTTGGCTGATAACAACTGTAGTACTCTGAGCCCACCCCAGCAGGGGGAGCAGTAGCAGCACCAGGGCCATAAAGAAGCCCCGGCCACAGAGTGGCGGGGCTACCCTAGGAGGAGTAGAGAGTGTTGTCATGGGGAGGTGTGTATGAGAGGTTTAAGAGATGTGCACAATCCGAGAGTCCAAATATACAGGTCTCACGGTACATCTGGTACTTTTGCTAGGTTTACTGAATTATTACGGGATTAAACGGATTTAATAAAAAAGGCCTCCCGGATACCGGGAGGCCTTTTTTCAGACTAAAAATATCGGGGCGACTATTGCTTCACCACCTTCTGCGTCCACTGCTGGCCGCCTTGCTCTACGCGCACCAGGTAGGTGCCCCGCTGCAGGCTGCTCAACTCCAGGTTGCCATCTACCCCCAGGGTGCGGGTCAGCAGCACGCGGCCGGTCAGGTCCAGTACCTGCACTTTGGCGTTTTGCATGGGCACCGGCAGCTTCACCGTTAGGTTGTTCTGGGCCGGGTTGGGATACACGCTCAGGGAGCCACCGCCATTCACTACCGATTTCACGTCGGAGTAAGCAGTTTGGCCATCGAAGTCAACTTGCTTGAGGCGATAGTACGAGGTACCCGTCAGCGGATTGGCATCCGTAGCCGCGTACTCGTGGCGGCTCGACGTGGTGCCGTTGCCCTCTACCGTCGTAAACGTCTGGAAGTTCACCCCGTCGGCCGAGCGCTGCACTTCGAAGCCTTTGTTGTTTTTCTCCGAAGCCGTTACCCAGGTCAGTTTCACCTGCTTGTTCTGCAGCTTGGCCGAGAAGGCCGTCAGCGTCACAGGCAGCGGCTGGCCATCAATGCCTACCCCTTCAATTTCTTCCGCCGTGGTGGGCGTCAGGTAGTTTTCCGAGGTCTGCGTGATGAAGCCCGTGGTAGGGTCGATGTTGTTGAACTCGAACACGTAGAAGTAGTAAGCTTTTGTGGGCTCAAAGTTTTCAACGGTTACCGAGTTGTTAGCGCCGGCATACACGGAGAAGTAACCCGGTGCCAACTGCGGACCCGTACCATAAATGGAGTTGTTGGTCTGGTAAGACGTACCATCTACCGGCTGGCGGTTAGCAGGCAACAGCGGGTTTTCGCTGGCAACCACCAGGTGGCCTTCGCCCTGCCCGGCTACATTACCGGTGAAGGTAATGGTGATGTTGCGGCCACTGCGCGTCAGCAGGAAGGGGCGCTCGGCCGTGGGCTGCTCGTCGATGGAGCGGCCCGCCAGCGTACCATTGTTGGCGAAGTTCTGCGCGGTGGTAATTTCGAAGTCCGTGCTCTGGTAGCGCAACGTGTTGGAAGCCTGGCCCAGGTACGTAGGCGAGTAGCGCACATACAGGGTAGCATTTACACTGTAAGTGGTGCTGCTAGGCGTGAACACTACGCTGCTGGAGAAGTTAATGCCGTCGGTGGATACCTGGAACTGAGGCGTAGCCGAAGGGTTCTGGGGCGAAGGCGTAGGTGCCGAAATCGTGATGGTAATGGGCTGACGCACCCGGTCGGCTACCAGGTTCAGTGCCTGCGTGGGCGAGTTTTCGTAAATCACCACGATGCCGGAAGTATTGTAGGCATTGGCCAGCTGCACCTGCGGACGGCTGGTGCCCGATACCGGGAAGGTCACAGGGTTGGCTGGGTCGCTGGTGTGGGTAATCACCGTAGCGTCTTCGCGGGCGGAGGGCGGCAGGTAGCGGATGTACACCGTCGTTACCGTCAGGTCGTTGCCGGAGTTACGCGGAATCAGCAGCGAGTTGCCCGTTGCGCCGTTCAGGGCATCAAGGCCAGCAGCCGAGAGGGCCACCTGGAAGTAGATCGGAGCATTTACCGTTACGCCTTCCAGCAGGTTAGTACCCGAGAGCTGGTAGGTCTGAATGGCCGAAGGCACACCCGGCACGGTAGAGAACAAGCTCAGTACGCCCGAAGCGTTGATAGCCGAGTTGCCACCCAAGCCATTGGCCGTGATGTTAAGCGTACCGGTAATGGTGGTATTGGTGCCGCTTACACCCGAGCCCACAATGCTCCCGCTGAAGGCACCAGCGTTAGTGCCCACCAGGCGCACCTGGATTTCCTGGGTTACGTTGCCGCTGGCATCCGTGGTCAGGGTGATAGGCGTGTTGTTGTACGTGCCTACGCCCGTCAGGCGGAAGCGAATGTTCGTAGCCGAAGGCGTCAGCGTCACCGTGGAGTTAGGTGCCAGGCCCGTAGCCGTTACAATCGTTGTCAGCGTGGAAGAACCGTTCGTAGAAACTGTGCCGAAGTTCAGCGGATTAATCGAATAAGTAATTGCAGAGGTAACTGCTTGCTGACCGTTGCCGTTCACAGCCACGTTCTGGGTTACTGTGCCGCTACCATTCGGGGTAGAAATTACAATGTTCTCCGAAATGTTGACCGCTTGCGTAGGGGCAAACTGCACGTAAATGGTTGTGGAAACTGAGCCACTAGCACCACTGAGCGTAATGTTGGAATTGGTAAACGTAGTCCCGTTGGTGCTAAGGCGGAAGTTAATAGGCCGCACAATCGTTACGCTACCAGTCAGATTAGTACCCGTCACCACAAAAGACTGCACCGCCGAGGTTTCGCCCACGCGAGTTGGAGCAAACGATAGCGAATTGGGGTTAGCCGTTAGAGTGGGGGGAGCGGCAACTGCAGTGCCCGATACAGTAAAGGAGCGGGTGACTGAGCCAGAAGTCAGAACTATAGAAGCCGATCGATTGCCGACCGCTGTCGGTGCGAATTGAATATATACTCTGGTGTTATTACCGTTGTTGGCGTCTGTTACTGGAACAGTTACCGTGTTTGTAAAGCCAGATCCATTGATTAAGCTCACCCGAAAGTCGTTTGGGTTAGCCCCAGCCACCGTCACCTGTACATCATTGGTCAGGTCTTGTCCATTTACGGTCAGCCTTACTACCGTATTGGTATTAGTAACATTGGGGGGACGCTGAGTGGTCTGGCCAACTTGCGTATCAACAAATGAGGTGTAGTTGAGGAAAGAATCGTCAAGATCCTGGGCAAAGCTCAGGGAAGGCAAAACGAACAGCGCCAGCATGAACACCCAAATAACCGACCAGGCAGTGCGGCGTTGGGGGCGAGTGTATGAATTTTTCATATGAGTAAGTAAAAAGTTTTACGGTGGAAAGACAACCAATTGATTGTCAGGTTTTAGCAAGCCAGGTTGATGTTCATCAAACCTGCTCCTTGTACGCAGTAACTAAGGGTCAGTTCAATAATTTTTTTGACATTGCATATAATTTTTCTATACATCTATTTGTTCGCATATTTATTTGATTTATGTTAGTAGGTCTGTTCTTTAGGGAAAGCCGGACCGATAATTTGGTCCTGCCCGGGTCTACAGATTTCGTGCCCAAATGATTCCCAGGATCATTCAACTATACGAATTGTTATCTTTTCCGGATTTCAGGCTGCTTTGCTCCCGGATGCCTGCTTCTGCGGCCCCTTGGTGAACTTATGCTTGTTACTCAGTTAGCGCCACGTCAATGAAAACGGCTACTCTGGTGCTTTGTACCTCACTCCGGGTAGTTTTTGTTTTCCATAAAGCGGAATGTTTTCTTGGTTTTTTACAACCATAACCCGAATTGTCGTTGCAGGTTGCAAACCGGTGGCTGGGTGAGATAATATAGGCTGCTTATTCCCACAGTGGATAGTGCTCCAGTTGTACTTCCTGCTCGAAAAAGATACGGGTGCTTTCCTCGAAAGAGCGGGTGAAGTCGGACACATAAAAATGATGGGCCGGGACGCCTTCTTTGGCTGGGGCCGCCAGCTGCTGCGCATCCAGGTACTGGCGCACGTGCTCGGCTACTACGTCGGAGGCATCTAACACTTCTACCCTACCCTGATAAAAGGCCGCAATCTGCTGCTTGATCAACGGGTAGTGGGTGCAGGCCAGCACCAACGCCTCAATGCCCTCGAGTACGGGATTCGACAGGTAGGTTTCAATGATGTTGCGGGAAATAGAGTTGTTGAAGAAGCCCTCCTCCACCATCGGGGCCAGCAGCGGCGTAGCCAGGCTGCGCAGCTCTACGCCCGCGTCCAGGTCGTCTATCTTTTTGCGGTACACGTTGCTGTTCACCGTTTGCTTCGTGCCAATGAGGCCCACGGTGCGCCCGGCATACGCCTTTCCCACGTAGGCCACAATGGGGTCAATTACGTTCAGGACCCGGGCTTTGGAGCCTACGTATTCCTTCACCAGCTCATAAGCCGCCGCCGAGGCCGAGTTGCAGGCAATAAGAATCACCTTGCACTGTTGCTTAAGCAGCAGGTCGCAGATCTTCACGGAGTAGGCCTGAATGGCGGCCGTGCTTTTGTCACCATAGGGCAGGTGGGCCGTGTCGCCAAAGTACACCAGCCTTTCCTGCGGGAGCAGCTTGTTGACGGCCCGGGCCACGGTGAGGCCCCCAATGCCACTATCGAAAACCCCAATGGGGCGAGAAGCCAGGGAGGAAGAAGCTGCTGTACCCATATTGAGCGCAAAGGTAAATCGTTTTTACTGGGTTATGACGCTGTGGTGCGGTATTCCCCTGTGGGCCTTCCCTACTCCGGGTGGGCAGGTCAGAAATATTCTTCCTATATAGTAGGCTCTAACTGCCGCTTTCCCCTGATTCCTATGAGTACGGTTTTGCATGAAATCGACCAGGCCCTGGCTTCTTTCGATGCTACCCGCGGCCGGCCCGTAGCCATTGAGCTGGGCGAACGGAAATACACCCAGCTAATTCTCGACGTGGCCCACCTGCACCAGGCCGGCGGCGACCTGACCACTAATACGGGCCGCCCCCTGGCGTACCGGGGCCTCGAAATCCTGCGCGACGAGCTGAACGTGGACCGGGTGCGGGTTATCTAGACCGCAGATAGCACCGATTTTTCGAATAAGACAGTTGGCTCCATACTCAAAGCGGGAAGTTGCGTCTTAGCCTGTACGTTTCTCTGAGGCGCCATTTTTCTGACCGTTTCTTCGGGTTGCTAGCTGGTTATTCTTCCGTGCCAACTACAAAATCCGCGGAATCCGTTAAAATCCGTGCCCATCCGTGGTCTACCTTTGCGGTATGAACCTGCTTTCCGCTGAAAACCTTTCGAAGAATTATGCCGACCGGTGGCTTTTCCGGGACCTGAACTTTGGTTTGCAGCAAGGCCAGCGCGTGGCCTTCGTGGGCATCAACGGCACCGGCAAAACCACGCTCATGAAAATCCTGGCCGGCCTGGAGCAGCCCGATACCGGCCTGGTGAGCACGCGCAAAGGCATTCGGGTGACGTACCTGGGCCAGCAGCCCGTGTTCGATGAAAGCCTGACGGTGGAGGAAACCATCTTCGCTAGCCAGAACGACACGCTGCGCGCCATTCAGGAGTACGAGCACGTCGTCAACGACCCCGACCACAAAGCCGACGACCTGCAGCGCGTGCTGGAGCGCATGGATTCCCTGAACGCCTGGGACTACGAGGCCCAGGTACAGCAGATTCTGGGCCGCCTGGGCATCCTGGGCGAGCTGCTCACGCGCAACGTGAGCATGCTCTCGGGTGGGCAGCGCAAGCGCGTGGCCCTGGCCCGGGTGCTCATCGAAGAACCTGATGTGCTGCTGCTCGACGAGCCTACCAACCACCTGGACCTGGCGACCATTGAGTGGCTGGAAAACCGCCTCTCCTCCCCCAGCCTCACCCTGCTGATGGTGACCCACGACCGGTATTTCCTCGACAGCGTGGCCAACGAAATTGTGGAGCTGGACAAGGGCCAGGTGTACCGCTACCAGGGCAACTACGCCTACTTCGTGGAGAAAAAGGCCGACCGCGAGATGCGGGAGTCGGTGGAAGTGGAGAAGGCGCGGCAGCTGTTCAAGAAAGAGCTGGAGTGGATGCGCCGCATGCCCCAGGCCCGCGGCACCAAGCAGAAAGCCCGTATCGACGCGTTTTACGTGACCAAGGAAAAGGCCAGCACCAACCTGAGCAAGCAGCAGGTGGAGCTGAGCGTGAAAACCACCCGCCAGGGCGGTAAAATCATTGAAGCCAGTCACCTCAACAAGAAGTTTGGCGACAACGTGGTGCTGGATGACTTCAGCTACGTATTCAAGAAAAAGGACCGGATTGGCCTCGTGGGGCCCAACGGCGCCGGCAAGTCTACCCTGCTGAACATGCTTACGGGCAAGCTTCAGCCCGACTCTGGCACCATTGAGGTGGGCCAGACCACCGTGTTTGGCTACTACACCCAGACGGAGCTGGAATTCGACCCTTCGCAGCGCGTTATCGACATTGTGAAGGAAGTGGCCGAAGTGGTGGAGCTGGCCAACGGCGACGTACTCACGGCCAGCCAGTTTCTGAGCTTGTTTCTGTTTCCGCCGGCCCAGCAGTATACGCTGGTAAGCAAGCTGAGTGGGGGCGAAAAACGCCGCCTGCAGTTGCTGCGTGTGCTCATCAAAAACCCCAACTTCCTGATTCTTGACGAGCCCACCAACGACCTGGACCTGGGCACGCTTAACATTCTGGAAGACTTCCTGCTGCACTTCAGCGGCTGCCTGCTCATCGTCAGCCACGACCGGTACTTCCTGGACCAGCTGGCCGAGCACCTGTTTGTACTGGAACCCGGCGGGGCCGTGCTCAACTTTCCTGGCAACTACACCGACTACCGCGGCTACCTGGCCGAGCGGGAAACGGAGGCCGCCCAGGAAGCGGCCGAGCAGGAAGCCAAAGCAGCCCGGGCTGCGGCCAAGGTGGCGGTAGCCGCCCCGGCCCCCCCGGCCCCCGCGCCCAAGCCCGCCGAGGTGCCCAAGCGCAAGGCCACGTTTGCCGAGAAGAAGGAGTACGAAACCCTGGAAAAGGAAATCGGGCAACTGGAAGTTCGCAAGCAGGAGCTGATTGAGAAGCTCAACTCCGGCTCCGGCTCCCACCAGGAGCTGGCCGACTGGGCCGCCGAGCTCAAGCGCACCGAAACCACCATCGACGACAAGGGCATGCGCTGGCTGGAACTGGCCGAGCTGGTGTAGCCCGCGAACTGCCTCGCCTCATACAGCAAAGAAGCCTCCTCTGCGCGCAGGGGAGGCTTCTTTGTTGGTTATTGGTCTTATTGTAAAGCGGCCGGCAGAGTAGCCTGGCCTAGCTCATCTACCGGGAAAGGCCAGCTGCGGACCACGGCGCTTACCGGAATAGGCGCGAAGATGTGCGGAAAGTATGCCTGTCGGCCCGCTGCCCACTCACGCTCTACCCGTACCTGGGCGACTGTTAGCGCGGCTTCGTCTATTTCCAGTAGCACCGCTTCCGGGCTGTTCCGGTAATGGCGGCGGGCAGTTTCCAACACCTAGCTTAGTTCCGAAGCGTGGATGAAGCCCTCCGCCGCTAGGTCGGGGCTGGCAAAGAAGCCGGGGCGTTGCGCGGCCGCCCAATCGGTGGGCTGGGCTATGCGGTAGAGCATGGTTGACTTGTTAAATGGTTTAGTCGTTGAATGACTAACTGGCTGAACCGTCGGGTCGTTTCTGGCCCTAATACAACCAGTCAGCCATGCAACAAGCCAACCATGCAACCATTTTCTAAGCCTGCCACACTTCCTGCTGCACGGCTTTGCCCACCGTCAGCACCAGGCGGGTGGGGTTGGGCACGAGCGTGAGGCGGGCTTCCTTGCCGGAATACTTTTCCGAATCAATCCAGACGCCCTCTTTGGGCGAGGGCGTAGCACTGGTAGAGGCGGGCAGGTAAGCGGTGGGCAGCAGCACATCCGTATCCGAAACGAGGTCGGTGTGTACTTTTTCCAGGGCCGCTTCCAGGAAGGCCCCGTATTCATCGTTGAAGTCGTCTTCCAGGTCGTGCAGCTCCTCTTCTACGTCGTCGTAGCGGGCATCGTCGTAGGTGAGCTTTTGCAGTTCTTGCTTTTTCTCAATCAGGGCCACCAAGGCACGGTTGAGGTCCTCCTTATTCATATCTCCTCAGGGGTAATAGGTGATGCAGTGGGGTAAAGGTGCGCAGGATTCAGGAATTTCTGAATCCGGGAAGGTGCAAAATAGCCCGCTCCCCGGTACGATTCAACCGAATCCCGTATTTTTACTCCTAATCTACCCTTCCATTATCCACCCGACCTTACCCCCACCCTTCCTGATGGAAACCATGACTTCGCCTGCCGTGCAGGCTCACCCCGCCCACGACTTTCTGCCCCTGAATGGCACCGACCACCTGGAGTTTTACGTGGGCAACGCCAAGCAGTCGGCCTACTATTACCAGGCGGCATTTGGCTTTGAGCTGGTGGCCTACGCCGGCCCCGAAACCGGGGTGCGCGACCGGGCTTCCTACGTACTGCAGCAAAACAAAATCCGCCTCGTCCTCACCACCTCCCTCCTCCCCGACTCCGACATTACCCGCCACGTGGCCAAGCACGGCGACGGCGTGAAGGTAATGGCCCTGTGGGTGGACGATGCCCGCAAATCCTTCGAGGAAACCACCAAGCGCGGCGCCCGGCCCGCTTTCGAGCCCTACACGATTGAAGATGCCCATGGCTCTGTGACCCTGGCCGGCATCTACACCTACGGCGAAACCATCCACACCTTCGTGGAGCGTAGCAACTACACCGGCCCCTTTCTGCCCGGCTACGTCGCCAAAACAAGCAATGTGCCCCAGGGTGCGCCCGTGGGGTTGCAGTACGTGGACCACTGCGTGGGCAACGTAGGCTGGGGCCAGATGAACGAGTGGGTGAAGTTCTACGAGGACGTGATGGGCTTCAAGCTGCTCATCACCTTCGACGACGACGACATCAGCACCGAGTACTCGGCTTTGATGAGCAAGGTGGTGAGCAACGGCAACGGCTACGTGAAGTTTCCCATCAACGAGCCCGCCGAAGGCAAGAAGAAAAGCCAGATTGAAGAGTACCTCGACTTCTACCACGATGCCGGCGTGCAGCACATTGCCATCATCACCCACGACATCCGCACCACGGTAGCCGAGCTGCGCCGTCGCGGCGTGGAGTTCCTCACCGTGCCCGGCACCTACTACGATGATCTGCTGGAGCGCGTGGGCGCCATCGACGAGGAGCTGGAAAGCATCAAGGAGCTGAACCTGCTGGTGGACCGCGACGAAGAAGGCTACCTCCTGCAGATTTTCACCAAGCCGGTGGAAGACCGCCCTACCGTGTTCTTTGAAATCATCCAGCGCAAAGGCGCCAAGTCGTTCGGCAAAGGCAACTTCAAAGCTTTATTCGAAGCCATTGAGCGGGAGCAGGCTCTGCGCGGTAACCTGTAAGCACCCAACTTTTTGTGGGCTTGCTTCTAAAACCAGAAAAGCCCCAGCCATAACGGCTGGGGCTTTTCTGGTTTTAGGTGTTCATGGCTTTACTTAGAACCAACCAGAATGCCCTGCACAAAATAGTTGCCGGTTTCGGTGCGCAGGTTATACACGGCGGGAGCTGTTCCGGCCGGCTGGCGGTCGGTGAGGGCGGTTACCGCCAGCGCATCCGGCCGCAGTTGCAGCAGCTCATCGGTGGTTTGCAGGGCGTCGGCGCGGCGGGTTTCCCGATTTGCCAATACCAGAGGATGGTTTGGGGTGAGCACCAGCTCTACGGAAGCAGGCGCAGGCATCGGCTCGGCACTCGTGCTGGCATAAATAGCCGGAGTACCAATGGTGAGCTGGACCAGGGGATAAGCCGCCTCCGTGTGTTCATCGAGGCGTAGTACGCGCGTAGGGGCTACCTTTCCAGTTGTGGCATCGTAGCCCAGCACCACGTCGCCGGGGCGAATGGAGGCTATGGGTGCCTGTTTTCCGTTGGGCAGTGTTACCGCTGCCATAGCCGGAAAACAGGTGGCCAGCTCGCATTGGAAGGGCTTGTCGTAGGCCTGCTGCAGCTGGCAGTACTCCTGGTTCAGGTCGTACACAGAGCTCGTGAATTCGAGCAGGTTCTGTACCATGAGCAGCATCTGCTGCTGACCGCCGGCCAGGGGCACAATGTTTACTTTCTCGTCTTCCCGCTTAATAGCATCGGTGTAGTGAATGGCGGCCAGCTCTTTCTGGAAGGGGGCCGCCTGCGCTTTCAGCTGGGTTTTCGTTGCAGCCCACGCCGAGGCAAACTGCGGCAGATACTTGCGCATCAACTCCTGACGTCGTAGAATAAACTGACGGTTTTGCTCGTACACCCGCTTTTGGCCGCTGCAGTCCCCTTCTTTGGCCGCTGGCAGCCGCTGGGCCTGCTGGCTATTCTTCAGCACTTCTATTTCCGTATACAAAGCGGTGCTGAGGTGCTGCAGGGAAGACGGCTTCTGCATACCCGTGGCAAAGGTTTCATTCATGGCGCTGAAGGCTTCCATAGCCGCCGCCGTAACGAGCGGCGCTGGCGGCGCGGTGTTCGAAGAGCCGGCAATGGTTTTCATTTTGGCTTCGTTTACCCCGTGCTTGCGCATGAGCTGCTCCGTGTAGGCATCTTGCTCGGCTTGCGACTTTTTCTGCCAGGCTTTCTGAAAAGCGGGGTCGCGCATCTGCTGCATGAACTCGGCCTGGGCTGCCTGAAATCCGGGGTCGGCGGTCATGCGCTGCTGCGCCGAGCCGGGGGCGGCCATTTGCTGCTGCAGAAACTGCGCCTTTTCCGCGTCACTCATGCTCGCCAGCTTGGCCTGAAAGGCGGGGTCCTGCATGCGCTGGGCTAGCTGCACAGCCTGGGCATTGTGGCCGGGCATGGCCCCACCCTGCTGCTGCAGGTACGCCAGCTTCTGCTGGTCGGTCATTTTCTCGATGCCATCGGCAGCTGCCTGGGCCCCGAAGTTCTGCATGGCCGCTTCGTCGCGGCTCTGGCCGGCGGTGCGGGCCGAGGTGATGGCGACGTTGAACTGGCCCAACTGCTTTTCCACAGCCGCCAGCTCCGCCGGGCGTTTCAGTGCGCAGCTGAAGGCCGCCGGCGGGGCCGGCACTTTATCGAATAAGGTGGTTACATCGGTCTTGATGGGCTTCTGAGCCAGCGCTACGCCGGCCGCCAGCAGGAATACCGACAGCAAAACCAGAAACATCAGAAGATTGATAGCGCGGTGGGCAGACTGCATGGTGGCGGTAACTGGTAAAGAAGTGATGGGAATACTGCACCCGCACCTGGAAGCAGGGAGTAGCGTTTGCGGCTGCAAGTGCGCCAAAAAACCGCCGCTGGTCAATCACATCATTGAGGAGAAACCCTCGCATATTGATGTGAAAGCGGGCAACACTGCTAATTATTTCCCACTTTGCCGGCCTTAGCGGCGGCACCGGCCGTGCAGGCTTTTGCACAACTTCTTTTTCCTTTGGCTCGTCAATAGCGTTTTTGCAAGCTCCCACCAGTTTATGGCCCTCTCAACCGAACTCCAACACAAAATCAACACCTGGCTGACCGGTAACTACGACGCCGAAACCAAAGCCAACATTCAGCAGCTGCTCGACGCCGACCAGGAAGAAGCCCTGAGCGACGCTTTTTACCGCAATCTGGAGTTTGGCACCGGCGGCCTGCGCGGCATTATGGGTGCGGGCTCCAACCGCATGAACCGCTACACCCTGGGCATGGCGGCGCAGGGCCTCAGCAACTACCTCGTGCAGCAGTTTCCCGGCCAGGAAATCAAGGTGGCCGTAGCCCACGACTCGCGCAACAACAGCCCCGAGTTTGCCCGACTCGTGTCGGATATTTTCTCGGCCAATGGCATCACCGTATACCTATTTGAGGCGTTGCGGCCCACGCCGGAGCTGTCATTTGCCATTCGTCACCTGGGCTGCCAGAGCGGCTGCGTGGTGACGGCCTCCCACAACCCCAAAGAGTACAACGGCTTTAAAGTGTACTGGAACGATGGGGCCCAGGTAGTAGCCCCGCACGACAAGAACATTATTACCGAAGTCAACGCAATTCAGAGCGTCGACGACGTGCGCTTTCAGGCCGATGCTTCCCGTATTCACCACATCGGGGCGGAGCTGGATGCCGCCTACCTGGCCAAGGTAAAAGAGCTTAGCATCAACCCCGAGGCCATTCAGCGCCAGCACGACCTGAAGATTGTGTACACGCCCCTGCACGGCACGGGCATCACCTTGGTGCCCCAGGCACTGGCCCAGCTGGGCTTCACCAACGTGCATATTGTGCAGGAGCAGGCCACGCCCGATGGCAACTTCCCCACGGTGCTGTCGCCCAACCCCGAGGAAAAAGTAGCCATGCAGCTGGCCCTCGACCAAGCCAAAACCCTGGATGCCGACTTGGTGCTGGCCACCGACCCCGACTCTGACCGCGTGGGCATGGCCGTGAAAGACAACCACGGCGAGTGGGTGCTGGTGAACGGCAACCAAACGGCGGCGCTGCTCACCCACTACCTGCTCTCGGCCCGCGCCCGGGCCGGCAAAATGACCGAGCAGGACTTCATCGTGTACACCATCGTAACCAGCGACGTGCTGGGTGATATTGCCAGCCGCCACGGCGTGAAGGCCTACCAGACGCTGACGGGCTTCAAGTACATTGCCGGCATCATCCGGGACCTGGAAGGCCAGCAAACCTACATCGGCGGCGGCGAGGAAAGCTACGGCTACATGATTGGTGACTTCGTGCGCGACAAGGATGCTATATCGGCCTGCGCCCTCATCGCCGAAATGGCGGCCGTAGCCAAAGACCAGGGCCACACGCTCTACCAGGAAATGCAACGCATGTACGCCACCTACGGCCTGTACAAGGAGCACCTGATTTCGCTGACTAAGAAGGGCCAGCGCGGGGCCGAGGAAATCCAGGAAATGATGCGCGAGCTGCGGGCCAACCCGCCCCGCACCATTGCCGGCTTGCCCGTAACGGAGCTGCGCGACTACGGCCAGGGCATCATTCGCAACCTGCACACCGGCGAGCAGCTGCCTACTGGCCTGGAAAGCTCCAACGTGCTCCAATTCATCCTCGAAGATGGCAGCAAGATTTCGGCCCGCCCCTCCGGCACCGAGCCCAAAATCAAGTTCTACTTCAGCGTAAAGCAGCCCTTGGCTTCCGTGGTGGATTTTGACCTGGCCAACCGCCGCGCCGACGAGAAGATTCAAGCCATCATTGCGGACATGCAGCTGCAGTAATTCCGCTGATTTACTTAGTATTACGAAAGCTGCCGCACGAGTTGCGGCGGCTTTTGTCGTTGTAAGGCAACGCTATATCTACCCCTATTCCAGCCTCTTTGATCAGCGGATGAACCATAAGAAGCCCACCACCTTTACCCTAACGTCGCCCAACTACTTTTCCATGGCCCTGTTTCTGGGCATGGGGGTTTTCTGTTTTTATCACCAACTGACGCCCCTGGCAATAGGCAGCGTACTGCTGGCGGTAGTGGCTGGCACCAGCGCTAAAACACTGACCTTGGATAGCCACCACCGGCACTACCGGGTGGGGAGCCAGCTGCTCGGCCTCAATTTCGGGGCGTGGCAGGTACTGCCGCCCACGCAACGCATGGTCGTGCGGTATTTCTCCGACTTCATTGTTTCTTCCGGCAAAGGTGGCGGGCTGGAATACGAGAGAAGCCGCCGATATACTATTCTTCTATCGGTACCCGGCCGCCAGCAGGCCGCCATTGTCACAAGCACCCGTAAGTACGACCATGCGGTCCGAATCGGCTGCTTTCTGGGCCGGGCGCTGGGCGTGGAAGTAGTCGGCTTCGACCAGCACAAACAGCAGAAGGTGCTACAGGAAGCCGAATCACAGGACGCTTAATTATCTAGAACACGAAACTAAACGACGCCTGATAAAGCAGTCCGCGCAGGTCGCGGCTGCGCTTGTAGAGCGGAATAAAGTAGCTGGCTTTGTTATCGAGCAGTACGTGGCGCGTTTTGAGCAGCTCCAGCCCCAGGCCCAGGTTTAGGTTCGGAATAAACTCGTTGCGCTGGTCGTCGTTGCGGGTGAGAATGAAGCCCCCCACTTGGTAACTGGTGTATAGGTTGAGGTAACGCCGGCGCCCCCGCCCGAAGTTGTGGGGATAAAAGTCCTGGCCAAAATTGATGACAAACAGCTCATTCACGAAAGCTGAGTCGGTTTTATTGGAAGTAGTGGGCTTATACACGCCCAGGTTGAAGTAGCTTTTCCCGCGCGTGAAGTGGTATTTAATGGCGTAGCCGCGGTAAGCCATGCTGGTGAGGCCCGGCTTCGGATTGTCGAGGCGCAGGTAGCCGTACTCAACGCCCGGCATGTTCACGAAGGAAATCTTGTGGTTGCCATTGGGGAAGCTTACCTCATCATAGAGACGCACCACCACATAGGCCAGCGAGTCGTGGGCCTGGTAGCTGGTTATCTCGCGGCGCAACGTGCGCAGGCGAGTTTCGGCGGCCGTTGCCTGTTGCTGTAAGGCCGGGCGGTCGGCGGCGGCTAAGGTGCCAGCCAGCTGGTCTTCCAGCCGGCGCAGGAGCGCAGCCTCAGTGGCCACCTCGTCGGCAAGCTGCTGGCGGTGCGCCGTCAGGTCCTGGGCATTCAGGTTGTTCTCATGCTGGTAGCCCAGCCGATCTGCCACTGAGTCCAGGGCAGGGAGCAGCTGGCGGGGCAAAGTAAACTCGGCCTGCAGCTGGCTGGGGCTTTCTTCTTGCTTGATTACCTGCCGGGCCCGGCGCCGGATGAAGTCGCGAAGCTGAGCTTTGCTTTCTGGCAAGCGGGTAGTAGCCAGTGTGAGGCGTTTTTGAACCGGATATGAACCGTTTTCCTGGCTCTGTGCCCGTAAGGGAGTCATGGCCAGTAGCCCCAGCAGGAGCGTAAGCAGGCCAACGAAGAAAGTAGTGGTTGCTTGCATGGCAGCGCAGTAAGGATATCAACTGAGGCTGATGATCAGCATCTGGCCTGCAAATTGGCAGTAGCCGCCGGCAGCAACCATCCCAGAATTAGTTGCCGCAGGACATTACAACCCCATGTTTAGCGCTACCAACCGCAATCAATTATCTTTAAATAAGCAGATTACCGAATATTCAATCAGACTTCTAATTTCCTTCCATATGATACGGCAAAAGCACACTAGGCCTATTGGCTCAAGCCAGCAAACAGCTATTCCGGCCGGATGTGGGCAGTCGGTCCGGGTGGTTTATACATCAGTCCGGGGATTATCCTGCTCCCGCGCCATCCGCCGATGCTTCCCCACCCCAATAATCTGGGCCGAGTAAATGCCCCGATGACCGGAGAACAGGTAGGCTACCACGCAGGCCAGCCCCAGGTACGCAGCGGCGCCGGCCCCAAACAGCTCCAGGCCCATAAGGGTGCAAGCCAACGGTGTATTGGCCGCGCCCGCGAAAACGGCTACGAAGCCCATAGCCGTGAGCAGGGCCACTGGCAGCGGCAGCACCAGGGCCAACGCGCTGCCCAGAGTAGCCCCGATAAAAAACAGCGGCGTCACCTCCCCGCCTTTAAAGCCGCTGCCCAGCGTGAGGGCCGTGAGAGCGAGCTTCCAGGCAAAATCGGTGGGGGCAGCGGGCGCACGGAATGCCTCTACAATAACCGGAATACCTAACCCCTGGTAGCGGGTTGTGCCCGAGGCCCAGAGGATGAGCAGCAACAGCCCCCCGCCTACTACGGGCCGCAACGGCGCATACTGAAGGCGGGCAAACTGCTGACTTATCCAATGCGTGAATGTGGCGAAAGAGCGGGCCGTCAGGCCAAACAGGGCCCCAACCAGCAGCGTGCAACCGAAGCCCAGCGGCGTGAGGGGTAGATTAGCCAGCTGCGGATAGGCCGTGTGCCCCACGCCCCAGCCGCGGGTTACCAAGTCAGCGCTGACGGCGGCCAGAAAGGCTGGCAGCACGGCATCGTAGCGCATGGAGCCCAGCAGAAACACTTCCAGCCCGAAGACAGCCCCGGCCAGGGGTGTGCCAAACACAGAAGCAAAGCCCGCGCTCATGCCGGCAATCAACAGCAGGCGTCGCTCCGGGGGTGGCAGCCGGAGTAAGTTGGTAAGCTGATCGGCCAAGGCCCCACCCATCTGCACGGCCGTGCCCTCCCGCCCCGCCGACCCGCCCACCAGGTGCGTCAACAGGGTGCTGCCCAGCACCAGGGGCACCATGCGCAGGGGCAAGACAGTGCGGGGCGAATGGATTTCTTCGAGGATGAGGTTGTTGCCGCGCCCGGCCCTTTCTCCCCAGTAATGATATGCCAACCCAATTACCAAGCCTGCTACGGGTAGCAGCCCGATTACCCACGGATGCGTTTCCCGCCAGTACGTAACCCAATCCAACGACACCAGGAAGAACGCCGATGCCGAGCCCGCCAGCACGCCTACCACCCCACCAATCAGGACCCAGCGCAGCAACAGAATAGCCACCGCTGAGGCGCCAGCCAAGCGCATAGAAGCCAAATGTCGGCGAAAAGTAAAGGGGAAACGGGCCATAGTGCGCAGTATAGGATGAAGCACTCCGGCCAGGTTTGCCTGGCCGGTTTCGTAGGAATCATCAGCGCAGAGCAACTGGCCCCGGCGGTTCGCGGTGGAAATCCATCACCGTACGCGGGGCGAAGATACGCAGCCGGCCCAACTCCTGTACAAGGCTTGTGCCTTACGGAGCGTCCGGGGCAGGTATTGGCTAGGCTTTTCGCTCCCGCCGGGTACCTAAAATGAGGAGAACCAGCAGCAGAAACGCCGTGATGCCTAGCCCCCACCACGTGATGCCGGGCAGGCCGCGGTAGTAGGGCATGGTAGTCGGGTAGCGCCCCAGCAAGCTTAGTCCCGAAAACAGCAGAAACGCCACGGCTAACAGGGCAATAATCGTTCTGGAGACCAGCTGGTCGGCTTTGCGCAAAAGCAAAAGGTAGCCGCTCAGCTCCACCTTCACGCGCAAATCCCCCCGGGAGACCTTGCGCATGATCTGGCGGATGTCGGCCGGAAAAGTCTGGAGCAAGGCCAGCAACTGGGTACCCGTGTACTCGGCTTCGCTCAGGATGTTCTCGGGCGAGTACTGCTCGGCAATGATACGCGCCCCGTAGGGCCGCACAAACTCAAAGGTATTGAACCGGGGGTGCAGCACTTTGCCAATGCCCTCCAGAATCACTAGCGCCCGCAGGATCAGGAACACCGCGCCGGGCACCTGCAGCTTGTACTTATAGATGACTTCTTGCAAGGCATCGGCCAGGTCGCTCATGCTCATGTCCTGCACATCGAGCGTGGAGAAGTCCTCAATCAGGTCGCTGAGGTCCGACTCAAAGGCGCGCATGTCGGGAATGTCGCTGGTAAGAGCCAGGCGACGGAAGCTTAGGGCCATGCCCCGGGCATCTTGCCGGGCCATGCCAATGAACACGCCCGCAAAAGCATATTTCTGCTGCTTAGTGAGCTTGCCCACCATGCCAAAGTCGATGAGCACGATGGTGCCATCGGGGCGCACCAGCACGTTGCCGGGGTGAGGGTCGGCGTGAAAGCGGCCGAATTCGAATATCTGGGTGAGGTAGATATCCATGCCGGTTTCGGCCACTTTCTCGGGGCTCAGGTCCCAGGCCAGCAGCTGGGCCTTGTCGGTAATCTTGCAGCCGGCCACAAACTCAATCACCAGCACTTTGGTGGTGCTTACCTCCCGGAAGGGCTTGGGAATGTAGAAGCTTTCGTACTGCTCGTAGAGCTTGCGAAACTGCTCCAAGTTGCGGGCCTCGGAGGTGTAGTCCATTTCCCGGGTCATGCTCCGCTCAAAAGCATCCACGATGTCTTCGGGGTTGGCCAGGCCCTGCTTGCGCAGGAAGCCGCTGGTCAGGCGCACCAGCTCGTGCAGCAAGCTAAGGTCAGTGCACACTTTTTCCTGCACATCGGGGCGCTGTACTTTCACTACCACTTCTTCCCCGGTAAGCAGCTTGGCTTTGTGCACCTGCCCAATGCTGGCCGAGCCCAGGGGCACTTCCTCAAAATCACTGAACAGGTTTTCCAAGGGCTGCCCCAGCTCCTGCTCAATGATCTGCCGGGCCAGCGCCACCGGGAAGGGGGGCACATTGCTTTGCAGCTTTTCAAACTCGTCAATCAGCGGCTGCGGCAACAGGTCGGCGCGGTTGCTCAGGGCCTGGGCCAGCTTGATGAAGGTGGGTCCCAGCTCCTCGATGATCATCCGAATCCGCTCCCAGCGCGTGGTTTCAAACACGGGGCGCTCGGCGTGCTGCCAGGTCAGGCGACGCTTGCTGGATACCAGGCGCCGCAGGGCCGTACTGGTTACTACGTCTTCGAAGCCGTAGCGCACCAGCACTTCCACTACCTGCCGGATGCGGCCCAGATTGGATATCGTATTTTTAAACATGCCAGGAGGAAGGGCAGAAGAGAATCAGAACTGCAAAGTACGGCGTTGGCCCGACCCCACAACAGCAAAGCCAGCACCACTAGGGGCGCTGGCTTTGCTTAGGTTTCTCCCACCCCGGGCGGGAGGCTCAAAACTACGAGGCCGACGACGTGCTGTCGGCTTCGCTCTTGGCGGCACCGGCTTTGGCAGCGGCCGATTTCTGCGTTTTACCAGCGGCGGCGCTGGTTTTGTCGGCGGCTTTTTTCACCGTGCCAGCCGCTTTGCTGGTAGCGCTGCTGGCGGCGGGCTTGGCCGGAGTTGCTTTCTTACTGGCCGGAGCCGCCGGAGCCGAAGAAGCAGCCTTGGTGCCTTTCACGCTGCGCTTCAGGTCTTCCAGGTCAGCGTTGGGAGCTACGCCCACGCCTTTCAGCACCTTGGCGGCTACGCCCGAAATCTGCTTTTCAAACTCCTTGCGCTTGGTATCGGCGTTTTTCTTCAGGTCGTCCATGATTTTGCGGCCTTCCTGTTCCGACAGCTTGCTGTCCTGCACCAGCTTGTCGATAGTGGTCTGCACCCGGTCGGTGGTGAGCGAAACAAAGCCAACGCCAGCGTTGATGACTTTTTTAAACAGGTCTTCCATGGGACTGAAGGGTTAGGGAAAGAGGAAAATGAACAACCACGGCAGCGGCCAGGCACATTCGAAATAGTATGCAAGCCTACTACTTTGCAAACCTACGAAAAGAAGGCTATATAGTTGGAAGTGAGTAGAAAGATTTTTTCTGCTACAACTTAAATCCCCAATCCTTCTCTTAGGATTGGGCCCGCATGCGCCCCGGCTGGGCCGCTCCCCCGCGGCTGGCGGTGCGGCGGGCAGCTTGCAGCGTAGCAGCCGCCGCCGCCTGCGCCGCCCAGATACCGCGCACAAAGCCGGCCGCATCGTCGAGAGCCTGGCGCGCCTCGGGCAGCACGCGCCAGAACAAATGCCACCAGTGCACCAAGCCCTGGAAAGCCTGTAGCGTGACGGGCACGCCGGCCCGGCGGGCTTTTTCCACAAAACTTAAACCGTCATCGCAGAGCACTTCGGCATCGGAGAGCTGAATAAGCAAGGGGGGCAAACCGTGCAGCTCGGCCTGGCCTGGCGAAACCAAGGGGTGCGTAAGGGGCGTAGAGCCGGCGTAGTGCGTGCCCCAGTCGCGGATCTGCAGGGCTTCCAGCAGCTGAGTTTCTTCCTGGCACACCTCGCGCAAGACCCGCTCCGGCAATACCAGATCCGTCCAGGGCGAAAGGCCAATAATGGCGGCGGGCTGAGCTTCGCCGGCTTCGCGCAAGCTCAATGCCAGGGCCAGGGCCAGCCCGCCCCCGGCGGAGTCGCCAGCCACAATGATGTTTTCGGCGGGGTATCCTTGGCCGCGCAGCCAACGGTAGGCCACCAGGGCATCTTCCAGGGCGGCTGGAAACGGGTATTCCGGGGCTTTGCGGTAATCAATGGTGAAAGCCGGCAGGCCACAGCGCTGGGCCAGGGTTCCAATCAAACTGCGGTGCGTGTTCAACGACCCCAGCACGTAGCCACCCCCGTGCAGGTACAGGAGTACCCGGCTGTTATCGGCCTGGGCCGGGCGCAGCCACTCCGCGGCCATACCATCCACGTCGACGTCCTCCAGAAAAACGTTCCAGGGCATAAACTGCAGCAGCGAGCTGAACTCAGCAGCCAGGCGGACGTTGGCCAGCCGCGGGCGTGAAGTGGCCAGCGCCGGCGTAGCCGCGGCTAGCAGCTGCTTGAGCAGCAAGTGTTGAGGGGAAGGCATGCAAACGGGGAATTTTGCCGGGCGAAGCGGGCAGCCGCCAGGCTGGAAAAGCAGAGGAAGGGCGGAAGCAGCGCGGGCTGCGTCAAAAAATACGCATTTACCGGCAGTTTCTGGTTGCTATACGCAATCAGATCTTTTGGGTATGGCCACCAAGGCCGGTGTGGCTAAGGCTTCGTGCCCAGCGGTGCTTTTTTGGGGGCTTTTTTTCCGAGCTGATGCCCGCGGTAACCACGAATGGCAATGGGAATCCAACCCAGAATAGGAATGAAAAACGCCAGCGTGAATGGATTCCGCCAAACCATGCGCCACCACGCTCCCGGGGCGCTGAGGTTCAGGCGGAAGTCGCGGCGGCCGTGGCGCACGTACTGCCGCTCAAACTCCTGAAACAACGCCGGCCAGGCCCAGGGCAGGAAAAACGGAAAGTACCGGCGGTTTTCTTTCATACGCTGCCACAGCTCCCGCCACTGGTAGGGCTGCTGGCCATGGGCCTGTACGGCGGCATCCAGCTCTACCTGCATGCGTTGGCGCACTTGCTCGCTCAAAGCCAAGTAGTCTTCCCGGGTAAGGTCTTCTGGAGCTTTGTCCGTAAGCTCGTAGGGGCGGATGCGCTGGCCCAGGACAAAGGTGAGCTTGGCCGGAAACGCCATGTAGAAGCACCAGGGCTGCAGCAGCACTAGTAGGATGATGGGCCCGAGGGGCAGGAAGGGAATACCAATCTTCTTGCTCAGGTTGTTGATCCAGTCCCAGCTATAGGCGTACGGATTCAGGTATTCGCCGTTGATGGTGTAGAACGGCACGATATCGGTGCGGTGCTGGATGCCCAGGCGCACGATACTGGTAGCCAGGCGCTGCAACTGGTACTTCCGGTTGAACCCTTTCCCGATGCCGGGCACCCCTTCGGGGTAGAGCATCAGGTTGTGGTCCTGGTAGTACATCATGGTTTCGAAGTTGAGCGTGGTGGCGTCTACGCACCCGCACTTCTTCCAGAAGTCCTTTACCAGGAAGGGGTTCATGAGCACCGACTGCGAGAGCAAGGGCGCCGACAGGGGCCGGGGCAGGTCGCTGGGCACGCGCAGCTCGCGCAACAGGTGCGCCAGGGCCACCATGGCATCCCAGGGAAAGGCCATGCCCGAGTGGTTGGAGGCAAAGATGAGCGGCCGCTCGGGGTTGTTAGGCTGCGGAAAATCCTCGAAGCCCACCAGCTTGGAACGAAACCATACCCGGTCGAGCAGTTGTAGAATGTTTTCGTCCAGGGTACGGGCAAACTCCTCGTCGAAATAATCGGAGTAAATGTGCTGATTAGCCTGAATGGCGGGCGGCGGCTGGGGCAGCGTAGTAGAAGAGGCCGTGGGCATCGGGCAGTCAGGGGCAGACGAAGGTGGGCAGGTAAGGTAGCGAAATTGCCGAAAGCGGCCTAGCGCCGTTAGATCTGCCGCTTGAGCCGGATAGTGGCCGTGTATAGCTCTCCATCGGGGCGGCGCACCACTAGCAGGAGCTGACGGCCATCCGAAGAATGCAGCATGCGGCTGATCTGAGTTAGCGAAAAGACGCTGGCCGGCAGCAGATTGATGGACACAAGCTGGTCGCCAGGCACCAACTTTGCCTGCGCAGCGGGCGAATTGGGTTGCACTTTCAGCACAATATAATTGCGGTAGTCCTCGCCGGTGGCCAGCAGCTCCAGGCCGCACATGTCGTGCTCAAACGGGTCCTTAAACAGCTCGTTTGGCTTCAGCAGCAAGCGGTTGTGCGGATAGTCGATTACCACCGTGAAGCGCTTGAGCAGTTCAAACCCCAGGTTACCGTTGCGTTCGGAATTGGTTCGCTGATGCACCTCGGCGTTATCGGGAAATGACGTGAGCATGTTGGCAATCCGGTACCGCCCAAGTTCCAGGGTTTGCACCCGCCCCAGGTAGCCGTTGATGAAGCCACTGAGCCCCCGCCCCAGTTGGGAGCGAAGCCGTTGCGCGGGTAGCTGCAAGCGGGCATCTGAGCCAGTTTCCACGGACAAGGCGTGCCCGGCCCCAGTGTCGAGCACCAGCTTCAGGGGCAGCTGCAGGGAATCGGCGAAGGTGACGGCTGTTGTCACGTACGATTTGCTGCCTTCCATGGACAACGGCAGCATGGCCCACCGACGGCTCCGCGGGGCCCGGTAGCGCGTGGGCTCATAGGCTATCAGCCGCGACTCCGTCGGGCGCACCTCTACGATCAGGCTATGAAAGATATCGGAGCCCAAGATACCGTGAATGGGCATGCCTACGTAGCTGGAGAGGTCCAGCACATCATCCGACAGCACCATCAGCGACATGCTCGGCGCTACAATACCGTCCAGTTCCGCCCGCACATCGTTAGAAATATAGGCTTCCAGGGCGGCTTCCTCCCCTACACCTACTACCCGAAACCGCTGCCCGACTTTTAAGCCTAGCTCGGCCTGCAGACCGGGGTCGGTAAGCAGACTCACGCCCACCCCGGTATCGAGCATAAAGTTGAAAGGACCTTTGCCGTTTAAGCGCACTTTCACAATCATCAGATTGCGCTGCATCTCAAATGGCACTATAACGTGGCGGGCCCGGGGATTAACCAGCTTAAACAAATTGGCCTGCTGCCCAACCACGGGGACGGTCAGAACCCCGGATAAAAGCACGCAGGCCAGCAGGCGGGAAAGCCATACTTGCCAGAACAGTGGGCGGAGCAACCAACAGGTGAACATTTCGGAGGGGACATGCGGGTCGGGTAATATAGCAAAAAAAGCAGTTCCGCGCAGCCCTCTCCCCCTCGAATTATTCGGGCAGTACCCATTGATTCTCTGGATCGTACCAGAGCTGGCCGGCCTCAATGCGCAGGGGAGCCGGCACGTTGTTGTGATACAGCTGCCCGGTACCCAGGCCCTGGGGCATACCCTGCGTGGGTTGCTGGGCGGTGTACTGGCTGATGGCATTTAGGCCCACGTTTGATTCCAGGGCGGAAGTAAGCCACCAGCCCAGCTCCTGTTGCCGGGCCAAGGCTATCCAGTGACTAGTGGCAGCTAAGCCTCCCAGCAGAGTTGGCTTCAGAACCAGATAGGCAGGGCGCACCGTTTCCAGAAGCTCGGTTTGCCGGATTTTGTCGGTAAGGTTGATCAGCTCCTCGTCGAGGGCAATGGGTACGGGCGAACTTCGGCAGAGGGAAGCCAGCGCCGGCCATTGGCCGGGCTGAATGGGCTGCTCAATGGAATGCAGGGAGAATTCGGCCAGCTGCTGCAGCTTGCTCAGGGCCTCTACCGGGCGGAACGCGCCGTTGGCATCTACCCGCAGCGTAAGCTCTGCGGGGCTGGCCTCCCGCCGAATCAGCCGGAGCAGCTCCAGCTCCGTGGCGAAGTCGATGCCGCCGATTTTCAGCTTTAGGCAGGTGTACCCCTCCGTTAGTTTCTTCCGGATCTGCGCGCGCATAAACTCCGCATCCCCCATCCAGACCAGCCCGTTGATGGAAATTCCTGCTTCGCCCCGGCTAAAGGGGGTATCGAACAGCTGGCGCTGCCCACCCTGCTGCCAGTCCAGCAGGGCGGTTTCCAGGCCAAAGCGCAGGGCCGCCCATTCGGGCTCCACCAGCTTTTCTACCACCGCTTCCGGCGCGGCTCCAAAGGACTGCGCGTTGAACTCCTGGCAGAGCTGCTGCAGACGGGCTTCGAAACCGGGGCCATAATCGGGGCTCAGGCCGGCCAGCGGAGCAGCCTCTCCCAGCCCCGTGCGCCCGGGCTGCGCGTCATCGGAGAGGTGCAGGTACCAGGCCAGGTGCTCGGTGAGGGCGCCCCGGGAGGTGCGGGCCGGAAAGTTGAAGCGCAGGGCGCGCTGGGAGTAATGCAGGTGCAGAGCCATAAACAGCAAAACAAAAACCGGAAACCAAGAGGCGCAAAGGTAGCCCGCCAAGCTGGGCCGCAGCGGCAGTAAAACCCCGGCTGGCGTTTCTGAGTTAGACCACCGTACTTACGGCCTTTCCATGCCTGCTGCCATGCCCGAGCTTGCTTTCTCTTCTGCCTTGTCGTCGGCTGCCCTGGCCACCCGCTATACCCAGGTGCGGCAGCAAACCGAGGCCATCTGCCGCCCCCTCTTGCCCGAGGACACTGTGGTACAGCCCATGCTCGATGTGAGTCCGCCGAAGTGGCACCTGGCCCACACTACCTGGTTTTTCGAAACGTTTCTGCTGCAGCAATACCAGCCCGGCTACGTGGTGCACCATCCCGATTATGCCTTCCTGTTTAACTCCTACTATAACTCTCTGGGGTCCCGGGTAAACCGGGCCGACCGGGGTACCCTCTCCCGCCCTGCGCTGGCCGAGGTATATGCCTACCGCGCCGCCGTAGATACGGCTGTGCATCAACTTCTCGACGCCCGGGCCAATGCGCTGCCGGCTTCTTTCTACGAGCTTTTTGAGCTGGGCCTCCAGCACGAGCAGCAGCACCAGGAGCTCCTGCTTACCGACATTAAATACATCCTTAGCACCAGTCCGCTGGCGCCAGCCTACCAGCCGGCCAAGGCCGTAGCGGCTTCCTCGGCTCCACCAGTCACGTGGCTGGCCGTGCCGGGCGGCGTCCATACCGTGGGCCTGCAGGAAGAGGGCTTCAGCTTCGACAATGAGCTGCCCGCTCACCCGGTGTACGTGGCCGACTTTGAGCTGCAGAATCGACTCGTAACCAATGCCGAGTACCTGGCCTTTGTGGAGGCCGGCGGCTACCAGGATTTCCGGTTCTGGATGGGCGAGGGCTGGGACCTGGCGCAGCGGGAACAGTGGCAGGCGCCGCTCTACTGGGTGTCGGGCCCGGCTGGCTGGCAGCGCTTCACGCTCCAGGGGCTGCAGCCCTTGGAACTGGCGGCTCCCGTTACACACCTCAGCTTTTACGAGGCCGATGCCTACGCCCAGTGGGCCGGGGCCCGCCTGCCCACGGAAGCCGAGTGGGAAACTGCCGCACGGTATTTTCAGCCCGATGTAGCCGAGGGCAACTTCCAGGAATCCGGCCTGTATGATACCCGTCCGCTGGCGCCCACCGCCGACCCCGCCCGTTGCCACCAGCTGCTGGGCGACGCCTGGGAATGGACGTATTCGGCCTATCATGCCTACCCCGGCTACGTGCGGGCCGCCGGGGCCCTGGGCGAGTACAACGGCAAGTTTATGGTCAACCAACTCGTGCTGCGCGGGGGCTCCTGTGCCACCCCGGCCAGCCATATCCGCCTGAGCTACCGCAATTTCTTTCACGCCGATAAGCGCTGGCAGTTCACGGGGCTACGTCTGGCCCGTTAGCCGCACGGCTCCGTCTCTTCTTTTCGGCTCTCCCCTGCTTTTCCTTATGCCTTCTTCTGTTTCCACTGCTTCTACTTCTCTCTCCGCATCTACCCAAGCCGCAGGCGCAACGATGGCTGCGCACGTGCGGGAAGGGCTGAGCCGCCTGCCCAAAACGCTGTCGTCGATGTACTTCTACGACGATGAGGGCAGCCGGCTTTTCCAGCAGATTATGCAGCTGCCCGAATACTACCCCACTCGCACCGAAATGGCCATTTTCACGGAACAGGGAGCGGCCATTGGGCAAGCCTTGGCTTCCCAGCCAGGGCAGCCGTTTCGGCTGGTGGAGCTGGGGGCCGGCGACGGCAGCAAAACCAAGGTGCTGCTGCAGGAGCTGTTGGCCCAGGGCGCCGACTTCACCTATGCGCCCGTGGATATTTCGGGCGGGGCTCTGGCGGGACTGGCCCAAAGCCTCAGCCAAGAGCTGCCCCAGCTGCGCGTAGAGCCTATTGAGGCCGACTATTTTTCGGCGCTGGCGGGCCTGCATACGCACGAGCCCAAAGTAGTGCTGTTTCTGGGCTCCAACATTGGCAACTTCCTGCCTGCCGACCGCCAGGAATTCCTGCAGCAGCTGGCCAGCCACCTCACTCCCGCCGACCGCCTCCTCATCGGGTTTGACCTGCAGAAGGACCCGCGCATCATCCGGGCGGCCTACGACGACAGCCAGGGCGTGACGGCGGCGTTTAACCTGAACCTGCTGCACCGCTTCAACCGGGAGCTGGGCGCCGACTTCGACCTGACGGCCTGGGAGCATTACACCGACTACGACCCGCTGAGCGGAGCCGTGCGCTCCTTCCTGGTGAGCCGCCGCGCCCAAACCGTGCAGTTTCCGGAAGCAGATTTCGCCTGTCGTTTCGCAGCCTGGGAGGTTATTCACACCGAAAATTCCTATAAGTTTTCCCGCCCCCAGATTGAGACAATGGCCCGGGCGGCTGGTTTGCGAGTGCAGCATTTTTTCACCGACGAGCGGCAGTACTTTGCGGATGTGGTGCTGGCGCCAGCCGCTGAATAGCTACTTTGCGGCGGTAACGCTAACCTTGCTCGTCTTGTCTTCTTCCCTTATCAGCCTTGCCTCGGGCTACGTGCCTTTTCCGGCTCCGGCAACCGTAGCACAACAACTGCCCGGCCTTCTCGCCCAGCCGGGGGCTTATGCCAGTCCCGTAGCCGGCCTGCCGGAGCTGCGCGCTGCCCTGGTTCAGCGCTTTCCTGCGGTTTCGCCGGAGCAGGTCGTCATTACGCCCGGTGCCAAAGCGGCGTTGTTTTCCCTTTTTTGCACAACGTTGCAGCCTGGCGACGAGGTGCTACTGCTCACGCCCAGCTGGTTTGGCTTCGACGAGCTGGTGCGGCTGGCCGGCGGCACTCTTCGCACGCTGGCGCTATCGGCCGAGGATGGATACGCCCTGGACCCTGCGGCCTTGGCCGCAACCCTCACGCCCCGCACGCGCGTTGTTCTGTTCTCCAACCCCAACAACCCCACGGGCCGCATCTACTCCGCTCCTGAGTTGGCTACCCTGCTGGCCGTGCTGGCTGCGCGGCCCGACGTGCTGGTGGTGAGCGACGAAATCTACGAGCGGGTATCGTTTGGGCAGCCGGTGCCCTCTCTGCTTGGTTTTCCGGACCCCGCCCAACGGCACGTCGTCATCCATGGCTTTTCGAAGTCGTTGGCGCTGGTGGGCTGGGGCATTGGCTACCTCGTTGCGCCCTTGGCAATTGCCCAGGCCTGCGCGCAGTGGCAGGGTAAGACAGCCGCCGCCCCAGCCGTGCCCAGCCAACTGGCGGCCCTAGTTGCTACCCAAGCTGCCGATACCATCGGGGCAGAGCTGCTCCGCTTGCTAACCCCGCGTCGTGAGCAGCTCCAGCAGGGCCTCACGCGACTGGGCCTGCCTTACGTGCCCACGGCGGGCACGTACTATGTATTCGCTGATTTTCGGGCTTACCTGCGCCCTGGCCTGGCCCTAACCGAAGCCTCGGGCGTGCTGGTAGAGCAACTCCGCGCCGGCGGGGTAGAAGTAGTAGACGGGGCCACCTGCCACGCCCCCGGCTATGCCCGATTGTCCTTCGCAGCCTCGGAGGCGGAGCTTACCGAAGCTTTAGCCAGGATCGGCACCGTACTTGAGCAGATTCGGCAGAGTTGAGGGCCGGGGCAGTTGCGGGTTGTACCTTTGCCCCTGCTTTTCCCGCTTCCCATGTCCTTTGCCTCCCTCCGCCCGCATTTCAAACCTACGCTTTTACTAGCTTACCCGGTGGTTATCAGCCAACTGGGCCACGTATTGGTAAACGTGTGCGACAGCGTGGTGGTAGGCCAGCTAGGCACCATTCCGCTGGCGGCCGTATCCCTGGGCGTAAGCGTCAGCACTGTCGTGCTGGTGTTTGGCCTGGGCTTGTCGATGGGCATTACGCCGCTGGTGGCCGCCGCCGACGGGCAGCGCAACGTGGCTCGTATTGGTCAACTGCTGGTCAATGGTGTGCTGCTGTGTACTCTCACGGGCGTGCTCCTGGCGCTATTTGGCTTGGTAGTTCCCTGGCTGCTTCAGTTTCTGCAGCAGCCGGCGGCCGTGGTGGCGCTGGCGGCTCCCTGGGTGCGCATCATGTTCTTGTCGCTCCTGCCGCTCATGATTTTTCAGGGGTTCCGGCAGTTTGCGGAAGGCCTCGGGCTGACCCGGCAGGCCATGTACCTCTCCGTGCTGGCCAACGTGCTCAACGCCCTGCTTTGCTACGCTTTGGTTTTCGGGAACTGGGGCGCCCCCAAAATGGGCATGATCGGCTCGGCCTGGGCTACGCTGATTGCCCGCATCCTCATGGCTATGCTGATGGGCGTATATGTGCTGCGGGCTCCCCGGCTGCAGCAATACCGCACCGGGGCCTGGCGCGCCTCCCAGGAAGTACTTGGCAAACTTGCAAACCTCGGCGCACCCATCGGCGTGCAGATGATGTTTGAGGTAGGCGCATTTAGCATGTCGGCTATTATGATTGGCTGGCTGGGCGCTACGGCGCTGGCCGCGCACCAGATTGCCATCAACGTTGCCTCCGTCACGTATATGGCGGCCAGCGGCATTGCGGCGGCGGCCACCATTCGGGTAGGGCGGCAGCGGGGACTGGGCCAGGCCTTGGGCAGCCGGCAGGCCGGGTACACAGCGTACCTGCTCACGTTTGCCTTTATGTGCAGCATGGGGCTGGTGCTTATTCTGGGCCGCTCGTTTATTCCTACGCTCTACAACCACAACCCGGCCGTGGTAAGTCAGGCGGCTACGCTGCTGTTCATTGCGGCCCTGTTTCAGGTGTCGGATGGGCTGCAGGTAGTGGGGCTGGGGGCGCTGCGGGGGCTGGAAGATGTGAAGTGGCCTTCGATGGTGGCGCTGCTGGCGTACTGGGCAGTGGCCCTGCCCCTGGGCTACGTCCTGGGTTTTGTATTTAATTTAGGCGCAATAGGGGTATGGACGGGACTACTCACAGGCCTCACCCTGGTTGCAGGGGTATTGCTGTGGCGGTTCAACCGCTTTAGCGCCGTACCAGTGAACGAACCAGCGCCCGTGTTGCGTTAGCCCGGAAACAGACTTATTCCGCTGTTCCTGCTATGGTGCTTTCCTTGATTTCTTTGCTGCCGCTGTGGCTGGGCTGGGCAAGCCCAGCCACAGCGGTACCCGTGCACTCTCCCCCCGCCCCTGTCCTGGCTTGGTCGGCGAGCCGGCCGCTGAGCTGGGCCGACTTCCAAGCCCGGCCTGGTGCGCCGGTCACCCTCGCGGCCCTCACCTCTGCCAACATCGACGTGAAAGTGGGCTGCTCGGATTTCAAGTTTTCTGCTGCCGTGAAGGCCGTGTTTACCCCCACTGAGTCCTGGGTGCGCGAGCCGGGTAAGGCTAGCGCCCAGCTGCTCCGCCACGAGCAGGTGCACTTCGACCTGACCGAAGTACATGCCCGGCAGATGCGCCAGAAGCTGGCCTTAATGCAATTCGACTGCGACAAGCTCCAACCTGCGCTGAATAGCTACACCAAAGTGGCTTTCCTGGCCTGGCAGCGCGAAGAGGCCCGCTACGATCAGGAAACCAACCACGGCCTGAATGCCGCCCGCCAACAGCAATGGGAAACTGCCGTGCAGCAGCGCCTCGAGAAGCTCAGTGCCTACGCGTTGCCGGAATAAGCGCTTGGTATGGCCCGGCTCCAGCGTGTAGCTTGCGGTCAAAAGTTAGGAATATGGCAGATGCAGCACCGCCCCTGAGTTGGGCTGAGTTTGAGCGCGTGGACCTGCGTGTGGGCACCATCCTCGAAGCGCGGGAGTTTCCGCAGGCCCGCAAGCCCGCGTATCAGCTCCTGATAGACTTAGGACCCGAAATAGGCCAGAAGCGCTCCAGCGCCCAGATTACCCTGCGTTATCAACCCCACGAGTTAGTGGGTCGCCAGGTGGTGTGCGTAGTGAACTTTCCACCCCGGCAGATTGGGCCATTTATGTCGGAGGTGCTCGTAACGGGCTTCTCTGCTGCTGATGGGGCCATTGTGCTCATCAGCCCCGATGCCCCCGTGCCCAACGGGCAGCGCCTGCACTAGCGCCGGCGGTAGGCCGGAGAAGCCTGATTTGGGGCACTAAGCGGGCCGTAGCGGGCGCGGCGGACCTCCAGCGAATCCAGCACCAGCTTGTACACTTCCTCCAGATCCTTGTCGTGGATGGTGTAGTAGCGGTAGCTTTTGGCGAATGCCGAGTCGCTCACCCCCTGTCGGCGCAAAAGGCTGTCCTTGTACTGCAGAAACAACGCCTGCGCCGAGTCGCTGGTCAGCCGCGACGCATCTACCCGCACCTCTGCCAGGTGAATCTCCGTCAGCAGGTGGGCCATTTCAGGTTTGGGCACCAACGGCGTAGGAGGCGCTATTTCTTCGGGACGCTGGCAGGCAGCCAGCAGCGTGAGGGCCACGCCAGCACAAGCGGAAATCAGTTTCACGCGGCAAAGTTAGGAAGATGCGTTAGTTTAGCCGGAATGAAGGTCCCAGAAGCCACTCCCTTGCAGCAGCTCATCCGTAAGCTGCGTCACTTCGAGATTCGCATTCGGCACGCCGTGGACGCGCAGCTGCAGGGCAACTTCCATTCCGTTTTCAAGGGCACGGGGCTGGAATTCGACGACGTGCGCCTCTACCAGTACGGCGACGAGGTGCGCGCCATCGACTGGGCCGTGTCGAGCAAAGGCCACGGCACCTTCGTCAAAACCTACAAAGAAGAGCGCGAACAGCAGGTGTTGCTGCTCCTGGACGTGAGTGCCTCGCAGCGGGTGGGCGCGGTGGGCCGGCAGAAGCTGGACGTGGGCCGCGAAATCTGCGGGCTGCTGGCCCTCACGGCCACCCGTCAGGATGCCCAGCTCGGCATCTTGGCTTTTTCCGACCAGAAAGAGCTGTACCTGCCCCCCGGCAAGGGCATCCGCCACGCCTACGCCCTCATCAAGGGCTTGTTCGACCTCACGCCCCGCTCCCCCCATACGGCCGTGGCGGCGGGCATCAAGCAGGCGCTGTCCCTGGTAAAGCGCCGCAGCCTCGTCATTCTGCTTTCCGATTTTATTGACACCGGCTACGAGCGGGAGCTGACGATGCTGGCGCGCAAGCACGACCTGATTGTGGTGCAGCTGCTCGACCAGCGCGAGCGGGAGTTTCCGCCCCTGGGCATTGTGCCCCTGCTCGACCAGGAATCTGGCCGCACAATGTGGGTAAATACCTCTTCGGCCGCTTTCCGGGCCCGCTACCGCGCTACCTACGAGCAGAACCGGGAGCAGATTGGGCAGATCTGCCGCCGCCACCGCACGGAGTTTGTCTCCATTGCCACCGATGCCGACTACGTGCCGCAGCTGGTAAACCTGTTTCGGCGCCGCAACCAACGCAGCCGTGGGTAGCCGCCATATCCTGTTAGGTGTGCTGACCATGCTGGCGCAGACGGCGCTGGGGCAATCCGCGCAACCCGTGGGCCGGTTTCGCCAGCCCACTACGCAGGTAGGCGCAGTGGTAGAGTACGAGCTGACGTTTCGGCATGCCCCGACCCTGGAGGTTATCTTCCCGGACTCCAGCGCCGACTTCAAGCCATTTGAGTACGTAGGGCACCAGTACTCGCCTACCCGCACCCGCCAGGGCCAGAGCCTGGACCGCGCCGTATACCGCCTGCGTACCTTCGACCTAGCCCCCGAGCAGCAGCTTAGCCTGCCCGTGCTGGTGTTGCGGGGCCGCGACTCCCTGGTAGTACGCACTGCACCAGCGGCCGTGCGTTTACGGTTTCTGGCCCCCACTGTCGACGCCGATCAGCCTCCCGTGCTGCGGGCTACCACAGGACTGGCACCGGTAGAAACCCGGTTTAACTATCCGTACTGGCTGGCGGCTATTGGGGCGGTGCTGGGGTTGACGGGGGCTTTGGTGCTGGTATTCCGGCGGCGCCTGCGCCTGCGCTATCAGCGCTACAAGCTGCGGAAAAACCACGCGTATTTTCTGGCGCAGTACGCCCGGCACATCGAGCGGTTTGCGTTGTCCCGCTCCATCACCAATATGGAGCGTGCCATTACACTCTGGAAAAACTACCTCACCCGCCTCGAGGACAGCAACCTCAACTCCCTTACTACCCGCGAAATAGAAAGCCACTACCAGCATCACCCGGCCGTGAGTCAGGCCCTGCGCGTGGCCGACCGCGTCATCTACGGCAACCTGCTGGACGAGGATGAGTCGCCGGAAATTGACTTGGCCTTCGAGCAGCTGCGGGGCTTTGCGGAAGAGCGGTACCAGCGGGCCGCGGCAGGAGTACAACTCTCCTGAGCAACACCCTGGCCTACCCGCAGCGGCAAACCGTGTGCTCCAACGCTCAGAGCGGCTCTACGGGATTCCGGCGCGGGCGCGTAGCTTTGCCGGACACTACCTTCCCATTCTTACTCTGTACCGGGCACATGCTGACTTTGCTGGACGGGCTGCGCTATTCCACACTTACCGGGTATTCCTGGGAGTGGCCGCGCGTGCTGCTGCTGCTTCCGGCCCTGCCGCTGCTGTTTGCCCTGCGCTGGCTGCTGGCCCACCGCCGCCGCCAGCGCCTGGGCGTGGCGTTTGTAGCTGGCCAGGTGCGCACCGACTGGTCGGCGGTGCTGCGCTTTCTGCCCGATGTGGTGTTGCTGGCCAGCTTGGCCTTTGCCCTGCTGGCCCTGGCCCGCCCCCAGCGCACCGACGAGCGAGTGGTGCAGACCGGGGAAGGCATTGACATCCTGCTGGTGCTGGACGTATCGGGCTCCATGGAGCTGGAAGACCTGCGGCCCAACCGCCTGGAAGCAGCCAAACGCGTGGCCCGTGAGTTTGTGGCCGGCCGCGCCGGGGACCGGATTGGCGTGGTTGTATTTGCCGGCGACGCCTACTCCCTCACCCCGCTTACCACCGACTACGACCTACTGCTCGAAAACCTGGCTGAGCTGCGGCTGGGCATGATAGCCAACGACGGCACCGCCATTGGAACCGCCTTAGGCGTGGCTACCAACCGCCTGCGCGAATCCAAAAGCCGCACAAAAGTCTGCATTCTGCTTTCCGACGGGGAAAATACCGCGGGCAACCTCGACCCGTTGCTGGCCGCGCAACTCGCCCATGCCTACGGGCTGCGGCTCTATACCATTGGCATTGGGCAGGACGGCGCCATTCCCTTTGGCAAAGATGAGCTGGGCCGCCCCCGCTACGTAGAAACCCGCCTCGACGAGGGCACCATGCGCCAGCTGGCCGCGGCCGGCGGGGGCCAGTTCTTTCGCGCCACCGACAACGAAGCCTTACGGGAAGTTTTCGGTCAGATCAACCGCCTGGAAAAGTCCGAAATCAAGCAAACCCGCTTCCGCAACACCACCGATTACTACCGCTACTACCTAGCCTGGAGCCTGGGCCTGTGGCTGCTGTGGCTGGGACTCAAAAACACTTTCCTCACCAACTCGCTTGAAGACTGATGTTGATGTGGTTGAATGTGCTGATGTGAGAAATGTAGTAAATGTGCTAATAAAGGCTAATAATCAGCACATTTCTCACATTAGCACATTGGCAAAGCGGAGCACATTCAACTCACATTAGCGAAGCGCAGCACATTAAGAAAATATGTCCATAGCTGAGAACATCCGATTTTTTGAAGAGCAGCTGGCTGGCACCGGCGCCCGGCTGGTAGTGGTTACCAAAACCCACCCGGTAGAGCGCCTGCAGGAAGCCTACGAGGCCGGAGCCCGCATCTTCGGCGAAAACCGGGTGCAGGAAATGACCGCCAAGCAACCCGAGCTGCCCGCCGACGTGGAGTGGCACCTTATCGGGCACCTGCAAACCAACAAGGTCAAATACATTGCGCCCTTCGTCCACACCGTGCAAAGCCTTGACAGCCTGAAGCTGCTGGAGGAACTGGAAAAGCAGGCCGCCAAACACAACCGCGTTATCGATGCCCTGCTGCAGTTTCATATTGCCGAGGAATACACTAAAACCGGCCTTACCCTGCCGGAAGCGGAGGAAATGCTGACCTCCGCCACCTACCAGGCGCTGCGCCACGTGCGCATCACCGGCGTGATGGGCGTGGCTACGTTCACTCAGGACGAGGCCCAGCTCCGCCGCGAGTTTCAGACGCTGCGCGGCTACTTCGGGCAGCTGCGCACCCGGTACTTTGCCGAGCAGCCCAGCTTCCGGGAAATTTCCATGGGCATGAGCTCCGACTATGCCCTGGCCTTGCAGGAAGGCAGCACCTTCATTCGGGTTGGCAGCGCTATTTTTGGGGCCCGGGGGTAAGTGGGTTAGATGGGTGGTTGCGCTTGTTGGCCAAATATCCAGCTGTATGCACTATCCCCGAAAGCACTACCAAGTTGAACTGCCGCCCGAACAGCAGGCTACTTCGCCATTTCATCGTTCAACAACTTAACCATGCAACTAACTGCCCGCGTAATTCTTCAGCTGGCCGCCGTGCTGGGTTTGCTCAGTGTAGGCATCGGCGCGTTTGCCGCCCACGGCCTGCACGACATGCTCCAGCGCACCAACCGCCTCGACACGTTTGAAACCGCCGTGCGCTACCAATTCTACCATACGCTGGCCTTGGTGGCTGTGGGCGTATTGTTGGCGGCCCGACCCGAGCTGCAGGGTCTGGGCCGTACGGCCGGGCTGTGGCTGGGCGGCATTGTGCTGTTTAGCGGCTCGTTGTATTTGCTGTGCTTTACGGGGTATACTAAGCTGGGGGCCGTCACGCCTATTGGCGGGCTGCTGTTCATCGCGGGCTGGATCAGTCTGCTACTGGTTGCCCGCCAGCTGTAGCCAACCTACTCGGGCTGCACTTGTCCGCCGATGATTACCTGCCGCACGGGGTTTTCGCCTAGCCAGTAGGGTAGCTCCTCGTAGCTGCGCACGTTCAGCACCAGCACGTCGGCGCGCTTGCCGGGCTCCAGGGAGCCGCAGTCGTGCTGGCGGTTGATGGCCCAGGCGGCGTTGATGGTCACAGCGGCCAGCGCCTCGCGCGGAGTGAAGCCCATGTTCAGGCACGCCACCGACTGTGCCAGCCACAGGTTTTTGCTGGGGCAGGAACCGGGGTTGAAATCGGTGCTGAGGGCCACGGGTACGCCCTGCTTAATGAGCTGCCGGCCGGAGGCGTATTGCTGCTGCCGCAGAAACAAGGGCACCAGGGGCAGCAGCACGGCTACCGTGCGGGCCTGCGCGGCCACCCGCGCCGCATCGGCGGCTGATAGGTAGTCGCAGTGGTCTACGCTCACGGCGCCCAGCTCGGCGGCCATGGCGCTGCCGCCCAGGTCGTGGAGCTGCTCGGCGTGGATTTTCAGCTGAAACCCTAACTCTTTAGCTCGCTGCAGGTAGTGGCGCGAATCAGCTACGCTGAAAGCGCCTTCCTCGCTGAAAATATCCACGAACTCGGCTTCCCCGCGCAGTTCCGGCAACACCTCATCCACCAAAAAATCAAGATAATCGGCGGGGCGCCCTTTATACTCGGGTGGTACCACATGCGCGCCCAAAAACGTAGGCACCACCCGCACGGCCTGCTGCCGGCCCGCTTCCCGGGCTACTCGGACCAAGCGCAGCTCCGTGTCGCGGTCGAGGCCGTAGCCGCTCTTGGCTTCCAGCGTGGTAACGCCATACCGCCGAAACCCTTCCAGCTGGTGCAGGGCGCCGGCCAGCAGTTCCTCTTCCGAAGCGGCCCGCGTGGCCCGTACTGTACTCAGAATCCCCCCCCCCGAGGCCAGGATATCAAGGTAGGACTCACCGCGGAGCTTGCGCTGAAACTCGTGCGCCCGGTTGCCGGCGAATACCAGGTGCGTATGACACTCTACCAGCCCGGGCATTACCACGCCGCCGCCAGCATCCAGCACCTGCGTTTCGGGGCCGATGAGGCTGACTGACAGGCTGGACATGGGGCCGTAGGCCTCAATTTTATCGTCGGTACAAGCCAGATACGCATCCCCAACTAATTCCCAATCCTGGAGAAACGAGCCCCGGAGCGGACCACTGCCGGCGCTGCGCATGGTGAGCAATTGACCACAGTTTTGGATAAGCAGCGTACAGGGCATACGGCGGAGTTTATGTAAAAAATCAGGGCCTTTTTTGGACTCAACCGCTAATACACGGATATTTCGAGTGCGGAATGCTGTGGCCCATAGCCTACTACCGCTAAGAAAAGGCGATGGGGCCGATCAAAGGTATTGTTGTTTTTAGCCTGCATAGTCATGATGAACACGTCTACACGCATTTTTTCCGGCCTGCTGTTTTCATTGCTAAGTGCTGGCCTGGCACATGCTCAGCTGCCCACCCAAAGCTTTGCCGTGAGCCGTAGCTGCACGGCGGGCTCGGGTACGGGCTCGGTGCTGCAAAGCATCAATGTGGATGGCTCCCTTTCCACCATCGGGCCGGTACAGGTCGTGAATGGTGACAACACCACGACCCCGCTTATTGTGAATGCGCTGGGCTACGATGAGGACAACACCTCGGTACTCTATGCCCTGGATGTGCCCCAGCAAGTCACGGCGGCCAACTTTGCCACGCCGCCCTCGCTCTACCGCATTGCCCTGGCCACGGGCACGGCCACGCCCCTGGGCAGCGTGACGTCCCCACCCCAGCCTCCTACGGGCACCTCTATTTTTAATCCCGCTTACCGCGTTACCCTCAACTTCATCGGCGACGGCGAAGAGGATGCGGATAACCAGTCCCTGTACTACGTGGGCGGAGTGAGCTTTCGGTTGAACCTTTTGGGGGCGCCGGGTTCGCGCATCAACGATTTTCACTTCTATGTCGGCACCATCCAGCTCAACCAAACCACGGTACCGTTCAATGCGGCCCCTACCTGGCGCGAGCTAAACATCAGCGACCCGGCCACTACCGCCGTGATAAACGCTTACAAAGCCCAGATTGAAAGCTACCTGGCGGCGGGTGCCACGGGTGAGGCCCCCGAAGGGGGTATCCAGGACTGGGTGTATATCCCATCTACGGGCAAACTGGTTAGCTACCTGGGCAAAGACGACCAGTTTCTGACTATTGCCAACCCGGCCACGGCGCCCGTAGCCACAACCGTTACCGTGGCCACGCCCGTGCCCACCATCGAGAACGTGGGCGCCATGTTCCGCGACCGACTCAACCAGGTGTACACCGTGGATGCGGACAACGGCGAAATTCACCGCATCGACTGCATTACGGGCAACTTCACGGGCTCAACGTTCGGCACGGCTTTTGGCTGCTCGCGCGGGGATGCCATGTCGTTTGCTGGTGCTATTCCGCTTCCGGTCACGCTCACCAGCTTCACGGCCCGGCGTCAAAGTGCCGGTGTGGTCTTGAACTGGTCGACGGCAATGGAGGAAGGCGTTTCCCTGTTTCAGGTAGAGCGCAGCCAGGACGGCCGCCAGTGGACCACGCTGCGGCGCGTGCCGGCTACCAACGCCACCCGTGGTCATCGGTATACTTTCACCGACGGCACCCCGGCCCCGGGCCAGACCTACTACCGCCTGGCCATCCTCGACGCCGATGGCACCCTCACTTACTCCGAGATTCGTCAGCTCAACCTGGGCGGGGTAGCTTCTATGCGGGCTTACCCATTGCCAGCCCACCACTCCCTTACCGTGGAGCTGGGCACGCAGCCTCAGAGTCCGCTGGAACTCGTCAACCAGCTGGGCCAGGTGGTGCGTAAGCAGACCGCCGCGGGAGCCACCGTGGAGTTTTCTACCGCCGGGCTGCCGGCCGGAGTGTACTTCCTGCGCACCCACACCGACGGGCAGCCGCTCACCCAACGGGTGCTCATTCAGTAAGCATGCTGCCTGAGCCCCCCGTTCCGCTAATTCTGACGCTTACGCTGGATGCCGCCGCCCAGGCATTCTTCGACCGGCTGCGGCAACAGCATTTTCCCCCGGAACGCAATTATCTGGCGGCGCACCTTACGCTTTTTCATCACCTTTCCAGCCCCGAGCTTCCCAACCTCCTCGAGCAGCTGCGGGAAGAAGCTCACCAAACACCGCCGTTGCCCCTCACCGTAGCCAGCCTGTTGTTTATGGGCCAGGGCGTAGCGTACCGCTGTGAAAACGAGCAGCTGCTGGACCTGCATAGGCGGCTGCAGCGCAGCTGGGGGCCGACGCTTACGCCCCAGGACCGGCAACCCCTGCGCCCGCACGTGACGGTTCAGAACAAGGTAGCGGCCCCCAGGGCCCGGGCGCTGTTTGAGCAGCTCAGTGCCGACTTCACTGCTTTCCAGGCTACGGGCCAGGGCCTGCACCTGTGGGCTTACCGGGGCGGCCCCTGGGAAAGCCTAGCTGAGTTTGCGTTGGAAGGACCAGCGGCTAGACAGTAAGCACGTTGCTTAGCAGCAGAGTCAGCGCTTCGCTGCATCAGGGCTTGCGCCGCTTGGGGGTGATGGTGTGCGTCAGGGCTTTGAACTGGGTTAGCGTGGCTTCTACGTCTGTTGGCGTCATTCCTACCATCGACACGGCCGTGTTGCCAATAACCGACACCTGCTGGTACACCAATACCCGCTGCCCGTTGAGCTGGGCAAAGCCTTCCGTTTCGTAGGTTAAAAGGTCGTTTACTTTGGCCGATGACAGCTTCCGCACGGTGTAGCCCCGCAGCGCGGGGTAGCGCTGCAGCATTTGCTGGCTGATGTCGGCGAGGGTAATACCCAGGTTATAGTCGGCCAGGCGCACGGCTACCGTGGGCGTATTTTCGGCCCGCGGCTGCCCCTTGGGCGTGTAATACAGGGTGCCGGCCTCCGCTTGGGCAAACCGGAAAGGGGTTTTGTCCTCGTCGAACTGGAAGATGGTGGCCGATTGGGAGTTGCTATCTGCGTTTTTCTGGTAGCGGGCCCCCAGCATACTGCGCCGCAGCGCGGTGGCGGTAGCCGTATCGGAAGCCGGGTAGCGGGCTTCCAGCAGCACGGCGAAGGTGGAGTCGCCAAACAAAACCTGCGTGGTTTCCTGCGTGCCCGACTGCCGCACCCGCGCCAGCCGGCCCGGGTAAGAACCCGCCGACACGTCCTGCAGCTCCAGCACCTGTCCACCCCGGGCCGCAAACCGGGTGGCCGTGAAGCTCCCGGCCTGCCGGTAGTAGTTGCCCCCCTGCCCGTCGAACACCTGCAGCACCGCCGCCCCACTGCGTAGGCCCGTCAGGCCCGGGGCCGGGGTAAAGCCTGCGGGGGGTACCAGCCATACGTGCGTACCGGCTACCGGCTGTGCCCCCGCTGCCTGCTGCGCCTGCGCGGGCATTAGCCCACCGCCTACCAGCCAAACCGCTACGCTTACTCCAATAAATGTTTTCATGCGTAGTATTTACCACGGGTGTCTACCCGATTGTGTTCACCACGTTGGATTGAGCTTTTGTCTATCCCGCCTCAACCTGGTATTCCCGCAAATATGGTGGGGTTCGGTAGTTTTGCTACTGCCCCGCCGAAGTCTTTTTTCGGGGCCGCCACTTCCCTAACCTGCTTTGCCGATGAAAGCCTTGCTGCTGATTGATATTCAACCCGATTTTCTGCCCGGCGGCCGGCTGGCCGTACCCGAGGGCGACGCCATTATTCCGCTGGCCAATGCCCTGCAGCCTTATTTTCCGCTGGTAGTAGCTACCCAGGATTGGCACCCGGCCACCCACCAGAGCTTTGCCAGTCAGCACGCGGGGCAGGTGCCCTTCGCGCAGATTGACTTGCACGGCCTGGAGCAGGTGCTCTGGCCCGACCACTGCGTGCAGGGCAGCAGCGGGGCCGAGCTGGCTCCCGCCCTCGACTCCAGCCGCGTGGAGGTTATCTTTCGCAAAGGCACCGACGTCACCATCGACTCCTACAGCGCCTTCTACGACAATGGCCACCGCAAAAGCACCGGACTGGCCGACTACTTGCGCGGCCGCGGCGTGCGCGAAGTGTACGTAGCCGGCTTAGCCGCCGACTACTGCGTGTACTACACGGCCAAGGATGCGCTGCAGGAAGGCTTCGACACGTTCGTGATTGAAGATGCTACCCGGCCCATTTCTCCGGAAGGCTTTGCGCGGGCGAAGGAGGACCTACGCCAGCGCGGCGGCCACCTCATTACTTCCGCACAGGTGCTGGCCGCCCCGGCCGTTTAACCGAGTTCCGGGTACCTTCTGGTCTTTTCCGCCGCGCCTTGGTTTTTATGGTATTTCCCGGCACTGTCAGCATCATCATTCCCACCTACAATGAGGCGGCTCACATTGGGGAGCTGCTGGCGTATCTGGGGGCGGCCGGGGCGGTTGCTCCCGCGGTGGAAATTCTGGTAGCCGACGCGCACAGCCCCGATGACACCGCGCCCGTAGCTGCTGCCGCGGGCGCCCGGGTGGTGCCCTGCCCCCGGAAAGGCCGAGCTGCCCAGCTCAACCACGGGGCCCGGCACGCTACAGGGGCAGTGCTTTACTTCCTGCACGCCGACACCCTGCCTCCCCCCGACTTCCTGACCCGGCTCCGGCAGGCAGTCGGGCAAGACGGTGCGGGCAGCGGCTGCTTCCGGCTACGCTTCAACCACCCGCACTGGTTTCTGCGCCTCAGCGCCTGGTGTACCCGCTTCGACAACGACCTGTTGCGCTTTGGCGACCAGAGCTTGTTTGTGCGGCAGGACGTTTTCTGGCGGGCCGGGGGCTTCAACGAGCAGTTGCTGGTCCTGGAAGACCAGGAAATTGTTGGGCGACTGCGGCGGCACGGCCGGTTTTGTCTCCTGCCCTCGGCCGTCACCACCTCGGCCCGCAAGTACCTAGACAACGGCATATTCCGGCTGCAGGCCATCTTCGGGCTACTTTGCCTGCTCTACCACCTGGGCGTTTCGCAGGCCGGGCTGGTGCGCGTCTACCGCAGGCTTATCCGCCAGGGCAAGGTATAGGCTGGCCTCAAGCTCAACCCATAAAAAAAGCAGCCTGCCTTGGAAGGCAAGCTGCTTTTTTTGTAGGCTCCGAAGAAGCCTAGCGCGAACTAA
This sequence comes from Hymenobacter lutimineralis, assembly GCF_008271285.1. Classification (NCBI taxonomy): domain Bacteria; kingdom Pseudomonadati; phylum Bacteroidota; class Cytophagia; order Cytophagales; family Hymenobacteraceae; genus Hymenobacter; species Hymenobacter lutimineralis. The sequence goes on along the minus strand of NZ_VTHL01000001.1, from coordinate 65,565 downwards.
GCGCGACGTACTTTCACGGCGTTCAAGCCTTTGCGGCCTTCCTGCACGTCAAATTCTACTTTGTCGTTGTCACGGATTTCGTCGATCAGACCGGTCACGTGCACGAAGATGTCTTCGCCGGTTTGGTCGTTTTTGATGAAACCGAAGCCTTTGGTTTCGTTGAAGAATTTTACAGTTCCCGTCTGCATGGTAAATGGAAGTGAAAAAAGGTAGTCAGTTAAGCAAATGTCAGCGGAACCCTACCAACATTCAGCACGCGAATCGGGAGTAGTGGTACGAAGCAAATTGCCATAAACGTGGTAAAGGTAAGATTTTTTTTAAGGTTGCATCGATTGGGCGCTTAACGAGGAAAAATTACTCTCGGCACCCGCCCGGGACAAGGCTAGCAGAGCCGTGCGCAAGCTCGTCGCTAACACTACGTCGGTAATTCCACGGGTGCCAGCCCGGCCGCAGTCCGCAGCAGATCGGGGTTGGCGGAGCCCGCACGCCGGCTTCCGGAAATAGCTAAAACGGGCCTTAAAACAGCTGGCAAACCGGCCCCCCAACCAAGGGAGCAACGGTAGATACTGTACAGCTTGGCTAAACAATCCTCATCTTTTCCCGCTTTCCCCCGTATTTCGTGAGTCTCTTCCTTAATTCTGCATGACAACGACCGAACCTACTGACTCCGCTACCGCTGATGTGGTGCTGATTGGCGCTGGCATTATGAGCGCCACGCTGGGAATGATGCTCAAGGAGCTCCAGCCTGATCTTACCATTGCTATTTATGAGCGCCTGGATGTGGCTGCGGCCGAAAGCTCCGACGCCTGGAACAATGCCGGCACCGGGCACTCGGCCTTCTGCGAGCTGAACTACACCCCCGAAAAGCCCGACGGCAGCATCGACATCAGCAAGGCCATCAAAATTGCCGAGCAGTTTGAGGAGTCGAAGCAGTTCTGGTCGTACCTAGCCGAAACGTATCAGGTAAAGGAGTTGACGCGCTTCATCAACCACATTCCGCACCTGAGCTTTGTGTGGGGCGACAAAAACGTGGATTTCCTGCGCAAGCGCCACGCCGCCCTCACCCAGTCGCCCCTGTTCCAGGGCATGGAGTACACCCAGGACCGCGAAATGCTGGAAAGCTGGATGCCGCTGGTAATGCACGGCCGCGACCCGCAGCAGCCCGTGGCCGCCACCCGCATGGACCTGGGCACCGATGTGAACTTTGGCTCCCTTACCCGGGGCATGTTCACGCTGCTGCAGCAGAAGCCCGGCGTCACGGTCAACTTCCACCACGACGTAGACAAGCTCAAGCAGAAGGAAGACGGTTTGTGGCGCATCAAAGCCAAGGACCTGACTACGGGCGAAGTCAAAAAAACCCGGGCGCCGTTTGTGTTTATTGGCGCCGGTGGCGGCTCCTTGCCCCTGCTCATCAAATCGGGCATTCCGGAAGGCTCGGGCTTCGGTGGCTTCCCCGTGAGTGGGCAGTGGCTGAAGTGCGTGAATCCCGCTGTTATTGCCCAGCACCACGCCAAAGTGTACGGCAAAGCGGCCGTGGGCTCCCCCCCTATGTCGGTGCCCCACCTTGATACCCGCGTCATCAACGGCAAGCAGGAACTGCTATTTGGCCCGTATGCGGGCTTCAGCACCAAGTTCCTCAAGCAAGGTTCTTACTTGGACCTGCCCCTGTCGGTGAAGCTGAGCAACATGCGGCCCATGATTATTGCCGGTCTCAAAAACCTGCCGCTCACCAAGTACCTCATCAACCAGGTAGCCCAGTCGCCGGAAGACCGGCTGGCGGCCCTGCGCGAGTACCTGCCCGAAGCCAAGGCCCAGGACTGGCAGCTGGAAATTGCGGGCCAGCGGGTGCAGGTTATCAAGAAAGACGAAAAAGAAGGCGGCATCCTGGAGTTTGGCACTGAAGTGGTAGCCGCCAAGGACGGCTCCATTGCCGCGCTGCTGGGCGCTTCGCCCGGGGCTTCCACGGCCGTCAGCATCATGATTAATCTTATTCAGCGGTGCTTTCCCGCGCAGTCGGCCACGCCGGCATGGCAAGGCAAGTTCCGGCAGATGCTTCCCTCCTTCGGCCACCACCTGAACGAGGAGCCTCAACTGCTGGCCGAGCTGCGCGCCCACACCAGCCAGGTATTGGGTCTCACAGAAACCGCCCCAACCTCGCACTAATACCGACGTCAATACACTGTTGCAAAGCCACGCTACCGACACCCGGAGCGTGGCTTTTTGCTGTCTGTCCCGAGCTGTTTTGCGTTTGGGTTTGATGCCTTGCAAAGCCTGCCTACTTTTGCGGCGCCAGCGGGCTGGCCTATTCGGTTTCGGCCCGCAGATTCTTTCGACTCATTTTCGCGCGTCTCGGGCGCTCCTCTCAGCCATTTGCCTATGAACCCATTAGCCAGCGTCCGTCAGTTTAATCAGAGCATTTGGCTGGATTACATCCGGCGCAACATTTTAGTGAACGGGGAGCTGGCGCGCCTGCTCACGGAAGATGGCCTGCGCGGGGTCACTTCCAACCCGGCCATCTTCGAGAAGGCCATCGGCGGCAGCGCTGACTACGACGCGGCCATTCAGGCCCTGGCCCAGCAGGGGCTCGGTGCCGAGGCTATTTATGAACAACTCGCCGTGCAGGACGTGCAGCACGCCTGCGACTTGTTGCGCCCGCTCTATGATGCCCCCGACAGCGGCGGTGACGGCTACGTGAGCCTGGAAGTCTCCCCCACGCTGATCCACGACACAGAGGGCACGGTTGCCGAAGGCCTGCGCTTCTGGCACGCCGTGGCCCGGCCCAACGTGATGATCAAGGTCCCCGCTACGCTCGAAGGCCTGCCGGCCATCCACCAGCTCATTGCCCAGGGCGTGAACGTGAACGTGACCCTGATCTTCGGCCTGGAGCGCTATCAGGCCGTGGCCGAGGCCTACCTGCTGGGCCTGGAAGACCGCGCTGCCGCGGGCCTGCCGCTCGCGCGCATCGACTCGGTGGCCAGCTTCTTCTTGTCGCGCATCGATGTGCTGCTGGACCCGCAGCTCGAGCAGCTGGCCCAGCAGGGCGGCGAGCAAGGGGCCACGGCCGCTGCAGCCGTGGGCGAGGTGGCCCTGGCCAGTGCCAAGCAGGCCTACCAGCTTTATAAAGACATTTTCAGCGGGTCGCGCTGGGAGGCCTTACGCGCCCAGGGTGCCGCGCCGCAGCGCCTGCTGTGGGCCAGCACGGGCAACAAAAACCCCAAGTACGACAACCTCAAATACGTCGAGCACCTGATCGGGCCCGAGACGGTGAACACCATTCCGGTGGAAACGCTGGACCTCTACCGCGCAGGCGGGCAGCCGCAGAGCCGCCTGGAAGAAGGCACCGCCGAGGCGGCCGCCGTGCTGGCCAGCCTGCCGGCCCTGGGCATCGACCTCACGCAGGTGGCCCAGCAGCTGGAAGACGAAGGGGGACAGAAGTTCAAGGAGCCGTTTGCCAAGCTGCTGGCCGTGCTGGAAGCCAAGCGTCAGCAGGCGGTAGACGCCGCCGTAGTGCCGGCCGAACTGCACCTGGGCCAATACCAGGCGGAAGTTGACGCCAGCGTAGCCGCTTTCGACGCCCAAAACTTCACCACTGGCTTCTGGAACAAGCAAGGCGATTTGTGGGTGGAAGACGCCACGGCCCAGCAGAGTGTGCGCTCCTTCATGGGCTGGCTGCGCGTGGCCGAGACCATGGTGGGGGCCGTGCCCGAAATCGAGCAGTTTGTGCACGAGGTAAAAGCCGCCGGGTTCAAGCACGTGGTGGTGATGGGCATGGGCGGCAGTAGCATGACGCCCATCGTCTTCAAGCAGGCGTTTGCCAGCCAGGCCAACGGGCTGCCGATGTCGGTGCTGGACACCACCAACCCCGGCTCGGTGCGCGAGATTGAAGAAGCCGTACCGCTGGCTGAGACGCTGTTCGTCGTAGCCAGCAAATCGGGCACTACGGCCGAGCCCCTGGCCTTCGGCGACTACTTCTACGCGCGTATGAAGGAGCTGAAGGGCGAGCGGGCCGGCGAAAACTTCGTGGCCATTACCGACCCGGGTTCCAAGTTTGTGACCCAGGCCACGGCCGAAGGCTACCGCCGCATCTTCCTGAACTTCCCTGAGGTAGGTGGCCGCTTCTCAGCCCTGTCCTACTTCGGTCTGGTGCCTGCGGCCCTGTATGGCTTACCCATCGACGAGATTCTGGCGGGTGCCATTGGCATGATGCGTGCCTGCGGTGCTTACGGCCCCGTGGCGCACAACCCCGGCCTGGAGCTGGGCGTGGCCCTGGGCGTACTGGCCCAGCACGGCCGCGACAAGCTCACGCTGGTAGTACCCGACTCACTCAGCGACCTGGGCCTGTGGCTGGAACAGCTCATTGCCGAAAGCACCGGCAAGGAAGGAAAAGGCATACTACCCCTGGCTGGCGAGCCGCTGACCTCCATAAGCTCTTACGGCACCGACCGCGTGTTTGTGTACGTGGGTTATCAGGGTCAGCCCGACGCCGTAAATGAGCAGCACTTGGCTGCCTTGGAAGCGGCTGGCCACCCCATCGTACGCATTCTGATGAATGATGCGCGCGACCTGGGCGCCGAGTTCTTCCGCTGGGAAGTAGCCACGGCCGTGTCCAGCGCCGTGCTGCGCATCAACCCCTTCGACCAGCCCAACGTGCAGGCCGCCAAAACCGCCACCGACCAACTGATGAAAGTGGTAGTAGAGCAGGGCCAGCTGCCGCAAACCAGCCAGCCTATTGTGCAGGAAAACGGCACGGACTACTACACCGCCGCGCCGGGCCGCAACGCCGAGGAAGTCCTCAAAAGCTTCTTCGGGCAAGCCAACGCCGGTGACTTCCTGTGCATCCAGGCCTACCTGATGGAAACGCCTGCGCTGAACGAAGAGCTGCAGCAGGTGCGTGCGCTGGTACAGGAGCAGCTGCACATTGCCACGGCTTCGGGCTACGGCCCGCGCTTTCTGCACTCTACCGGCCAATACCACAAAGGAGGCCCCGACACCGGCCTTTACCTGCAGCTAACCACCGACCACGCCCAGGACCTCCCCCTGCCCGGGCGGCCCTACACCTTCGGCACCTTCCAGAATGCCCAGGCGGCCGGCGACCTGCAGGCCCTGCAGGATTATAAGCGCCGCACCCTGCGCGTGCATTTCAGCGGCAACCCCACCCAGGGCGTAGCTGCTCTGCTCTCGCAACTACGGACCGTGCTGGCCAAGTAGTCTGTTTGACAAAGCCATCAGCAAGCCAAGGGCTGATCATCACATGATGATCAGCCCTTGGTCGTTCTGAGCAGCATGCAAAGCTGAAACAAGCCTAAGAAGCTAAACCAGCGTCTGTACGCTGCCTGGAGTAGCGCGCTTATTTCGTCGGCAGAAATATTTCGGCCAGCATGCAGCGGACACTGCCACCACCAATGGTTTCGATGGTCGGAATAGACAGCGGCAGCAGCTCACAATAGTGCGCCAGCGCAGTGCGCTGGGCAGGCGTAAATGCCTCAAAAGCACTTTGCGACATAGCCAGCAGCTCGCGGCCCCGGGTGGGCTGCAGGGTAAGCACGTTGCCGGCAAACCGGGAAACCTGCTCCAGGGAAATAGTAATGATTTGGTGCCCGGTGGCCGTGAGAGAATCGACCACGTCGGCCCGCTCCGTGGCATCCCGGATGCTGTCCAGGCAGACCACTGCAAACCGGGCGCCGAGGCCCATCATCACGTTGGTATGGTAGATTTCCTGGCCCTGAGCATCCTGCGCGTGAAAGACCACGGCGCGGTAGCCCAACTGGTCGGCCACTTGCCGGAACAGGGCCGCATCAGTGCGGGGCGAGAGGCAGGCGTAGGCCACGCGGTGTATATGGTCGAAAATGATACTGCCCGTACCTTCCAGAAAACGCCCCTGCTGCTCTGCCCCCGACAAATCAACGACTTCCCGGATCTGAAACTGCTGGGCCAGCGCCGCCAGAATATCAGGGCGCCGCTCAGCCCGGCGGTTGGGCGCGCACATGGGGTAGAGCAGCACGCGCCCGTCGGGGTGCAGCGTAAGCCAGTTGTTGGGAAATACGGCGTCGGGAGTGTGCGGCTCGGGGGTATCGTCGAATACCACTACCGTCATATCGTGGGCACGCAGCTGCGCCGCCATAGCATCGAACTCGGCAAACGCCCTGGTCTGCACTTCCTCCGCCGACAAGCCGCCAATGGTTTGCTGGAAGTGATTGGATAAAGCGGTTTCGGCATTAAACGCGAAACGGGTGGGCCTTACCAGAAAAACGGCACGAGCAGACTGCATACGAAGGGGATAAAGGGTGGCGGCGCAAAGAAACAACCCGCGCCGGATAAGTATTCCGCGCTGCCGGCATCACCCACATTGCAGGCTTTACGCTGCGGTATAGCTACCTGATTCACATCAAGATGTGATTTACGCGAACGGCCGGCTCACGTCCTTTGTGCTGCGGTAGAAACACCCCGACGCCCGAGGGGCCGTCCTCCGCCCATCCACTCTTTCTGCGCTATGAAAATGACGTTATCAAATGGCAAAGTTGCCATCATTGGAGCTGGTCCATCGGGGCTGGCCGCTGCCAAATCGGCTTTGGAGGAAGGCTTGGAGCCCGTGCTTTTCGAGCAAATCGGCCACCTGGGCGGACAGTGGAACCAGGGTGCCCCTCACAGTGGCGTGTGGGCCGCTATGCACACGAATACCAGCGCCATCAACACCCGCTTTTCCGACTTTCCCCACAAAGTCGGGATTTCGCTGTTTCCCCATCACCAGGAAATTCTGCAATACCTCGAAAGCTACGCGAATCATTTCAACCTGCTCCCCTACTTGCGCCTGCATACACGCATCAATAACGTAGCCCGCGGCCCAAAAGGACAGTACATCGTGTGGTCGGTGAACGAACGGCAGGAGCAGCGGGCCGAGCTATTTCAGCACGTCATTGTGGCGTCGGGCCGCTATAATAAGCCGCGCTACGCTTCCCTGCCCGGTCTGGCCGAGTTTGGCGGCCGGGTGCTTCACTCCTTTCACTACCGCAACAGCGCCGACTTTGCGGGCCAGCGGGTCTTGGTAGTAGGCAACAGCATCAGTGGGCTGGAAATTGCCAGTGAATTAGGCCAGAACCCCACGGTGCGGGTGCTGTCGTCCTGCCGCAAGCCGCGTTACATTCTCAGAAAACAGCTGTACGGCCGACCTACCGACTGCGTAGCGTTTACGCGGGCAGCCGTGTACACCAGCCGCGCGCTTGCCCCCGCCCAGGTGGCCGAAGATCTTAAGCAGGTTATTCTAAGCACCTGCGGCAACCCCGCCGACTTTGGCGCCCCTCGCCCGCACGAGAGCCTATTACAAGCGGGCATTTCCATGAACGACCAGTACCTGGATCTGGCCAAGCAAGGGCGCATTTCTGCCCGCGGAGGCGTGGCCTACTTCACCGCCGACAGCGTCGTTTTTCAGGATGGCCAGGCCGAACCAATTGATGCCGTTATCCTTGCTACGGGCTTCGACGTGAACTTGCCTTTCCTGAGCCAAGACATCCGGGACACCCTGCAGGCCGGCACCGACCATATCGACCTGTACCACCACACGTTTCATCCTTGTTTGCCCAATCTGGCCTTTATTGGCATGTTTCCGCAAACGGGGCCTTATTTTCCCGTGGTAGAGTTGCAAGCTCGTTGGATAACGGCTTGCTGGAGCGGAGCCCGCCCCCTGCCTGGCCGCGAGCAAATGGAGGCAGGTCTAGCGGAGTTTCGCTCGTTTAAGCAGAGGCGCTACGAAACTACCCTGCACGAAATGGCCACGCAGCTAGCCGCCGATGCCGGCGTGGCCCCCTCGCTGGAGCGCTACCCCGAGCTGGCCCGGGAACTGCTGTTTGGTCCGCTCACGCCGGCGCAGTTCCGATTGGAAGGCCACGGGGCTTTGCCCGGCGCCCTAGCCGATTACCTGCAGTGCCTCGAGCAGATTGGCTCCTACGCCGGTCTACCGCTCGCAGAACCCCAATACCAGCAGTTACAACAACTCCTGGAGGCTCTGCCCCAGGAAACTACCCTCCACCTGCTGAGCAAAGAGCTGGAAACACAAGCTGAACCAGCACTTTAAACACGTAGGTTTACCTGATCAACCGGCTGCCGCCCGATTACCGGCAGCCGGTTGCCAGCTGTAACCTGAAAGGCTGCTTAGCAGATACAGCAGGCTACAGCTGCTTTGTCAGCAGCAAACCGCCATACGAGTAGCCATTGGCATTCAGTCCCTGCATCGGCACCAGCGAAACGCCCGTGCGCCCGGTGGTTTTATGGAGCTGAGGGACCACAACGCCCATGGTAGCACCCACGGCATAGCCCACCAGATTGTCGGAAAGAAAGTGTTTGCCCGCCTCCATGCGGTAGTAGGCTACAGCTGCCGGCACTAGCGCGGCCGCGCCCCACACAAACGGCTCGGCCGGCGAGTCGGGGTTGAAGTCGTGGAAAACCTTGGCCGCAAAGAAAGTGGCCGTGGCCGTGTGTGCCGTATGGCCCGCAAAAAACGAGTTGGTGGCAATGCGGCTGCTGCGCTTGTTCTCCGGGCCCTCGGTGCCGTAGAGAAAGGGTCGGTAGCGCGTTACGGTGCCTACCGACATGGTAAATACCGCGTCGGTAGCCAGCATCGTTTGCAGGTAAAGGGCCGCCACCTGTCCGTAGCGGCCGCGGGCGTTATCGTTCAGCACCAACAACCCCGGCGCCACCAGCAGGGAGCCGTAGCACAGCACGTCGCTGTTCAGCTGCGCCTGGTCACTGTAGTTACCAGCCACAAACCGGTCGAATTTGGGCACGTCGTTTTTGTTGAGGGCGGCGAGCTGCTGCTGGGAAAGACCGTTTTTCTGCTGTACCAAATACAGCCCCAGGCCGCTCACGGCCCCCAGCCCCACCGTAATGGGCGCATCTACCACAAAGCGCGTGCGATACGGAGACTCGGCCTGCTGGGCCTTGGCAACGGGGGCAGCGGAAACCCCAAGGGAAACACTCAGAACAAGAGAGGCAATACGCTTCATAGGCAGGGGAAATGAAGCTCATCAAACGGGCGGGGCCGGAATTTGGTTAGCTTACCCGGGCTCTGCTACGCTAAGCCAAGCACGCGCCGCGGCCATCAGGGCGGGGCTGATAAAGCGCATAGGAATGCGGGTGCTGCCAGCCTGCACGTGGGAGGTATACTGGGTAGACCAGAGAAATGTGCTGGAATGCACCGGCCCGATAGCGGCCCAGGGAATAAGCAAAGGCGGGTGCCCCACCCGAAACAGGACGATGGGCTGCAACCCCAGGCCTTCCGGCGTCACCACTGCCAGCAGCGCGTGGCTATAATGCACGAAGCCCAGGCTGACCTGGGTTACGGCTAGCTGTTCGCCGGGCGGCAAACCCGTCACCGCAAAGTGGCGGGCCAAGGGCTGCCAGGCCAACTGAGCCAGCAGCGCGACTACCAGGCACCAGAAGGCCGCAAAGCCCAGTAAGAACGTCGGAACTAGCCAGATAAGATGATAGGACATGCTCTGCCCTACGCAAAAAGTACCTGGACCGACCGAAGCCTGTACTACGGCCACAAAAAAAAGAAGCATGCCAGGTGGCATGCTTCTTTGCTTCCAGAAGGAAGTAGGCGGTAATTAAGCGCGACGCACTTTTACAGCGCTCAGGCCTTTACGGCCTTCTTCTACCTCGAACTCAACTTTATCGTTGTCGCGAATTTCGTCGATCAGACCTGTTACGTGAACGAATACGTCCTGGCCGGTGGCAGAATCGTTGATGAAACCAAAACCTTTGGTCTCATTGAAGAATTTTACTGTTCCTGTTGACATGATGCTTTAGGAAAGAAATGAAAAAATAGCAACTGGCAACGAAACTCTACGATTACTCAACACGCGAACCAATGGTAGTGACACGAGGCAATTTGCCTTAAACAGTGTAAACGTACGCCTTTTTTTTGACCAGCAAAGCATTAGCTGCTATATAAGTCCAGCGGCCGTTCACGATAAGCCCAACGACTCGCCTCCGGTTTAGGTTCAAGCGGCTTGCATTTTACGGCAGCCCCGTCCCCACTTAGGCGGGGTGAGGTTAGGTTTATTCCGGAAAAAGCGACGTGCATCCCGCACCAGGGCGGTTTTTGGTCTTCACTGTGGAGTTTGCCGGAAATGGTAATTTTACCGACCCGCGGCCTCGGAGCCAGCGCCGGCCGGCCTGTTTTGCTTGTTTTATCTTTTGCTTTTTTTCCTCATGATTGAATTGCAGCCCTTCACGGAAGCCGACTTTCCGCAGCTCATTGCCTGGATAGATAACGAACGGCTGCTGAAGGAATGGTCGGGCGGGCTGTTTTCCTTTCCCCTCACTGCCGAAAAGCTGCACTGGTACATCGAAGGCACCAACGACCCGCAGCACTCCGATGCCTTTGTGTATAAGGCCGTAGATACCAGTACGGGCCAGACCATCGGGCACATTTCCCTGGGCAGCCTCAGCGAAACCAACAAGGCAGCGCGCCTGACCCGCGTGCTGGTCGGCGACGCGGCGCGCGGGCGCGGCTACTGCCAGGCCATGATTAAGGCCGCGCTGGCCATTGGCTTTGAGGAGCTAAAGCTGCACCGCATCAGCCTGGGCGTATACGATTTCAACCAGTCGGCTATTGGGTGCTACAAGCGCGCGGGCTTTCAGCAGGAAGGCATTCTGCGCGACGTGGTCCGGTACGAGGATGGCTACTGGTCGCTGGTAGAAATGGGGATTCTGGAGCCGGAGTGGCGCCAGCGGCAGGCCGCTGCGCAGCAGTAAACGGGAGGCAGGCCAAGTGCTTCTATCCTGCCAGCCTGGCCGCTCCGGGAGGCATCCCCATGGCCGGACTGGGATAACCTTCCCGAAGCAGAACAGTACTACCCTCTTCCGGGTTGAGCACCGGGCCCTGGTTGCCCGCGTACTTTGCCCCATCCATTCAGCGCCTGTTCCTTTCAGCCCATGACCTCCGTAGCCCCCGATCAAACGCCTTTGCCAGCTGGCAGCCCCACTGCTTCCCCCCTTATTGTGCTGGCCGGGGCGACCGGCGCCCTGGGCTTGCTGATTGCGCATCACCTGCGCCAGCGCGGGGTCCATGTGCGGGCCCTGGTACGGCCCGGAGCCGGCACCAGGGCCGAGGCTGCTTCCCTGCAGCTCCAAGGGATAGACGTGCGTGAAGTGAATTACGACAGCGTAGCGGACCTAACTGAGGCATGCGCTGGCGCCGCCTGCGTGGTATCGGCCTTATCGGGACTGCGCGAAGTGATTGTGGAAGCGCAGTCGCGCCTGCTGGAGGCGGCCGTAGCGGCGGGCGTCCCCCGCTTTATTCCGTCGGACTTTTCCGCCGACTTCACCCGCCTGCCTGAGGGCAGCAACCGCAACTTCGATTTGCGCCGGGAGTTTCAGCGGCGGCTGGATGCGGCCCCTATTCAGGCGACGTCCATCCTCAACGGCATGTTTATGGAGCTGCTGAAAGGCCAGGCTCCCGTGGTGCTCCAGGGTCCGCGCCGGATTCTGTACTGGGGCAGCGCCGACCAGCCGCTGGATTTCACGACCATGGTAAACACCGCCGAGTTTACCGCCGCCGCCGCCCTCGACCCTACCACGCCCCGCTACCTGCGCGTTGCGGGCGACGTGGCCAGCCCGCGCGAGTTGCAGGCCGCCGCTCAGGCCGCTACGGGCAAGCCTTTCAAGCTGCTGCGCCCCGGGGGCCTCGGCGCTTTTGGTGTCGTCATCAAGCTCACCAAGGCGCTGGCACCTGCCCCTAACGAGGTGTTTCCACCCTGGCAGGGCATGCAGTACATGCACAACATGTTTAGCGGCCAGGCTAAGCTTCACCCCCTCGACAACGCCCGCTACCCCGGCATCCGCTGGACGTCGGTGCGGGAGCTGCTCACCGCCAGCCAGGGCCGAAGCTGATTTGTTCCCACCAACGCGCAACGGGCGGACCGCACATCCGCCGGGCGTGGCAGGTACGGATTGTCTTTTCCTGACGAAGGCGCTGCAACCAATGGAACCGGGATGCTCAGGGCTGGAGCCGCGGCCACCGCAGGAACAGGCCCCGGGAGTCTTCGGTTTGCAGGTCCAGCTGGCGGGGTTTGGACAGGCGGGGCGGGGCCGCTGCCAGGGGCTGCAGGGAACCATCGGCGGCTACCAGCGCCAGGTTCTGGTAGGCAATGAAAATCACCACCTGGTCGCCGGTCTGATAATAACGCAGAAAGGATTGTAAATCGGCCTGGGGCTTTTCTACCCGCAGGGTGGGCAGCACGGGCCGCCCCCGCCGTACGAGCGTGACCTCGGCGTGCCGAAACCGGTAGACGGCGGCCGGACAGCCGGGCGCCGGCAACACGCGCAGCGTAACGGGCCGGGCCAGCGCCCTGGCATCGGCCGGCATTTCTACGCCATCCTGAAACAGCTTCAGGGTGGGCAACGCGCAGGGTGCCTGGGCCGTGGCCGTAGCGGCCCCAAACAGCAGCGGCAGAAACAGGACGTTGTGCATACGCCTACAAGGTAGCCACCTTGGTGCCATTTAGCTGCCCGCCTGCGATTCAGCGGAAAAATGCCGGGGCGGTGGCAGCACGCGCAGGGCGTAGTTCACGAGTTCGGGCCGGGCGCTGCTAAGGCCTTACCCGCGGGGTAGCCACATCGGCTCCGGCCACAGCCAGGCGCAGGCAGAAAACAGGCAGCAGCGTTACAGGGGTAAAAAGCAGCTTTTCCAGGGTGGTAGTGGCCACCAGATTGCCCAGCGTATTCAGCAGAAAAAGCCCCGTCATCAACCACAGCGCCCCTTTCAGCAGAAGCCGCGGCACGCGCAACCGCACCCGCCCCGATGCCACGCTTACTACCGCCAGCATCAGCAGGTTCAGGCTTATCGATAGGGTTTCAAACAACAGCATCTGGCTGGGGCTTTTCAGCCGACCACCCCACACAATGCCGTAGGGAACCACGCCCGTGAGCACCAGCAGGTGAAACACCACCATCAGGGTAAGGATAACGAGGATGCCGTTGGCGGCCACCCGGGCCGAAAGGAGGTGCTTCATAGTCAACAATGCGGCGAATGGTAAGGCCCGTGCGCGTCGTATCTGCTGTGGCGGGTCTTGGGGGCTTTATTTCCCCAGGGTTTGCAAGTAGTGGGCGGGAATGGACAATCCTTGCAAGTGGTTCGTCATGGCCAGCAGAATGAGCAGGGCCACTACCACCCCGGCACCCCCAATGCCCAGCGCGTGCCGGCGCGCCCGCCGAGCCCCGAAGATGGGGGTACCTTTCTGGTAGTGCAGGCTGGCCACATGCAGGAACACCGCCACCACGGCCAGAAAGTAATACGGCACGAAAAACAGCGTAAACGGAAAGGTGTTGAGGCCCGCCGCCGCAAAGTACAGGTTGGTATCCAGGTTGAACAAGGCCCGGCCACTCAGCACCGCGCCTGTATGCACCAGCAGGAAAAACGCCAGGTACAGGCCCGAAAATAGCTGCACCCGGGCGGCCAGGGGCTGGGGCGGCAGCTGCCGGCTCCGCCAAGCCAGGCGCAGGCCCGTCCCGATCTGCCCGGCCACGGCCAGCAGCAGGGCCGCCTCCCCCACCGGGTGCCGGTACACCGTGCGCAGGGTGTTCATCGTCGCCAGGTGCGCCGGAATGCTCCACAGCGCTACCAGGTGGTTGGCCAGATGCACGAAAATGAACCCGGCCAGTAGCAGGCCCGTCCAGTAGTGGTAGATTTTCAGTGTCGAGGGCATCGTGCAACAGGAAGGAATGCAGCGGCAATAGTAGCCCATCCTGGCATCAACTCCTCGGGTTTTCCGGCGCTTTACTTTCCTTAAACAAACTGCGCCACCCCAGAAACCAGGGCGGCGCGGTATGGGGGCGGTAGAGTGGCACCCGACATCTGAAAAAAAGCCCCGAACACCCGGCCTTGTCAAGTCTAGCAGGGCGCCCGGGGCTTATTGGCCAGGCTATGAGGGATGCGCTAGCAGACAGCGCCGCCGGCTACTCCGTCGCGGACGACTGCTGGAACTGCTTCAGGATTTCCTGCTCGGCGCGGGTATGGTTGGCCCGGTACTCGGCGTGCTGGGCCTCGGTGCGCTCGGAGCCCAGGCTGGCCAGGTGCTCCCGCAGCTTATCGGCCGGCCAGTCCTGCCCGTAGGAAGGGGTACCCGGCTGCTGCCGCCACGACTCGTGCAAGGTACCGCCGTCCACGGCGTCGAAGCCCAGCTCGTCGACCACGGCCATTACCTTCTGCTTGGCGGCGGCATCGTCGGAGGCTACGGGCAGGGAGATGCGGCCGGGGGTGCCGGCGGGCTGGCCCTTCTCCACAATGTGGTGGGCGTAGATGTTGTTGAACACCTTCACCACCGGGCGGCCCAGGCGCTGCTGCACCCACTCGCTCTCGGTGAGCGGGCCGTGTTCCAGCTCGTCAATGCGGCCGTCGCGCAGCACGGGGTAGTAGTTGCTGGTATCGATGATGGGCGTTTCCCGGGGCACGCTGGCCAGCAAGTCCTGGGGCAGGTCGGGAATGTTCTTGAGCGGGATGGTTACCACAATGAGGTCGGTGCCGTGCTGGGCGGCTTCCTCGGCCGTTACGGCCTTGGCGCCCGTCTTCTGCTCCACCTCTTTTAGGGTTTCGGGCCCGCGGGAGTTGGCAATGTATACCGTGTGGCCGAGGTCCGTCAGCCGCACGGCCAGGGCGCTGCCGATGTGGCCCGCGCCAATGATTCCGATGTTCATAGGTTCAGTTGTTTCGAGTGCCGGCGGGGTGCCGGCGCTGGGTTATCTTACTAAACAGCGGAGGTGAGGGTTTTGCTTTTTCCGGCAGCGGTGGAGGTCAGTCGCCCGGGCAGCCGGGCCGGAGAACTGCGCCCGGGCAGCCGTGGCTACTGCGCAGTCGGGCGGTGCCACCAGGCCCACGCGTAGCGGCCCAAACCCAGCAGCGCCAGCAGCCACAGCAGCAGAATGAGCGTACCCACTACCCAGTTGGCGCGCTTCGACACGGGCGTGGTAGCGGCGCGTTGCCGCGCCTCCCGCAGCACCTCCGCCGGCACCAACCGAATGCTGAGCGCAATGCCGGCGGGTACCAGCACCAGATCATCCAGGTAGCCCAGCACGGGAATGAAATCGGGAATCAGGTCGATGGGGCTGGCGGCGTAGGCCAGCGTGACCAGCATGACCAGGCGGGCGTACCATGGGGTACGCGGGTCGCGGGCAGCGTAGTAGAGGGCTACCAATTCGCTTTTGAGGGCGCGGGCACGGTTTCGGAGGCTAGACCACATGCCCTCCATACGGCCACAGGGTATTTGGGGTGTTGTGGTGGCTATAGAGATTAGAGTAACACAATCACTAGCAAGAACAACGCCGCCCGAGCTCCGCTCCGGCGACGCTGGGCACTGATCATTGGTGTGCTATTGAGATTACATATCACACCTCAACAAAGGCGCAAACTAAATATTCGCACCACTTTGGGGCTTTGTGCCATATGTAGCAATTAGCCCTTCTCTCATTTTATTCATTAAAAAATTTTCCATTTCTCTATTGACCATTATACATAAGCGCCCTTCTCTATCGAACTTAACAGTCACAGGACCAGGATCGGGCATCATGCCATTTTCTAATAAACCTAAAAGCAAATCGTCACTACCTACATCATTTAACTTTACCATACTTATATCATCTCGCTTTTCAGAAAAAAAAGCAGGAGTTACTGTATAGCCATTAGACAATTCTGTTATATATATACTACAAACTCTTTTACCATCGATATGAGGTTTACTTGGAATATCATTAGTATTAAAATCTTCTTTTTTCATATATATAGGAAGGACCCCATACATACCTAATTTAACACCGTTATGTGAAGTAATAACAAGAAGCTCATTATGATATTTGAAATTCATAATAAGCAATGGACTAAATTCGTAATTACCATTACTCAAATCCATTTTACCATTCCATATAATATAAGTAACATCGTCCATTTTAGTAAACTTATCACCATTAAAATAAATCATTTCAAATCCTGCACCCCAATTTTTTTTGATTGTCTCAAGACTAACTCGTTCTTGCACCAGTATCCTGGCTAATAGTATATAATTTAATGAAATAGCACGATTTAGCATATTATGATCACCTTCCGCGCTAATGTTCATTTCAAACATTGATTCTTTAACAAAATATTCAGCTCCACTTCCACACGCAAGCACTTCTTCATACAAACTAGAATTATTCTTTCTCCACTTACCAATATTCAAAGTATGAATTAAAACCCCTTCAATCTTTTTTTCAGCAAATAAAATTAAAGCCGAACTGTCTTTAAATTCTTCAAAATCGAAATACTTAAGAAAAGAATGTAAATTTTCAATCGTAAGATCCAAATATTTGAAGTTATTTTTCAATTCCTCTAGAAAAACCTTCATTTCATATTCTAGTCCAGCCAAAGCAACCACTAAATAATCTTTAATAATATATATTTTTTGCCTCAATCTATAAGGAAATAATTCTTGATCTTCAGAAAGACGACTATTGACGCCATCCAAAAATACTGGAATTTCAAGTTCCTTTTCAACTTCGTTAGAGCTTGTCAGTATATCCCCAATCACAATAGGGTAACTAAAATTACTAGTGCACGAAATAAGAGTCATTAGAAAAATAAAACGGGCGGTGGTAAAATGAGGGGTGATATTAGCTTGGGGTCAGTCGCCGGTTATGCTCGTCAATAACGAGTTGAATGCGGACGTAGTGCACTTTTAGGCATCGACTAAAGGAGCAGGTTTTGCGCACGAGCACGGCGCACTTTTGGCGCAAGGAACAGTTAATGGCCTCGACAATACTGGTCTGGCCACTGCCTTTGGGGCTGGGCCGATGGGCCGACTGCGGCAGCACCATGCTATACGCTTCCCACTCGTCCGTGAAGTACCAGGTGCCGGTGCGATACTCTTCAGGCAGGGCCTGCCACAAGCGCCGCGCCGTGGCTGCACCCCGACAGCCCAGCACCCAGGCCACGATGCGGCGCGTGTGTCGCTCAATGGCCAGCCAGAGCCAGACCTTGCGCTTTTTGCGGCCGACAAACGTCCACATCTCATCTAGTTCGAGTACCCGCGGCCGGCTCGGTTTGGGCCGCAGGTGCGGGGTGGCTTGCGCTTTTTTTTGCCAGTTTAACAATGGTGGGGCGTGAAATGCCCGTTAGGCGCACGATAGCGCGTTGCGAAACCCGCTCCAACAAGAGAGCAGCCACTTGGGCATACCGGGCAGCTTTGTCGATGGCAGCGGGCACGAAGAGGGCCTGATGTCGGCATGCTGTACACTGGTACTTCGGCTGGCCGTTGCGGCTGCCATTTTTGCGCAAGGCTGTGCTGCCACACTTGCCACACGTTAACGTTGTTTGAAGCATACACCAAAACTACAAATCACCCCCTATTTTACCACCGCCGAAAAATAAAACGTTTGTGATATAGAGAAGGAAATTATTCCATTACTGCCGCCCCGGAATCTTCGCCCCGCGCTCCTGGGCTATCTGCTGGGCCAGCTCGTAGCCGGCGTCGGCGTGGCGGAAGACGCCCATGCCGGGGTCGGTGGTGAGCACGCGGCGCAGACGCTCGGCTTTTTCGGGGGTGCCGGTGGCTACTATCACCATGCCGGAGTGGGTGCTGTTGCCGATGCCCACGCCGCCGCCGTTGTGCAGCGACACCCAGTCGGCACCGGAGGCGCAGTTGGCCAGGGCGTTGAGCAGGGGCCAGTCGGCTACGGCGTCGGAGCCGTCCTTCATGCCCTCGGTTTCGCGGTTGGGCGAGGCCACGGAGCCGCAGTCGAGGTGGTCCCGGCCGATGACGATGGGGGCCGAGACTTCGCCGCGGGCCACTAGGTCGTTGATAACCAGGCCGAACTTTTCCCGCTCGCCGTAGCCCAGCCAGCACACGCGGGCGGGCAGGCCGATGAAGGGCACCTTGGCCTGAGCCTTCTCGATCCAGCGGGCCAGCATCTTGTTGTCGGGGAAGGTTTCGAGCAGGGCGCGGTCGATGCGCAGGATGTCCTGCGGGTCGCCGCTGAGGGCCGCCCAGCGGAAGGGGCCCTTGCCCTCGCAGAACAGCGGGCGGATGTAGCCGGGCACGAAGCCGGGGTAGAGAAACTGGCCGTTTTCGTCGCGCACCTTGAGGCCACCTTTTTCGGCCTGGCCGCGCAGGTTGTTGCCATAGTCGAGGGCCACGGCCCCGCCGGCCTGCATGTCGATGATGGCCTGGCAGTGCTTCACGATGGAGGCCAGGGCCTGGCGCTTGAACTCCTCGGGGTTGCTCTTGCGCAGCGCCAGCACTTCATCAATGTCACCCTCGGGGATGTAGTCCATCAGGTCGTGGGCCGAGGTCTGGTCGGTTACCACGTCGGCCTTGAAGCCGCGGGCCAGCAGCTCGGGCAGCACGGTGGCGGCGTTGCCGGTGAGACCGATGCTCCAGCCTTTGCGCTCCTGCTTGTACTGCTCGCACAGCTCCAGGGCGTGGTTTAGGTCGCGGGCCTGCTCGTCCACGTAGCCTTCGCGCACCTTCTGCTGCACGCGGGCGTCGATGGGCTCGATGACCAGGCACACGCCGTCGTTCATGCTCACGGCCAGCGGCTGCGCCCCCGACATGCCGCCCAGGCCGGCCGTCACGGTAACGGTGCCGGCCAGGGTGCCGCCGAAGTGCTTGTCGGCCACGGCGGCCAGGGTTTCGTAGGTGCCCTGCAGAATACCCTGAGTAGCAATGTAAATCCAGGAGCCGGCCGTCATCTGCCCGTACATCATCAGGCCGAGGCGGTCCAGCTCATCGAAATACTCCTGGGTGCTCCAGGCGGGCACGAGGTTGCTATTGGCAATGAGCACGCGCGGGGCGTGGGCCCAGGTGCGCAGCACGCCCACGGCCTTGCCGCTCTGCACCAGCAGGGTTTCGTCGGCTTCCAGCTCCTTCAGGCTCTTCACGATGGTCTGGAACTCCTTCCAGTTGCGGGCCGCGCGGCCGGCGCCGCCGTACACAATCAGCTCGTCGTACACCAGCGACACGGCCGGGTCGAGGTTGTTTTCGAGCATGCGCAGGGCGGCTTCGGCTTCCCAGGTTTTGCAGCGCAGCTCGGGGCCGTGCTGGGCCCGCACGGTTTCCGTGGGCTTGTACTCGTAGTACATGGGCCGGGTGGCGGGCTGGTCGGTGGTGGACTGGGAGGTGGCTTCGAGGTTGAGCTCGGGGGTTTCGAGGGCAGCGGGTGTTGAATGCGGGGCCATGGGTGGGGCGGAGTTTGGGGACGTGGGTGGAGCGGCGAATATAGGAGTTTCGGGGGCGAAGATGCGGAGGCCCGCCGGGGTTAATGAAGCCTTTTTTGACGAGTCGGCGAAGGTGGCGCGGCCGGGCGGTGGGAGCTTCGGCCGGGAGCCAGGGCGCGGGCTAAGGGCCAGCTTGCCAAATTTTTCCGCACAAATTCTGGCTGCCTTGCCCGCATCGGCAGTATAACCGCTGGCTGCGCGGCCTTACCACCGCCCAGCCCCGTTTCATGATTTTCCATCTCAACCAACTCACTTCATGAAAAAGCTTCTTTTCCTGGCGCTGGCTGCCGCCTCGTTTACCCTGGCCTCCTGCGAAGGCAACGGCACTGGCTCGGAGCGCGGCGCGGGTGACCAAACCACCACCATGGCCACCAGCTCGCCCAGCGAGCAAACCGAGGCCGCCAACGCCACCGACTCCAGCGCGGCCCCTATGAGCTCCGACACCACGGCTACCACGACACCTTAGCTTTCAGCGTATTACCGAGCAAAAGCCTCTTGCCAGCAAGGGGCTTTTTTGTGCCTGATGAGCAAAGAAGAGGGACGTTGCCAGAATTCCGCGACTTGTCCTGACCGACCTGCTACCGGCTTAAAAATCAGACAACCACGGCCCGCGCTCCTGCGCAGGTTTACTTGGCAAGTACGCCGTCTGGTGAGCAAACACTCGTTCGGATAAGGACCAACTGGCCGCGGCGAGTTTTCATACGCTACGCATACAACCCGGCGCACTTATATCGCACGCTGATTAC
This sequence comes from Hymenobacter lutimineralis, assembly GCF_008271285.1. Taxonomy (NCBI): domain Bacteria; kingdom Pseudomonadati; phylum Bacteroidota; class Cytophagia; order Cytophagales; family Hymenobacteraceae; genus Hymenobacter; species Hymenobacter lutimineralis. The sequence continues at coordinate 45,579 of NZ_VTHL01000001.1, read as the reverse complement.
AGTGTTATTTATTTGATTTACAGGAATTAACCTACCTCTTACTCTCCGTAACCTGGTGAGGTAAACACGCTTCTGTCACAAGATGCCTGCTTACGCCAGACAAAGGGTCAGGCTAGGCTTGGAATTCTTTTGATTTTTTATCGATATATCCCATTGGCGCACTGTTTATTTATATACCTTGACAAATAATAGCATAATACTTATAAAATATAGTCTAAACGGGGTTTATTCTCCTGTCTATCCCAAAGTTAATTGCCTACCCCAGGCCGCTGGCAAAACCCGACTTTCCTTTAGTTGATTTTGCGCCTAGTAGCCCTCTCATTTCAGCCTTACTATCGGCTTTCTGATGCGCTAAAGCGCTTTTTTACCCTGGCGTTAGGCACGCTGTGGTCGGCTTTTTCTGAGGCCGGCTCAATCGGCCTGCGACTGTGCCCCGGCACCTGCTGAGGCCCTCCTCCCCCGCTGCTCCCCTACCACCATAACCCACCAAACCTCTCTACCATGGGTAAAACCCTACAGAACCCGCTGCGCCGGCTGCTACCGGCGTGGCTTGCGGGGCCGCATACGCCCCGGACTCAGGCCCTGAAAGCCGCCGCGCTTTCGGTCTTGAGCATCACCCTGGCTACGGCCCCGGCCCGCAGCCAGATTGTAGCTGTGGGCTCCGGCAGCTACACCACCCAGTTTCCGGGTACCGATGCCGCCGGCCGCAACGCCGTGCCCACCGGCTCCCCCCTGCTGAGCGGAGTGGCCGCCACCAAGCCGGTACCCACCAACGAGTGGTGGTCGGGCAAGCTGCGTAACAGCCACACAAACAACATCTTCAACTACCCCCTCACGCTGCGCACGCACGAAACGGGCTTGGTGGTGAACTACATTATACCGCCAGCCAGCACCACGGAATACCGTCAGCCCAACAGCGACGTAATGGCCGTGACGGTGGGCGTGCAGAACCTGAATGCCACCGCCGCTACCGTATCGGACTACTCCGACTGGACCGTGACCATGAACTGGCACAGCGGCTCCAACGACTTCAACGCCACTGTGGGCATGGGCATGCCCTTCGTGTACCTGACCAAGGGTGCCGCTGACGTAGCCACGGTGAAAGTGGCCGTAGGCACGGTGACCATCAACGGGGAAATGCTGCTGATCAAGGACTCCTATAACGGGGCCGATTACGCCGTGTACGCCCCCGTAGGCTCCACCTGGACCAACAACGCGGGCACGTATACTTCTACGCTGAATGGTAAGACCTACTGGTCCATTGCTCTGCTGAACCCCACGGCCCCGGACGCGCTGACTGCCGCCAACGCCTACAAGCAGTATGCCTACGTATTCCCAGCCAGCACCAAAGTTGACTGGGTGTTTACGGAAAGCACCTCGGTGGTTAAAACCACGTTCACCGTGACGCCCTCCGTGAAGGAAGGCACCAACGGCGTGGTGCTGCAGGGGCTGCTGCCTCACCAGTGGGGCTACATGGCCGCGGGCTCGGCCCAACCGGCCGGGCAGATCTACCCATCGGTGCGGGGGCAGCTGAAGATGCTGGCTGGCAACGTGTTTTCCACGGCCTACACCTTCCACGGCATCCTGCCCACCCTGCCCTACCTCGACAACTACAGCACCGGCTTCAGCCCGGTGAAGCTGAACGACAAAGTGCAGGCCTTGCAAAACAACGGCTTGGCTGAGTGGACCGACTCTTATAACGAGGGGCAGGAAATGAACAAGCTGATTCAGACGGCCCGCATTGCCGATGAAACCGGCAACACCGCCGCCCGCGACCAGATCCTGACCACCATCAAAAACCGGCTCCAGGACTGGCTGTCGGCGGAAAGCGGGGAAAATGCCTTTGTCTTCTACTACAACTCCACCTGGTCGACGCTGTTTGGATATCCCGCCGGTCACCACCAGGACGACAACATCAACGACCACCACTTCCACTGGGGCTACTTCATTCACGCCGCGGCCTTCCTGGAGCAGTACCAGCCCGGCTGGGCCGGCCAATGGGGTGCCATGGTGAACATGCTGGTGCGCGATGCCGCCAACCCCAGCCGCACCGACACCCAGTTTCCCTTCCTGCGCAACTTCGACCCTTACGCCGGTCACTCCTGGGCTGATGGCTTCGCCAGCTCACCCATGGGCAACAACCAGGAGTCGACCTCGGAAAGCATGCAGTTCAACTCGTCCCTGATTCACTGGGGCGCCATCACGGGCAACAAAGCCACCCGCGACCTGGGCATCTACCTCTACGCCACCGAGCAGGCGGCTATTGAGGAGTACTGGTTTGACGTGAACGACCGCACCTTCCAGCCCAACTACGCCTACAGCGCAACCGGCCGCGTGTGGGGCGCGGGCTACGACGCTGGCACCTTCTGGACCCAGGACATCCGGGCCGTGTACGGCATTCAGCTTTACCCCATGCACGGCGGCTCGCTGTACCTAGGCCAGAACCACGCCTACGTGCAGAAGCTCTGGACGGAAATCACCCAGAACACGGGCATTCTGCAGAATGAAGTAAATGCCAACACCTGGCACGACCTGCTCTGGGAGTACCTGGCGTTTATTGACCCCGTAAAGGCCATTCAGCTCTACGACGGTTTCCAGAACCGGCCTATCAAGTTCGGGGTATCGGATGCGCAGACCTACTACTGGCTCCACGCTATGAATGCCCTGGGCCGGGTCGACGCCTCCGTGACGGCCAACAACCCGGAGGCTGTGGTCTTCAACAAGGCCGGCGTGAAGACCTACGTAGCGCACAATTACACCAACGCCGCTATTACCGTGAACTTCTCGGATGGCTATGTGCTGAATGTGCCGGCTCGCAAGCTGGCTACCAGCAAGGATGTAGCTGTGGCCGGTACGCTCACGGCCAGTGCCACGGAAGTAGCCGCCAATGGCAGCGTGACGCTAAGTGTAGCTACTACTGGCACAGGCGTAACAGGAGTAGAATTCTTCGATGGCAGCACATCTTTAGGGACAGTAGCCAGCGCACCATACACCAAAACCGCCGCGAATCTGCCAGTGGCTATCCACAACTTCTACGCGAAGGTGTACGCTGGTTCGCTTTTCAAGGTCACCAACATTGCCGCGGTGCAGGTGGGCAAGCAAGCATCCTACACCGGCACGCCGCAACCCGTACCCGGCACCATTGAAGCCGGCAAGTACGACACGTACCCCGGCGGGCTGGGCCAGGGAATTGCCTACAACGATGCCAGCGCCTCTAACCAAGCAACTTTCGAACCTTCACCAACCGTGGCTTTCCGGCCTAGCGAGTACGTGGATGCCGTAAGCGACGCCGCCGAAGGCACGACCGTAGGCTGGGTAGATGCTGGCGAATGGCTGGAGTACACCATCAATGTGGCTACGGCTGGTACGCACACGCTGGCGCTGCGCTACGCGGCCGGCAACTCCACCGGCGGTGGTCCTTTTTCGGTGTCAGTGGATGGCAACAACATCAGCGGCGACCAGACCGTGACGACCACCGGCGACTGGGGCGCCTGGGCTACCAAAACCATTACCGGGCTGAACTTGCCGGCCGGGGAGCATGTGCTGCGCCTCAGCTTCACGCAGGGCGGCCTGAATATTGGCCGCATGACATTTACGTACACTGGCGTATCAACCAATACGCCTCCTACGGTGAGCCTGACTTCCCCGGCTAATGGAGCCGGCTTTACGGCTCCAGCTAGCATTACCATCAACGCCAACGCGGCCGATGCCAATGGCACCGTGAGCAAAGTCGAGTTCTTCCAGGGTGCGACCAAGCTCGGTGAAGACCTGACCAGCCCTTACTCTTACACGTGGACGGGCGTTGGTGCTGGCACGTACTCCATCACGGCTAAAGCCACGGATAATGCCGGCGCGGCCACCACTTCCTCAGCCGTCAGCGTGAGCGTGACGGCAGCACCCACGGCCCAGGCCATTCCCGGCACGATTGAAGCGGAAAGCTACACGGCGCAGCAGGGCACGGACAAGGAAGCCACGACCGACACGGGCGGCGGCCAGAACGTAGACTGGTACGAAACCGGTGACTGGCTCGATTACTCGGTCAACGTGGCCGCCGCCGGCCAGTACACAGTGGGCTTCCGCGTGGCTTCGGCCAACGGCGGGGCCACCCTGCAGTTGCGCAATAGCGGTGGTACGGTGCTGGGCTCCATCAACGTGGGCAATACGGGCGGCTGGCAGAGCTGGCAGACCATCAGCACCAACGTAACCTTACCAGCCGGAGTGCAGACCCTGCGCCTCTACGCCTCCGCCTCCACCGGCACGAACGTAAACTGGCTCAGCTTCATGGCCGTGACCACCAACACGCCGCCTACCGTGAGTTTGACCTCGCCTGCTGCTGGCGCGACCTTCACGGCCCCAGCTAGCATCACCATCAACGCTAATGCTGCCGATGCCAACGGCACCGTCAGCTCGGTAGCCTTCTACAACGGCACGACCCTGCTCGGCACGGATACATCTTCGCCCTACTCCTACACCTGGACCGGCGTGGCCGCCGGCACCTATTCGCTTACGGCCAAAGCCACCGATAACGGAGGCGCAGTCACCACGTCTTCGGCTGTGAGTGTCACGGTCAGCAACGCTCAGAGCGGGCAGACCATTCCCGGCACCATTCAGGCCGAAAGCTACGCGGCTATGCTCGGTATCCAGACGGAAACGACTACGGACACGGGCGGCGGCCTGAACGTGGGCTACATCGAAGCTGGCGACTGGATGGACTACGCCGTGAACGTGACTACGGCCGGCCAGTACAGCGTGGGCTTCCGTCTGGCCAGCGAACCGGGTGGCGGCGCCCTGCAGCTGCGTAACAGCGCCGGTACTGTGCTGGGCAGCGTAACGGTTGGGGCTACCGGCGGCTGGCAGAGCTGGCAGACTATCAGCACCAACGTGACCTTGCCCGCTGGCGCCCAGACCCTGCGCGTGTACGCCACGGCCGGGGGCTTGAACGTGAACTGGCTCAGCTTCACGGCTGTGACCACGAACACGCCACCGACCGTAAGCCTGACCTCGCCCAGCACCGGCGCGACGTTCACAGCTCCGGCCTCAATTACGATTAACGCCAACGCGGCTGATGCCAACGGCACGGTCAGCTCGGTAGCCTTCTACAACGGCACGACCCTGCTCGGCACCGACACGTCCTCGCCCTACTCCTACACCTGGACCGGGGTGGCCGCGGGCTCTTACTCGATAACGGCCAAAGCCACTGATAATGGCGGTGCCGTGACGACGTCTTCGGGCGTGAGCGTCACGGTAAGCAATGCGTCGACGGGCGGCTACTGCGCCGTGACCTCGGACTTCAGCTACGGGGCCGTGAGCAGCGGGGGCAACGTGACCATCACCTTCCACCCGCTGGGCGCCACGGCTGGCGGCAACCTGGCCATCCTCTACCTGCGCCAGGGCACGAGTGGGGCCTACCCCGGCTACACCATGACTAAGAACGCGGCCGGAGACTTCACCTACACGCTGCCCGTGGCCAATGGCACGCTCGTCAACCTCTACTTCACCTACCAGGTGGGTGCCGGCGGGCCCGAGCGCAACAACGCCGCCACGCCCTTCTCCTACACCGTGGGCACGGCCTGCTCCATGCAGGCCCGCACCAGCACTGCCCTAGCAACCAGCGCCTCATCGGCTTCGACGGCTGAGTTGCACGTAGCGCCCACGCCCAGCCTGGGCGATGCCACGGTGCATTTCCGGTTGCCACAAGCCGGTGCCTATACTCTTACGCTCTACGACCTGAACGGGCGGCAGCTCCGCACGCTGGCTACGGGCCAGGGCAGCGGTGCTCAGAAGGTAGAGTTGAACACCCGTCCTTACCCGGCTGGAGTGTATATGCTGCGTCTCACTTCGGGCCAGCAAATCCTCACGCAACGGCTGGTGGTAAGCCACTAAGTTACCGTTGGTAACTCCTCGTTAAAAAAGCTCCAGCCGGCATGGCTGGAGCTTTTTATTTGGGCCAATGCTGGAAATAGCCCCTAGCTCCTCCTTTTGCGTATGGTCTTCACAGACCAATTCACCTGACTCCTATGAAACAAGTAGCCGCTGGCGTGCACCAGCTCACTATCCAACGCTTCGTCAATCTGTATTTTGTAGAAACTGCTACCCCTGGCGAATGGGTGCTGGTGGATACTGGCCTGCCGGGCTCTGAGAAAGACATTATTGCGGCGGCCGATAAGCTGTTTTACCCGGGCACGCATCCCGAGGCCATTATCCTCACCCACGGCCACATGGACCACTCTGGCTCGGCGCGGGCCCTGGCCGAGCACTGGAAGGTGCCGGTGCTGGCCCACCCACTGGAGCTGCCCTTCCTCCGGGCCGAAGCCGTGTACCCACCCGCCGACCCTACCGTGGATGGGGGCGGCAGCCTAGCCTTCGTAGCGCGGTTTTTCCCGCCCCAGAGCTTTCAACTAAGTGATGTGGTGCAGCCGCTGCCCACCGACTCGGAGGAGGAAGTGCCCTACCTGCCCGGCTGGCGCTGGGTGCACGTACCGGGCCATGCGCCTGGGCAAATAGCCTTGTTCCGGGATGAAGACCGCACCCTGCTGGGGGCCGACGCTTTTGCCACCGCCAACCACGAGTCGGTGCCCGCGCTGCTGCTCCAGATTCCACAGATCAGCGTGGCGGGGGCGCCGTTCAACTACAACTGGGAGCAGGTACGCGAGTCGGTAGAGAAGCTGGCCGCCTTGCAGCCCTTGGCTATTGGCTGCGGCCACGGCCCGGTTATCACGGGCTCAGCGGCCGCCGAGGGCTTGTCCAAGTTGGCAGCCGATTTCCCGATGCCCGCGCACGGCCGCTACGTGCAGCAGCCCGCCCGCCTCGATGAAGGCGGAGTGCAGCACCTGCCGCCCGCTCCCCACGATGCGCTCCGGAACAAGCTCCAACTCACGGCGGTAGGTCTTGGCGCTTTGGTGGGGGCGGCACTGGTGGTGCAGCGCTACAAAAAGCACCAGCAGAATAAGTATCCGCAACCACATTCTCCCGAGCCGAAGCGCCACCATACTGAAGAAGTAAAGCGCCCCTACGCCCAGTAAGGTGCTCCAAGAATAGAAAGCTACCGACAGGCGCACGAAAAAGCCCCCGCACCAATGTGCGGGGGCTTTTGGTTTTCAGCTTCACCGAAGTCAGCGGTAGCAGTACGGGCGTCGGCTTGCTTGGGCAACCAGCTACTGACGCACGGTGATGCCGCCGTTGGTCGTAACGGCCCGGACGGTAGCTCCGCCGCTGCCCAGGTTGGCGGCTATTTCCTTGCTCATCATCCCGGTTTTGGTGACGGGCAGGGCACCGTTGATGCCGCCCATGTTGGTGCTGGTGTAGAACTTGGCCGAGTAATTTTTGGGCAGATTCCAGGTGATGCCCCCGTTGGTAGTCGATACGTCGAGACCCGCGCCGGTCCATTTCTCCCCAGCCAGCGTGATGCTGAGGCCACCGTTGGTGGTGTTGCCTTTCACGTTGCCGCCTACCTCATCCAACGAAATTCCTCCGTTCACTGCGTCAAAGGCAATATCCGCCGATACGTGGTCGATGTGGATGCCGCCGTTGATGGTTTTTAGGTTCAGGGCCGTGTGGCGGGGCACAAACACCTCGTAGCTCACGGCCCAGCCATTTTCGCTGCCTTCGGCGCGCAGCTTATTGCCTTTAGTGCTGATGCTGATGCCCTGAGCCGTTTTCTGGGCGACTTCGGCCGAGCGGGCCCAGGCCGATACTTTCGCCCGCACCTTCACCTCGGTACCATCGTAGCCGTGTACGGTGATGCCGCCGTTGGCGCGGCCATCAATGGTGAGCGTAGCGGTACCGGGGCTGGCCATGGTCAGGTCGCGGGTTTCGCAGAACTGCTTCTGGGAGCTGCGGCCATCCCCCTCCTTGCAGGTCAGGGAGAAGTTGGCGGTGGTTTGGGCCGTGGCGGCCGTGGCAACAAGACCCAGCGCGAGGGCGAGGAAAGTGGTTTTCATAGCGAAAAGAGAAAGTAGAACAGGATACGTATGGCCTTCAAGCGCCTTACTTGCCCCATAGATGAGCGGCCCTGGCAAACCGTTGCCTGCTACTTCCCGAAACCGTAAAATTTTATACGAAAGCTTACGTAGATGACTGGCTCAGTAGTGCGGCCACGCCCGTGAGGTAAGCCGTAATGATGGTAGCAGCCAGCCGCGCCGTCTGGTGGTCCCGGTCGTAGAGCGGGTTGAGCTCCACCACCTCAAACAACCGCACGGCTTCGGCCTTACCCGCCAGAAAAGCGGCTTCCGTGGCCTGGCGCGGCGTAAAGCCGTCGGCGCTGGGGGCCGATACGGCGGGCGCATACGCTTCGGCGCACCCGTCTATATCAAAGCTCACAAAGGCTGGCCCGCTGCTGGTAGCCCGGCGCAGGGCACGCGTCATGTACTCCGCCATGCCGTCCTGCTGCACGTGCGCCAGCGGCACAATGTGGGCTTGCTGGGCGTGCAGAAAGTCGATATCCTCCTTGGTGTTCAGGTTGGAGTGCAAGCCGATTTCAGTGAACTGCTTTCCGGCCAGGAACCCTTCCCGCAGCAGTTTCCCAAAGGGCGTACCGCTGCTGATCAGACCGGGCTTGTCCTTTACATCGGCGTGGGCATCGAGGTTGAGGCCGCCCACGGCTTGCGCCCCGTTGGCATCGAACAAACCGCGCACGGTGCTGTAGGTACCATCGTGGGAGCCGCCCAGCACCACCACGCGCGGGTAGCGGCCCAGTAGCCGGGCCAGCTCTTCCCGGATCAGCTGGTGCTTGGCGGCGTGGTCGGCGGAGACGCGCAGGGCCAGGTTGCCCGCGTCGGCGATGCGCAGGTGGTCGAGGCTGACGTTGTGCTCCAGGTTGTAGGTTTTGTGGTAGCGGCGCAGCTCCCGCCGGATGGCGTCGGGGGCGCCGGCGGCCCCGGCCCGGCCGCCTTCGAGCACGGTCCCGAAGTCGAGCGGCAGGCCCACGAGGCAGACGTCGGCCTGGGGCAGGGCGGCGGCGGGTTGAATAAGTTCACGCAGAAAAGTAGGCATAAGCCAAAGGTAGCCGAACGGGCCGCAGCCGGAAAAGCGGCGGATAGCGTAATTTGGCCGGATGAAGCTGCGTATTCTTTTCTCTTTCCTGGCCTTGCTGCTCTTCGCGTCCAGTGCGCGGGCCCAGCAAGCTCCTGCTGCTGCCAAGGCCAGCTTTTTCACCACCTACGACTACCTCACCTACGCCATCAAAGACCTGAGCAATGGCAGTGAGCCGATGCTGGCCCGGGGTGTGGGCGGCACGCTTACGCTTCGCCCCGACGGCGTCTACCAGAAACGGCTGACGCTGGCCGCCAACGGTACACAGATGCGCTTCGACCAGGATGGGCGCTTCGCGTTTGCTGGCGACCGTATCACCTTCACTTACACCGACAGCAAAGGCCAGCCCCGCACCGACCAAGGGACGTTTGTGCTGCGGAATGGGCTGCTCATTTTAACCGTGCAAGGCTACCCCGCCGGCAACCGGGGCATTTATACGCTGCGGGGAAAATAAAATTGCACTTTGCAATTATTAACCTGACCTTTCCTTAAGAAATACAGTTACTATACAAAGAAACTTCAAAAGTTAAAAATGCTTTTTAATGAACCATAAAGCCCGATAAAGTGCTTCGAGGGAAAACTAACCACCTCGTATGTTTCGCTTATCTACGCTTGCCCCTACTAGTCTTTTTCTCATTTTGATTGCCGCCGGCTGCCTGCGCAAGGAAGAGGTAGCACCAGCCAGCTCTGCTACCGCCGTGGCTACCTCGGTCGATGCCACGGCTGCTACCGAGCCCGGCGTGCTTTACACCATTCTGAAGGACCAGCACTACGCCACCAGCAACCCCGTGCGACTGGTAAGCAAAACCAAGCTCAAGTTCTCGGTGAAGTTCGACAATACCGCCGCTTACAAAACCAAGCTGACCAACAACCAAGCCGACGTAAACAAGCTCTACGGCCTCTCCGACTGCAACTCCCTGCACCAAACCAACAGCGCCCGGTTTGGCTGGCGCTGGTACCAGAACCGCTTGGAGCTGCTGGCCTACTCCTACCGCGCCGGCGTAAACACCACCACCCTGCTCACGGCCATCGACCGCAATAAGTGGTACACCTGCGAGCTGCAGATTACCGATGGCAAGTACACCTTTGTGGTGAACGGCAAAAAAGTGGAGCACAAGCGCAGCTGCACCGGTGCGGCCAAAGGCTACCAGCTCTACCCCTACTTCGGCGGCAACGAAACGGCCCCCCAGAACATTACCCTGCGCCTGCAGGACTTGCCCTAACGCCACAGGCTATGAAGCAACCCAGCGCCCCGGTTTTCAGCGTTACGCGCTGGAAGCCGGGGCGCCGGCGTTTGCGGATGGATGCGTTGCGCCCCGCCGCCCTTTCTGCTAACTTGCGGCCCCTTCGGCCCGCCGGCCGGGTGGCTTACTCATTCACTCAATTACTTATTCACCATAGATGGGACGCGCGTTTGAATTCCGCAAAGGCCGCAAAATGAAGCGCTGGGACCGGATGTCCAAAGATTTCACCCGCATTGGTCGGGAGATTGTCATGGCCGTGAAAGAGTCGGGCCCCAACCCCGACACGAACTCGCGCCTGCGCACGGCTATGCAGAACGCCAAGGGCGTGAACATGCCCAAGGACCGGGTGGAAGCTGCCATCAAGCGCGCCAGCAGCAAGGAGGAAAAAGACTACCAGGAAGTGGTGTATGAGGGCTACGCGCCCCACGGCGTGGCCATTGTGATTGAAACCGCCACCGACAACCCCACCCGCACCGTGGCCAACGTGCGCATGTACTTCAACCGCGGCAACGGCGCCCTGGGCACCGCTGGCTCCTCCGACTACACCTTTACCCGCAAAGGCGTGTTTAAGCTGGCCGCCGAAGGCCTCGACCTCGACGAGCTGGAGCTGGAGCTGATTGACGCCGGCGCCGAAGACGTGTACGCCGACCAGGAAGAGGACGAGCAAGGCGCGGTGAAAGACTACATCGTGGTGGAAACCGCCTTCACCGACTTCGGGCAGATGCAGAAGGCCCTGGAAGAAAAACACCTCAACGTAGTATCGGCGCAGCTGCAGCGGGTGCCCAACACCACCGTGCACCTCGAAGGCGAGCAGCTGGAAGAAGTCATGAACCTCATCGAAAAGTTTGAGGAGGACGACGACGTGCAGGCCGTGTACCATACCTTGGGCTAAACCCCATATTCGCGCGGATTTTTCGGTTTTCCCGGATATTGTGGACGATTTTTCCGCTTATTACAAGGCCGCCCCATGTGGGCGGCCTTTACTTTTTGGTTGATAAGCAACGAACCGACGGCAGCTCTCATCTGACTTTTATACCATCTATAGCTTTTCTGCGCACTGACGCACGACCTATGCGAATCCTACTTGCCGCCGTTCTGCTTTTCCTCTCCCTCACGACCACCGCCCAGCAACCGGAGCTGACGGCCCTGCTGAAAAAGCATAATGTGCCCGGCTTGCAGGTGGTGTACTCCAAAAACGGCAAATCTACCGCGTACGCGCTGGGGCAGCGCAAAAGCGGCACCCCGCAGGCACTGACGGGCAAGACCACGTTTCAGGCCGCTTCTCTGGGGAAAGTGGTACTGGCTTATGTAGCCCTACGCCTGCACGACCGGGGCATGCTGGCCCTGGATAAGCCCTTGCTCTCCTACGCGCCCTACCCGCGCCTGGCCATTCAGCCCGGCGCCGATAAGATTACGGCCCGAATGGTGCTGACGCACTCCGCCGGCCTGCCCAACTGGGCTGAAAACCCGCTGGCCGACAGCTGGAAAACTTCCGTCCTGCGCCTGAAATATGCTCCCGACAGCTGCTGGAACTACTCCGGCGAAGGCTACGTGTGGCTGCAGAAAACCCTGGAGCACCTCACCGGCAAGTCGTGGGAAGCCTTGGCCCAACAGGAGGTTTTTGGGCCCCTGAAGATGCGTCATAGCAGCTACGTGTGGCAGCCGGGCTTCGACAAAAACGCCAGCTTCGGCCACGATAATACCGGTAAGGCTACTGAAGTCCGCCGGTTTGCGGAGCCCAACGCGGGCTTCAGCTTGCTTTCCACTGCCGAAGACTACAGCCGGTTTGTGCAGGCTCTGCTAGCGGGCACCGGTCTGCAGCCGGCTACCCACCAGCTGCTGCTCCGGCCCGCCAGCGAGGCCAACCGCTGCGGCCACGCCCGCACCCCTACCGATTCCCACATTGCCTGGGCCTGCGGCGTAGGACTCGTGACAACCAGACGCGGCCCCGCCCTCTGGCACTGGGGCGACAACGGCGACTTCAAGAACTTCTTCCTGGCTTTCCCGGAGCAGCAGGAAACCCTGGTGCTGTTCACCAACGGTGCCAATGGCCAGCGCCTCACCAACGACGTGCGGCAGTTGTTCTTTAGGCCGGGCGAGTACCGGGCGCTGCAGTGGCTGGCGGAGGAGTAGACGAGTATTTGGTATTAAAGACTCAAAAGAACATCATGCTAAGCGGAGCCGAAGCATCTTTACCGCTTCGCAAGACCATTTGATTACCCCGGTAGAGATGCTTCGGCAAGCTCAGCATGACTTAGAACATATTCCTGAAGCCTGCTTTTCCAAGTCTTATCTACTTAGCTCTTATGTCCTTGATACGCTCACTCGCCCTGCTCCTGCTTCTTCTGCTCCCAGAGCTTCCAGCCTGGGCGAAGGGGCCCGACAACCTGCCAGCCTGCTGGAAGCAGCAAGTCCAGCCGGTACAAACCACTTACCTCACCCTGCGCTACCACGAAACGCTGGCGCAGCTGGAGCACAGCTTTCAGCCCTGGCAGGCCACCAACTACACCGGCACCGGCCGCGTGTGGAGCACCGCTACCAGCTTTCTGAAGAGTGATACGCTGCGGCAAGAAGCCAAAACCTACTTTTCCCGCACCCAGCTCACGCCTGCCACCCTACTATTTCAGGACTATGGCGACGATAAGCCGACCCGCGTGACGCCCAATGCTTTTCGTGGGCAGCCTCTGCAGGCGGCACGTTACACCACGGCTCCGCTCCTGCACTACTTCTACCAGCGCAAACCCAAGCCCACGCCGGAAAGCACCCGCACCGAAACGGTGTACCAAGACACACTCGGCGGCAGCATCGTGCGGCTCTACATCCGCCGCGCCGACAACCGCCTGAGCAAGGTAACCGCCCTGAGCCACGACGAGCTGTTCGGGGACGTGCTGACGACCTATACTTACCAGGACTACGCCACCGTGGGCCAGCTTACCTACGCCCGCACCATCGTCGTTAGTAAAATCAACGGCAAGCTCACGGATACTGTGCAGGTAACAGCGGCGGCGCTGGAGCCGGCCGCGCCTACGCTGCTCACGGCACCCGCCGGGTATGCCCTGGCTTCGCCCCCCGTTGTCAAGCCCGAAGTTACCGTAACGCACCACGGCGCGCACCTGCACTTTCTGGAGCTCAAGCACACCGACGACAAAGTGCTGGTGGTGGAGTTCAGCTCGTTTCTGCTGGTGGCCGAGGCGCCGCTGAACAGTGAGAACGGGGAGCTGATTCTGGCCGAAGCCCGCAAGCTGGCCCCGGGTAAGCCCGTGCGCTACTTCGTGGCGGGGCACTACCACCCGCACTACCTGGGCGGCGTGCGGCCCTTTGTGCACCGGGGCGCCACCATCCTCACCACGCCCGCCGATGTGCCCTACGTGCAGTACCTGGCCAAGGCCCCGCACTCCCTGCACCCCGACAGCTTGCAGCTGCACCCCCGCCCGCTGCGCACCTAGGAAATAACCACCAGCAAGACCATTGCAGAGGACGGATTTGCGATGCAGATTCACGTCATCGGCAGCAAGTCCCAGCATACCAATGACTATTTGGTGTACTACTTCCCCAGTGAGAAGCTGCTGTTTGAGGACGACTTGGTGTGGATAGCGCGGCAGGGCCCGAGCCGCAAAGCCAGTGCCCGGCAGGTGGGCTTGTACCAGGCCATCCGCGACCTGAAGCTGCCGGTGGAAACCATTGTGCAGTCGTGGCCGGTACAGGATTACGGGGTGAAGACTGTTATTCCGTTTCGGGAATTGGAGCAGTCGGTGACGGGCAAGTAACGCAGGCCGGGGCAACAGTTGGTGCCAGCGGGAATTATCGGTAGGTTTAGCTTTTTGCACCCTACCTGCCCCACAACCATGCGCACAACTCTCCTCGGCCTCGGCCTGCTGCTGACCCTGTTGGGTAGCTGCTCCTCCCCCACTTCCCAGCCCACCAAAACCACGGCGGCGGCCTCCTCCCTGGCCAGCTACTTTCCCGCCGCCGATTCAGGTGTGCAAACCGGCGGTGTGCAAATCGTCTCCATCACCACGCCCAAGGGCAAGTTCAATGTGTGGACGAAGCGGTTTGGTAATAATCCGCGCATTAAGCTGCTACTGCTCAACGGCGGGCCGGGCGCCACGCACGAGTACTTCGAGTGCATGGAAAGCTTCCTGCCCCAGGAAGGCATCGAGTTCATTTACTACGACCAGCTGGGCTGCGGCAACTCCGACAACCCCAAGGATACGGCCATGTGGAGCCTGCCGCGCTACGTGGAGGAAGTAGAACAAGTACGCCAGGCCCTCAAGCTCGACAAAGACAACTTCTACCTGCTGGGCCACAGCTGGGGCGGCATCCTGGCCGCCGAGTACGCCCTCAAGTACCAGCAGCACCTCAAGGGCCTCGTGATTTCCAACATGATGATGAGCATTCCAGCCTATAACCGGTACGCCGACGAGGTGCTGGCGCCCCAGCTTAAGCCCGAAGTGCTGGCCGAAATCCGCAAGATTGAGGCCGCTAAGGACTTCCAGAACCCGCGCTACATGGAGCTGCTGGAGCCCAACTTCTACGCCCAGCACCTGTGCCGCCTGCCCCAGCTGCCCGAGCCCATGACCCGCTCCCTGGGCAAAACCAACCAGTCGCTCTATGTGACCATGCAGGGCCCCAGCGAGTTTGGCGCCTCCGGTAAGCTCCTGAACTGGGACCGGGTGGCCGACCTGCCCAAGCTCGCGGTGCCCGTACTCAGCATCGGCGGCCGGCACGATACCATGGCCCCCGAGCACATGCGCATGGTAGCCCAGAAAGTGCAGCACGGCACCGCCCTCATCTGCCCCGAAGGCTCCCACATGAGTATGTACGACGACCAGGCTACCTACATGCGCGGCCTCACGAAGTGGATGCTGGCCGTGGATAAAGGCGAGCAGCAGGTAAAGCTGTAAATCAACTCCTGCATATTGACAAGGCGTTTTTCAATAGCTGTCATCCTGAGCGAAGCGAAGGACCTCGTCACGGTAGAACAATAATCGTAACAACGGTTTGTTCCGATGTGACAAGGTCCTTCGCTTCGCTCAGGATGACCACTTATTTACCACCTGTGAGTCTTCCGTGACACCGCCTATTTAGAAGAATCTTCCGTTGAAGCGTAGTGCTTGCGGCATTTTCTGTGAGCTTTGCCAAATGTCCGTTCCCTACCACACCCTCTTCCTGCTGGAAGCCGACCCTGTTTTCATTTTCGAAATCAAGCGCCTCGACGTGCAGAGCGCCGACCCCGCCGACGTGTACTTCTGGCTGCGCTTCGACAAAGCCACCCAGGCCCTGGAGTTGCTGACGTTTGAGGCCATGAGCGCGGCTGATGGCGAGCAGCGGCGGCAATTTTCCCAAGGCCAGCTGCGGTTTTCGGCCGCTGGCGGCACCTTTACGCCGGCCGCCGGCGGTCCGGCGCTGGCCCTGTGCCCGCATACACCGCCCAAGCTGCCGGCCGCGCTGGAACAGGCCCTGTTCGCGTTTTTTGACAAAGCCGAAAGCCCGGCGTAAGGCTACCCGGCCCCAATGCCGTATCTTTGCAGGCTGCCGACCCTTCTGGGGCCGGCAGCCTGTTTTTTTACCCGTGGGCGCGCACCAGCGGCGCGGCCTCTTCCCGACTCTGCTCTATGGCCACTCGTCTCAACAAATACATCAGCGAAAGCGGCATCTGCTCCCGCCGCGAAGCCGACCGCCACATCGAGCAGGGCAACGTGCTGGTAAACGGCAAGCGCGCCGCCATCGGCGACCAGGTGACGAGCAAGGACCGCGTAGTAGTCAACGGCATTGCCATTGAGCCCCGGGCCGAGGAAGATGCCATCTACATTGCCTACAACAAGCCCCCGGGCATCGTTACCACCACCGATACCAGCATCAAGGACAACATCATCCGGGCCATCAAGCACTCGGTGCGCATTTTCCCCGTAGGCCGCCTGGACAAGGAGTCACAGGGCCTGATTCTGCTCACCAGCAACGGCGACATCGTCAACAAAATCCTGCGCGCCGGCAACCAGCACGAGAAAGAGTATGTGGTGATGGTGGACAAGCCCCTCAAGGACGACTTCATCGAGGCCATGGCCAACGGGGTGCCTATTCTGGGGGTGATGACGCAGAAGTGCAAGGTGGTGAAGGACACACCCTACATCTTCCGCATCACCCTCATCCAGGGCATGAACCGCCAGATCCGGCGCATGTGCGAGCATTTCGGCTACGAAGTAGTACAGCTGGAGCGCATCCGGGTGATGAACATCAGCATCAAAGGCCTGGGCCTGAACGAGTGGCGCGAGCTGACGGAAAAGGAATTGAAAGTGCTGTTTGAGATGCTGGAAAACTCCAGCAGCGCCGACGACGGCTCCGTGCCGCGCCGCCGCAAGAGCGTGTCTACGGCCACCCAGTGGGCCGACCGCCCCGGCCGCAAAACCGCCCGCCCCATCACCATGCGCCCCGCCGTGGCCCGCCCCGCCTCCACCGACGACGAAGCTGATGCTCCGCGCAAAACCAAAGCCCGCCCCGCTGGCGCCTGGGTAGAGAAACCCGCGCCCGGCCGCAAGGCAGCGGGCCCGAAAGGCCTAGCTTCGGCAGGCCGGTCGGCGGGCTCGGGCCGGCCAACCAACGCGGTGGGTCCGCGCCCTGGGGCGGCGGCTGGTAAGGCTAGCCGCCCGGCCAGCGCCGCCGGGGGTAAGCGGCAGTCTGCTTCCAAAAGCCTCAACCGCACGCCCAAAGGCAACTCCGGCAACCGCGGCAGCAGCCGCAATGCCTCCACTCGGGGCGGAAAACGGTCCTAGTTTTGCTTTTTGTTATGACCAGCGGGCTGTTCCATCACGGAGCAGCCCGCTGTTTTTGGGGAAGTGGGAAGAAGTATGCCGTAGGGGCGGGAACAAGCCCCGCTCCTTCTTTACGCTGTGCATAGGCACTTCTTCTCCTGCCTTTAAGAGAAATATTCTTTCTTGAAAAATCAGATAGAATCTCCTGAATATACCCGTTTTCAGCACGCGAAACGTTTTTCAGGTGCTGTCTTCCTGAGTATGCAGAGGTAGCAAAAGTCTGATTCAAGCAACTCTTACGCATCGGTTAGCTGCGGCAGTACACTATGTTTGAGCATCGGGAGCGGATATACCGCTACCTCTCTCACTTCTTACCTGACTGCCTTACCTGCTATGAGCACCAAACCCTCCAATGCCTTTGTGGCCGCCTCCTGGGTGGCATTGCTGGCCGGCATGGCCGCCTTTGTGATAGGCCTCTGGAACGCGCAGATGCTGCTCAACGAAAAGGGTTACTACTTCACCATCCTGCTGTTCGGGCTGTTTGCGGCGGTGTCGCTGCAGAAGAGTGTGCGCGACCAGCTGGAAGGCATTCCCGTCACCAACATCTACTACGGCCTGTGCTGGTTTTCTACCCTGGCCGCCATTATGCTGCTGGCCGTGGGCCTGTGGAATGCCTCCCTGGCGCTCAGCGAAAAAGGCTTTTACGCCATGTCGTTTATGCTGGCTTTGTTCGGGGCTATTGCCGTGCAGAAAAACACCCGCGACGGTAAAGGCAACCACGACCTCTCTGCCTAGCAGCTATAGCCGATACCACGCAAAAAAGCCTGTTCTCCGGCCGGAGAACAGGCTTTTTCATGAGCGCATACGCGCAGCCGCTTATTTCACGTCTACCATGATACCCACGTACACCAGGCGGCCCAGGTTGGGCGCCCCAATCACCTGCAGGTTGTTGGTATTGAACAGGTTGGAGGCACCCAGCTGGAACGTGGTGCCCAGCTTGGGCACCATGTAGCCGGCGTAGGCATCGGTGGTGCTGTAGTCCTTGATCATGCCCGTGGCGAAGGGCAGCTCCTGCTGGTGGCCCTGCACCCAACGGTAGTTTACCGAGTACGACAGGCTCTTCAGCACCACGCCATTCACGCCTAGGTTGTACTTGTGCTTGGGCGTGTTGAAGAACGTGCGGAAGCCCGCGGGCAGATTGCTGCGGTCCAGCACGTTCAGGGAGTAGTTACCGGTCAGGTTCACGGCCTTGCTCAGGTAGTAGGTGAGGCCGACCGTGGCACCCTGGGTGCGCACGGGCTGGGCGTTGTTGCGGGCCAGGGAGATGATGCGCGGGGCCGAGGCGCTGGTAGCGCGGAAGGCTGAGAGGTAGCCGGCGTCAAACTCAGCCGGCGTAGGCTCACTGCCATCCGGGCGGCTCACCAGGTACGAAACCCCGATAAAGTCTTTGTATGTGCTGCGGAAGTAGCTGGCATCCAGGTAAAGGTTGGGTAGCACGACGCCCTTGTAGCCTACTTCGGCGGTGCCCACCTGCTCCAGACGCAGCTTGTCGAAGCTCACCTTGAAGGGCGTGAGGTCCATGCCGGAGAAGGGTACGTAGTTACGGCCGTTAGCATCCGTAAACAGGTAGCCCTTGAAGCCGTTTTCCGAGTTGCCGCGGAACACGTAGTCCGACACGTCGGAGTACAGGAACTGGTCGGTCTGGGAAGGGCTGCGGAAAGCGCGGCCGTAGCTGGCGCGGAAGTTATGCTGCTTGTTTTCGCCCAGGGTGTACACCGCTGCGGCACGGGGTGAAACGGCCGTTTTAAAGTTCTTGAATGCATCCACGCGGGCGGCCACGCTCAGCTTCAGGTGGTCGTCGAGCAGGGTATGGGTAAGCTGGCCGTAGGTGCCGTACTCATGGTTGCGGATGCGCTTACCATCGAAGTCGTTGAACAGCTTACCGTTGGAGCCTAACAGGTACTGGCGGTAGGCCGCGCCCAGCGTCAGCTCCGGACCTTCCTCGCCCAGCTTAAAGGTGCGCTGCCCGCTCACGTCGTTGAGGTAGGAGCTGAAGTTCTGCTTGGAGCCTACGCCGGGCTGGTCTTCGTTGATGATTTGCTGGCGTAGCGTGGCGAAACGCTCCGAGGAAACGGCGGGCTGGGTGGCATCGGCGGCCTGCTTGGCCAGCACCAGCGCTTCGTCTATGCTGCGGCCCTTGCCACGCTCTGCATCGTAGGTGTTATTGTAGGTGACGAAGTAAAAGTCGCGGTTGCTGAGCTGGGGAATAGCTGCGCTGGGGCTTTTCAGGATCAGGCCCGAGAGCTGGGTCAGCTCGTAGGTGTCGCCGGTGAAGTCCTGGGTGGAATAGGCGCGCAGGAAGCCGCGGGCGCTTTTCAGCTCAGCCCGAAACTGGTTGGTGCCCAAATCTTTCACCCGGAAACGACTGATGTTCTGATAGGTAGCCGAGCCGATGGCGCGCTTGGCTTCCACGGTCAGCTTCAGGTCGTCGCGCAAAAGGTAGGTAACGGCGGCCTGCAGGCGGCGGGAGTCGGTTTTGGTGTCGCCGGCTAGCAGCTCCCGCTCGGTGTAGCCGGGCATGTACACGGTTTTGCCGTAAAGCTCGGGGTGCACCTTAAAGCCCAGCGCGGGCACGTCCTGCACCGGCGAGAAGGTGTTGTTGAGCTCCCCGTAGCGGTTGATGGCATCAATACCCAGCACCGAGCCGGTTGGGTTCTGAGAGCCGGCGTTGGCGTTGTAGTTTTCCGGAATCCACTCATCGGCCCGGAAGGCACTGGCGTTGATTTTAAAGGCAAACCGCTTGCCCAGCTTCTGGGCGTAGCGCAGCTGCCCGTCCAGCAGGTTGCGCTGCCCGGCGCGCAGGCGCACGCTCAGCCCGTCGTACACGAAGGGGTCTTTGCTGTTAAACAGAATTACCCCGCTCAGGGCATTGGAGCCGTAGAGGGCCGAAGCCGGCCCGTGGATAATTTCGATGCTTTCCATGTCCAGCTCCGGAATACCCACCAGGTTGCCCGGGCTCAGGTTCAGGGAAGGCAGGGCCGTATCCATGTAGTCCACCAGCTGCACTACCCGCTCCGATTTGGCCGTGTTGAAGCCCCGGGTACTCACGCTGGTAAAGAGCATGGACGAGGAGTTTACGTCGACGCCGGGCAGGTTGCCCAGGCCGCCCAGCACCTCGGGGGTGCTGATGCGCTCAATCTGCCGCTCCGATACCTTGTCGATGGTGACGGGAGCCCGCAGAATGCTTTCCTCCACGCGGGAGGCCGCAACTACGGTTTCGTTGAGCAGGGTGGCGCTGCGCACCATCTGCACACTCAGGGCCGTGTTGGCCTGGCTTACCTGCAGGGTCTGGGTTTCGTAGCCCACGTAGGCTACCACCAGCTCTACCGGCGCCCCGTCAAACGTGGCCAGCAGGGAAAACTTGCCGAACTGGTCGGTGCTGGTCCCGATGAAGGTGCCTTTGATAAAGACCGTGGCACCCGGCAGCGGTTCGCCATTGGCCAGTTGAATTACCCCGGCCACGTTGGCTTCGGAGGGGTCGGCTTTTACGGCCTTTGCGGCGGCGGCTTTGCGGCGGGTTGCGTGCTGGGGCTTTTCACCCCCGGCCGGCGCGGCGGCCAGCGGACCCGCCTGTAGCAGAGCGGCGACAAGCAGAGGAGCGTATTTGTGTTGCATTAGGCTAAATTTTAGGAGAGCACAAGTCCCAAAACTACGCACGCTGGTTCAATGCCCAGCTTCCTATTCGATAAAAAGCCCCTGAAAGCCGCCGAGCGAGGGTCAATCCCGGCTAAAGTCAGTAGCATATAAATAGTCATATATTCTTCGAAATAGTACTTCTCACATATTCATTAGGGATAACGGGCATCTCGCGTAACTTGCAGCCCCGCCCCTTGGGGTTTTGCTCCTGTTTCATCTTCCCGCTCAATTTCTCTGCTCATGCTGCTCCGTACCGACTGGACTCTCGACGAAGTAAAAGCCATTTATAATCTGCCCGTCCTGGAGCTGGTAAGCCAGGCGGCTGCCATTCATGCCCAAACCCAGGCCACCGGCGAGGTGCAGGTGTGCACCCTGCTTTCGGTAAAGACCGGGGGCTGCCCCGAAGACTGCGCCTACTGCCCCCAGGCGGCCCGCTACCACACCGGCGTGCAGGCCCACAAGCTGCTGCCCGATGCCGAAGTACTGGCCGCGGCCCAGCGCGCCAAAGACGGCGGCAGCACCCGCTTCTGCATGGGAGCCGCCTGGCGCGAAATTCGCGACAACCGCGACTTCGACCGGGTGCTGGGCATGGTGGAGCAGGTGAACGGCATGGGCCTGGAAGTGTGCTGCACCCTGGGCATGCTGAATGAGTACCAGGCCGAGCGCCTCAAGCAAGCCGGCCTCTACGCCTACAACCACAACCTCGACACCAGCCGCGAGAAGTACGACGACATCATCACCACGCGCACCTACGACGACCGGCTGAACACCCTGGAGCACGTGCGCAAAGCCGGTATTTCGGTATGCTCGGGCGGCATTATCGGCCTCGGCGAAACCGACGAGGACCGCATTGCCATGCTGCACACCCTGGCCACGCTGCCCCAGCACCCCGAGAGTGTGCCGGTGAATGCCCTGGTGCCGGTGCAGGGCACGCCCCTGGCCGACCAGCCCCGGGTGAGCGTGTGGGAAATGCTGCGCATGATTGGCACGGCCCGCATCCTGATGCCCCACACCATGGTACGCCTCTCGGCTGGCCGCCAGGAGATGCCCGTCACGGAGCAGGCCCTGTGCTTCCTGGCCGGCGCCAACTCCATCTTTAGCGGCGAAAAGCTCCTGACCACACCCAACCCCGACTTCGACGCCGACAAGCAGATGTTTGCCTTGCTGGGCCTCAAGCCCCGCAAGTCGTTCAAGGACGTGCCCGAGGGCGCTATGGTGCTGGGCAAAGAGGCAGGCGTGGTTGCGTAGTAGTTCCCCATGCTTTGCTTTTCTAGCGTGTCATGCTGAGCTAGGCTAAAGTACCTCTACTGCTTCGTTGTAATGGCAATAATCAGCCAGAGCTAGAGATGCTTTAGCCTTGCTCAGCATGACATAACTTTTCCTGCCGTATGAATATCGTATTTGATTTGAACCTCGACCATAGCTTCGCCGAAGAAATACGGCAGCAGCATGAGGCCCGCGAGGCGCACGAGTTGATTTCGGACCTGGAAGACAAGATTGGTGCCGCCATCAGTGGCATCGTTTCGCTGCATGGAGTGCTGCCCGCCGTAGGCGACCGGCTGGAAGTAGAAGACCAGTGGGTAGTCATCAGCGTCCGCAGCTTCGGCCGGGACGGCAGCGTGTGGCTGGCCGCTAAGCGGTTTGAAGCTTCGTAGCAGCTTGGTTGCGTTGCCTTTTGGTGCTCCGGCCGCCGTTCATTTGCATGAGCGGCGGCCGAAGTAGTGTTTTACCTTCTTTTTCTCTGCTTTATGCGCAGTTTCCGTTGCTTGCTGCTCGCGCTGCTGTTGGGCTACGCGGGCGTGTCCTTCGGGGCCCGGGTCGATACACTGGCCATTCCCAGCGCGGTCATGCACAAGACCTACCGCGCCAACGTGGTGCTGCCCAATGCCTACGCCAAACAGAAAAAGGCCAGCTTTCCGGTGCTGTACCTGCTGCACGGCGCCACCGGCCACTACTCCGACTGGCTGGCCAAAACGCCCGACAAACAGCTGGTACACCGCCTGGCCGACCAGTACAACCTCATCATTGTCATGCCGGAGGGTGAGGCATTTGCCTGGTACATCGACAGCCCAGTGAACCCCACCAGCCAGTTCGAAACCTACATTACCCAGGAAGTAATCCAGAAAATCGATCAGACCTACCGCACCGTGCGCGACCGGAAAGGCCGCGTCATTACGGGTTTGTCGATGGGCGGACACGGGGCCCTGTACCTCTCGGCCCGCCACCCCGATTTGTTTTGTGCGGCTGGCAGCATGAGTGGGGCCGTGGACATCAGCACGGCCCGGTGGAAGCAGAACCCCGAGGAAGCCAAGCGCCTCACCGAGCGGTTTGAGCCCATTGTAGGGCCGGTGGGTGCCAACCTGGAAACCTACCTTAGCCCTTACATGGTGCTGCCCCTGGCTGATAAGCTTAAGGCCAACGGCCTGCCCCTCATCATCGACTGTGGAGTAGATGATTTCCTCATTGAGCCCAACCGCGAGCTGCACCGCCGTCTGGTGTACAACGCCACGCCCCACGAGTACACCGAGCGGCCCGGCGCCCACACCTGGGAGTACTGGGAAAACTCCCTGCCCTTCCACGCCCTGTTTTTCGCCAAAATCCTGCGCGCCAACGCCGTGCTGGTGCCGTAGAAAGGCCTATTCCGGCCCCTTGTAGAGACGCGACACTTCGCGTCTCGTCGTTGCTAACATTGTGTAGGCTACGCGGCTCCGAGTCACTCAACGAGCAGACGCGAAGTGTCGCGTCTCTACAGCCTTTTCGGCAGCGCAGAAAATCTACCAGCTCAGTCCTTATTTGATGTCTGACCTTTCTTCTCTGCACCGGCGCCTGGCGGCGCAGCTAACCCAGCGCGAGGCCACCGGCACCCGCCGCCGCCTGACGCTGCCGGCCGCCGGGCTCGTTGATTTCAGCTCCAACGACTACCTGGGGCTGAGCCGCCACCCCACCGTGCAGGCGGCCCTGCACCAGGCAGTGGCCGAGGCGGCGGGCAGCACTGGCTCCCGCCTGCTCACGGGCAACTCTGCCGCCGCCGAGGCATTGGAGCAGCAGCTTGCCCGCTTCCACCGCGCCGAGGCCGCGCTGCTGTTTAATTCCGGCTACGCGGCTAACCTGGGCTTCTTCGCCGCCGTGCCCCGCCGCGGCGACACCATTCTCTACGACGAAGCCTCCCATGCCTCCGTGAAGGACGGCATCCGTGCCTCCTTTGCCACTGCCTGGAGCTTCCGCCACAACGACCTGCATGACCTGGAACGCAAGCTAGCCCGCGCCACCGGGGCCGTCTTCGTGGCCGTGGAAGCGCTGTACTCCATGGATGGCGACATGGCCCCGCTGACTGAGCTGGCCTCCCTGTGCCAGGAAAAGGAGCTGTATCTGGTAGTAGATGAGGCCCACACCAACGGCGTGTACGGGGCGCGGGGCGAAGGTTTGGTAGCGGAGCTGGGCCTGGAAGACGCGGTATTTGCCCGCATCCTCACTTTCGGGAAGGCCCTGGGCAGCCAGGGCGCCGCTGTAGCTGGCGCCGCTGTGCTGCGCGACTACCTGCTCAACTTCAGCCGGCCGTTCATCTACACCACCGCCCTGCCCCCGCTTACCATTGCCGGGCTGGCAGCAGCTTACACGGTGCTGCCCACGCTCACAGCGGAGCGGAAACGGCTTTTCGCCCTTTCTGATTACCTGAAGACTCAACTCAACGCCGTGCCCGGCCTGCACGTGCCTGCGGCCAGCCATATCATTCATCCCGTGTTCTTCACCACTAGCCCCGGTTCCGCCTATGTGCGCCAAATAGCCGCTGCTGCACAGTCCTCCGGCTTCGACGTGCGCGCCATTGTGTCGCCCACGGTGCCGGTGGGCACGGAGCGGCTGCGGCTGATTGTACATTCCTACAATACCGAGGCAGAAGTTGAGGGGCTGGCGCGGGTGCTGGCGGGGCAGGTAACTGTTGGTTGATTTGTCATCCTGAGCTTGCGAAGGACCTTATCATGCTTGAACAAGTCGTTCAACTACCAGAAGGTCCTTCGCAAGCTCAGGATGACAGAACATGGCTATTATATCATCCATTCCTACTTGACACCCCTTCCTCCTTTGGAACGACTCTTCATCACCGGCAGCGGCACGGACGTGGGCAAAACCTTCGTCTCGGCCATCCTCACCGAGGCCTTACAGGCCGACTACTGGAAGCCCGTGCAGGCCGGGCTGGAGCCCACCACTGATGCCGCTACCGTGCGCGGGCTCGTGCAAAATCCGGTCAGCCGGTTCTGGCCCGAGCGGCACCGGCTGCAGCTGCCGGCCTCGCCCCACGCCGCTGCCGCCGCCGAGCAGCTGACGCTTCGCTCTGAAGACTTTCAGCTGCCCGTTACCGATAACCACTTGCTGGTGGAAGGCGCCGGCGGCCTGCTCGTCCCCCTGGCACCCGGCTTTCTGATAGCCGACCTCATTGGCCAGTTTGGCTTGGACGTAGTGGTGGTGTCGCGCAATTACCTGGGCAGCATCAACCATACCCTGCTCACGCTGGAGGCCCTGCAAACGCGGGGCCTGCGGGTGCGCGGCCTTGTCTTCAACGGGGAGCCGACGCTGGCCACGGAGGACTTTATTCAACAGCACACCGGCGTACCCGTGATGCCCCGGGTGCTGCCCGAGCCTCATGTTTCGGCGGAGGTGGTGAGCCGGTATGCGGCGGAGTTTCGGGCGTGGTTTTCTTCTTTCTAAGCTGACCGAACTGGTTTAGCCCGCAGAGGACGCTGAAGTTCACGCTGAAGGCGCAGAGGTTTTCAATGTTCTGTTAATCTGCGCCGAAAGGCCTCTGCGTCTTCGGCGTTTCTTCGGCGGCTTCTGCGGGCTAAAGTCTTCCGCGCCACCTTAGGCTGGCCCTGCCCTACCTTTGCCCCATGCCTACCCTCGCCGAACGGGACTACGCCGTACTGTGGCACCCCTACACTCAGATGCAAACCGCCCCCCTGCCCGTGCCCATCGTGCGCGGGGAAGGCAGCTGGCTTATTGCCGAAGACGGCACGCGCTACCTCGACGGCATTTCCTCCTGGTGGGTGAATCTGCACGGTCATGCCCACCCCCACATTGCCGAGCGCGTGAGCGAGCAGCTGCGCACCCTGGAGCACGTGCTGTTTGCCGGCTTCACCCACCCCACCGCCGTGGAGTTGGCCGAGCAGCTGCTGGCCTTGCTGCCCGCCAACCAAGCCCGCGTATTCTATTCCGACAACGGTTCTACCGCCGTGGAAGTAGCCCTGAAGATGGTGTTGCAGTACTTCCACAACCTGGGTCAGCCGGAGCGCCGCACCTTTCTCTGTTTCCAAAATTCCTACCACGGCGACACCTTCGGGGCTATGGCCGTAAGTAGCCGGGGCGCTTTCACCCAGCCTTTCTGGCCTCTGCTCTTCGACGTGGAGTTTCTCGACGTACCGGTGCCGGGCCAGGAGCAAGAAGTTCTGAGCCAGCTTGACGCGCTGCTGGCGCGGCCCGATGTAGCCGGCTTTATCTTCGAGCCGCTGGTGCTGGGCACAGCGGGCATGGTAATGTACACGCCCGAGGTGCTGGATGAACTGGTGCGCCGCTGCCACCAGCACGGCGTGCTTTGCATAGCCGATGAGGTGATGACGGGCTTCGGACGCACGGGTCCGCTCTTCGCCAGTGAGCTGCTGCCCCGAGAGCAGCCCGATATCATGTGCTTTTCCAAGGGCCTGACGGGCGGCACCCTGGCGATGGGCCTCACCACCTGTGCTGCCCCCATCTACGCGGCTTTCCTGAGCGACGACAAGATGAAGGCCCTGTTTCACGGTCACTCCTATACGGCCAACCCTGTGGCCTGCGCCGCGGCCCTGGCCAGCCTGGAGCTTACCCGCGCCGAAGCCTGCACCCAGCAGCGCCAGCGCCTAGCCGCCGCCCACGCCGCCTTCCGGCAGGAAATTGAAGGGCTGCCCGGCATCCGGCAGGTGCGCCACCAGGGCACAATCTTGGCCGTGGAATACGACCCCGGCGAGGGCACCAGCTACTTCAGCCGCCTGCGCGACGCCTTCTACCAACTGGCCATCGACAACCACGTGGTGCTGCGCCCCCTGGGCAACGTCGTGTACCTGCTGCCGCCCTACTGCACCACCAACGAGGAACTGGAGCTGCTCTACGCCGTGCTGCGCCAGATGCGCGAGCTAGTACTCGACTTCCTGCCCGCCCCCACCCTGCCCGAATACCTGCATGACTAGCCCCGCTACTGCCGCTGACCTGATTGTTATTCGGGGCCGGGGCCGGGCGTCGGCGCTGGGCACGGCCAGGGAATGGGCCGGGCCGCTGACTTCGCCCTTCTCCACGCACCCGACCAACTTACCCGTAGCGGCCCTGCCTGCCCCCGCCGAAGAAGCCTTGGCAGAGCTGCGCGCCAGTCACCCGGCCTTTCGGCAACTTGACCGCACGGTGCTGCTGGCCCTGCTGGCCTCCCGCCAAGCTGCCGTAGAGGCGGGTTGGGCTCCAGAATCAACCGGCAGCCAGAATTCAGAAACGAACATCCAACTCGCCGTCAGCATTGGCAGCAGCCGGGGCGCGACGGGACGGCTGGAGCAGTTTCATGCGGAGTTCCTAAGTGAAGGTAATGTACCGGCGGCGGCCTCACCCCTCACCACGCTGGGCAACGTGGCCAGCTGGGTGGCTTTTGATGCGGGCAGCAAGGGCGGCGCGGCCCTGAGCCATTCCAGTACCTGTAGCAGCGCATTTCAGGCTTTGGGCAATGCGGTAGCCTGGCTGCGGGCCGGCATGGCCGAGCGGTTTCTGGCCGGCGGCACCGAGGCTCCCCTCACCGGGTTCACGCTGGCGCAGATGCAGGCCATCGGCATCTACTCGCCCCTGGCGGCGGCCGACTGGCCCTGTCGGCCGGGCGCGGGCCGGCCCTCTACCTTCGTGCTGGGCGAGGGCGCGGCCGTATTTGCCCTGGAAAAGCTGAGCGGTGCGGCCTGGGCAGCAGCGGGCCGCCCATCACTGCCGGTGCTGGAAGGCGTGGGGTTTGGGTTTGAGGCGCTGGGCAGCAAAACCGGTCTTTCGCCCGACGGGCAGCACTTCCAGCAGGCCATCCGCCACGCCCTGCAACAGGCGCACGCGCTGCCCGCCGACATCGACGCGGTGGTGCTGCACAGCCCCGGCACCCCGGCCGGCGACGCGGCCGAGCGGGCGGCCCTGCGCGCTATCTTCGGTGAGAACCTGCCGCCGCTGCTGTCCAATAAATGGCTGGTGGGGCATACGCTGGGGGCTTCCGCCGCGCTAAGTCTGGATTTTGCCCTGCACGTGCTCGAAACCCAGCAGTGGCCGGTGGCACCGTTTGCCTCCGATCTGGCCGCTGCTGCCCCAAAACCTATTCGTCGCATCCTGGTAAATGCGGCGGGCTTTGGCGGCAACGCGGCCAGCGTGGTGGTGGCCCTGCTGCCCGGGCAGCCGTAGAAGCTCAGGGTTTGCGCACCTGGCTTAACGAAGCGTATATCTTTATCTTTCGGGTCATGCTGAGCTTGCCGAAGCATCGCTACCACTTCGTTGCAATGGCTATTCAGACAAATTGCTAGATGCTTCGACTTCGCGGACGCTAGATAAAGCAGGACGCCGCTGCGCACCCCACAGCATGCCAGCAACGCTGGCATGCTCCTCTGCGTCTTTCCCTTGTTTTTAACCGGCTCTCTATGCACCGTTCGTTTTTACTTCTGCTCGGCCTGAGTTTCTCAGTACCCGCTTTCGCCCAAACCCAGCCCGCCACTACCCCCGACCCGCTGATCCGCCAGATGGTGGAAGAGGTATCGGAGAAAAATCTGCGCGAGGACATCGATAAGCTCGTGAGCTTTGGTACCCGGCACACGCTTTCCGATACGAAAAGCAAAAAACGCGGCATTGGGGCCGCCCGGCGCTGGGTGGAAGACGAGTTCCGGAAGTACAGCAAAGCCAGCGGGGGCCGCCTGAAAGTAACCCAGGATACCTTCACCATCAAGCCCGACGGCCGCCGCATCGACCGGCCGGTGCTCATGGCCAACGTAATGGCCACTCTGCCCGGCACCGACCCCACCGACAAGCGCGTATTTATTGTGAGCGGGCACATCGACTCGCGGGTGACGGACGTGATGAACGCCACCGCCGACGCGCCCGGGGCCAACGACGACGGTTCGGGTACGGTAGCCGTGATGGAGCTGGCCCGGGTGATGAGCAAGCAGCAGTTTCCGGCCACCATCATCTTCGTGGCCGTGCAGGGCGAAGAGCAGGGCCTCTACGGCTCCACCCACTTGGCCAAGCGCGCCAAGGCCGAGAACTGGCAACTGGTGGCCATGCTCAACAACGACATCATGGGCAACTCCCAGGGCCACGACCCGGACCTGAAGGACGACAAGCGCCTGCGCGTGTTCAGCGAGGGCGTGCCCGCCACCGAAACGCCCGACGAGGCCAAAGTGCGCCGCACCCTGTCCTCCGAGAATGACTCGCCCTCCCGCAACCTGGCCCGCTACACCCGCACGGCCTGCCAGCAGTATGTGCCCGGCCACGAGGTAGTGCTGGAATACCGCCCCGACCGGTTTCTGCGCGGCGGCGACCATACGCCCTTCAACCAGCAGGGCTTCACGGCGGTGCGCTTTTCCGAAATGAACGAGGACTTCCGCCACCAGCACCAGGACCTGCGCCAGGAAAACGGCACTGAGTACGGGGACTATGCCAAGTTTATGGACTTTGCCTACCTGCGTAAAAACACCGGCGTAAACCTGGCTACCCTGGCCTCCCTGGCCCTGGCCCCCGCCGCGCCCGAAAGTGTGGGCGTACTCACGGCTGAGCTTACCAACCGCACCCAGCTGCAGTGGCAGGCCCCCAAAACCGGCGAAAGACCAGCTGGCTATTACGTGCTCATGCGCGAAACCAGTGCCCCGGAGTGGCAGCAGAAGTTCTTCGTAACAGATACCAAAGCCGACCTGCCCCACAGCAAGGACAACTACATCTTTGGGGTAGTGGCTGTGGATGCCGAGGGCCACGAGAGCCTGCCGGTGCTGCCGAAGCCGGTGCGGTAGCACAGCGTTTGTCGCATCTGAAAATCAACCCTACCAAAATGGGTTACTCTCGCTAACCCTCAAGCTGCCTCAAAGCACAGCAAAGCCTGTTTCGCTAGTCGAAACAGGCTTTTTGCATTTGGGCGCATGCTCTGGCACGGGGCGTGCGCTGCTCCCGCGCATATCTTTTCACTTTTTGGCCTGGGGCCACCACGTTGATGATAACACTGTTTGTTTTGCTGGGAGTTGGGCTTGTGCTGCTGTGTATGGGCCTGTGCATTGCGCAGGAGTACGAGCGGGCCATTGTGTTTCGGCTGGGGCGCTACGTGGGGCGGCGCGGACCGGGACTGTACTGGATTATTCCGTTCATTGAGCGCCGCACTACGGTTGACATTCGCACCAAAACCGTGGACCTGGAACAACAGGAAACCATTACCAAGGACAGCGTAACCATCAAGGTAAATGCGGTGCTATGGTTCCGGGTTATTAACCCCGAGGATGCCATTATCAAAGTGGCCAACTTCAACCAGGCAGTGTATCAGCTGTCCGTTACGGCCCTGCGCAACATCATCGGGCAGCACCAGCTGGACGAGGTACTGAAGGAGCGGGAGCAAATAAACCGCACCCTGCAGCAACTCGTGGATGCCGCTACTGAGCCCTGGGGCGTGAAGATTGAAATGGTAGAAATCAAGGACGTGGAAATTCCGGAGTCCATGCAGCGTGCCATGGCCCGCGAGGCCGAGGCTATCCGCGAAAAGCGCGCCCGCATCATCAAGGCCGAAGCCGAGCTGGAAGCTTCCCTCAAGCTTACGCAGGGTGCCAAACAGATGGAAGAAAGTCCGATGGCTCTGGAGCTGCGCCGCATGCAGATGCTGTCCGAAATCGGTATTGACAATAACACGACCACCGTGGTGCTCATTCCCTCCGATTTCACCAACCTGGCCCGTAACCTCACGCAAGCAGCCACGCCCACAGCCGTAGGGTAAACGTTGCGCCAGACTACAACGCACATTTGGCCGGGGGCCCGAATGTGCGTTTCTTGTAGCTTCCTCCCCTATCCCCTATGAAGAACCTATGGCTGTGGCTACTGTTTGGCTTGCTCTTGGGCGGGGAGGCAACGGCGCAAACCCCTGAAAGCATCGATCCGGCCGCGCCGCCCGTGCAGGTCGTCATCGTGGGCACGGTGCACAAAGCCACCCGCCGCTTCACCCCTGATTCGGTGGCCCGCATTCTGCAGCGCGTGCAGCCCGACTTGCTACTGGTGGAGCTGGACAGCTCGTTTTTCACGGCGGACTTTGAGCTTCGGCGCCCTTCCCGCGAAAACGAAGCCCTGGGCGTGGCCCTATACCGCCAGCAGCACCCCGTGCCCATGCGTCCCTTCGACTACGAAGGCCGCAACGACTTTCACCGCCGGCACGGCCTGCTCACCAGACCCGGGGAAGTGCTGGCCCTCCTCGACGACCTCTACAAGCAGCGCCGCCTCACTCCGGCGCAGGGCACCATCCTTGACCGGTACTACCAGCTCACCGACTCGGCCAACCGCACCTCCACGCGCACACCCTACGCCATCAACCAGCCCGGTGTGTATGCGCTGGTGGCCCGGCGGCAGTACTGGCAGTACCAGCAGCTGAACGCCGTGGTGCAGGCCCGCCCCGAGCTAGCCGACTACCACGCCTTCTACCAGCTGAACGCCGACTTCTGGGACACGCGCAACCAAGCTATGGCGGCCCACATTCTTACCCATATCCGCCAGCGGCAGGCTCGTCGCATTGTGGTACTGGTAGGCCATTTTCACAAGTACTACCTACTGCGGGAGCTGGCGGCGCGCCAGCAGGCAGAGGGGTTTGAGCTGCGGGAATATTACCAGTACTAAAGCCTGTATCGGCTGGCTCCTTTGCTCTCAAATAAGGTAGAAGCCGGCAGTTGTCGGTGTTTTTCAATAGGTTTGCTGATGATTACGCGGTTTTGCCGCACCCAATGCGCATGAAAAAAGCTTGTCTTACCCTCACGCTGGCCCTGCTGGCTGCTGCCCCGGCCGCGCTGGCTCAAACGGAGCCGTACCGTGCCCCGGCGGGCTACTCCTTTCGCGATGCCGAAGACTACGCCAGCTACGCCCCGCAGGTAATTGAGGCGGCCAACTGGCTCGAAGTCACCCCACTCGACCAGCAGCCAGACACCCGCCGGGCCACCAACCAGTTTGTGCTGCAGTGGGTGAGCGGCTCGCCGGCCGTAAAGGTGAAGCTGCAAACCTTCGTGACGGAGCTGAGCCGCCAAGAGCCCAACTACATGATGCTGTTTCTGGCCGGCTGGGCGCGCTATCAGCTCCAGCACCCCGCCGAAAAAGACGCGCTAACCTTGAACATGGCCGGCCTGACGCCCGTGCTGAAAATGTACCAGGCTAACCCCGCCAAAAAGAACAAAGTCCTTGACGAGCTGCTGCAGGAACAGGCTAATGGCACCCTCCAAGCCTGGGTGCAGAAGCGTGTGCTGCCGTAAGTTGAGTGCGTAGAAAGGACTTACGCTATCTGGTAGAAATCGTAAACTGCCCGCAAAAAAGATTTTTTGGATTCTCACTTCCCGCCGTATACTTGCAGCCACAAGGGCAGCTAACGGCCCAACTCAGCACCTCTTATGTTCTCAGCTTTCACCTACCTTTCTTCTGCTACTTCGCTGGTTTCGGCGAAGCAGATGATGGTATGCGGCAAGCAGAACGGCGACCTGATGGTCAAGAAATCGAAGAAATGTCCCTCGACCCGACCGTCGCACTAGTTCGCCCTACCCGAATCTGAACCTCCAAGCGCCGGTCCTCCCCAAGGTCGGCGCTTTTTTCTTGTCTTTTCTTTCGCAACTCGTTTTCAGCCTTTTTTCTCATGAAAGTTCTCAAGTTTGGCGGCACGTCGGTAGGCACGGCCGAGCGCATGCGCACCGTAGCCGAGTTGATTCACGCCCCCGAGGAGCCCCGCATCGTGGTGCTGTCGGCTATGTCGGGCACCACCAATGCCCTGGTGACGGTGGCGCGCCTGCTCTACGACGGCGAAATCACGGCGGCTACGGCCCAGACCGAGATTCTGCGCCAGCACTACCTGATGACGGCCCGCGAGCTGCTGCCCCAGGCCGAAGTAGCCACGGCTGCCATTGGTCAGCTGGATGCCTGCTTCCGGGCCATCTTCGACCTGATGCGCAACCCCCTCACGCCGGTGGGCGAGCGGCTGATTCTGGCCCAGGGCGAGCTGCTGAGCACCCAGCTTTTCCACCGCTACGTGACGGATGTGCTGGGCCGCCCGGCCGTGCTGCTGCCCGCCCTCGACTTCATGCGCCTCGACAAGGACGAAGAGCCCGACGGCGCCTACATCGAGCAGCACCTGCAGGAGCAGCTGGCCCGGCACGAAGGCCAGACCCTGTTCATCACCCAGGGCTACATCTGCCGCAACGCCCAGGGTCTCATCGACAACCTCAAGCGCGGGGGCTCCGACTACTCGGCCTCGCTGATTGGGGCCGCGGCCCGGGTGGAGGAAATCCAGATCTGGACCGACATCGACGGGCTGCACAACAACGACCCGCGCGTGGTGGAAGACACCTACCCCATCCGGGAGCTGTCGTTTGATGAAGCGGCCGAGCTGGCCTACTTCGGGGCGAAAATCCTGCACCCCAGCTCGGTGCTGCCGGCCCGCCAGTACGGCATTCCGGTGCGCCTGCTCAACACCATGCAGCCTGAAGCGCCGGGCACGCTCATTTCCGCCCGCACCGGCGACGAAGCCATCAAGGCCGTGGCGGCCAAGGACGGGTTGGTGGCCATCAAGGTGCGCAGCAGCCGCATGCTGCTGGCCCACGGCTTCCTGCGCCGCCTGTTTGAGGTATTTGAGCGGTACCGCACGCCCATCGACATGATTACCACTTCGGAAGTGGCCGTGTCCCTCACCATCGACGACGCAACCCACCTGCCCGAAATTCTGGAGGAGCTGCGCGGCTTCGGCACGGTGGAAGTAGACGAGCAGCAAACCATTATTTGTCTGGTGGGCAACCTGATTCAGGAAAACCACGGCTCGGCCCGGCAGGTGTTCAACGCCCTGCAGAACATTCCGCTGCGCATGATCAGCTACGGCGGCTCACCCAACAACATCAGCGTGCTCATCAACACCGCCGACAAAACCCGGGCCCTCCGCTCCCTCAACGAAGGCCTGTTCCGCCGCAAAGCCGAAGCAGTGTAGCGCTTAGCTGCTGCGGCTTCTCTCTTTTCTTCGCTTCGCACTCTCTGCTACATGTCGTTTCGTTTACCGGCGGATCTGCTGGACCGCCCTACGCCCTTTTACTTCTACGATCTGGCGCTGCTGGACCGCACGCTCACGGCTTTGCAGCAAGCAGCCCGGCCCCGCGGCTTCCAAGTGCATTATGCCCTGAAAGCCAATGCCAACGCCCCCATCCTGGACCTTATTCGCCAGCACGGCCTGGGCGCCGACTGCGTGAGCGGGGGTGAAGTGCAGCGTGCCCTCGACGCCGGCTTCGCCCCCGACCACGTGGTGTTTGCCGGTGTAGGCAAGAGCGATGCGGAAATCAACCTGGCGCTGGCGGCCGATATCTGGTGCTTTAACGCCGAGTCGGTGGAGGAGCTGACGGTGCTGAACGAGCTGGCCGGGGCCCAGAACCGCCGCACCCGCGTGGCGTTGCGCGTGAACCCCAACGTGGACGCCTACACGCACCCCCACATCACCACCGGCCTCGACGCCAACAAGTTCGGCATCAGCCTCTCGGATCTGGGTGGCGTGATTGAGCAGCTGGAAAACCTACCGAACCTGGAGCTGGTGGGCCTGCACACGCACGTGGGCTCCCAGATTACCAACCTCACGGTGTTTGAGAAGCTCAGCCAAAAGCTCAACGAGCTGCAGACCTGGTTGGAAGACCGGGGCCACCACCTGCCCCACCTGAACCTGGGCGGGGGCCTGGGCATCGACTACCACCAGCCCGACCAGCACTCAGTGCCAGACTTCGAGCAGTACTTCCGCACGTTTGAGCAGCACCTGCAGCGCCGCCCGAACCAACAGGTACACGTGGAGCTGGGCCGCTCCATCGTGGCCCAATGTGGTTCCTTGGTAAGCCGGGTGCTGTACGTGAAGCACAGCCAGCAGCGCCGCTTCGCCATCCTCGACGCGGGCATGACGGAGCTGATTCGCCCGGCTCTCTACGGCTCCTACCACGCCATCCAGAACCTCACCAGCCAGCTCCCGGCCCAGGACTACGACGTAGTAGGCCCCATCTGCGAGTCATCAGACACCTTTGGGCGCCAGGTGCTGCTGCCCGAAACCCGCCGCGGCGACCTGCTCGCCATCCGCTCGGCCGGGGCCTACGGGGAGGTCATGTCGTCGGGCTACAACCTGCGGGAAAAGGCTGGGGCGGAGTATCGGTAAATGCTTGAACACCCGAAACGCATGTCATCCTGAGCGCAGCGAAGGACCTTATGAGGTTAGAACGAAATCGGTAACAACGACTCGTGCAGACCTCATAAGGTCCTTCGCTCTGCTCAGGATGACACGCGTTTTTTTACTCACTCACCACCACACCGTCCACTTCCCCAGCTTCTGCTGCTGGCGGAAGTAGCGCAGCATCCAGCGCCGTTCCGGGCGCATCTCGCCTTTCACCAGCAGCACGGGGCGCTGCACCAGCAGGCTGCCGAGGTAGGGCTCCTGCTGGGGGTTTTGCAGGTTGATGAGTTGACGCTGCCAGGTGTCGTTGGCCTCAAACTGGGTTTCCCGGCTTAGGCTCTGGTTGCCGTCGTAGAGCGACACGGGTACGTGGCCCAGCTCGAAGGCCAGGGATGGCAGCAGCTCGTTGTACACCAGAATCTGGCGGTTGGTGAGTTGGTTTTCCTGCAGGAACTCCGCCAGGGGTCGGCTGCCGTTGAAGGTCAATTCATTCTGGTGCAATAGGGGTTTGGCCGCAACCAGCAGCGCCACCGTGAACAGGCCCGCTCCTACCAGCAGGCGCGGGGCCACCCGTATTTCGTCCCAGAACATCAGCAGCAAAACCAGCAGGGCAATGCCCGCTGCGGCGGCCCCGGCCGTAAGCGGCCCGGCTTCCAGTGGTACCCAGCCCACGGCGCTCAGCACCGGCACTAGGCACAGCGCCGCCAGCAGCAGCCCCCAAAACGCCAGAAACCCCACGTACCAGCGGTGCAGCGCCCCATCCGTCAGGCGGCCCAGGTAGTAGACCGTGAGCAGGGCCACGCCCGGAAACACCGGCAGCACGTACAGCAGCAGCTTGGACTTGGAGATGGAGAAGAACACCAACGGCAGCACCACCCAGAACAGCAGCACGTTGCGCCACGGCTGCGGCACCTCGGCCCAGCGCGTGCGCACGGCCTGCGTCATCAAGGCCACCGACCACGGCAGACTGGTGGCCGGGGCCAGTACCAGGTAAAACCACCAGGGCTTGGCCCGGTTGAACGTAGCCGCGTTGGCAAACCGCTCCACGGTGTGCTCAAACAGGAAATAGCGCAGAAAAGCGGGGTTTTCGGCCATCAGGTACAGATACCAGCTCAGCCCCACCAGCAAAAACAGCCCGATGCCCACGGCATGATGCCAGGTAAACGGCCGCCGCGCCTGTCCCTGCCGGAAGTAAAACCCGACGACTGCCATCAGCGGCAGCACGAAGCCCACGGGACCTTTCGTCAGGAAAGCCAGCCCCAGCCCCAGCCAGAATAAATACAGCCACCGCGCCCCGCCCCCGTGGTAGTAGCGCAGGATGCCGTAGGCGGCCGCCAGCTCCAGCGTGGCCAGGTAAGCGTCCGTCGTCACGTTGAGGGCCGAAATGAGCACCACGGGCAGGGTGCCGTATACCACGGCCGCGGCCAGGGCGCGGGCCCGGTCCTGGGCAAAAAAGAGCAGGCCGAGTCCGTACACCAGCAGCACCTGCAGCAGCACGGCCAGCACCGGCAGCACCCGCACGCCCAAAGCTGTTTCGCCAAACAAACCCAGCCCGGCCGCAGTGAGCCAGTACGTGAGCGGGGGCTTATGAAAGTGCTGAATGCCCAGCAGGCGTGGGTGCAGCCAGTCCTGCCCTGTCAGCATTTCCCGCCCGATTTCGGCGTAGCGCGCCTCCGAGCTTTCCAGCGGCCCCCAGGCGCCCAGCCCCAGCAGGAACGCCAGCCCCAGGGCAGCTAAAAACAACCAGAGCCAGGTGCGCGACGTGATGGGCAAGGGCATAGCGGCAATGCAGAAGCAAAAAGAAGTGTAAAATCAGGCCACGAAGGTAGCGTCTGGCTGGTTGCCATGCAGCCTCCCTCATGCACTCAGCCCTTCCGCTGACTATGCCCTTTCCCCGGCCAGCTGCTCTGTGGCCCCGCCCCCGCCCTTGGCTTCTTCCCTCTCCTCAAGTACTACTTTTCCGGGAAGTCGCCTCACCATTTCTTCGCTGTAGGTTCGTTGTTTGTTCGATGTAGGTTCGTAGTAGCTTCGTATAGCCGGGCAAGCAGGCCGCTGCTGGGTTGATTGAACAAAAGCAAGAAGCCGGCTCCAACTCGCCTACGCAACCGGCCCACTTTTCTGCCTGCTAAGCTGCCTTGGCCTGCGTAACTTGCGCGGCCTTCTCCGTTGCATGAACGACCCCGAAATCCGTGTGCTATTGTACCCGCTGCTGCAGGGCGGCCTGTACGTAGATGAGCTGCCCACCGGCACCACCCGCGCCGATGTGGTGCACATCACGGAGCATTTCATGCACGGCTACGAGCTAAAAGGCGACGCCGACACCCTGCAACGCGTGGCCAAGCAGCTGCCCTGCTACGCCAAGGCCTACGATTTCGTCACCTTCGTGGTCACCGAAAAGCACGTACCCAAGCTGCGGCCCTTGCTGCCGGAGTGGGTGGGCATTCAGGTTGCCACGGCCGAGGGCTTGCGCACGGAACGCCCGGCCTTGTACAATGCCACCGTGGAGCGGCCGGCCGTAGCGGCCCTGCTGCGTCACAGCGAGGTGCAGCAGTACCTGCTGGCGCGGGGGCTACCCGGCGTGAGCACCCTGCGCCGCCGCGAAGTGCTTAGCTTCCTGCGCACCACCCGCCTCGTTTCCCTCGCCGACCTGGCCCAGCATGTGCGCGAGCGGCTGATGGGCCGCATGGACGAGCGGCTGGCCGTGCGGGCCGAGCGCAAAGCCGAGCGGGAACGAATAGCCAGCCGCCGCCGTCGCAAGCCAAAGAAGTAAGGGAGCCGTTGTCTGCTCTATGTCCTCTTCTGTCATCCTGAGCGGAGCGAAGGACCTTATCCCGCTAGAACAAGTCGTTCACACGGGATAAGGTCCTTCGCTCCGCTCAGGATGACACTGCCTTAAGTATATGCTATCCTCACCCTACAGCGTCTTCGTGAAGCCTACTTTGATTTTGAGCTGGAAGTCGCTAATGACCTTGAAGATTTCCTTGAGCGTGACTTGCTCTACCTGAGTCAGCACACTGGGGTCGAGGTAATTGGTGGGGGCGGTGCGGTCGTCCATGAGTTGCTTGGCCTGCTTTTTCAGGCGCATAGCCATCAGGTAGTAGTAGGCCTGCAGCAGCTCCTGGTATTCCTTCTCGCTGAACACGCCCTGCTGGCGCAGCAGCGTAAGCCGCTCGCCGGTGTTGGTGCCGGCCACCTGGTGACGCAGGGCATACACCCGCACCAGGTCCACGATGGGCGTCATCGTCTTCTTGAGGTCGAATACCTGCTGGGTGCCCTGGGCGAAGGTGCGGAAGTTGCGAAAGAAGGTAAGCGGGGGCTCGTACTGCAGGGCATTTTTGGCCATGAAGTAGAAAAACCGGTCCTGAGGGCCGCGCAGCTCCGCGTGCAGAAACGCTTGCAGCTCCTGCATAATGGCCTCCTCGCCGTAGAGGTAGCGGCAGTCGAAGAAAGTGGAGAACTGCATCACCGTCTCGGGGTTCGACTCGGTCATCCACTGCTGGTAGTTGCGCTTCCAGTGCGAGAGGGAGTGCGTCCACTTGGGGTTTTTGGCCATGAAGCCGCCCGTGCAGAAGTGCAGCCCGATGTGGTTGAGCTGGTCGGAAACGGCGGTGGCGAAACGCAGAAAGTAGGCGCGCACCAGTTCCCGCTGCTCGTTGGCCTTGTCTTCGTAGATGATGGCGTTGTCTTGGTCCGTGAGTAGGGTTTGCTCCTTGCGCCCTTCGCTGCCCAGCACCATAAACACGAACTTGGCCGGGGCCGGACCATGCTCGGCCAGCACGCCCTCAATCACCTTCACGGCAATGGTATCGGCCACGGTGGTGATGACCTGGTTCACAATTTCGGCCTTCACGCCCCGGCTCAGCAGCTGGTTCACGATGTCGGGCACCATCTCCCAGCGGCGCTTCAGCTCCCGGTTGCTTTCGGCCAGCTTCACGGCCTGAATAAACATAAACGGCGACTGGGCCAGATCCGAAAGGAGCTTGTTGCGGCTCAGGAAGCCCAGCACCTCCTCGCCCCGCTTCACCAGTAGGTAGCGGGTTTTGGTCTGGAACATCAGCAGGATGGCCTCATACACGTAGGCCTCGGCGCGGATGGATACCAGCGGCGTGGCCATAATATCGGCTACGGGCTGGCTAGCCGACAGCTGACGGGCTACTACCTGGTCGCGCAGGGTCATGTCGGTCACGTAGCCCTGCACGGAGTCGGCTTCATCGGTCACAAACAGGCAGCTCACGCGGCCGGCCTTCATGCGCTGGGCGGCCTCGAAGATGGGCGTGTTGGCGGGGCAGGCCACAATGGCGCGGGTTTCCAACGTTTCGATGCGGCGGGAAAACAGCTGGTCGGCGGCAATGAAGTTTTCCTCGGGTGCGGGCGCAGGCTTCACGAAGTGGGCGTACTCGTCGTTGAGCATCCGCTCCCCGTAGCGTGCCGTGAAGAAGTGAAAGAACTCCTGGTAGGCCAGGCACAGCCCCCGGAAGTCGCGGCGGGGCAAAGCCAACACGCGGGTGCCTTTGCGCGCCACCACCGTGCGGATGGAGCGTTTTTTATTCAGCAGAATAGACATGCCCCCGTAGCAGGTGCCCGGCCCGTATTCTTCGGGCAGGCGGTGGTTTTGCTCACTGTCGTAGAAAAACGTGTCGTAAGCACCCTCCACAATGATGTCCAGCCCCCGCAGCTTCGACACATCCTGCTGATAAATCAGGGCTTCCTTGGTGTGCGTCACTTCCTGCAGCAGCCCCACCACCCCGCTCAGCACATCTTCGGGCAGCAAGCTGAACGGCGCCACAGTTTTCAGAAAGGCAAGGCGGTTTTCCATGGGACAATTGTCAGTTGATAGTTGTCGGTTGTCAGAGGATCTGGACAGCTACTACATAGGCGTCATGCTGAGCGAAGTCGAAGTATCTCTCCCGAAATGGTAACTACTGAAGCCAGCACAACGGAGCGGGAGAGATGCTTCGACAAGCTCAGCATGACAATACTCAAAAACACTACAAACCAGCCACTACCCTACGCAAACCAAAACGCGGCCTGCTGCAGGAAGCGGCGCAGCCAGGGCGTGGGTTCTTCGGGGATTTCCAGGCGGGGGGCCCGCGCTACCATATCGTCGGTGAGCAGGCCACGCTGGCGCAGGGCGAAAAAGCAGCGGGCCGTGGCATCGGCATCAGCCCAGGCATCGTGGGCACTTTCCAGGGGCTCCCCGAACAGGCGTTGGTACAGGTCGCCGAGGCGGCGGTTGGCCAGCGCGGTAGCCTCCGGGCTGTCGTTGGCGGCTAGCTGCATGGTGCAGAACGTGGGCAGTTCGCGGA
Organism: Hymenobacter lutimineralis; assembly: GCF_008271285.1. Classification (NCBI taxonomy): domain Bacteria; kingdom Pseudomonadati; phylum Bacteroidota; class Cytophagia; order Cytophagales; family Hymenobacteraceae; genus Hymenobacter; species Hymenobacter lutimineralis. The sequence goes on along the minus strand of NZ_VTHL01000001.1, from coordinate 5,135 downwards.
GGGGGTTAGGCAAACCCGCCCGGTGAAACTCAACGCCCAGCATATGAAAGTCGAGGCGGATGTAGTGACCCACCACCAGGGGCTGGTAGGTGCGCAGGTCGCGCAGCAGCTCCTCCAGCACCGGGCGCGGCGCGTGTCCCTCAGCCGCCAGAAACGCCGGACTTAGCCCGTGAATAGCCTCCGACGACGCCTGCATGCTGCCCCTCGGAATCTGCAGGTAGTAGTTGGCCGATTTCACTAACTCCCCTCCCCTGGTATATACCGCCCAGGCTACCTGCGCTACGTGTGGCCAGTTGCGGCCGGCTGCCGCGTAGGGCCGCGTCCAGCGACGCGGCAGCCCCGTGGTTTCGGTATCAACAAACAAGAGGTAGTCTCGCACAGCGCAGAAGCCTGAGGCAGGGGTTACTTGGAATTAGCGCCGTGCAACGACGATTCGCGCACGAACAGTTCCGGCTGCAGCACCACCTGCCGCTGGGTGTAGGCCCCGCCCGCCGAGTCTATCAGCTCCAGAAACAAGCGCACGGTGGCCTGGCCCATTTCCTCGCAGCGCTGATCTACGGACGTAAGCATGGGCTCGGTGATGGACGTGAAGGCCTCGTTGCTGAAGCCAGCCAGGGCAATATCCTGGGGCACGCGCAGCCCCTGGCGCTTTACTTCCTGCAAGGCCCCCAGCACCGAGGAGTCACCAGCCGAGAAGACGGCGTCGGGCGGGTTGGGCAAAGCCAGCAGGCGGCGCATGGCGTCAGCGCCTTCCTCCATGGTCATGTCCGAGTACACAATTAGCTCCTCGTCCTGGGGCAGGCCGGCATCGTGCAGGGCATCGAGGTAGCCTTGCCGACGATTGCGGTAGATGTTGAGGTGCTGCAGGCCGGCGAAGTGGGCAATGCGTCGGCAGCCCTGGTCAATCAGGTGCTTGGTAGATTGGTAGCCGCCTTTCCAGTCGTTGAGCACCACGGAGTTCACGGCGTCATTGTCCATGGTCCGGTCGAAAAACACCAGCGGAATACCGCGCTTGCGCACTTTCTCGAAGTGGCGGAAGTCGTTGGTGGTGCGGGCTACCGACACCAGAATACCAGCTACCTGGGCGCTGAGCAGGGTTTCGATGTTCTTCCGCTCATGGGCCGCGTCCTCGTTCGATTGGCAGATGATGACGCTGAAGCCGGCCTTGCTGGCCGCACTTTCAATGCCGTGCACCACCGACGGGAAGAACCGTCCTTCTATATAAGGCACTATCACGCCCAGCAACTTGCTTTTGCCTTTGCGCAGGGCAGCCGCCAGGTGATTGGGCTGGTAGTTGAGCTTTTTGGCCAGCTTCTGCACCTTTTGCTTGGTGGCCGGCCCGATGCTGTGGTGGTCGGACAGTGCGCGCGAAATGGTGGTCATGGACACGCCCAGCTCCCGGGCCAGGTCGGCCATGGAAACGGGGGTGGTAGGCGGCGGGAGTTGCTCCTGTTTAGCGCGTGGGGCCATAAAACAAAGGATGCGTGCGGTAAGGCAGAAGTGAAAAGAGTCCTCGGAGAGGGAATGTTAGCGCGGCTGATAACCGGCCGTAGGAAAGGCAGAGAAGTTATGCCGACACGGAAAGATAGCCGGCAAAGATACATTTCCCGGCAACGTGTGTGCGGATGGCTCCAACCAGGACATGTCAGAAAAAATGAGGGCTGCTCGTGCTTGGTGTGGTGAATTTAGGTAACTAGCAAGACTTACACAATCGTTTATGTAATTCCCGCACATTTTCATGCAAAAACTCCTGCTTTCTTTCTTGCTGCTCCTGAGTAGCGCCGCCGCGTGGGCCCAAACCCCGCCCCGCATTCCGGCCCACGACCCGGTGATGATCCGGCAAGACAACCGCTACTATCTGTTCTGCACCGGCCGGGGCATTGCGGTGTGGTCGTCCAGTGATATGAAAAGCTGGCAGCCCGAGCCGGCCGTGTTTGCCGAGGCGCCGGCCTGGGCCACAGCGGCCGTGCCCGGCTTCCGCGGCAACCACATCTGGGCCCCTGATATTTCCTTCCACAACGGCCAGTACAGCCTGTTTTACTCGATTTCAGCCTTCGGTAAGAACACCTCCTGCATCGGGCTGGCGACGAATACCACCCTCAACCCTAAGGACCCGAAGTACAAGTGGGTAGACCACGGGCGCGTGCTGCAGTCGGTGCCGGGGCGGGATATGTGGAACGCCATCGACCCCAACTTGATCCGTGACGCGGCCGGTACTCCCTGGCTCACGTTTGGCTCTTTCTGGAACGGCATCAAGCTGGTAAAGCTCCGTCCCGATCTGACGGCCCCCGCCCAGCCCGAGCAGTGGCAGACGCTGGCCAGCCGCCCCCGTTCCGCCCAGCTCGCCGACTCCCTGCCCGGTGACGGTGCCATTGAAGCCCCGTTCATCTTCCAGAAAAACGGCTTTTACTACCTGTTTACCTCGTTCGACTACTGCTGCCGCGGCGTAGAGAGTACCTACAAAATCATGGTGGGCCGCTCCAAAACCCTGACCGGCCCTTACCTCGACCGCGCCAACGTGCCTCTCACCCAGGGCGGTGGCACCCTGGTGCTGGCCGGCGACCAGAACTGGTTTGGCCTGGGCCACAACGCCGTCGTAACCTTCGATAAGGCCGATTACTTGGTGTTTCACGCCTACGATGCCGCCGACCAGGGCCACCCCAAGCTGCGCGTGGAAAAGCTGGGTTGGGACACCGCCGGCTGGCCCGTGGTGAAGCCGTAAAAGGTAGCTTTTGTAGATTTTCATACACAATCGATTGTGTATAGGAGTAAAGTTCTTACTTTGCTGACCCGTGTGTTGCTCCCCAGGCATTCGGCTTCCTCCTGTATTCGTCAACTCTTGATTAGCCCTATGGCCGCTCCCACTCTCTCGCTCGACGAGCTTAGCGTCACTACCCTCCGTTTGCTGTCCGTGGATGCGGTGCAGCAGGCCAACTCCGGCCACCCCGGCCTGCCGCTGGGCGCGGCGCCCATGGCCTACGTGCTGTTTTCGCGCTTTCTGCGCTTCAACCCGCAGGACCCGAAGTGGCCTAACCGGGACCGGTTCGTGCTATCTGCGGGGCATGGCTCAGCCTTGCTCTACAGCCTGCTGCACTTGTATGGCTACGATCTGAGCCTCGACGACGTGAAGGCCTTCCGGCAGCTGCACTCGCGCACGCCCGGCCACCCCGAGTCGAACATGACGCCGGGCGTGGAAGTAACCACGGGGCCGCTGGGGCAGGGTTTCGCCAACGGCGTGGGCATGGCCATGGCTGAGGCGTTTCTGGGCGCTACCTACAACAAGCCGGAGCACGAAGTCGTGGACCACTACACCTACGCTATTGTCAGCGACGGGGACCTAATGGAGGGCATTGCGGCCGAAGCGGCTTCCCTGGCCGGTCACCTTAAGCTGGGCAAGCTCATCTACCTCTACGACGACAACGACATCTGCCTCGACGGGCCCACCAACCTGTCCTACACCGAGGATGCCCTGGCCCGCTTCGAGGCCTACGGCTGGCACACCTCCCGCGTGGCCGACGGCAACGACCTCGACGCCATTGAGGCCGCCATCCGGGCGGCCCAGCAGGAAACCGACCGGCCTTCGCTGATTTCCATTAAAACCATCATCGGCTACGGCAGCCCCGGTGAGGGCACCAGCAAAGTACACGGCAGCCCGCTGGGCGCCGACAATCTGCGCAAAGCCAAGGCGTTTTTCGGCTGGGACCCGGCGCAGTCGTTCGTGGTGCCCGAGGACGTGCGCCAGCACATGCTGGAGCCCGGCCAGCGCGGTGCTGAGCTGCAGCAAGCCTGGAACGAGTCGTTTGCCCGCTACCAGCAGGAGTTTGCGGCTGAAGCGGCGCAGTTCCAGACCTCCTTTGCGGGTGAGTTGCCCGCGGGCTGGGATGCGGAGCTGCCGGTTTTCACGGCGGCCGATGGAGCCCTGGCTACGCGCCAGGCATCGGGCAAAGCCCTGAACGCGCTGAAAAAGACGGTTCCCTATCTGTTTGGCGGCTCGGCTGACTTGGCCAGTTCCAACGAAATGCCCACCAGCAGCGACATCAGCTTCCAGCCCGGGCAGTACCACTACAACAACGTGTGGTTTGGGGTGCGCGAACACGCCATGGGCGCGGCCCTGAACGGTATGTCGCACCACGGTGGGGTGCGCGTGTACGGCGGCACCTTCCTCACCTTCTCCGACTACATGCGCGGCGCCATTCGCCTCACGGCCCTGGCCGAATCGGCCGTGACGTTCGTGTTTACTCACGACAGCATCGGGCTGGGCGAGGATGGTCCCACGCACCAGCCGGTAGAGCACGTGGCGGCTTTGCGCACCATTCCCAACATCATTGTGCTGCGCCCCGGCGACGCCAACGAGACCGTGGAAGCTTGGCGCGTGGCCATGACCAAGCCCAAGTCGCCGGTGGTGCTGATTTTGTCGCGCCAGAAGCTGCCGGTGCTCGACCAGAGTCAGTATGGCTCGGCCCGCGAAGGCGTAGCGAAGGGTGCGTACATTCTGAAGGAAGCCGAATCGGGTCAGCCCGAGCTGATTTTGCTGGCTACCGGCTCGGAAGTGTCCTTGGCCCTGGAAGCGCAGAAAGCCTTGGAAGCGGAAGGCCACGCCACCCGCGTGGTGAGCATGCCCAGCTGGGAGCTGTTTGAGCAACAAGATAAAGCCTACCAGCGCCAGGTGCTGCCGCCCTCGGTGCGCAAGCGGGTTTCCATCGAAGCCGGCTCGCCTATGGGCTGGCACAAGTACGTCACCGACGAGGGTACCGTCATTGGTATCAACCGCTTCGGCGAGTCGGGGCCGGGCGAGGTGCTGATGGAGCTGTTTGGCTTTTCGGTGGAGAACGTGGTAGCCAAAGCCAAAGGCCTGCTGCAAGACGAGCCTGCCGAAATCGAGCCCAAGGAAGTGCTTTCCTAAGCTGTAAGAACAGTGTCATGCTGAGCGGAGTCGAAGCATCTCTACCGCGTTGTCTGAATAGCATTGCAACGAAGCGGTACAGATGCTTCGGCTCCGCTCAGCATGACAATACTAGGGAGTGTGGACAGTGGTCGTAGCTTAGCGGCATGCTACGCCGCCATGAATTAAGCGAACGGGAATGGAAATTGGTCGAACCGCACACTTTGGGTCGTCCGGGTACGGGTGGGGGCAC